>NZ_JUET01000092.1 GCF_001006485.1 Tannerella forsythia
CGCGCAGACGCAATGAGGTAAAGCCCGGATTCAGATGAGCCATGTTCTCTACATGCACATCGGAATGCTGGTATCCGAATCCTCCGAAGGTAGAGGTCGTGATCACGTCGAGCGCCAGGTCGTCCGAGAGCCAGAGCTCGCTGTAATTGCGTCCGCAGGCGCCGACCGGCTCCATATGGTAATGGCGGGTATACACTCCGGCATACTTCTTCGACGACATCTGCTCTTCCGAAATCAGCTCGAAATGTGCGTCGCGCTCGTGTTTTGCATCGGCATACAAATCCACCTGATTACGTACTCTGAGCGTATCGACATAAATTCTCGCATGTTCCACCGGAGGACCCTGTACATGATCGAACGAGTCGGTAAGGAAGGTCAGCACGGTATGATCGAAGACTACCGAATTGAGGCGTTCCAGGTAGGCACCCTCTTCAAATTTGATCGTAATGGTATCAAGCATATGCACCGGATCTTTGCTGCCGCGAATATAATCGTGGCACGGCTCGCAAACGTCAAGGTCTGCCCCACAAACGTTCTTCGTATATTCCGTGAACGGAGGTGTACGGCGCATATATCCGAATTTTATGATCGGGCGGTCGTTCTTCAGCCCGCTCCACGAACGGTATCTTAATTTCTTTCCTTTCACGACCAAGCTGTCGTGCAGGATCAGGCTGTCTGTCTGGATAACGATCTCCGTACGGCCGCCAGACATCGAATCGGTGTTGAGCACCATCGGGCCGAAAGATTCGATTACCGGAGAACCGAGATATACTCTCTGGTTATGTGCATAGATACGTGCGTCGGCATGGAATGTCATGCGCGATATCATATGCAGGAAGCCGCCGTTACATTCAAAGCCGGAACACCCCATGGGGCACTTCGGATAGTTTTTGAAGATATTCGTATTCCAGTTGTTTTTGTTCGCCTGGGTCTTCATATAGAGGCCGTAGCCTGCCACACTTTCGCCATGCAGTGTACCCGCACCGGGCACCGCACTCATTCCTGATCCGTTACCACCCTTGTAAATCAAACTCTTATATACATCGATATAGTCTGATGCCACAGCTGCAAAACCGCCGCTCGTAATATCCGTATTCGTACTGTCTTGATAGAAGTTCAGGATCAGGTTGCGCGCCTGGTTCACCGAGTCGTGCATATCGCAGTGATACATGGGGCCGCACCCGCCGCCTCTCTGATATCCGGAGCCGATTTTAGCCACGCTGCTGTCCGGACAAGCCAGATAGTCGGTGCTCAGGAACGGATCGTATCGCGTGCCTTTATTCTGCAGACCACCGTAGTTCAGCTTGATGTTATTGTCGGCGCCTACAAAGATGCTACCGCTGGCGCCGTGTGCTTTATACTGGAAGTCTTGCAGGTATACATTATTACGTTCTTCTTCGCATCCGCAGTAACCTACTTTCGAGAGGTCGCTGAGATTTTCGGTTTGAGCCAGGAACAGCAGGCTACCCGCAATCGAGTCCGCATTGAACGGATCGCGCATATCGATATCGCCGAAGCGCGTACGGAACGTCACGTTACCCGTATTCTGCGGATCCTGGAAATTGATCAAGCCGCCTTTGTTCAAGATAATATTCCCGCGCGTACCGGCATCGACCTTCAGATTGCCCTTGTTACCACGATAAATCAGGCTGGTCTTCGTTACTTTATTTCCTGAAGCCAGATTCTGAGCCGGAGCATACTTGTCGATGTTTTTGTCTTCACCGCAGCGTCCCAATCCGAAGATAATACCTGCGTGTTCATACATCATCATCGAGCTATCCTTGCGGTTATACAGGAAGTCGGGACTCCACGTGCTACCACATAAGTATTCGTTCGAGAACGGGATGGATATTTCCGTATCTGTGGTACCTCCCGTCGTCAGTTCATTCTTCATTTGTGCCACGTAGATATTACCGCCGCCATAACGAGTGGTATTGCTCTGATCCTGATAACCGGCGCGGATTAATAACGATTGATTATTGGTACTACCTAAATTCTTATATATAAACCGGTTGATATCGTATCCGAGCGTTGTTTGTCCCGGCGTAGGGCATGGATAAGGCGACACGCTGTATCCCAACCAGATATCGCCGAGGTGAGATTCTATAGCCGTATTGTTCTTATTCATTGCCGAACTATCCAGAATGTTCACCATCGCCGTACGGATATGGTAATCGGCGTAGATTCCTGTCTTTCCATCTTCGTCATTTGTTCGCGTGATCTTCAGTGAATCGTTGGAATAGATATGACCGTCGTGTATGAAGCGAGCATTATCAGGCGATCCGCCATTCGACTTATGGCCGTTAGCAGTCAAACCTGCTGCTTTAGCTACACTGTAATCCTTATTCCTTTCGGCCGAAATTAAAATCAAGCTGTCGCTATCGTAATTGATATTTGTCCAGCGCCTCATCTCGATATTACCGCCTTGTGCTACAAGTGACAGGTTGCTGACTTTTTTCTGCGTATTTCCATAACGGAAGTTCACCGTATCACCGGTAATAATGTTCCGACCGACATTCCATTCGGTCTTCGTGTTATCCGGCGTGTAGAAGTTAATCGGAGCGCCATAGTTCAAACAGGTTTGGTTTGACAGGATGTCTCGATTCGCATACAAGCGCGTCCATTTGCCCTTGTTCGTAGTAGAGCTATCGGCATACCAGAATGAGTTGCGGATATCAATGTCATTGCAGGCAAACAAGGTGGTATTAAACGCATCATCTGTCGCTGCGTTGTAACCGATCTTTACATGGTTATGCGTGATAATATCATGACCTGCCTTCATATCAAAGTGTCTGATTCTTTCGCCTTTTTCTCCCACATGTAAATAGCTGAAAGTGCTGTTCGGATCACCGATTTTACCCGTTACAATGTCATTTCCGGCCACGAAGCGCGTAAAGCCCTGAGGATCCTGTCCGGCTCCTCCGGCCACGTGGGTGTAATTCCGCTGAATATGTATATCGTGGTTAGCGGCCATCCATACGTTTTCTTTACCCCAATAATTAACCTTCACATCGTTCCGGAGATAGATGTTGCCATGTATTCCATTATCACTATGATCGCATATCTCCGGGCAGATACCGGCTCCCGGCCGGCCGGTAGGATCTGTGGAATTGTGATTCCAAAGCTCCGCTTCGTTCGCATTGGCACGCAGCTTGATAAAGCCGGTGTGATCCTTGGCGTCATCATGCTTGAAGGTGAGTGTGCCTGACAAATCGATGTCTCGTCCGGCATACCAGTCGATGTTTTGACCATCATTTCTCACCGTATACTCAAACAGCAACGGAGCATTGTCCGTGCTTGTGATATTAGCACCTGCCCAAAGCTGCGTTTCTCCGGTAGATTTGCTCTTAAAGGTGAACGCTTTGTTTTTAAACGCGATCGTTCCGGCATTAGATTGGATACCAATGTGCGCTGATGGATCAGTACCTTGCGTATAGTCGATTGTCGAAGGGCCGCTGACGCTGTTGAAGGTTACGCCCTTCTCGCCATCGATGAAAAGATCGGTGGTGACATTGCCTGTGTAAGAAAATTCATTGTTGAACCACACCGACGAATTCTTAGACTGGATCACGGCATCGCCAATTCCATCTTTTGTTTTAAAATCAATTTCCGTTTTTCCATTTACAGTTACCTTTCCTGCACCTTGAACAAACAAACCGCCATTTTGACCGATATGCTTGAAATCTCCAGTAACCTTTACATAATCTCGGTCAGACTGGATACGGGTCTGCACTCCGGTCTCCAAGGCACTTGGTGCACGTGCTGCCATTTCTTCTCCGAAAGAACTGCAGTTTGTCCGGCGTGCAAGCTTTCCACTGTTTCGTTGTACGGCATCTGTAAGCGTCTGCCATGTGCTACCAGTGGAAGTACTGGTTGTAGTTAAGTTCCCTTCAATGGACACATAACCTCCGCAATTATTCGGTGTGTTGATGATAAATGTATCTCCTTTTGCCCACAATGTAAGATGCCCTAAGTCGCTTGCGCCTGCGGCTGTGTAGCCGAAAGCCTTTGTCGAGATATGTGATTGATCGGAGAGAATAGAAACGTTATTGTTCTTGGCCGTTGCATCGAAGTCTGCATTATCTTGAATCCTTACTTCTCCATGTGCACGGATCAACAAGTCTCCCGTTGCGTTTGCTCCCTGCACAGCCGAAACGAGAGCTGCAGTTCCCCCATTAAAAAAAGTAATAGCTGCCTCGCAACAGTTTCCGTCGTTCAGGATATACAAAGGCTCCGTCCCTTTGATTATAAACTCGGGGACATTGCCCGATTTGAAAAAGACCCCTGCGCACGCTTCACCGTTGCATGCCGTTGTGGAATAGTTCTTGATAACACCGCCGGAATAAACCTTGAAACGCTGCTGTCCGGTAGTTCTACTACCTACTTCAATCACCCCTTTGTGATTATCAGTTCCGGTCGAGGATGTATGTATGATTGCATTATCTTCATCATAGTTCCCTTTTACCCCTAACAGGCTGACAGGGGTTTTATCATACAAAGCATGTATATTGGTGTAATAAGACAATGGTAAATTCGCTGTATTTAAGAAAGAGTATTCTGTACCGGAACCTTTGTCAAGATACATATTTCCATTCGTTTTGTTCTGCACAGGTAAATTGTTGAATTGTGACTGTGTAAAATAGGGGTTTCCATGATCCAAGTTTCCAGGGTTATCTTTATGAGCCAATGATATTTTGCCAAAATTTTCTCCTACCCGCAAAGTAAAACGTCCGGACTCGGGCCAGATTAAGACTCCTTCTGTACTACTCGTTGCAAAACTTGATTGTGCACCAATTCCATTGTTTGTGTTGTCGCTGATATTATGGTTTACACAAACCTCTGCACCATTTAATATCAACACGCCGGCGTCAAGGAAGGTGGTACCTATTAGAGTTTGTACCCTGTTCCAGGAATGTGACTTATGTTGATGCTTGTGATAGGTAGCAGAAGCATCCCAAGTATAATGATCAGGATGACCAGAATGCCATTGATCACTACAATTTTGACTAAGCCTACAGCCGGTAAGTGGTTCTACTTGTTGCGTTGTTACTTCGATCGTCTTATAATACCACCTCAAGTCTCCGATAGTGATTTTATCGATCGTCGTATTTCCCTCAATGGCAATCGTGGTAGGTCTCTGATAGTCAGTAAGCCCTCCTCCAGACGTTTTGGCATTTCCTCTTGAGTTATATGTACCATCGTCAATAATCTGTGATCCGTTTGTCTGTACCAAAGCAACGCCATCATCTGTTGCTCCCCTCTGATTGGAAGTATATGGATCACTCGTTCCATCACTCGGATGAGAATGTGTATGACTTGAATTACACGGGTCCGTATAATCAGGAGTTATCTGAGCTGTCGGCCCGTTCCAGTTAACACCTCCTGTCCAATCAGGCCAAGGAGAATTACATCGGCCATTTCCACTACCGCTCCAGTTTCCAGTCCACTTATTCGTATAATCCGTATAACGTCCTCCTGCGTTATATGAATTTATGACAATATTACCACTACCGGTAGCGATCTCTATTTCGCTTCCAGTCCACGTTCCTCCTCCGGGAAAAATGACTGCACCGTTATTTAGCCTGGCACTCTCGCCTGCTCCGAAAGTATTTTGCACTCCAGCAGGGCCACTAATATACGCCTGCCCCCACGCTATCCCTCCGCTACTTGCAGCAAGGAGAAAAGCTGCGAGCATAAGTTTTGATACACTACTTGTTACTTTTCTTTTCATAAGCTAAAAATTTAATTGTTTGACTTTATTTTATAGTTCATTTCTATCGGTAATAGTATTATTCACAAGATATACGGAATATCCGGCTTGCTGTTTTTCCGTACGCGTATTATCTTTATAATTGAGTTCCGTTACGGTAAGATTACTTTCACCTATCCGCACACCGAAACGGCGTACAAGCATGTAGCATTGCACGACCGATATGCTTGATTTCATCGAAACTCTCACACGTTCTTTCGTTTTATTTTATTTATTATCCGGGGGCAAATTTATTACTTATTTTTGAAAATTAAAAAATAATCTATCTTATTTAATACACGTGAATGCTTCCTTGCGCCGCAGGCAGGTAGTTCACTCCGATCCAGGTGATCATCAACCAAACGAATGATATTGGCAGTATCCGCAAAGAAAAAGCCGCCCCGCAATCCCAACGTTGCGAGGCGGCTCCTATCACTTCTTGAAACAAACGAAACCTTATTTCGTTTGAAGCGAGTCTTTTTTCGCCGAAAGACTGAAATTAATCGGAAGAGTATATTTTACTGACACATTTTTTCCTCTCTGCTTCCCGGGTTTCCAATTCGGCATCAATTTAAGCACCCTGATCGCTTCCGCATCCAAATCCGGATCAACACTTCTTACAACCTGAAAATCCCGAAGGCTTCCATCGCAGCTTACAACAAACGAGACGACAACCCGTCCTTCCATTTTTTTCTCAATGGCTTTGACCGGATACTTGATATTCTGAGCAATATATTTCATCAGTTCACCCTGTCCACCCGGAAATTCAGGCATTTGTTCCACTACCATAAACACCACGGTATCTTCGGGTGTTGTCGGCGCAGGCTTAGGTTTAGCGGCAGGCGCTTTCGTTTCACGAGGAGCGGGCGGTGTTTCCGCTACCGTTTCAACGGGTACGGCCACTTCCTGTCGAGGCGGAACAACGACTTTTTCTACACTTTTTGCTTCGACGGGTTGGGCGGTCGGAGCAAAATAGCTAACTTTGACACTCGAAATCTCGTCGAACGGACGTGAGATTTCCGGGCGGGCGAAGGCAACAACCGTCGTAGCTGCCAACGGGAGTACAAGCGCGTACTTCAACCGTGCCCATGCATTCGATTTTTTTTGTAACATCATAGTGATACGTTTTTTGAGGTTATTACTGTGATTATAGCCGTTGGCCATAGAGTAGAGTCGTGTGCCGACGGCTTTTTTTATAAGCAATAATTGATAATGTTGCGCTTCGAACCCTTCGTCGAGGACGGATTTGTCGGCCTCATATTCGTGCGTATTCCGCAAGTCGCGGTACAGCAGCCATGCGAAGGGGTTGAACCATTGCAGGATAACGAAAACATGTGCAGCCATCAGATCCCACGAGTGGTGGAGGCGGATATGCGCTGTTTCGTGCGCGATGATCGCGGCGCCGTCTTCGGTATAATCATCTTCGGAAAGCACAATATACTTCATCCAACTGAACGGAGCCATGCTCGTGTCGGTATGCAAAATCAGCCGGATATCATTATCCAACGCCGCGTGTTTCCCTTTAGAGAGCAATCGCCATAACCGTAAGTAAGACAAAGCCTGATAAAGTACGCAAAAGGCGATGCCGACGAGATATAACGTAAAGACCGGCACAAAGACAGACTGCCAGACAGACAGATATAACGATGCCGCGGCGCCTCCCGCGGTAAGAGTTGCGAGCGGTTGCTCAACGAGCATTTCCGGCACGACCTCCGCGCCTGTACGGAACGACAACGCTCCGGCGAATAACGGTATTATCCACGACAGCGCCATGATGAAAAGCAGCATGCAGCGATTGAGCCGATGAAACGTTTCACGGCTTAGCACCACTGTGTAAAACAAATAGAATACCGCCAGACATAACGCCGATTGCAACGAATAAGAAAAGAATGCTCCCATGACACATCAAGATTTATCGCCTGCGGGCGGTGAGTTTTTTTCCACTTCGCGGATCAAAGCCTTCAATTCTTCGACAGAGATATTTTCGCTCTGCACAAGCGACGAAACGGCGTGCAAATACGAATTATCGAAATATTTACGGATGACACCCCGTAACGTACCGCGCCGGTGCTCCTCCTTACTGATGACGGCGTAGTACTGATAGGTATTCCCGAACGTCTTATGCGCCAGAAACCCTTTTTCTTCCAACCCCCGGACAATGGTCGAAAGGGTATTAAAATGGGGCTTCGGATCCGGATAAAAATTGAGTATCTCCCTGACAAACAACGCTCCTCTTTCCCAAAAAAAGAGCATTAATTCTTCTTCTTTTGCTGTTAACTTATGCATACGTCTATCCTCCTGTTCAAATTACGACTACAAATAACGAGATAATTTAGTTTCAAAACTAATTTTTATAGTTAAATATAACTAAAGAAAGCAGTTTTAACCCCATTAAAAATGAGGACATACACAAATAAACGGTGCGAAAAAGGCCGGGCGTTGCGGTATGAGGTTTGCGGAAAAATATTATCTTTGCGGACGCAAAAACAAGAGACAAAAAGATTTATAAAAAAACAATACATCATGACAAAGAGCGCATTACAAATTGAGCGGGCACACTATGTTCCCAAGATGCCCACCGCCCTGCGAGGAGCCGTAAAGGCCGTAGACGGCGAGTACACCGAATCGGTAGCCAATCAGGAAGAGATCAAGAAACTGTTCCCGAATACGTACGGCATGCCGGTTGTGACTTTTGAGAAAAGCAACGAAAAGAAAGCGATGCCGCCGATCAACGTCGGCGTGATATTGTCGGGAGGACAGGCGCCGGGCGGTCACAACGTGATTGCCGGACTGTTTGACGGACTGAAATCGGGGAATAAAGATTCCCGCCTGTACGGATTCATCTTGGGTCCGGGCGGTCTGATCGAGCATAAATATATGGAACTGACAGCCGGTATCATCGACGATTACCGTAATACGGGAGGATTCGACATGATCGGATCAGGACGTACGAAGCTGGAACAGAAAGAACAGTTCGACAAAGGGCTGGAGATTCTGAAAAAGCTCAACATTAAGGCGCTCGTGATTATCGGCGGCGACGACTCGAATACGAATGCCTGCGTACTGGCGGAATATTACAAATCGATCGGAGCCGGCGTGCAGGTGATCGGCTGCCCGAAAACGATCGACGGCGATTTGAAAAACGAGCAGGTAGAAACGTCGTTCGGCTTCGATACGGCATGCAAGGTCTATTCGGAAGTAATCGGAAATATCCAGCGCGACTGCAATTCGGCGCGCAAATACTGGCACTTCATCAAACTGATGGGACGCTCGGCTTCGCATATCGCTTTGGAATGCGCCCTGCAAACGCACCCGAACGTTTGCATCATCTCGGAAGAAGTGGAAGCCAGAAACCAGACGCTCGACGATATCGTGAACCAGATCGCAACCGTTGTGCTCAAACGCTCGGAGGCCGGCAACAACTTCGGGACGGTGCTGATCCCCGAAGGACTGGTCGAATTTATTCCGGCCATGAAACGGCTGATCGCCGAACTGAACGACTTCCTTGCCAAGCATGAAACGGAGTTCAAGATGATCAAGAAGAGCGAGCAGCGCAGCTATATCATCGCGAAGCTGACGAAAGAGAACTCCGAGCTGTACGCCAGCCTGCCCGAAGGCGTAGCCCGCCAGCTCACCCTCGAGCGCGACCCGCACGGCAACGTACAGGTATCGCTCATCGAAACCGAGAAGCTGCTGGCTGAGATGGTAGGCAACCGTCTGGCCGAATGGAAAGCGGAAGGCAAATATACCGGCAAGTTCGCCACCCAGATGCACTTCTTCGGTTACGAAGGGCGTTGCGCCGCCCCGTCGAACTACGACGCCGACTATTGCTACTCGCTCGGATACGCGGCCGCCTGCCTGATTCATGCGGGTAAAACGGGCTATATGTCGTCGGTACGCAATACGACCGCACCGGCCGACAAATGGATTGCCGGCGGTATTCCGGTGACGATGATGATGAACATGGAACGCCGTCACGGCGAAATGAAACCGGTGATCCAGAAAGCGCTCGTCAAACTCGAAGGCGCTCCGTTCAAGGCGTATGCCGCACATCGCGAAGAGTGGGCTTTGAGCACGGACTATGTCTACCCGGGCCCGATACAATACTTCGGTCCGTCGAGCGTATGCGATGAGCCGACGAAAACGTTGCAGTTGGAACAACAAAAATAATCATCCCATACCTTATGTTTTCAGGAATCGTAGAAGAGGCCGCAACCGTTGTTGCGCTGGAGCAGGACAGGGGCAACCTGCATCTGACACTGCATTGCTCGTTTGTCGACGAGTTGAAGATCGATCAGAGCATCTCGCACAACGGGGTGTGCCTGACCGTAGTGAAGAAAACGCCGGAAAGCTACACCGTGACGGCGATCAAAGAGACGCTCGAACGTTCGAACCTCGGGCTGCTCAAGGTGGGCGACAAGGTGAATCTGGAGCGCAGCATGCTGATGAACGGCCGGCTGGACGGACACATCGTGCAGGGGCACGTCGATCAGACGGCAGTCTGCACACAAGTAACGGAAGCCGACGGAAGCTGGTACTACGCCTTTGAATATGAAATTGATCCGGCCATGGCCAAACAGGGATACATGACGGTCGAGAAAGGCTCCGTCTGCGTGAACGGCGTCAGTCTGACCGTCTGCAACTCACAGACCAACCGTTTCGAGGTAGCCATCATTCCCTATACGCACGATTATACGAACTTCGGGCAGATCGAGCAGGGAACGGTCGTCAACCTCGAGTTCGACATCATCGGGAAATATCTCAGCAAACTGATGACATTTCAATAAGAAGAGAGAGAGGGAGTCAGGAAATGACCCTCCTCTTTTTCCATCGCCCCGTATGATAATATATATATGTGGCGGCGAATCCGAGTGAGATACTCAATACAATCGCCCACCAGATTCCCACACGTCCCCACGCATGGCTCAAACCGTAAGCCAACGGAATACGGATCAGCCAGAAGGTAACGATACCCGTCACCATGGCAAAGAGCGTATCCCCAGCTCCACGCATCGCGCCGTTGAAGATCCCCAACGCGCCGTGAACAGCCAGAAAACTCCCGAGAATCAGGAGATATTCGTAACCGATGGCAATCACGTCGGCATCGTGTGTAAAAGCGCGCATCATCTCTTTTCCGAAGAAATACACGGCGACGAATACGGTACCGCAAAACAGCAAATTAAATGTTAAGGCAAAGCGCACACCTGATCGCACACGGTCCCATCGCTGCGCACCGATGTTCTGTCCGCAAAACGCAGCCAGAGCGCTGGAAACGGTCAGGAGCGCCTGCGTGATGAACGAATCTACTTTTCCGGCCGCACCGTAGGCCGTCAACGTATCCGTACCGAACTTGTTGACAATGCCCAGAAGCGCCACTAACCCGATGGCGATGGAGACTTGCTGTATGCTCGTCGGGATGCCGATACGCAACCCCTGCATAAAGAGTTTCCCGTCGAAGACCCAATCTTTCCGACGAATTGAGAGCAACGGATGACGCCGGTGTATGTATGCTAATACAATACACACTCCAACCCCTTGTGCCGCGACGGTCGCAAGAGCAGCTCCTTCAATCTCCCACCCGAACCCGATAATAAAAAGCAAATCGAACAGGATGTTCAGCACAGCGGTGATGAGGACGAAGATCATCGGACGCGCCGAGTCGCCCATACTCCGCAAAACGGACGACATGCTATGAAACGTAATAAACAGCACCGTCCCGCCCGCATAGATGCGGAAATAGCGGACGGCCTGCGGAATGACCTCTTCAGGCGTGCGGGTCAGCCGAAAAAAATCTTCGGTAAACACGATGCCGGACACCGACAGAAAAATACCGGCAATCAGCGTGAAGCCGCAAAACGATGAAAAAGCACGCTGTACCTTGTCGTACTGACGCGCCCCGAAATATTGCGAAACGATGACTGTGATACCGCTTCCTATACCGATCACGAAGGAGATAATGAAATAGTAAATGAAAAACGAAGCCGAAACGGCTGCCAGCGCCTCTTTGCCCAAAAAACTCCCGACGATCACACTGTCGGTAAGGTTATAAACTTGCTGAATAAGATTGCCGACAAGCAGAGGAAAAGCAAACGTCAAGATAACTTTCCAGACCGCTCCCTGCGTTAAATCGTGTTGCCGTTTCATGTCGTAAAAGCAGGGAAGATTCCGTGCAAGCAACGAAGAGAGTCGGCCGTTAGGACACATCGCCGTGCACAGTTATGGCCGACCTCCGTGCTGTCAATCTCCTTTTAATACCCGCGGATCGCTTCGATTCCAGGAAGGGTTTTTCCTTCGATGGCTTCGAGCAGTGCACCGCCTCCGGTCGATACGTACGACACTCCGTCGGCCAATCCGAATTTATTGATACATGCCACCGAGTCGCCTCCTCCGATAAGCGAGTAAGCGCCGTTTTTCGTGGCTTCGACAATCGCTTCGGCTACCGAGCGCGATCCGTGCGTAAAGTTTTCAAATTCGAACACCCCGGTCGGACCGTTCCAAAGGATCGTTTTGGAAGCGCGGATCACCTCCGCATATCTCTTCTCTGTCTCAGGTCCGATATCCATGCCTTCCCATCCGTCGGGGATTTCATTGCTCGCGGCATACGCTGTTTTCGCGTCATTGCTGAAATCGTCGGCAATTTTCGAGTCTTCGGCCAGTACGAGGTTGACGCCTTTCTCTTTGGCTTTGGCCAGCAGCTCGAGGGCGAGGTCTAACTTATCGTCTTCGCAGATCGATTTTCCGATTTTCCCACCCAGCGCTTTCATAAACGTATAGGTCATTCCGCCGGTGATAATCAGGTTGTCGACTTTATTGAGCAAATTCTCGATCACCTCGATCTTGGACGACACTTTCGATCCTCCCATGATAGCGGTAAAAGGTCTGTTGATGTCGTTAAGCACTTTCTCTACGGCAGCCACTTCCTTTTCCATCAGATAGCCGAACAACTTATGATCGGCATCGAAATAAGCGGCCATCAAAGCCGTTGAAGCATGCGCGCGATGGGCCGTACCGAAGGCGTCGTTCACATATACGTCGGCATAAGACGCCAGCGTTTCGGTAAATTTCTTCTGACTTTCTTTCACGGCCTTCTTGGCGGCCGCCTTCTCCTGTTCGGAAGCATCATCGGCCAGTCCGCGAGGCTTGCCTTCTTCTTCGGCATAGAAACGCAGATTCTCAAGCAACAGCGCTTCGCCCGGTTGCAGGGCGGAAGCTTTGATTTTAGCTTCTTCACCGACGCAGTCGTTGGCAAACTGTACATCAACGCCGAGCAAGTCGGATACGTGCTTCAGAATATGTTTCAGCGAATATTTATCGGTAACGCCTTTGGGACGTCCCAAGTGTGATCCGATGATGACGCTGCCGCCATCGTTCAGTATTTTCTTCAGGGTAGGCAACGCTGCACGGATACGCGTATCGTCCGTAATGTTGAACTGTTCGTCTAAGGGTACATTGAAATCTACCCGTACAAATGCCTTTTTTCCGGCAAAATTAAAGGAATCGATCGTCTGCATAATGATTGAATTTATCGAATATTAAATGTTGCGAATGTTTATCCGCCTGTTTTTCCAAGCGATGTGCAAAGGTATAAAATAATTACCAACCGACAACCGGCAGCCGATATTTTTACGCCTGCGAACGGAGGAGATACGGGCGGCGGACAGCTGTTGCAAGCTGCGTCATGTCAATTTAAACCGGATGCGAAGCCGTCCGTTTTCGTAATCGTGCGAAATGATTTTAAAATGGCCGACTTCGGAGGTGTTCGATACGTGTTGTCCGATACAGGCGCAGGCGTCGTAGTCGCCGATGCGGACAATGCGCAATGTTTCGGAGACGCCTTCGGGCAGCTTGCTCAGGTCGACAAGCGCCGCCGCTTCTTCGTGCGACATATACTCACTCGTGACAGGCAGATGCCGGTCGATCACGGCATTCACGCTATGTTCGATCTCTGCGATCTGTTCGTCTGTCGGGGCAGAGGAGAGCTGATAGTCGCATTTCGATTTTTTGCGTTCGATATGCGTATTCCGGGAGCGCGGACAACCGAACCTGTTCACCATGGTTCGGTTCAGGATATGTTCAGCCGTGTGCATCGGAGGGTATTCCGTCTTATTATGTACGTTTAATAACGGGCTTTCTTTTTCCATATTATTACTATTAATGTGCATTGTTCGGGGACGATCAGAACTGTTCGAGCACCCGGATTCTTTTTTCGATGGGCGGATGGGTCGCGAATAATTCGTTGACGAACGACGCGCCTTTCTTCATCGGGTTCTCGATAAAAAGTTGCGCCACATCGTTTTGTTCGACGGCTTCGATCAGCGGATCGGTCGATATTTTACGTAAGGCCGAGGCCAGCGCCAGCGGATTCTTCGTCATCTCGGCGCTTCCGGCGTCGGCCATGTATTCCCGGTTGCGGGAGATGGCAAAACGCATCAGCATCGTAATAAGGTAGCCGATGACAGCCAGTACCAGAACGACTAACAGGATAGCCAGTCCTCCTCCGTTTTTGCCGTTCCGCAGGCTTCCGTGCAGCAGGCGACGCGAAGCCATCCGGGAGAGAAACGAAAAAATGCCAACAAAGACAATGGAAACGATCAGTACGTGTACATCGCGATTGCGAATATGCGTCAGCTCGTGCGCAATAACGGCTTCCAGCTCGGCATCGCTCAGGCGGTTGATAATTCCGCGCGAAAGTGAAACGGTATACGTTTTTTTATTCAATCCGCTGGCAAAGGCATTCATCGACAAGTCTTCGATCACGTTGATTTTCGGCATCGGCAGTCCGTTAGCCATACAAAGGTTCTCGACTAAATTATACACGCGCTTATTATCCCGTCGTTCCAGCGTATACGACCCGGTCGCGGCATGGATGATCGATGTATTCGAATAGTAAGCGATCAGAAACCAGACTAAACAAACTCCCACCACCCACGGTGCGGCGTTAATAAACGATTCGTTCGCGATTTGCCAGGAATCTTCCCATGAATAGACGGCTGCCGCATCATCCGAAACGAAAAAGACATGGATAATCACGAAGAAAACCCACGTCAAAAAAAGGATGACGCAAGGGAAAAGCAATAACATCATCATCGAGCGGATGTTGTTTCTCCGTTGCTGCGTCTGTATACCGAGATACCTCACCGGATCAGAAGTTTATTTTCGGCGCTTCTTCCAATTGCGCCCGTTGACTTCCGAGATCGAACATCGTCTCGCGACGGAAACCGAACATGCCGGCCACAAGATTGGCGGGGAATGTTTCGACGGCATTGTTGTATTCCTTCGTCGCCGAATTGAAGTAACGGCGTACGGCCGCCAGTTTATTTTCGATATCCGCCATCTCTTCCTGCAACTGCATAAAGTTGGAGTTGGCTTTCAAGTCGGGATAAGCTTCAACCGACACAGTCAGCCCCCGCAGCGCGGCAGACAGCTGATTTTCAGCGGCAATCTTCTGATCAATGCTTTGTGCCGACATGGCAGCGGTACGGGCCTGCGTGATCTTCGTCAACGTTTCACTTTCATGCTTCATATAACCTTTAACAGCTTCGACCAGCTGCGGTATCAGGTCATGTCGCTGTTTCAACTGCACATCGATATCGGCAAACGCATTCTCGCGATTGTTGCGGAAACGTACCAGCCGGTTGTACACCGACATGAAAAAAAGCAACAAAACAACGACGATAACAATCGTAATAATTAATCCTGTACTCATTTCTCTATTTGAATAAAAAATTGAACATGCGACAAAGATACGTATTTTTCCGGTAGAAAAAGCCTCGTTATCTCCGCCCCTCCATTCACCTTACGTAACAAACCATATCCGATGAATAACGAATGAAGATTGAATTTCCACGCGGCTTTAAAACGATCAGGTAAAATTTCGATGTTTTGCATTTCTACCCTATATTTGTCGGCTGGAATAATGACAGTATGTAAGAGTAAAAAAGATAAACTCAAATCTGAATTTCAGTATTAATCATAGAAAATAAACTTGACATCATGAAAAAAATCATTTTATCTTTTAGCTTGATGATTGCAGGAACAATGCTAACATCTGCAGGAACGGGAATTCAAGAAAACACCGATCGCTTATCGGACGAAGAGAAGATATACGGTCTATCGACAGTCTGGAAAGAGGCCGACAAAAATTTTGTATTCTTCGATCAGGTGCCCGATCTGGATTGGAACAAGACATATCAAACATTTATTCCGAAAGTCTTGAAAACCCAAACGACGTACGAATACTATCGCATATTGCAGGAGTTTTGTTCATTGCTAAACGACGGACATACACGGGTCGTTATCCCGTGGGAACTTAGAGAAGTTTTCGAAGTCGCTCCCCCCATTCTTACGGAACTGGTCGATGGCAAAGTGATCATTGGCCGCATCTTGAACGATACACTTGAGCAGCAAGGCCTCTCGGTCGGAATGGAAATTGTAGCAATAGATGGGACGGAGGTACATGAATATGCGATGAAGTACATTCAGCCATTCGTGTTTTATTCCACAAAGCAGGATATGGAAGTACAGGTTTACGAACACAACCTACTGAAAGGACATATCGACAAACCATTGAAGATCAACACAAAAGACAATAAAGAATTTTCAGTGAGCAGAAGATTGAAGAAACTGGACAAACCGGTACAAATATTTGAATTTAAGGTATTGGATGATAATATGGGTTACCTGAAAATTAACCGATTTTGGGGTGATCGCTTCAAAAGCGAATTCGACAGTCTTTATCATGAAATAAGAAAGACCTCGAAACTGATTATCGACATATCGGAAAACGAGGGGGGCAACAGCGGATATTCCAATTATGTTATCAGCCATCTGATTGAAAAACCTGTTTTGTCGTCGAGATGGAAAACACTGATGTATATGCCTGCTTATGCCTCGTGGGGATGGAATACACAATGGCAGGACAATAGCGGAAGTATGATTCAGCCGGTACGTGAATCACTGCGTTTTACAAAACCAATCGTTGTTTTGATCAGTGAAAAAACGTATTCTGCTGCAGAAGACTTTGCATCTTTATTTCTGAATGCAAAAAGAGGTGTTTTAATCGGGAGAACAACAGCTGGAACAACAGGTAATCCTATCGGCTTCGAACTTCCCGGGAAGGGCTGGCTTCAGATATGTTCGAAAAGAGACTATTTAACCAACGGCAAGGAGTTTGTCGGTTACGGAATTGAACCTGATCACACAGTGAAGAAAACCAAGGATAAAGAAGAGCTTAAAAAGGAAGGCATAAAGATTTTAAAGAATCAGTGAAACGTATTTAAAGCATGGATCCCGACCGTCTATCTGATCGATCCCGATGGGCGGGTGGCGTATGCCGATATCAACGGACGTGGGTTGGAAGAGAAACTGCAGGAGATTTTCGGACGCAGATAAAACCTTGTTACAACAGAGTCCATCGCGTTTTTTCCTACAATAAAAAATAACTACCTTTGCCACGTTTTAAGTTCAGGAGATGTCAGTAGCAGTATCAGAAGACAACCGTAAAGTAACGACACACCGCCTTTTTGAAATGAAACAGCGGGGCGAAAAGATTTCGATGCTTACCGCCTACGATTATTCGATGGCGCAAATCATCGACCAGGCAGGCATGGATGTGATCCTCGTCGGCGATTCGGCCTCGAATGTGATGGCAGGCAATGTAACGACCCTTCCCATTACCCTCGATCAGATGATTTATCACGGCAAATCGGTGATGAAAGCCGTCAAACGGGCGCTTGTCGTGGTCGATCTGCCTTTCGGGACGTATCAGGGCAATTCGAAAGAGGCGCTCGCCTCAGCCATCCGCGTGATGAAAGAGACACATGCCGACTGCATCAAGATGGAAGGCGGATCGGAAATCAAAGAATCCATACAGCGCATCTTGTGCGCCGGCATCCCGATCATGGGACATTTGGGACTGACTCCGCAGTCGATCAACAAGTTTGGCACTTATGCCGTCCGTGCCCGTGAAGAAGAAGAAGCCCGCAAACTGCTCGAAGACGCCCATCTGCTCGAAGAATGGGGATGCTTCGCGCTGGTACTTGAAAAAATTCCGGCAGCACTGGCTTCACAGGTAGCTTCCGAGCTGAAAATCCCCGTGATCGGCATCGGTGCCGGTGGCGGTGTAGACGGGCAGGTACTGGTGATGCACGACATGCTCGGGATCAATCAAAACTTTTCGCCTCGCTTCCTGCGTCGCTACGCCAATCTTCACGAAGAAATGACGAAAGCGCTTCACGCCTACATCGAAGATGTTAAAGCAGGCGATTTCCCGAACGAAAACGAACAATATTGAAAAAAAAGAAACGAAAATAAATGACAATGGCAAAAGAACTAAAGGAACTCACTTCACAAGACGAAAATTATTCGCAATGGTATCAGGACTTGGTTGTAAAAGCCGATCTGGCCGAAAATTCGGCTGTGCGCGGCTGTATGGTCATCAAGCCCTACGGATATGCAATCTGGGAAAAGATGCAGCGTATTCTCGACGATAAATTTAAGGAAACGGGACATCACAACGCTTATTTTCCTCTGTTGATCCCGAAATCGTTTCTGAGCCGCGAAGCCGACCACGTCGAAGGGTTTGCCAAAGAGTGCGCCGTTGTGACGCACTACCGTCTGAAGAACGATCCGGAAGGTAGCGGCGTGATCGTCGATCCGGCCGCCCGCCTCGAGGAAGAACTCATCATTCGCCCCACTTCCGAGACTATCATCTGGAACACGTATAAAAACTGGATTCAGTCGTACCGCGATCTGCCGCTGCTCATCAACCAGTGGGCGAACGTAATGCGCTGGGAAATGCGTACACGCCTGTTTCTGCGTACGGCCGAGTTCCTTTGGCAGGAAGGTCATACGGCACATGCCACACGCGAAGAGGCCGAAGTCGAAGCGCGGAAGATGCAGAATGTCTATGCCGATTTTGCCGAAAACTATATGGCTATGCCCGTAATCAAAGGCGTGAAGACCGAAAGCGAACGGTTTGCCGGCGCCGTCGACACGTACACCATCGAGGCCATGATGCAAGACGGGAAGGCTTTACAAGCCGGTACGTCGCACTTCCTCGGACAGAATTTCGGGAAGGCTTTCGATGTGACGTTCATCGATAAAGAAGGAAAGACCGACTATGCGTGGGCTACTTCGTGGGGCGTTTCCACACGGCTCATCGGGGCGCTGATCATGTCGCACTCCGACAACAACGGGCTGGTGCTGCCACCGCATCTGGCGCCGATACAGGTCGTGATCGTACCGATTTACCGCTCTGCCGGGCAACTGGCGCAAATCAGTGAGAAGGTCGATAAAATCATCACCGGTCTGAAAGCGTCAGGCATCAGCGTGATATATGACGATCGTGACACGAAGAAACCCGGTTGGAAATTCGCCGAATACGAACTGAAAGGAGTACCGGTACGCCTGGCCATGGGAGGACGCGATCTCGAAAACAACACGATCGAGGTCATGCGTCGCGATACGCTCGAAAAAGAAACGGTTACCTGCGAAGGAATCGAAGCATACGTAAAGAATCTGCTTGAAGAAATTCAGAGGAATATTTTCCGGAAAGCGTTGGAGCATCGTGAGAAGCACACGGTCAAAGTCGATACGTACGACCAGTTTAAGGAAAAGCTCGAAGAAGGCAACTTCATCTTGGCTCACTGGGACGGCACACCCGAAACGGAAGAGCGCATCAAAAACGAAACGAAAGCGACTATCCGCTGCATTCCTTTCGACGACGCAACGCCCGGACAATGTATGGTAACCGGCAAACCGTCTGCTCAACGCGTTCTTTTCGCACGAGCGTATTGATAGACTCATACCGATAAATGTTATAATCAGAAATATCATAAAGTGAAAGAGATATGGAAGTAAGAGGAAAAATAATCGTCGTTCAACCGGTTCAGACGGGCGAAGGAAAGAACGGAACATGGAAAAAACAAGAGTATGTGATCGAATACGACCGGAATGCCCAGTATCCGCGTAAAATGATGTTCAACCTGTGGGGAGACCGGATCGACCAGTTTAACATTCAGGAAGGACAGGATCTGAAAATTTCGTTCGATATCGACTGTCGTGAATACAACGGACGATGGTATAACGATATACGCGCGTGGCGAGTGGAGCCGGACAACGAATCGGGAGGAATGCAACCGATCGATCAACCGCTTCCGCCACCGGAAATACCCCCTTCCGATCCGGCAGACGATCTGCCGTTCTGAACGGCCGAGAGAGAGGAGGCAGGAAGCGCTCCTCTCCGATGTAATACGCCCATTTCTTTTCGTACAATGAGATCGGCAAACAGGTATTCGTAAGGGAGAAATAAGTGAAAAACAACTTCTTTCTTCTCCCGTACGGATGTTTGAATCTTTGACCTGAACTGTGGAAAATAGAACGGATATAAATGACTTCGACCGATTGTATCACGACTACCGTCAACGATACATCCGTTTTGCGCGTACCTATGTGCGCGACACGGCCACAGCGGAAGATATCGTAATGGACAGTCTGATGTACTATTGGGAAAACCGCTCCGCTCTGCCACATCAAATGAATATTCCGGCTTATGTGCTGACCATCGTAAAGAACAGATGTATCAATCACTTGCGACGAGAACAAAAGCATCAAGAAGTAAAGCGAATGCTCTCGGAGCATAAAGACTGGGAGTTGAACGTGCGTATCTCTACCCTCGAAGCCTGTAACCCGGAGCAGCTCTTCTCCGAGGAGATACAAACCATCATACAAAGAACACTCGACTCCCTTCCGGAACAGTCGCGCCACATCTTTATCCGCAGCAAATACGAGCGCCTGAGTCACCGTGAAATTGCCGATGACTTGGGACTTTCCGTCAAAAGTATCGAGTATCATATCACGAAAACTCTTAAGATCCTCCGCCAAGCCCTTAAAGATTATTTCCCCGCCTGGCTCGCGCTGCTCGGTATTTGACCATTGCCGCATAGAGCGTAGATAAAATACCTGCTCAAAGAACGAAATTGTTTATCATTGGAAAAATATACCTATTTTTGTCCGGAAAATTCGGAGATCATGAACATGAATAAACATTATTTTCTGGCATTTGATTTGGGTGCTACCAGCGGGCGATCAATGCTCGGCATATTGGAAGGCGACAAGTTTGAGGTCCGGGAGCTGACACGTTTCCCAAACGCCATCATGGAGCTTCATGGCAGATATTACTGGAATATTTTCAGCCTGTACGAGTCGTTGAAGGACGGACTGCGCGAGTGCGCCCGTCAGGGAATCCGGCTCACGTCGATCGGTATCGATACGTGGGGCGTGGACTTCGGTTATGTCGGTCGTGACGGTACGATCCTCGGGTTGCCGCGCGCCTATCGCGATCCTTATACCAACGGGGCGCCGGATGAGTTTTTTCAACGTATTCCGCGCGATAAAGTGTATGGCATGACAGGAATTCAGGTGATGAATTTCAACAGCCTCTTCCAACTGTTTCGTGCCAAAGCCGAAGCATTCTCTCCTCTTGCGCAGGCCGATAAAATTCTGTTTATTCCCGATCTGTTGATCTACATGCTGACCGGAAAACAAGTCTGCGAATATACCGAAGCATCGACATCGCAACTGCTGAATCCTGCGACACGGCGTTTCGAACCGTCACTGCTGACAGCTATGGGCCTTTCGCCTTCGTTGCTCCATCCGCTTGTCGATCCCGGTACGACGATCGGCACGCTCACCGAGGCACTCGCTAAGGAGACAGGGATCGGGAAAGTGCCGGTCGTAACGGTTGCCGGACATGATACGGCATCGGCCATTCTTGCCGTCCCGGCGGAGAACCCGCATTTTGCGTATCTGAGCAGTGGTACCTGGAGCCTGATGGGCATCGAGACTTTGGCGCCGATCGTGACGAAAGAATCGTTCGAACAGAACTTCACGAATGAGGGAGGCGTCGAGGGAACGACTTGTTTTCTGAAGAACATCACCGGTATGTGGCTGCTCGAACAATGCCGCAAGGAATGGGAGAAGGAGGGGCGTACCTACACGTATCCGCAAATGGTGGATATGGCGGAACGTGTCGGAGAGGTGCAAGCCATCATTTCTCCCGACGATCCGCGTCTGGCCAACCCGTCGAGCATGCCTCAAGCCATCGCAGCTCTTTGCAGCGAAAAAGGGATGGCGTCTCCTTCGACCGATGCCGAATATATCCGTTGTATCTTCGAAAGTCTCGCGCATCGTTATGCCGAAGTAACGGAGAAACTTTCGGAAATGGCTCCGTTCCCGATCGAAAAACTACATATCATCGGGGGAGGATCGCAGAACGACCTGATGAACCGGTTGACGGCTCGCACGCTGGGCATCCCCGTCGTAGCCGGCCCGTCCGAAGCGACAGCCATCGGTAACTGCATGATGCAAGCCAAAGCGGCCGGACTCGTAAGCGACCGCTGGGAGATGCGCCGGATCATCGCACAAGCGTTTGCCGTAAAAACGTATCATCCCGAAGGAACAACACGATAAAAAATGCTATATTGTACAACGAACAAACATATCATAATATTATGGAAGAAAAGATAATCAAGAAATCGTATGAGATCGCAAAAGAACGTTATGCGGCGATCGGTGTCGATACGGATAAAGCCTTGTCGCAAATAGGACAACTGTCGATTTCGTTGCACTGCTGGCAAGCCGACGATGTGCATGGATTCGAGAATCTGGGAAGCAGCCTTACGGGAGGAATTCAGGTCACGGGTAATTATCCCGGTCGGGCGCGCAACATTGACGAACTGCGTGCCGATCTGGTCAAAGCGATGTCGCTCATTCCCGGAAGACACCGGCTGAACCTGCACGAGATTTACGGAGACTTCGGTGGCGAGGTTACAGATCGTGATCAGGTAGAACCGAGGCATTTCCAAAGCTGGATGGAATGGGCCCAGGAGAATCATCTGAAACTCGATTTCAACTCGACGTCATTTTCGCATCCCAAAAGCGGAAATCTGACTCTCGCCAACCCCGACAAAGGCATTCGCGATTTCTGGATCGAACATACGAAACGATGCCGTCAGATCAGCGAAGCGATGGGAAAATATCAGGGCGACCCCTGCATCATGAACCTCTGGATACACGACGGTAGCAAGGAAGTGCCCGTTAACCGGCTCAAATACAGGAAACTGCTCGAACAGTCGCTGGATGAGATTTTCGCGGTGAAATATAAACACATGAAAGACTGTATCGAAGCAAAGTTGTTCGGTATAGGGTTAGAGAGTTATACGGTAGGTTCATATGATTTTTACCTTGGTTACGGCGTAAAAAACAAAAAGATCGTGACGCTGGATACCGGTCATTTTCATCTTACCGAAAGCATTGCCGACAAAATATCGTCGATGCTGCTGTTTACGCCGGAAATTATGTTGCATGTCAGTCGCCCGGTACGTTGGGACAGCGATCATGTCGTTATCCTTAACGATGATCTGCAAGACCTTGCCCGTGAGATTGTCCGTTGCGACGCTTTAAAACGGGTACATGTCGGTCTCGACTATTTCGATGCTACGATGAATCGTATCGGTGCTTATGTTATCGGGACGCGCGCCACACAGAAAGCGTTCCTGTTAGCTCTGCTCGAGCCGCAGAAAAAGCTCCGGCAGTATGAAGAGAAAGACCTGCTGTTTCAACGGCTGGCTTTGCAGGAAGAACTGAAAAGCATGCCGTGGAACGCAGTATGGGATATGTTTTGCCTCCAACAGGAAGTGCCCGCAGGCGAAGATTACATCACCGAAGTGGAACAATACGAGAAAACAGTAACGAGTAAACGAAAATAATTTTCGGAGGCAGCAATCAAAAAGATGGAAATACTTACCGGACTACTGATTATCGCCGCAGGGAGTTTTGGGCAATCGAGCTCGTACGTCCCGATCAGGAAAGTGAAAGCATGGTCGTGGGAGTCGTTCTGGCTCGTACAGGGACTTTTTGCCTGGCTTATCTTTCCGTTACTTGGTGCCTTGTTGGCCGTACCCGAAGGACATCGCCTCGTTGAGGTCTATGCAGCGAATCCGGGAGCCACACTGTGGACCATCTTCTTCGGGATACTCTGGGGCATCGGAGGATTGACGTTCGGCTTGTCGATGCGTTATCTGGGCATAGCCCTCGGGCAGTCGATCGCCTTAGGTACGTGTGCCGGTCTCGGTACCATTCTTACTCCTCTCTTCACCGGTCGACCGGGGGACTTGACAATGCCGGTCATCGCGGGTGTGGCTGTGACACTGGCCGGCATAGCGGTCATCGGTTATGCCGGCAGTCTCAAGTCGGCGACCCTCAGCGAAGAAGAGAAGAAGGAATCAGTGAAGGATTTTCATTTCACACGTGGTATCATGGTGGCGTTGTCGGCAGGTTTTATGAGCGCCTGTTTCAGTATCGGCCTTGGTTTTGGCGAATCGTTGTGCTTTACGCAGACCGCCGATATTTACAAGACCTTACCGGCCGCCCTGATGGTTACCTTAGGCGGCTTCGTGACGAATGCGACCTATTGCTTTTATCAGCATGCAAAGAACCGTACCTGGAGCGATTACGGTCAAACAGGTCTTTACGTTAACAACCTCTTTTTTTGTGCCTTGGCAGGTGTCCTGTGGTATAGCCAATTCTTCGGACTGAGTCTTGGCAAAGGCTTTTTGTCTGCGTCGCCGGTATTACTCACCTTTTCATGGTGTATCCTGATGGCGCTCAACGTGACCTTTTCGAACGTATGGGGCATCCTCCTGAAGGAATGGAAGGGTTGTTCGAAACAAACGATTGCCGTGCTGATTGCCGGACTGCTGCTGCTTGTTTTCTCTTCTTTCTTGCCTGAACTATTGAAATAAAAACAAATTAAAACATCATAAAGATGAAATCGATTCTAGACAATCGGCCTGTTCTGGCACGGGACGTTAGCCAAGTGGCCGAAGTGGCCGGATACCTTTGGCAAAAAGGCTGGGCCGAACGGAACGGAGGAAATATGACCCTCAACATCACCGAATGGGTGGACGACGAGATCCGTCAACTGCCGGCTTTGAGCGAGACGATTCCTATCGGACTGACTTTGCCTCACCTCAAAGGCAGTTATTTCTACTGCAAAGGGACGAACAAACGCATGCGTGATCTGGCACGATGGCCGATGGAGAACGGTTCTGTCATTCGGATTACGGACGATTGTTCGGGGTATGTGATCATTGCCGACCGTCCGGTGAGACCGACGTCGGAGTTGCCGTCACATCTCTCCATGCACAATAAATTTATTGCTTCGGGAAATGGGTACAAGGCTGTGTTGCATACCCATCCGATTGAGTTGATTGCGATGTCGCACAGCAAAAAGTTCCTTCAGAAAGATGTGCTCAGTCGCCTTTTGTGGTCAATGATTCCGGAAACAAAAGCTTTCTGTCCGCGCGGACTGGGCATCATCCCTTACGAGATGCCGTCGTCTATCGACTTGGCGGAGGCGACACTCAAAGAATTAGACGACTATGACGTGGTGATGTGGGAAAAGCACGGTGTCGTGTCGGTAAGTACCGACATTATGGAGGCCTTCGATATGGTCGATACGCTCAGCAAGTCGGCACAGATTTACATCAACAGCAAGTGCATGGGATATGAACCGGAGGGAATGAGTGACGAGCAAATGGCTGAGATGACACGCGCGTTTCATTTGCCCAAATGAGCGTTTCTTCTACGATCCGTGTGAATCATCCGGCGCGATGTGTTATTGCGTTTTGACACACCTTCGTGATTATTCCGCAGCTGGCGTGCCGTTTCAGCATTGGATATGCAGCCGATGCAGCACGTCACGTATCTTCTCATACGTCGTGATGCGTGTCGGCACGAGCGGTAAACGCAGTTTGTTCTCAATAAAGCCCATCATGTTCAGCATGCTCTTTACGCCGGCCGGATTGCCGTCGACGAAGAGCAGCTCGAACAGTTCCATAAAACGCGAGTGGATGACACGGGCATTCGTATAGTCGCCTTCGAGCGCAAGCCGTACCATACGACCGAATTCTTTGGGGAAAGCGTTTCCGATTACCGAAATAACTCCAATTGCTCCTAAAGCGATGAGGGGAAATGTGATACCATCATCTCCTGAGATAACTTGGAAATCAGCTGGTTTATGCTTGATGATATCATCCATTTGTTTGATGTTTCCCGAAGCCTCCTTGATGGCTATGATATTCTTAAAAGTAGAAGCGAGCCGGAGGGTCGTTTCCGCCGTCATATTCGCTCCTGTGCGTCCGGGTACGTTATACAGCACTACCGGCAGCGGGGTCGCTTCGGCCACAGCCTCGTAGTGCCGAAAAAGTCCTTCTTGCGAAGGTTTATTGTAGTAGGGAACTACGGACAAGATAGCGTCGATACCCTGAAAGTCGCCGTGCTTTAACGTGTCGACTAACACTTGCGTGCAGTTCCCGCCGACACCCAACACAATCGGTATGCGACGCCGCACTTGTGTCACGACTTTCCGTACGATTAGCCCTTTTTCTTCTTCCGTCAGTGTCGGAGTCTCTGCCGTCGTTCCCAGCACGACCAAATAATCCGTACCGTTCTGTATCTGAAACTCGACTAATCTGAGCAAAGCCTCGTAGTCGATGCTTCCGTCTTGTCTGAAAGGTGTGATCAGGGCAACGCCCATCCCGCTTAAGTCGGTTGTAGCCATAAGTAATATCCGGTTCTTCCTGTTTATCTCGAACGAATGGATTGTAGATAGATCAGTATCTGCCCGAACAGAAAAGGAATATCGTACACGCCGTCTTTCATGACGATAGACATATCGTACATATTGACTTCGGAAGATCGCTTGGCTCCTACTTTGAAAGACGAGGGATGTTGCAGCATCAGATAGCGCATGATCGGCGCCTCATGGCTCGTCAGGTCGACCAACATATCCACCGACAGACCGTTCAACTGTTTGCATAAATTCTTGTCGGGGAAACTCCAGATATTGATGTCTTTCCCTTCTTCTACGAGCAGGTAAGCGTAATCCCATATCGGCGTCTCCTCGTCTTTCCGCGTATAAACGCAGACGTGCACGGTTTTCTTCATGGCCTTGAGCGTTTCGACACAAGGCTCTACCGCTTTCCAGTCTCTTGCTTCACACATTAAAAGGATATACCGCACATCGTCGAGCGAACGGTAACAATGTGCCCGTATCAGAGCTTTTTGCGCCAGTGATTTGATTTTCTTGTATAAAAAGTGTCTTGTCAGAATCATTCCGCTAATATGTTTAAGAATTCCTCTTCATTGATAATTTTAATTCCCATTTTTTCGGCTTTGGCCAATTTGGCCGGCCCCATGTTGGCTCCGGCAAGGAGGTAGTCGGTTTTCCCGGAAATAGAACCCGTATTTTTTCCACCGTTTTGCTCGATCATGGCTTTGTATTCATCGCGCGAATGGCGTGTAAACGTACCACTGATGACAAATGCCAGTCCATTCAATTTCTCTGAGCGTGTAGCCGGTGCATCTTCCTGCAAAGCCATCTGCAAACCGTATTCCTTCAGTCGGTCGATCATGTTTCGATTGCGTTCGTCGGCGAAAAAATCGATCACGCTTTGTGCAATCCGTTCGCCGATCTCGTCCGTCTGTATGAGCGATTCGAGCGAAGCCTGCTCCAGATGTTCCATGTTACCGTATGCATACGCTAATCGTTTGGCAACGGTTTCTCCCACATACCGAATCCCCAGACCGTACAGCACCCGCTCAAAAGGTACCTGTTTCGAGGCTTCAAGACTGTCCATCAGGTTTTTTGCACTCTTCTCCGCCCAACGTTCGAGACGTAACAGATCGACGGTGCGGAGGGTGTACAGATCGGCCACGTTACGCACGTAACCGGCATGATACAGATCTTCGACCGTCTCAGGCCCCATATTGATGTTCATCGCTTTGCGTGTCACGAAATGCTCGATCTTTCCTTTCACCTGAGGCGGACACGTTCGCTCGTTCGGGCAATAATGCGCCGCCTCTCCTTCGGGGCGTATCAAGGCCGTCCTGCATTCCGGACAATGGTGTATGAAGGTGACCTTATCGCCCATCAGCATCGGACGTGCTTCCGTATTTACCCCAACGATTTTCGGAATAATTTCTCCGCCCTTCTCGACATATACGCGGTCGCCGATATGCAAATCGAGTCCGGCAATGATATCGGCATTATGCAGCGATGCGCGTTTGACGACTGTTCCGGCCAGTTGAACGGGGTCCAAGTTGGCAACTGGGGTGACAACGCCTGTCCGTCCCACCTGATAGGAGACGGACGTCAGACGTGTTTCGGCGCGCTCAGCTTGAAATTTATACGAGATGGCCCAGCGAGGACTCTTGGCCGTATGCCCGAGGAAACGCTGCTGTTTCAGTGAATTGACTTTTAGTACGATACCGTCCGTCGCAACCGGCAAGTTTTTTCGTCCCACGTCCCAATAGGCAATATAATCGTTTATGTCCTGCAGATTACGGCAGACACGAAGTTCCTCGGATACTTTGAATCCCCACGTACGTGCCTTTTGCAAATTCCCATAATGCTCGTCGGCGGGTAATTCCTCGCCCAGCATATAATAGAGATACGCATCAAGCCGTCGGGCCGCTACGATCTGAGGGTTTTGCTGTTTCAACGTGCCGGACGCCGCATTGCGCGGATTGGCAAACAACGGCTCTTCCTGCGCCTCGCGCTCTTTGTTCAGTCGCTCGAATTCCGTCCACGGAAGAACAATCTCTCCGCGTATCTCGAACCGTTGGGGATAATCTTTTCCATGCAGTTTCAGCGGGATCGACCGGATCGTTCTCACATTGGCCGTCACATCGTCACCACGTATTCCGTCGCCACGGGTAACGGCCTGCATCAACCGGCCGTCTTCGTAAATCAGTGAGATGGAAGTACCGTCGTATTTCAGTTCGGCGACGATCTCGAAAGGTTCGTTGAGCGCTCTGGCTGTCCGTTCATAAAAATCCCGGACTTCTTCTCTCGAGTATGTGTTTCCCAACGAGAGCATCGGATAGCGATGGGTGACCTGTTCAAATTCTTTCGATAAATCGCTTCCTACACGTTGGGTGGGCGAATGGGGATCGAAAAACGCGGGATGTTGCTCTTCGAGAAACTGCAACTCCTTCATCATTTCATCGTACTGCTTGTCGGAAATCGTCGGCATGGAAAGCACGTAATACCTGTAGTTGTGCTGCTCCAGCTCTTCCCTTAACGATTTTATTTTATTTTCTATCCCGTTCATGAACTCCGTAAACGATACCAAGTTGCAAACATAGATAAAAAAGCCGAGATTTTTATACACGAACGGATAAAAATCAAATCGGGAATATCCGGACACTGTTGCGGACCTTGACTGGACTGACCATCAATCACGCTCAAGCGTTGAGATGAAAGACAAGAAATCACCTCCGGCCATCAAAAAGCTTTTAGTGAATATTGCGGACTGTGATGTCATTTATGTCGGCTTTCCTGACTCATGACCGTTACAGCTCAAAACATCATGTCACAGAACGTCATTGATGTCCACGCGCACATCTTTCCGCAGACCTATCTCGTCGCACTCGCCCAGCACGACACCCTGTTGGACGAGGGCTTTCCGCGGAAAAATGCTCAAGAGTTTTTCGGAAAAAGAGAACGAAATATAAAGGACTTATACTCGATGAACCGATAAACAGAAACGGTATTTGAGCGGATTTGCTCCAACCTGTCCGCTATCTGTCATTATCATCTTTGAAATGCGCATCAGTGACTTTTTTACATAGTGAAAATTATTTTTTTATTGCATATCAACGAAATATGTGCTATCTTTGGGGTGTAAAACAAATTCCATTATGGCACAGATAGAACAAAGACCGAATTACTGCGACTTTACGACCGATCTCCGCTACGTCAAGAGCGGAAACAAGTTTCTCCTCCCAATCGAGAAGCTCATCGAGGTGCGGCCGATCAACACGTAACCTGAATTGCAAGTACACCCAAACGCAGCATGCCGTGGAACATTTGTCCTATCCGGCACGGTTCGTGTTCAAGATTCTGCTACTTGGGATATGGTATCTTAGTGTCAAAAACGATCAAATAAAGTCATAACCATATAGGATGAAGATATGATACAGGTTCGAATAAAAAGGGTTTTTGATCCGGAAGAAGCGTCGGACGGGTTTAGAGTCTTGGTAGACCGATTATGGCCACGAGGCATCAGAAAAGAGCAGTTACTTTACGACGCATGGGCGAAGGATATCACACCGAGCCCGCCCTTACGACAATGGTTTCATCAGGACGAAACAGGACATTGGGCGGAGTTTGTGCAGAAATATCGGCAGGAGTTGAGTGAAAATCCTGCAGTCGAAGAGTTTATCGATCGGCTTCGTGGGCAACAAACGGTCACATTACTTTATGCTTCGAAAAACGCAACTAGCAATCATGCGCTGATCTTGCAGGAATTTTTGACGAAACGGTTGAACCAGAGATCGTAACCGGCGAACGGTGTCTTTCTCTTTGTTTCTTGCGGATATGGCGAGATGGTACGATGGATGCCGAGATCAAAGTTGTTTAAGACATTTGAAGTTATAAGCAGCTGCTGCCAACAGTATGTTTATAGCATCCCCGGCCAATCCTTTGTAAAAGTTGCGGCCTAAACGATGATCTGATTTCAAGTGTCCGATGGTGGGTTCTATGCCTGCTCGCTTGCAGAATAATTTGTGTTTCTTGCACCTCTGATGTCTGCTATCTGATTGCTTGGGAATATCCGGGATTAAAATCCGGGTTCCGTTAACCTCTTTCTTACCTCGATAGCCTCTGTCACCCACAAGCATTTTGATCTTTCTTTGTGTGAGACTCTCAACTTGTGCTAACGAAGCTTCTATCGTGTGCCCGTCATACTCATTACGAAAAGACCGGGCTCCAAGGATAATACCCGTAGCCGAGCGGACGATGGATACCTTATTGCCAAATTCGTACTTCTTATGCTCTTTACCTTTGTTAATACATTGTACCTCAGGTTTGTGAATAGAATAAATCTTTTGCCGGCTATGACGTCTTTGTGAAAGAATGGCCTCAAATCTCTCAATCAACTCAGTGTAAACAGAATGCTCTCCAAGATTGCGCTTGAGTTCTCGAACTAATCTGCCGGCTATTGTCCGCAATTTCTTATCCGCCCTGAGTGCCTTTTGGTGATTCTTGGGATGATTGCGAAAACGTTGGTCGCGATAAATGCGTTTCAAAACAAAGGTATAGCTTTGGGGAAGAGGTAGCTCCGGCTTATGGACGATGTCCGGGACCTTGCGTACAATTTTTTTATGCAACTTGGCTTCAGTAGGAAAGGTGATTAATCATGAAAATCTGCAAGTTTCTTGCTATAAAGATAAGAAAACTTGCAGATTTATCAAAGGTTTTCGCAAACTAATTTGCTCAATATCAAGTATTAATAGGATGTTTTTAAGGATCGAATAAGTAGTTAAGGCAAATAATGTTTTTTATACCCGAACTCGATGGTTTTAAGAAATTTTTCATTGTTATAGATAATTTCTAAACTTTACGAATTTGAAAGTTATCTCTTTTTGTCCATTGCCTAAATCTATGCTATCACGTACAGATGTTGAGGCTACACAACGGATTCCGGCATTTTTTAATTTCTCTACCAATGCGAATGAAAAAGTCATCTCACCCATGATGTGTACAGCAACTTTGTTTTTTTGCCCATCGGCCAGTGTGAGGATTTTCTGCAGGTATTCATCCGTAAGTCGATCGATATAGTTTTCATCGCCCTCCGAATCAATGGCGGGGAACGGCATATCCATACACGCACCATATTGTGAAGCGGCTTGCTGTTGTGCCTTGTCCCACAAAGCTGAAGGATGGTTGGTGAGGTTGATTAGCATGATATGAAGATAATTAATTGGAGTTTCCAAGGATATCTAAGCATTTATGGAAAGATTTAAACTGTGTTTTAAATTCATTCTCTGTTTTCTTCCCCTTTGCATGATTTACATTATTTCTGTTATCCGCAAAATGCTTGTATTCTTTACGTAATTCTTTTATCCAGTCTAATGATAGAATTTCTTTTGTCAGTTTTTTGTTTTCCGCTAAACTATATTTAAAATTGTCTTCTTCAATATTTTTATCTTCTATATTCAAAACTCCCGAGATAAACATTCTAAAATCCTTTTCTTTTTCAAAAGGGTTTTTGTCATTAAATTTTTTAGCTACACAAGAAATAATATATTCTTGTCCTAAGGTGTAGGCCTGCTGTATCATTCCATATTCAAAAGCCCACGAAATGGCAACTTTTATATTCTCATCTGAAGGCTCAGGTTTAAAAGATGAGATTTTGTCGTTTATCCTGTTCAACAATTCTTTTTCACTTAATGTGATAGATTTGCTTCTTAAAGCTTTTTGAAACACTTCAAGGATTTTTTTTGCAAAAGCTCCGGATTTAATATCTGCCATCCTGCAAGTGGCAATATAGCCGTCAAGATTTTGCAGTTCTGTTTTTAATTTTTGTATAGCATCGTTGATTCTATTGTTATCAGATGTTTTTATTAAAGTTGAAATTGAACTTACTTTGCCGAAATTCTTAAAGTCATTTGCCGCCTGAATAGTTTGTTGTAAGTTTGTAAAGCCGGTTAAATCTATTATGGGTGCAATTCTTTTCTCCAAAGGCATTTTTTTAACTTCAGAAGCAAATCCTAGTTTCTCGAAAGCACCATAATATATCGACTTAACTTCCGTATCAAGCATGCTTCTGGAATAATTAAACAATATTGTCGAAAACATGGGTATGGACCGAAAAGCATGTGTTACATCAAAATAAATTTCATCTTTTGCTTCTAATTTATTATACACTGTATCGAAAATATCCCAAATTTCTTCAAGCGAAAAACCTTCTTTTATATTAACTTTTTCGTGTTTTACTTGCAAATTCAAGTCCTTTAATCGCTGATCTAATCCAATTTTTTCAATATCGGTTTGTGTATTTTTTTGACCATTATCCACCCAATTCATTTGACAGGCTCCTTCGGTGCAAAAAATAAATATCTTATCTTTCTCTTCCCATTTTTTACATATTGAAGAGATTAATGCCTCCTGAATAAATCTTACGGGTTTTGACACTTTTCCGTTGAGTTCATAATGAGTTTCAACATAATTGTTCGTTCCTAAAAACGATATAAATACTTTTCGTACCATATTTTATTTGGTATTAATATTAAATAGCTCGTTATCAATCGTTAAAAATAGCGCTTTCTTCGTTTCCAAAAAATGCGATTCTTGCAAAGAAAAGGTCATGATGCCATACTCTTCGCATTTTTTCTTCGCAACATCAGTCATTATGGCGTCAGTAACAAACAGCGCCTTGCTGGCCGTTCCTCCATACGCTCTGACAACAGAATTAAACTTGTCAATGTCCGTCGTTTTATTAATTTGCGTTTTGCATTCTACAAAGAGCAACTTGTTGCCTGCATTTACGATAATATCGACCTCATTTTTGTCGACATTGGATTTAAATGGAAAACGACAATTCATGTATATGTTTTTCGCTTTCTTCCAATGGCTTAACAATCGAGCAACTTTGTATTCAAACCATCCGGAATTGAACGCTAAGTCTATGGCATGAGGAGATTTAAGGACGATTTCCTCATTTCTCTTTTTTCCTTGGAGATAAATGCAGACAAACCCATCTTCTCCTTCGGTCGGCTTTTCCCAAGAAACAAAAGAAGTTGTCCCTCTCTTACTCTCAAAAGTCCCAAACGGTTGGTTTTTCAAAACATTTTGATCGGTCTTGTTCAAAAGAGAGAGCATGTTGGTAAACTCTGTGTGAAATCCGCCTTTTCGAATTTGTTCTATTTTTTGGCAACATTCTTTATCCGCTTCGGTATAATCATAAAAATTAGTATAGTGGTCGTCTATCGGATTACCATACAGCCTGAAAAGCGTAAACATATCAAAGTTGAAATCACTACAGCCTTGCATGGTTTTGTAATTCCAAAGCACATTGTTCTGATCCATGTAGACAACGGCAGCATTGGGCATCTTCTCAAACTCTCTGCCAAATAAATGCGACCATGACTTTAGTCCGCTCGAAATATTTAATGTGATCTCATCATTGGCATATTTTGCTTTTAATGTGTTGACACGCTCCATGATTATTTGAGGATTCGTAGTGTCTAAAGGCTTTTGTTCGTCTTCTGGCAAATCTATTTCCTTTCTTAAGGTTTCAACAGCCCGCGAACTTCCCTGAGAATAGATATAAACAACCTTATCGGGATTTGTTGCGACTATCCCGTTATAAACCGGAGCCGGTTGCCCACCAACCAATGTAATGTGTATTTTTGCCATGATCTAACTTCTTTATTATTCATCTATGCTCCGACTGCAACAGTAAAGCCAATCAGGTCTATACGGTGTTTTTATCAATTTGCTGTAAATTAATTTAATAACAAAAAAAATTACACTTTTTCGTATGAACTTTACAATAAATCCCACACTTTTTCATAGGAACTATAGATATCGGAATCATTCAATAATTTGATCATAAATTTGCTTGGCACGAGATTCGCTCGTCCATTTGACAATATATTTCCAAACGCCTTCATTACAAGTTGTCCAAAGTTGCCTTTCTCTATCTTTCTTTATAGACATATAAACACGACGTAGTGTCTCTGCCAGAATATCATCTTGTCCTTCAGATATCGAACTGCTATCGGATTTTTTAAGCCATTGCTCTATTCGATTTTTAGCTCCTTTGAAATCAACAACCTTATATTCGCCTTTAAGATTTTTTTCTTCAAGAAAAATGAGTCCTCCTTCAATTTGAGCTTGGCGGTGCCGTGCGGCTTCTTCTGCCTGACGCTTTTGCTGCTCTTGCTTGTCTTGTTCCATTACTTCACTTTCTTTCTGTCTAATTTTTTCATATAGATCGTCAATTTCATTGGTAGAAACCGTATATTGTCGTGCTTTCTCAAGAGACTGCTTTGCTGCTTCCAAGTTATTATCCGTCCAATGTAAATTAGCCTCTACCATACATTCATCGTATCTCTCTTTTTTCTCTTTTTGTCTTTCAAGAATCGCCTCAATGTTTTCTCTCTGTTTACCTGCAGCAACATTCCCGATAAATTTTGCATTGGGAACATTTCTCTTTACAATCTGTGAAAAAGTTCCTAATTGTTCCCCCTTGGAATACTGCTCCTTGCCTTTAATGAACTCATTATCTTCTCTCTTGGTACTCATTTGCATATAAGTAAATTCTTGTTCTCGCTCTTGGGAAATTCCTTTAGCCATTGATTTTAATTCGGAAATAGCTTTATTATCTTGAAACTTCTCCATTTCACCATCGAAATAACTGATAAGCTCTTCGACCGTATCATTTTTATCTACCAAATTTAGATTTGTTATTTCAACCTTTGACTTACCATAGCCATAAGGCTTCCCCGAGCCGAAACTATGCCTGCAACTATCATCATTGCCAAAAGTAATGGAAGATAATAGAGCGCCAAGTTCGACCCTCCGTAGATTATGAAACCGAATCTTTTCCTTGAAAGAAGTATTAGTATCTAATGGCACAAGAAGAGTCTCCATATCGGATGTCCCTTTTGTAGTATCACTAAGATTATTGCGAACCGGATATCTTTTAATTCCCGCAATTCGTACATGTTCGCTATTCCAAGTTTGTCCATTGCCTAAATATAATGGATAATACGATGGATGAGGATTTGACAATACCAACAAACGTTCATCAAGTATTTTTGGATTGTCTGTTGTACATATTGCATGCCCGAATTGTACTCTGCCTTTAAGAGAATTTCTCTTATCCATTCTTCCAAAGACACATTCAGCCAAATCCATGCGATCATTGTCCAAATCTTCTTTTCGCAATGCGCTGTAAATGGTGTTAAATGCAGGATACTTGAACATGTAAGACAAGCCCATCGCTTCTACTGATTTTCCATCCGAACTTAATACGATAAATACCGGGATTTTTTCACCGTCTTGTAATTTTTTCTTCCATAAATTCAGATAGTCAGGCGAATCTTTATGAATTGAAATGAATTCCTTGTATGTCACAGAAGGAATCTCAAACCTTTTTTCAACTTTTGAGGGAAACACAAATTCATAGTATTTTCCTTTCCAAATTTCTTTACCATTTTTTGCCGTTTTATTACCAATTTTCCTGTTTCCGGGTTGTCCCGTAAAAACAATTGTTCCCTTTTCTCCTTCATCGGAAAAACGAACAAACAGACGATTTCCGACTTTCAATATTGATCTCAACTCTTCATCAGGAGAAAAGGAACTTGTTAATGATTCATCGCCCATCAAATCATACTTAGCTTTAGCTGCACGATTAAAATCATTCTTAAAATCTCCTTTCTTTACAAAGTCATCAAGTCTGATTCCAAGTTTTCTATCAATTTCCTCAGCCGAAATACGCCAAGGAATACCACAATCGTCCAAAAAAAACTTATCATCTAAAGATGATAGCCAACCGCAATGCACTTTTTCCGGTTTTATCTTGTTTCGATAAAACTGACCGTCAACACCATTAGACAAATCTCGAATACCAAAACTTTGGTTAGCAACCGCTCCAATTTTTCCAAAACTTATAATCTCCAATACATTCCGAATAGCTCCTTTAATGGATGTCCCCGGAATGAAATATTTGCCATCCGGTGTCTTGCTGAACGATTTATAGGTATCATTCTTTGCCTCCGCATCTTCTTTAGTATGCCCATTGCGAACGAAGATGGGGGTTTCAGCAGTGATTTTCAATTCAATGGTACCACTCAATCCGTCAGAGAACGGAATATCTTGAGATATTTGATCAGCCCACTCCGGAAAAAAGATTTTATCCGATAACGGTACAAAATTAAACGGTGCTTTTATCGTTGCCATAATTATTTCTCCTTATCATTAAATCCGACAAATACCAATTCCGCAGGTTGAAGAACCGACATCCCTTCACATAACTCGTCTTTTTGTTTTCGTCCATATTTGCCTTCTGATTCTCCCCAATATTGCCTGAATTTTAAAGCTTTAACATCTCCCATTCTATGGGCAAGAAAAGATTGTTCGGTAAAATCCTTTTCAGAAAGTTCGTCTAAAATGTATTTTTTGACGATGTATTTTCCGTCCAAATATTTGATGCTGATTGATTGTTTGCCGTCAAACAGATGTCCTTCGATAATAAAAGGATTTATTTTTTTATCCAATGTTATCTCTAAATCTTCATTATTCAACACTTTCGGTTGATCTTTATCACTATACCATAGATAGCCCTGATAGGTTGATTTTTCTATTTGTTCCATTATTGTTCCTCCTTCGGGTAAATCGTTTCGTTATTTCGTTTTATTGTGCCGGTGAAGCATCCGTTGCCTCGGTTTACGCCACCGCCAAGGGGCAGCATACTCTTGCAAATATCTTCTAAAGCACATTCAAAAGCCTTTTGCACTTTTTCAAAATTCAACTTTTCCTTTTCTGCATTATCTTTTGCTGACTTTTCTTTTTCCACCAAACATTTTACAGCCTTTTCATTGAAAAGAATCTCTGTTGTGAATACTTCTCCTTTACCATAGGTCGGTTTTTCGCTGAACAAAGCACCACCAATAGTGCCACCTGTAAAGCGGTCGATCGAAACGTGATTCAAAATTTTATCATATAAAACATTTTCTATGATATCCGAAAAAATCAAATTCCCTCTCAATTGATTTTTCATTTTATCTCCGATGTTTTCGCCTTCGGAGCCGAACAAGACTTTTACGGCTTCATTATCTCTTCCTGTTTTGGGATATGTCTCCGGTTTATCGGCAAACCGTTCTAACAATCTATTATAATGAAAAGCCGTTCTATGGGAAATGGCACCCTTTATTGAAGAGGCAGGAATTAATACACATTTTTCAACAAAACCAGGTTTTCCATCGTTCCATTGAACGATATCTTCCTTGACCGGTGTCATATCTGCCTCCTCATCCCCAAAACCGGAGCCAAACAAGAAAAAGTCCTCAGGAGTGAGTTGAAGTTGGTATTTTACCCAATCCAAATCTCCCGGTGTGTTATCCGCAATCGGATCTCCTTCCCAATCCTTTGCAAGAGAGGATGATTTTTCCAAATAGAATTTCAAATCTTCCGGGACGGTTAAATCCAACTGTTTCGTTTTACAAGAAACGACCTTAATTTTTCCAAATCCACTGCGAGAGCCTCTGCCGATACGGAAAGTATTAGATGTCATTTTTTGAAGTACTTGTTTAAATGCCTCAAAATTTCTGCCGTCAGAAACCATCTCAACTTCAAAACAGAATCTACTCCCTTGATACACTACCTGTTCATCGAATTTACCTTTTTTTTCGGTAACCCCTTTGTTAAAAATACGGACATGCTGACGAATGGGTAATGTCACAAAATGGTTATAAAACGCATCTTTAAAATTAATAACCTGAAGGCCATCGATCACTTTTCCCTCTTTTCCTATCATCTTGGCCTCGGTAAAAATGATCTCAGATCCCTTACCCTCCTTGGATTTTCCCGGCACTTGATGACCGAAGATTCCCCTATCGGAACTCTTTAGTCCCATCTCATGTCTGAAAATTCCCGCTATCACAGTCCCCGGAATGTACGGCAGTCCGTTCACATCGGTTGCTACCAAAGCATCGGTGAAAATATCTCTCTCGCCGGAACCTACTGCCAAAGGTGTTTCGGCTTCAATCACAATTCTTGCTAAAAAACGATGAGTGTATTCGGTTGTTGTAATCATTGTCGCTCCTCCTTTCTGCAAACTTTCGCCATTTCTGCGGATAAATTAATCAATGCCCATTGAGCATTTTCGTCTGTAAGTTTTTCAAAAAATTCCTTAAACACCTTGAATCTTCCACGCTCGTCCCATTTATCTTTAGCGACTCCATGCGTCAAATAGGCAGCGGGTATTTGCTTCTCTTGTTCTTCATTATTCTTCACCTTACGGGTTATCGTTTTATCAAACAATTCCCACTTCAAATCTCCTAATGACTTATGCGTCATTGCGATGTTTCGAATAGTTCCCCATTGCGAAGCAAAAGCTTTAGAATCAGAAATGAACTTCTCTTTGTGGTTTTTAACAAACGTATTTACCATCTCATAGATTTCAAGATTCAATCTGTTTTTTCGGATTTGACTGTTGAGGTAAAGAAATAACGGGTTATTTTGAACATTTTCAAATTCAACAGCCTCGTTAGTAAAAACAGGAGTTGTTTTTTTTTCAAATTTAAACTTGGATTCTCCATTAGTTTGAGGATCGGTTTCAAGGAAATCAGGATTGACAATAATCTTCCCGAAACCTTCATTCTGATAACTCCCGACATAAGGTTTCAACGCTCCTTGCATTTGTTCGATCGCTATGACACTGCCTTTCTCTATGCCACAACGATCCGCATCAGATGCCCGACGCTTGAAATTCCAAGGGGCATACTGGAAGGTACGTATTTGTGATTTTTTCCAATTAATCGTTCCGGCATCCAAGCCGAAATCCTTAATAGTCGGCTGAAAAGTCGGCAAGCCGTTATTATCCAAAAAAATCAGACGGCTATCGGCATAAATATAAACCGAATCAGATGTCACAGGATAATTTACTTTATCAATATAACTACTCGGCTCAATGAATACCAAACCAAATTGAGCGGTACGAGAGCGTCCGATGCGTTTTTCACCACAAATAGCCTCATGAATTTTATCCATCAATATGGTATCCACATCCTCATCGGCTGCGATTTCAAAGAGGAACGTCATCCCTTTGTCTAAAGATTCATAACCAAACATAGCTTCATCTTTCGAACGACGAAGTTCACGATTATATGCTGATTTAATGGCGAAAGATTTCTTAACTTCAACTTCTTTTACCCAGTCCTTTTCGAAAATATAGAATCCTGCCCGACACTGTTTGAGTTGCTGTGGTTCACCGCTATCTTCCGTATCTTTTTCTCTATCATAAACATGATGGATATAACAAACATCACTTGGCTTTTTTAATTTGGGATAATACATCGATGCGGGAACCCGCAATGCCCTTTTTCCATCTATTTCGGGATGTGCATCACCAAAGCGTACTTTTCCGCTGTGGAAAATAATTAGAGACTCCTCTGGTTTTAATAGGGAATACAACTCTCCGGCAACGATTCCCAAGAAATTGTTGCCCGGTATGAAATCCAGAGTCTGATTATTTCCCTCGGTTGCCGATTTCACATTCAGAATAACATCCGTACATAAAGTACATCTATATTGAAGTATCTTCATAATTATTCCTCCTTTTTTTGTCTGTCAATGATAGAAATATTGCATCGTCCCAACCCACGATTACGGTTTTGTCCAAGACGTTTTATCATTTTCAAACCGTTTTCAATATGTGTCAGTAATGTATCCGGAATATCCTTGATACTTCCAATCACTTCACAAGGGATAGTTACTTCCATTTTTCTCAAACTATGCTCTTGCGCAATACCATCCTCTTGAATAGCCGTCGAGGCAATCGTACGGTACAAAAAACGTTGAGCATGGTGGGAAGCTATGGACTCTCGTTCTTGTTTTGCCAATTCAGCATTACCGAAAAACATACATCCTTGTTCATTCTTTTCCTTATCATCTAAAGATCCAAAAGCTTTTACAATCTCTTTTTCTTCAATTCTATTTTCACTATCCACTTGTGCCAACAACTCAACTGCTTCGCGGACTAAACCTTTCATGGTTTTTCCAGGAACATACGGTAACCGCTCCTTGTCCTTAACGACCAACGCATCGACATCTGCTCCAGCCGCTAAACCCGATCCGCAATGCCAATCGGTAAGAAATGTAATTTTATATTTAATGTCATTCATCTGTATGCTCCTCCTTAGTAGTTTGTTTGGTGTCTTGATAAACGATGGAATGAAGAGCGAGAATATCATATACCGGATAAGTGTGAACAATCTTGTCTTCATCATTTTCCCTTATAGTTCTATCGTTTGATTTCAGTAAATCATTTTCGATATAGGATTTAAAATTCGAAGCCATCGCTACCATCCTTTTCATTTTCTGTTCCGCCGCATGAGTATCTCTGTGCATAATACTCATCCACTGTCGTAAATGTGCTTTAATGGCGTTGCCCTCTTTTCCTTCCAACTTTTGTATCTTTTTATTCAAATCGGAAATTTTCCAACGTCCAACAATTTCATGAAGATAATAGGGCCCAAATTCCCATGAATAATAGTTCTGAGGAGTAAGTTCGCGTTTTGCAATTTCATCAAAATCTTCCACAAACGAATCCTGTACTTTATGAAACATTAAACAAGAAGGAGCCAAACCATCCTGTTTGCGTTCATCTTTTTTCGCATCCTTCTTTGCCCTTGAGCACAATGCTTCCGCCAACGCATAACCGTAGTAAAACGGGAAAGATGATTTAATGTAGGCAATGCCGGCACAGGCTGTGAGTTTTCTGGCACCGTCTTTCCCAAAAACTTGATTGTCTTGCAAAATATCCCCGAGCAACCGTTCTGTCTGGTTTTCAAATTCCTCTAAAAAAACTTCTACATACGGAATGGCAATGTCTCCACGACAAATGAGAGTCAAATCATCACCGCCAAGGACAATTGGACGAATGGGAATACATTCTAATCCGTCAAAATGTTTTTTCACTGCTTCAAAAGCGCTATTCGCAGCTTTCGTGGTTGCCTGATCCAATTTTTCTGAAAATTCTTTGAATACCTTTTCTTTTTTCCCAATTTTAGAAACAATCTGTCCCAACCCATTGCCATCGGCATGGATAATAGCAATCCAATCGTTTTTATTAGTTATATCATTAATATCGAGAGCTATACGATCTTTTAAATTTTCAATTCCAAATGACTTAATACATAATTCATAATGAGCAACGGAAACAACCGTTCGTTTTTTTTGTGTCGGGAGATCAAGAAAATCATCATCCTCTTTCTCAACAGCAGGCAATCCTGTTTTTCTTGACCTTTTTATCCCCATCAAACCGAGGGTAGTACTGCGCATGGGACGATTACGCTGAATGCGCAAACGTTCTTCCAACAATTCAACGGCCTTTTCAAAAGTTTTTGTCGGTTCTTCATCTCCATAAGTGACGACAGCCTGACTAACCGTGATTCCAGGAGCCATTTCCATCACTTTTTTAGGAAACGCTTTCACGGCTTCTTCACACGCTTTCCTACTGTCAAAAATATGTTTGATATTTCCGGCAGCACGCAAGATGGATTTTTCATTTTGAGGACCTTTTTCCCCTCCAAATTCATCAAAAGCCGTGGTGCAGATCTCCTCCACCAACTCACTCGCCCCAACAATTTCACGCAGTTTGTTGGTCTGAAAGATAAATCCTTGGATACCTTGTACTGCCGCTCCATAAAGGTATTTTGTTTTCTTTTCCATATTAATCGACTCCTTTCTGTTTGATTGTTGATACTGCTTGCAAAATTATTATTTTTATCATTAAATTCGACTTTTTTCAAAAAAAATAAAGAAATATGCCTTTTTTGATTAAGTTGGTATTTTTTTAGTCTGTTATGGCTTTGGCTTTTATCAATCGATTCGTGTCTTTATATCACTTTTAAAGTGGTTTTAGAATAAATTGTAGTAATTTTTGTGTGAATTAGAGGTGGGAAAACTGTTTTTTATATACGAACGGATAAAAATTGAGGTCAGAATATCCGATAAGGATTTAGCCCTGCTTCAAATGGAACGTTTATGTATTATAAGGTGTTTTGAATAAAGACAAGGTATGAAGTAAAATAAACAAGAGGGTGAACTTCAATCGATTACCCTCTTGTCCATATTCTTTTTATAAATGTAAGAAAATCTATTCAATCGTAATTTTAAGCACCTGATTTACTTCCGGTACGGGAAATTTCTTTCCAACGATGGATATCGGCATGCTTTCTTGTTCCGGAGTCCCTCCGAAAAGAGCCTGTTTATTTCCTGCTCCGGGATACTGATCGACCCCTGTGCCCGAGTCCAATAAAGCCGTTTGTAAAGTAACATTTCCTTTATATAAGGCTGATATTTCTTTTTCATTGGCATAAAACCAGTCATTGGAAAAACCGAACATGGTAGCATACGCAATCTTGTCACCTTTCATTGCTTCAAAACCGGTCATTATTTTTTGTCCGGGTGCTACAGGGGTATTACCTGCAACATAAACCCTTTTGACTCCGGCCGTCTTTTTCAGTGAATTCATGATTTTTTCCATATTTCCCGATTGAGACAGCTCTTTCAATCCCATTCCGTTATCTTTTTTCCCCAATTCATATATTGGGTTCTTCGTTCCGGAATAGACAACGACCAAAGCAGGAGATATACCGGTCATAATCCCCGTGTTTGCCTTCAGTTTTGCCAACATCTTATCAATCTTTCCCATTTGAGCGATAGCCGTAATTTCAGGATTGGAAACTTTTCCGGGGGTAAAAAAAGGCATTTCAGCCAATAATTTTTTTCCGTTATAGTTAGAAACGGCCCAAATGCCCGGGGAAAAAGGAGTTTCATGTTTCGTACCTTTCGAGATGTTGGATATGGTCAATGTGAATTCGGATGAAGATTCATTGTAATTCAAACTGAGTTTCATCAATTGGGCTGCATTCACTCCGTTTACTTCCATAACCGGCTTGGACTCGACGGCCCCTGTTTGGTCGTTCTTCGTGCCGTTATCCCATAGTTTCACGTACGAGGATACGTCTCCGGTCATTGCTTTTCCCTGTTCATCATATAGCTTAATACCTGGCTGTTGTGATGCAAAGAACCAATCTTTTGACGCACCGTACATTGTTGCAAACATCAAAGCCTGTGTTTTACCGGCATGAAATTTGAAACTTACGGAGCTCCCTGGTAGAATGATCGGTTCTTTTACTTTTTCATCTCCTTCGCCTTTGAAAAAACCGCTCTCTACAAAATCTTTCACTGCGACGACATTTTCAAAAGAAATGGTCCTTTTTTCCGAACCTTTTTCCATTTTGTCGTCAGCCTTATCGCACGAAACAAACAAACATGAGGATACAATTCCACCCGCCAAAATCATGGCTTTCATCTGATTTTTTTTCATATAAACTAAGAATTTAATAAATAAAATTAGGGTTTTGGTTAATATATGATTGAATATAGTTATCCGTAAAAACATGACTTGAGCATGCATTCCTCATCGGAATGCAAATTGCTGTTTCGATAGATTCCGTTTTTTTCGAGAAGACGGTATCGTAAACCGGACGAACAGCCATGCAGTCGATATATTTTGCTTGAATAAGAACGAATTTCCCATTTCGGAACAACGAGTCCGCGATGGATTTGAGAAATCGTGTTACAGCAATTGTAATAAAGATAATATGTCTTTTATTCATTTGTCAGTTTTTATAAAGAGTTCAAATAACCATTATTGGAAATTTGTTTCGTTACTTTAGTCGCCGATTCTTTAAAATCCTGACAAAAGAAAAGACTAAAAATGCATCTTTTTTTTTATGTTCTCCTTAAATAGTTGGATTTCATCAGTATGAAAAGATTCTTTTGTGTATTCTTTCCGTTTATTTCGTAAAATACGGTCTAACTGTTTTACTTTTCGGTAATAGGCACGACACCATTTACAAAAATACAGATGAAGCGATAACCGTATTCTTTTTACAAATGAGAGTTCTCCCGCAGTCTCTCTCTCAATCAGCAAAGTAGCTTTGCTACATGGCAGAATGAGAAGGTGTATCCATTTATTTAATGTTGCATTCATTATTGTTCAAACCAGTTTCGTTCCAAACATTCTCTCAATTGCAAACGACTCCGTTGCAATACTTTCCATAAATTAGTCGTTGTAAGTCCAATTTCCTGACAAATCTCGATGGCTTTCTTTTCCTGGAGGTAATATAATTTTACGAGAAGCTTCCATTTGGGCGGAAGGCGATCTATGCAGTTTTCCAAAGTGTCGTTAAATTCTGTATTGTCTGTAAGATGATCGGTGTCATCATTCCAATAGTTGAGCACATTTCCATCTTTCCAAAAGCCTGTTTCGTCAAAAAAATGAGACAGACTTATGGTGGATGGAGCTTTGTATTTCTTCCTGTAAAAATCTGCTGTTTTGTTACGGAGGATATTGTACAACCACGTGAGAGGATCACTTTTACCCTGAAACGTATGATATGCCGAATGCGCTGTGATGAAAACTTCCTGAACCATATCCATCGCATCCTCTTTGTCTGAAAGTAAATATCGCGCCCTTTCAAGAAGTGGCCGGGAGTATCGTTCTATCCATTTATTTAATTCTCTATCTTTCAGATTCATAATGCATCTTCATTCATCATCTCACCTCATCCGATTTAAACATGCAATATTCGTGAAAAAATCCTGAATATGCAAATGATTTGCATAGATTTTTTGCTTTCTGCAGATACGGTGAGAAGGTACAACGAGTGCCGAGATCAAAGTTGTTTCAGGCATCGGTCGACATCGGCTCGCCAGTCTTTGCCGTTTTCGGCAAGCAAGGTTACGAATCCTAACGACCTTGCCGTTTCGAGATGCTGTATGCCATCGTCGATATATAAAGATTCGGAGGGGATGATGCCGCTGTCGGCGATCATTTTCCGGAAAATTTCGGGATGGGGTTTCATGCATTTCAGTTCGTACGAGAAATACATCCGGTCGAAATAGTCGGAAATCGGGCGGCGGGCCTCGGAGAAGTCGCTCGTTTTTGCCCATTCCACGATCATATCGTTGTTATTGCTCAGCACGTAGCATTTGTATTGTTTACGGAGTTCCAGAATATAATCGAGCTTATAGACGGGCGCAGGATTGACCATGCTCTTCCATGCTTCACGGATGGCATCGGGGTGAAGTTCTTTTCCGCAATGATCGGATAATAGTTGGCAGAATTCGAGCGTTGTGATGTCACCGTTTTCAAGCGAACCGAACAGTCCGTTGTGGCTGTAAGGATTGATGAGGTCGGACGCGTCGCTGACTCCCAAGGCCTTGAACTGACGGACGGAACGCTCACGCGAGAGGTCTACCAGCACGCCTCCCATATCGAATACAATGTTTTTTATCATAGTCATAAAAAAACGAAGCGCGAGGTATCTCTTGATCCTCCGCGCTCCGTCGTTTTTTTTAAGTCAGTTTATGGATTACCAGTCCCGAACGCAGTTTCGGTTCGAACCACGTCGTTTTGGGCGGCATGATATTGCCTGTATCGGCGATGTCGATCAATTGCTTCATCGAGACGGGGTAGAGCGCAAGCGCCACTTTCATTTCGCCGCTGTCGACCCGTTTTTTCAACTCGCCTAATCCACGGATACCGCCGACGAAGTCGATCCGTTTATCACTACGTAAATCTTTGATTCCAAGAATTTCGTCGAGAATCAGGTTCGATGAGATCGTTACGTCGAGCACGCCAATCGGGTCATTGTCATCATACGTTCCCGGTTTGGCCGTGAGCGAATACCAGTTTCCGCTGAGGTAGAGCGAGAACTCGTGCAGACGTGTCGGTTTGAAAATCTCCGGACCTTTCTTTTCGACGGTAAAGTGTTTGGAGAGTCTGTCCAGAAAAGCTTCGTCCGACAGTCCGTTCAGGTCTTTCACGACGCGGTTGTAATCGATAATCGTCAATTGGTTGGCCGGAAAACAAACAGCCATGAAGTAGTTATATTCCTCATCGCCGCGATGGTTCGGGTTTTGCTGCGCTTTCTCGGCGCCGACGAGCGCGGCCGCGGCCGAACGGTGATGCCCGTCGGCGATATACATGGCCGGCATGGCTGCAAACAGTTCGGTGATGCGCCGGATATCGGCCTCATCGTTAATCACCCAGAACGTATGACGGAAACCGTCTAACGCGGCCGTAAAATCATATTCGGGCTGCCCGGCCGTATATTGGGCCACAAGTGCGTCGATCTCTCCGTTTTCGGGATAAGCGAAGAATACGGGCTCGATATTGGCGTTGTTCACCCGCACGTGTTTCATGCGGTCCTCTTCCTTGTCGCGGCGCGTGAGTTCGTGCTTCTTGATTTTGCCGGTCATATAGTCTTCGACATAAGCGCAAACCACTAGCCCATACTGAGTCTTTCCATCCATCGTCTGGGCGTAGATGTAGTACTGTTCTTTATCGTCCTGTACCAGCCACCCTTTGTCTTGAAACGTTTTGAAGTTCTCCGCCGCTTTCTCATAGACTTTCGGGTCATGCTCGTCGGTGCCGACGGGGAAGTCTATTTCGGGTTTGATGATGTGATAGAGCGACTTTTCGTTACCCTGCGCTTCGGCACGCGCTTCTTCGGAGTTCAACACGTCGTAAGGGCGAGACTGTACCTGTTCCACTACGTCCTTCGGCGGACGTATGCCTTTGAAAGGTTTAATTTTCATGTTGGATTCATATTAAAAGACCTCCCGAAATCGTAATCGCAAACACGATAATAACGATTGTGTGCATGATCTGCGGGAGGTCTTTCCGGTTCATTACTTGTTTACCTGAAATGTTCGATTACCGTTCTTCAGGAAGTCCACAATCTGGTTGGCTGCGGCGATGCCGGCGTTGATGTTGGCTTCGGCCGTTTGTGCACCCATTTTCTTGGGAGTACTGAAGTAGCGTCCGGCAAACTTCTCGGTCAGTTCGGCATGATTGCCCGGCATGATGTCCGTGAGGTACTTGAAGTCGGGGCGTTCTTCCATCACCTTGACCAGATCGGCCTCGTTAACCACTTCCTTGCGTGCCGTGTTGATGAGCATGGCTCCCTTGGGCATGCCGGAAAGCAGATCGTAACCGATCAGGTTTTTCGTTTCGGGTCTGGACGGAACATGCAAGGAGATGAACTGGCACGTTTTGTACAATTCTTCGGCCGATGAAACGGCTTTCACACCGTCAGCCTCGATGATGCTGGCGGGGCGTGAGTGATGGTAGGCGTAGACCTCCATCCCGAACCCTTTGGCGATGCGTGCGACGAGGCGTCCGATGTTTCCATACGCATGGATTCCGAGTTTCTTACCTAACAGTTCGGTGCCGGAAGAACCGTTGAACAGGCCGCGTACGCCGTACACCATCAAGCCTAATGCCAGCTCGGCCACGGCGTTCGAGTTTTGCCCCGGCGTATTCATCACGCATACGTTGTGCGCTGTCGCGGCCTCGAGGTCTACGTTGTCATAGCCTGCGCCGGCGCGCACGACAATTTTCAGTTGCTTGGCCGCATCCAGCACTTCGCTGTCGACCTTATCGCTGCGGACGATAAGTGCGTCCGCATCTTTCACGGCATCGAGCAGTTGGGCTTTATCGGTATATTTTTCCAACAGCACACATTCCATTCCGGCTTGTTCTACAGCGTCACGGATTCCTTTCACTGCCACAGCGGCAAACGGTTTTTCTGTTGCAATTAAGACTTTCATGATAATTAATTGTCAGTTGTTAATTGTTAATGGTTATTCTTTTCAACAATCTGTTTTTTCTTTGTTTTGATAATGCTTGTCAAGAGTTTAATCAGCTCGGTACAATCTGCCAGTAAAGATCCCGATTCACGCGAATTCAGATAATCGGTTGCTTCGAGTAAACGAAGCCAATACATAGACTCCGAACATTCTTTTTGTGCAATTGCCAATTTATGGATAAAATCCAAATCAGACTCGGCCTGTGTGCTTTCGGCAATGTTGGCTCCGATCGATGTCCCGGAGCGTAACAATTGTTTCGACATACAAAACTCCTTTTTCTCATCACATAAATAGGTGTATAATTTCACGATACGAATCGAAAAAGCGAAGCTTTTACTCTCCAGCACATTGCCTTTCTTCATTGACAATTGACCATTAACAATTGACCATTAGCCTTTCTTTTTCTCAAATTCCTTCATTGTTTCGACTAATGCTTTTACGCTCTCGAGGGGCATAGCGTTGTAGAGCGATGCGCGGAAGCCGCCTACCGAACGATGTCCCTTGATACCGACCATTCCAGCAGCAGCAGCAAATTCGGCGAACGAGCTTTCAAGTTCTTTGTATTCGTCGTTCATGACGAAGCAGACATTCATCAACGAACGGTCTTCGGGCACTGCCGTACCGCGGAAGAGTTTGTTGCGGTCGATTTCGTCGTACAGCACGGCCGCTTTTTCCTGATTCTTCTTCTGTAACACCTTGACGCCTCCTTGTTCCTTATACCATTTCAGCGTTTGCAGTGCGGCGAAGATCGGCAATACGGGCGGAGTGTTGAACATCGAATCTTTATCGATATGCGTCTGGTAGTTCAGCATGGTCGGGATGGGACGTTCCACTTTTCCGAGTGCGTCTTTGCGAACGATGATGATCGTCACGCCGGCGGGTGCGAGGTTTTTCTGTGCTCCGGCATAGATGACGTCATATTTGGAAACATCGACCGGACGGGAGAAAATGTCGGACGACATGTCGGCCACGAGAGGTACGTTCACCTGTGGGATGTCATGAATCTCTGTTCCGTAGATGGTGTTGTTCGTCGTGATGTGGAAATACTCCGTATCCGGTGCAAGAGTGTAGTTCTTGGGGATGTACGTGTAGTTTTTGTCTTTCGACGAGGCTACAAGGTCTACTTCGCCGAAGAACTTCGCTTCTTTGATGGCTTTCGATGCCCATGTACCGGTGTCGAGGTAGGAGGCTTTTTTCTTCAACAGGTTGTAGGGTACCATGCAGAATTGGAGGCTCGCGCCACCGCCGAGGAAGACGACTTCGTGTGTCTCCGGCACATGAAGCAGCTCTTTAACTAATGCGCGTGCTTCATCGTTGACGGCCACAAATTCTTTCCCGCGATGGGATACTTCCAACAGTGACAATCCCGTGCCTGCAAAATTCAATACGGCGTCAGCCGTGTTCTTAATCGTGTACTCGCTCAAAATCGAGGGCCCAGCATAAAAATTGTGCTTTCTCATAGCTCTTTTAATTATGTTGTTAATTAATAAATACGTTGGGGCAAAGATAGAAATAAAATCAAGGAACAAGCCATCTGTGAGAGGAATTAACACAAGGTAAAAAAGAGTGGTTGATCATGAACGATTTATCTTCCGCAGATGTCGGTAAAAGGGCAATAAGAACATTTTTTGGTGTGGATTGTTTGTCCGAAGGGAACGGAGGGATCGAACACCTCGTCAAGGCAATGGCGCAGGTTGTCTTCGAACTCATCGCGGAGGACGGCAAAGTCGGTGACCGGCTCTTTTTCTTTGCCTCGGTAGACGGACGGGTCGAATTCGTGGGCAAAGAGGTGGCGTACGTAGTAGATCGAGGGTTGTATGGGCATGCCGTTGCTTCGATCGCCATACATCCATGCATAGGTGAAGACCTGCATGATGGCGGATTGACGTTTCTCGTCGGTGCGATCAAAGAGGTTTTCTACGGTTTTGAAGCGCATGTCTTTCTTCATGCCGGTTTTGTAATCTACTACGCGGATGGTGTCGCGCACTTCGTCGAGACGGTCGATAAAGCCTTTGAGGTTCACCGTTCGTCCGTCGGTAAGAGTGAACGGATGGCGAATTTCCATCTCCGAGGCTACGTAACGAAAGGGGGTGAGACGGCGGTCGCGTTCAAAGATTTTACGTACATATTTTCGGATCATCTCGCCGGTCAGGTAACTCTGTCCGTTCAGGGGGTGCGGCTCGGCAGTATGGAAAAAGAGTTCGGCGAATGCACGCCGGATTTTTTCGGTGAGTCCCTTTTCGTCGGCCGCGAGTCGCAACAGATCGGCCGTTACTTGCGCTCCGCAGTAGGGACGGTACGATTCTTCCATAACTTGATGCAGGATATTTCCGAACACACGATTATCGACGTTCTCCACTACTTCTTCTTCCTCCTTGAGTTTTTCGACCGAAGAGAAGTAGAATTTCAACGGGCAGTCTAAGTACATGTTGATGGTGCTGGCCGAGAGCGCCCGCGTGCCGCTTTGCAAAAAGTCGTCGAGGTGGCGGAGGGTCTCTTCGGTTTTGACCACTTGCAAGGCCGGGGGCCTTGAGGAGGCGATGTTGTAAACGACTAACTTTTCACGCAGCGGCGTTTCGTAATGGTAACGCAGCTGATGCACATAGCGGCTTACTTCACCCGTGTTTAATCCGTCGGTACGCGTGTCATAGAGCAGCGTGACATGTTTGGCGCGCGCGATCATCCGGTAGAAATGATAAGCCCAGATGCTGTCCTGATGTTCGTAGGTGGGCAGTCCGAAGCCGCGCCTCAGGTTATAGGGGATGAAGGAGGCGGCGGCTTTGCGGGCGGGGAAAAAGCCTTCGTTCACGGAGAGCACGATCAGCCTTCCAAAATCAAGCACGCGCGTTTCGAGCACTCCCATGACCTGAAGTCCCGACAACGGTTCGCCGCGGAAAGGGATCGTGATCGTTTCGGTGAGCCGTTCGAGCAGTCGCGTGTACGTATCGACCGACATTTCGATGCGCGACGCTCCGATAAGGTCTCTCATCCGGTTGACCGTCGTGAAATAATGGTAAACAAATTCCTGCTCCAGCTCGTCCATGCCGGTGGGTTCCTCTTCGTCGTCGGCATCTCGCTCGATGCGTTGGGCGGAGAGTATGCGGTTCAGCTCTTGAAGCACGGCGATGAGGTAGGATGAGACGTCGGCGGTCGTTGGCGCGGGGTCGAAGATCAGCGTGAGCAGAGGCGTCTGTTGCAGGTCGGCCGCGGCGATGTAGATGCGGTTGTTGTCGGTAATCTGCCTGACGATGGCGACGATCTCGGCGGGCGACGTAGCCTGAATATACCGGTGATTAAGCACGGGCAAGACCTCGCGATGATAAAAGCAGGGCTTTCCGTCGATAACGCGCATGTTTTTTCGCAATGCGAGCACGGCTTCCATCAAGGAGGCTACGGGCGTGCCGGAAAGCGGATAGCCCAGCGTGACGTTGATGTGCCGAATGGCTTCGGGCACGGAATGAAGCACGGGGATGAGCAGTTGTTCGTCGGGCAGTACCACGGCCGTGCGTAAGGCTTCGTCGGCGCTCATCTCGTCGCGTCCGCCCAGTGCTTCTTCGAGCAGGGCATGCACCTGTTTGGCCTGCCCGATGCGTGAAGGGATGCCGATCAGCGTAATGTCGGGCGTGTGCGGCGGCTCCGGAGGACGTTTCAACAACGAAGGAAACTCCTTCACGTATTCGCGCACGAAGTACGACGCCCGGTTGTCCGAGTCCAGAACCTTGTCGCCCGTACCGGTATCCCAGTAAAAGTCGGCAATCTCTTGTTGCTTCAGGAGTTGCAGCAGGGTGTGTTCCGTTTTCGAGAGGGCGCTTAACCCGACGAAAATCACCTTCGAGTAAGGCAGCCGGCAAGCGCCTTCACGCTCGATACGTTCGACGACCTCACGGCTGATCATCCCTTCGTACCCTTTGCCTTGCGCGGCCAGCGTGTCGCGCAGCTCGCGGTAGACGGCATAGAGCATCTGCCAGACGCTTAGGAAGTAGCGGCGACTCGCCCCTTCTTCGCCGGGACGGAACGACGACCAGAACGCGCGGATAGCCTCGATCTGATGCGTTTGCAGGTAGCTCCAATCTCTCTCTACTTCATGCAAGTCGGTCACGTTCGTAAACAACTGGCGTGCGTCGGCCATATATTTGTCCACATCGTCGAAATCGTTGAGTAGCATCTCACCCCAGAACACGAAATCGTCGAATGTCTCCTTCGCACCGCTGTGGCGGATGTAGATATGATAAAGGAGGAAGAGCATTTGCAACCGGTCGGCCGGTTGCTTGTCGCTCAATTGTGCGAACAGTTCGCTGATGGTTCGTATGGTGGGTGAAAAAATCGGTCGACCGGCTGCTTGCGAGAGGTATTTGCGGAAAAACAGTCCGGCGCGACGGTTGGGAAACACGAAAACCATCTGCTGTACGTCGGTGCCGTACGTCTCGTAAAACAAGGTTGCGATCTGTTGTAGAAAAGGAGTCATCCGGATGTTCTTTACCTGCGCAAAGGTACAATTTTTTTGTTCCTCCCAATCATGGGAGCGATCATATCGATACATTGCTTTTTTTTCTTGACAGACTGGGGAAAAAACTAGTCGAGAATGGCTTTTTTTATATTCTTTACACAGCAGATGATCGAAAAGAATACCAATGACTCGATTATTTGCATGATGCACCGATCAAACTCTTTTGCGGATAAAGCACAATCACTTTTTCTGTAGATAGGATACGATCCCAAAAGGGTTAAATATATTTAAAAGTTATCCATGGGTGATTTTTCTTGACCGTAATGTATTATTTTTGGGATTAAAAACAGTTGATTATTTGTTAGATATGCAGATTTAGAAAAAAAACGATGGCAAACTGTCCGGAAATCGGTTGGGGGGCAAAATTGCGCAAAACCCAACAAGTGAAAAACAGTTGTCATATTATTATTGGGGATATTCTATTATAAATTTAATGGTTAACGATACCAACATCCTTGAGGCTCTGAAAAATGGTTCGAAGGAAGCCTTTGAAGCCATTTATAAACAATACGCGGGAAAACTGTATCATTTTATTATCACGCTTTCGCATGGTAATCAATATATGGCGGAAGAGATTCTTCAAGCCACATTTGTTAAGCTATGGGAAATACATCCGCAGGTAAATCCGCAAAAATCAATTCTTTTCTATCTGTCTTCTATCGCAAAGAATATGCTTTTTAATCGATATCAACGGCAAACGATCGAATTTCTTTATCAGGAAAATTTAGCTCGTGAAAAATCTTTCTGCGACAACGATATAGAAAAAGAAATCGATCGAAAATGGTTTGAAGAGTATTTACATCAAGTAGCGGATAAATTGCCTCCGGCGCGAAAAAAGATTTTTATTTTAAGCCGGTTAAAAGATTTATCGACCAAACAGATTGCCGAGATGATGCAGATCTCGGTCAGTACGGTAGAGACTCAACTTACGTTAGCCACCAAATTCGTACGAAAACAATGCGAAAAAGATTATGATAAACTGTTCTTCTTTTTCTGGATGTTGTCTTTTTTATAAGAAGAAGAGAATCTCTTAGCGGAATATGGTTCTTAAACTGTACTATATAAAAAGAGAAAACGAAAAATGATCGATCAACATTATATAGATATTTTTGAAAAGTTTCTTCGTAACGAGATATCGGAAGAAGAAATTGATGAATTACAGGCTATTATGTATATCAATAAAGATATACAACGTTATTTTGAAAACCGGCTTGCCGAAACCGAACATGCTATTCATCCTCATTTGCAACAGAAAGTATTTCGCGCGATTATACAGGATATCGAGCAAAAAACAAAACGTTCTTTTCTTCTGTCCTACCGCAAAAAAATATTACAATGGGCGGCTATTCTTTTACTGCCTTTGATTTCCGGAATAACAGTTTATTATTTCATGTCGGAAGACGGTCGGCACGCGACTCCTACCGTTTTTACAACGCAAGAAGGCGAGAAAGCGGAAGCGATACTCCCCGATGGTAGTAAAGTTTGGATCAATTCCGCTTCTACTCTCCGATACGATGATCGGTTCAACCGCAATGAACGGGTCGTTTATTTGGAAGGCGAAGGATATTTTGAGGTTAAACCCGATGCCGACTGCCCTTTTACGGTAAAAACGCCATCGATAGATATTCAAGCCTTAGGAACATCGTTTAATGTGCGCTCGTATGAGGCGGATCAAGAGGCTTCGGCCGTTCTGCTCGAAGGAAAAATAAGAGTAGTGGCTTCAGGACAGGAAAAAACGCTGCAAGTAAATCAGCGTATCCTTTTCGATAAAAAAACACAACGATTTGTTACGGACCGGGTGCAGGCTTCCCATTTTATCGAATGGAAAAAAGGAAGCCTTTATTTTCATAATCAGACATATTATGACATAGCTGCGACGTTATCGAGGATTTATAATGTAAATATCCGGGTAGCTTCGGAAGAACTCCGTCCGATGCGTTTTACTGGAACACTCGGAAGTAACGGGATTAAGAACGCACTTGATATATTATCGCTAACCTCGCCGATGCGGTATGACGTAAAAGATACTGTTATTATCCTCTATCATAAAGACGGGTAGTTAAAGAATATTAAAGACAACGATTCGATAGCGTAAAATTTTGAGCAAACTGTATTCTATATACATGTTTTCACAAAGTTTATACGTTTGAGGCAGTTTGTATCATATTAATTTAACTTTTTGTCTATGAATGAGAATCTATTACAAAAGAAAAACGAAACATGGAGTTTGAAAAGACTCTTTGTTTTTCTTGTACCGTTGTTTTTGGTTTTGCCGGTCTATTCGCAGATTACTGTAAACATACAAAATGTACCTTTGCGACAAGCGCTTGGCGAAATAGAAAAAGTCAGTGATTATCGTTTTTTTTACAGCGAATCATTAACCGTATTGAATCACAAATGTTCCTTACGAGTTACGGATGCGAGCATCGATGCCGTAATGCGTGAATTACTTGCCGATACGAATGTTACCTACGAGAAGAATAATCTGATTATCGCTCTGATTGAAAAAGGAGTTAAAAGTCAAAAGAGTAAAGTAGTTGTACGTGGACGTATTACTGACACGCAAAACGAACCTGTTGTCGGAGCCAATATTATAGAAGAGGGCGCATCCGGCAACGGAACGATCAGTAACGCGGACGGTGCGTTTACTTTGGAAGTAAATCAGGGAGCTATTTTGAAAATATCGTACCTTGGATATCGTGATGTAATACTTCGTACGACAGGAAAGACCTCATTCGAGGTTGTTCTGGAAGAAGATACAAAGGCATTGGGCGAAGTGGTTGTAACAGCCTTAGGCATTAAACGGGAAGAGAAAGCCTTAGGATATGCCGTACAAAAAATCGATGGTGAAAGCTTGCAAAAAGTATCGGGAGTAGATGTCAGCACCTCGCTTACCGGAAAAATCGCGGGACTTTTAGTACGAAATCCGACTGATTTCAACGTTGTTCAATCCATCACGATTCGTGGCGAGGAACCTCTCTTAGTCATCGACGGAGTGGCGTATGCCAATAAGACGTTACGCGATATTTCGTCCGAAGATATCGAATCCATTAACGTGCTTAAAGGAGCTACAGCTTCGGCTCTTTATGGTTTCAGAGGTTCGAACGGAGCTATTTTGATTACAACCAAGAACGGAAGTTCGGGGAAGATCGGTGTAACAGTCGATTTCACGACTAATACGTTATTTTCGTCCGGTTATTTGGCCGTTCCCGAAAAACAAAGCGTATATGGACGTGGAAAAGATAACGCATACGATAAAAATTCGACCGAATCATGGGGCACGTTTATGGACGGATCGATTAAGAATCAATGGGACCCGTTCCTGAAAGAATATCGCGATTATGAATATCTTCCCGTCGGAAAAAATAACTTCAAGAATTTTCTTGAAAAAGGATACATAACTAATAACAACGTAAACGTCTCTTTTAAAGGAAAAGAAATCGCTTTGCGAAGCTCTGTTAACTGGACTCAAAATAAAGGACTGTATCCTAATTCCCGGCTGAATAAGTATTCTTATACATTAGGAGGCGATATTCAGCTCGGGAAATTTCAATTATCCTCCAACATGTCGTATGCGAAAAGAGAGTCGCCTAATATGGGCTTTAATTCGTATAAAGGATATGACCCGATGTATTCTCTGCTCATCAACTCTTCAGCCGATTTTAATATTCTGGATTATAAAAATAATTATTGGCTAAAAGAAGGAGAAATACAGAATTATACGTACAGAAGTCAGGTTAATAATCCGTATTTCGACAGTTATGAAAAAACAAACGAGGTCTCCAGAGATATATTCAACGCCGATTTGTCCGCAAGCTATCAAATCGCGGAATGGCTCAAGGCTACCGTAAGATCGGGACTGGATTTTTATATCGACCGCGGAAAACTTCGAGTATCACGAGGGTCGTTCGTATCGACAGGCGATACCGGTATTCCCGGAAATCCTTATACATGGAACGGAACGAAAACGGGAGCTTATCTGACCGGACGAACACAGGGATTCAGTATGAACAATGATTTTCTGCTTACAGGAAATCGAACGGTCTTCGACCGACTTGAAGTCGATTATCTGGCCGGCGGAACGATCTTCTACAGAAGAGATGATAACATCAATGCTCAAACGGATGGAGGGATTTTCGCTCCGGGCTTCTTCTCACTCAAAGCATCGGTAAAGCCACCCAAAATAGGAGAAAGCATGCACGAACAACAGGTAAACTCCCTCTTTGGCCGGCTTGCACTGGCCTGGAATAAGATGATCTATGCCGAAGTAACCGGACGAAACGACTGGAGTTCCACATTGGCCGGTCCTCATGTACCGAAGTCCGATATGTCTTATTTCTATCCTTCAGTATCGGGAAGTTTCGTCGTCTCCGAATTATTGCCCGAATCAACCCGAACATGGTTGGATTTATTAAAAATCAGAAGCTCTTGGACTCAATCCAAAACTCCGGCCGCTATTTACGCCATCAATCAGGGATTTTCCGTAACTACGGGCACCTGGAATAACATGAACGGAGCTTCGGCACCTCATACCATTTATCCGGCCTCTGTCCGTCCCAATGCGTCGCAAACGTATGAAGTCGGGATGCAAGGTATCTTCCTTAAAAACAGATTGTCGGTCGATGTTTCCTATTACGACAAGAATATGTATGACTTTTTGAAAAATGCAAGTATCTCTCCGGCTTCCGGAATGACGAATATATTTGTTAATCTTGACGAACGAATCTCACGTCGGGGATGGGAGGTTTCCGTAACGGCTACCCCCATAAAAACGCAAGAATGGCAGTGGGATATGGCATTCAACTGGTCTACTTATAAGCGTGTTTATACTCAACTCGATTCAGTCTATTCGACTAAAAAACCATGGATCAAAAAAGGAGAACGTGTAGATGCCTACGTTGCCAATGATTTTATGAAAGTTCCGGGAACGAATGATTATATTTATCATAACGGACGTCTTCAAAAAAGCAAATATCAATCCGTTATGGGATATTCAGATCCGGATTGGCTATGGGGCTTTCATACGACGTTGAGGTATAAAGATTTTTCGCTGTTCCTCTCGTTCGATGGAGTCGTCGGAGGATTGATGGGCACACGAACCGAAAGTTATATGTGGCAGATGGGAGTACATCCTCAATCCGTCACTCCCGAAAGAGCTAAAGACGTAGAAAATCCGGGGTCATTGAACTATTTGGGACAAGGTGTGAAAGTCGCATCCGGTAAAGTCACTTTCGATACGGACGGGAACATTACAAGCGACACGCGGACGTATGCCCCGAACGATGTTTATACGACTTATAAGCAGGCAATGCAGGATCTACACGCCAGTAGCGCGTGGGGAGGCTCTGCAAGCCCTGCCGATATCTATTCAAAGACGTTTATTAAGCTGCGAGAAGTCTCCCTCACTTATCATGTGCCACGATTATTCCTTGAGAAGTGGGGACCTGTGAAAAATGCGTCGATAAGTTTCATCGGACAGAATGTATTCTTATGGGCTAAAGATTTTAAATATTCAGATCCGGACGGTGGAAACGAAGATTTTGCCGATCCATCTGTCCGATATCTGGGAGCAAACATAAAACTAACCTTTTAAACATGAATATGACAATGAAAAATTGGATTTCTATCGTTGTGATCATGATCGCTTCATGCATAATTGCTTCGTGCGATAACTTTGAAGACATGAACCAGAATCCGGATCAGCCGAACAAGGTTTCTCCGGAGATGCTCGCAACGCAAATATTGAAAAATACGTATCGCTTCTGGAATCCTGTTCCGGACGACTTTCAGCAGGGTACGAATCTTATGAATAAGCATATCGCGCTGTTGCGCACCAATCCGAATCCGGCACAATATTTCTACTCTTACTATCCTTACGGAGGCTTCGGAGCGTACGCGGGGCTGACCGATCTGCGCTTGATGTCGGAATATTCGAAAGGCACGAAACAGGAACCGTCATATAACGGATTAGAGCTATTTCTAAAAGCTTCGTTGGGGTTTTCGGCTACCTTAAACATGGGAGATGTCCCCTACTCCGAAGCGGGGAAAGCGCATGAAGGGATTACTAAACCGAAATACGACAAGCAGGAAGACGTTTTTAAACAAGTGCTGGAAGATTTCCGGAAAGCGGAAGAGTTTTTCGCCCGCGATGAGAAATTTGATGGCGATATGATGTTTAACGGCGATGCAGAGAAATGGAGAAGGCTCTCCAATGCAATGCAGTTGAAAGTTTTGCAGACGTTGAGCCGGAAGATTACCGACGAACAGAAAACACGCTTCGCCTCAATTGTCGCAGCCGGTCATCTGATGCAGGGTAATGACGATAATTTCAGACTTATTTACAGCGATAACCCCAATGCCGGCTATCCGTTCTGGAATGGTGAAACACATCGTTCGTATACGGCCGTCTCGAAGTTGTGTGTCGACGCATTAAAGCAATTGAACGATCGGCGTCTCTTTTACTTTGCCGAGCCGGCCGAGAAACTGATCAAAGAAGGAAAGAAGGAGTCGGAGTTTGACGCGTACGAAGGTGCGCCTACCGAGTTATCGGCCGAGAAATTGGCGGTCAATAACAGCGCGGGAATGTATTCGCTAATAAATAAGCGTTATCCGTTGTACCTTGACGGAGAACCGATGCTGATCTTTACTTATTCGGAGCAATGCTTTATCATTGCCGAAGCGATTGAAGAAGGATGGGTGAAAGGCGATGCCAAAGATTATTACGAGAAAGGGGTTCGAGCCATGCTGGAGTATTATATGAATCTTCCTCATACGAAAGAGCATGTACACGGGATGGCTATCGATAAAGATTACATCAAAAATTATTTTACGGGAGCTGCCGCTTATGCCAGATCCGGATCGAAGCAAGAGCGTCTCCAACAAATTTGGACGCAACGGTGGCTGATCGACTTCTTTCAGGGGAACGGGGGAAACTATCCGCAGTTTTTACGTACCGGCTATCCGGTTTATCCGCTTGATGCGTCGACTTGTATGAACCCCGATGACAAAACGACTTATCCCAAACGATGGATGTATCCGACCAGTGAACAAACGGCTAACCCCGAAAATTATCACAAAGCAATCGATGAACAGTATGGAGGGTATGACGGAATTAATCAGGTTCCATGGTATTTAAAATGAAGATAGATTAGATGTGTGGTCGTGTCGGAAAGCGTATTTCCGTTTTTCGGATCTGCTTCCGGCACGCCTTTTTACGCTTATTTATGATGATGACTTATAAAATGTATCTGTTTACGATAGCCTTTCTCATCTTGTTTGCTTGTAACAAACAGAAAGAGGAAAAACGACCGAATGAAGATTTTCAGCGTATTATTACTCCGACCGGGACATGGAATCTGGTGTGGAATGAAGAATTCGATTACGACGGACTGCCTGATACAACGAAATGGAGCTACGATACACAAGGTAACGCGTGGGGTTGGGGAAACAACGAGGCGCAATACTATACGGCGGCCGACCCCGATAATGCGTCTGTGAAAAATGGTATCCTTACGATTACGGCCCGGATGGAAACCATGGAGAACAAACGATATACGTCTGCTCGTTTAATCACGAAAGAAAAAGGAGACTGGCTCTACGGACGTTTTGAAATATGTGCTAAGTTGCCTCGAGGAAAAGGCACGTGGCCGGCTATCTGGATGCTCCCGACTCAATCGGAGTACGGAAAATGGCCTGCCAGTGGCGAAATCGATATCATGGAAAACGTAGGTTATGATCCGGATCATATTGTGGGTACGGCGCATACGCAACGTTATAATCATACTAAGGGGACACAGAAAAGCGCGACGCTCCATATCCCAACGAATTCGACCGATTTTCATGTGTATGCTCTTGAGTGGGAAGAGAAAGAATACCGGCTGTATGTAGATGAAAAACATTTTTTCACTTTTACCAATGAGGGAACAGGATATGCCGAATGGCCTTTCGATAAAAAGTTTCACCTTATCCTGAATTTGGCCATCGGAGGTAATTGGGGAGGACAGCAAGGAATTGATGACGCGTTATTTCCTCACCATTTCTATATCGATTATGTGCGGGTCTATCAAAAGCAAGCTAATTCCGTCTCTTCTTCGAAATAATCTGAAATGTTTTGGACGAAAAATCGAATGAATTTTACGTTAACAGGGCGGACAGTATCTCAGTCTTTGGATTAACAGTCAGCTAACCAATTCAACAATTAAACTCTCGAAGGGCTTTTCACTCTTCACTCTTCGTTTTTCACTTTTGACGGTAATCCGTATCGGGCTTTACGAAAGGACGGGAGAGGGAGGAGGGACGCGGCGTGTCAGGATGCCGAATTTCCATTTGTAGATGAATGCGAGGATGCCGATAAACACGATGCTGGAAATAACGGCGATGAACAAATCTTCGCCGGGGTTGATGATCTTGGCTTTAAACAGTGCATCGGTTCGGAGTGCTGATCCTTCATACGTCATCAACATGGATCCCAGAATATTATTGATTGAATGAGCACCCATGGCCAGTTCGATACCATCGTCGAGCAGTGAAATCAGCCCGAATGTCAGTCCGATAAGAAAATAGTTTGCCATCATCACTCCGAAGCCGTATTTGGTTACTTCAGGATTGGCCGAATGCAGGAGTGCAAACAGTACGGAGGGAATCAGGAGCGTCCACAGGCGGCTGCCTGTCCATGAAGCGACGCCTTGCGCCAGATACCCGCGGAATACAAATTCTTCGCACGAAGACTGAATAGGGATCATCGTCAAGGTAATGATCGTTAGAAAGATAAACCGTACAGGCTCGAAGCGGAACTCGAAATTATTGGGGTCTGTCATATAGTTGATCGCAAACGACCCAACCTGCAAAACGCCCCATACGGCGAGGCCGACAAAGAAACGCGACCAGCGGACACGCTTCGTGCCGTTAATGACCTCTGTCCATGACCGTCCGTGAAACATTTTGATGATCCATATTGCAACAGCCAGAAATACGACAAACGAAAACGCCATAGAAGCTAAATACAGGTTCGAGTCGATACCGGACATCATACTTTCTTGCGAAAAGCTGTTTATGTCGGTGAGCGGCTTCGGGTTTTGTATCCATTGGGTTATTAATATAATGAATAGAGAGATGGCTCCAACGGTGTTCGTTGCCATAAAACAGATAAATATCACAAGTAAATACCAGTACCATTGGCTCTTTTGTGCGGTGACGCATTCTAAATGATTAGTCATGTAATATAAAGTTAAATTATTCAACCTCGGTGCGCTTTTTCGGCGGACATCCGCAATGCTTCGGCCGATCAATCGCAGTTTGGGGACAAATATAAATCATATTTCAGAACAACAGCATGTTTTGTCCGGTTTTTTTCTACTTTTGCAATCTAATTTTTTGAATGATGACACAACTTGATAAAGCATCTGTTTTGTTGATTTATACGGGAGGAACCATCGGCATGGTAGAGAATTCTGAGACCGGCTCGCTCGAAGCATTCGATTTCCGCCATATCCGCGAAAATATCCCGGAACTCAAAAAGCTCGGACATGCGGTATCGTTTATTCCTTTCGATCCGCCGTTAGATTCGTCAGACATCGGACCGGAATCGTGGGCAAAGATGGTGCGGACGATTGTCGAAAACTACGATAAATACGACGGTTTCGTGATTCTTCACGGAACGGATACGATGGCATTCACCGCGTCAGCACTGAGTTTTATGCTCGAAAACCTGAATAAACCCGTTATTCTGACCGGTTCGCAGTTACCCATCAATATGCTGCGTACCGATGGAAAGGAAAATTTAATCACGGCTGTAGAGATCGCTGCTGCGAAGGTGAACGGGAAGCCGGTCGTGCCCGAAGTCTGTATCTTTTTTGAGAACTTGTTGATGCGGGGCAATCGTACAACAAAAATCGATGCCGACGATTTCAATGCTTTCCATTCCTCCAATTACCCGGCACTCGCTCGCGCCGGCGTGACAATCCGCTACGAGACGAACCTGATCTATCACCCTCAGCTCGTTAAACCACTCAAACCGCATTACGAGATGGATAAGCATGTAGTGGTCCTGAAACTTTTCCCGGGAATATCGGAAGATGTCGTTCGATCCGTCCTGCACATCCCGAACCTGAGAGGCGTCGTACTCGAAACATTTGGAAGCGGCAATGCTCTGACCGACGAGTGGTTTCTCAAGCAGTTGCGCGAAGCCGTAGAACGCGGCATTACGATCGTGAATGTGACGCAGTGCGCGGGCGGACGTGTGGAGATGCACCGTTACGGGGCAGGTCGTACGCTCCTCGAATGTGGCGTGTTGAGCGGTTACGACAGTACGACGGAGAGCGCCGTCACCAAGCTGATGTTTCTTTTCGGGCAGGGACTCACTCCGAAAGAGGTGCGTGACTATATGCAATACTCGCTCATCGGCGAGGTGACGGTCTGAACCGGGCGCCGGCAGTGAAACGGATGAAATCTCGCGTGAGATTGATTATCTTTGTCGCCTGTTTCATTAATTATAGTCGTAAAAAAGAAAACAGATATTGAAAGAATGTATATCTTTGCGGTCTAAAAATAGGTTTAGAAGATCTTTCATACAATGATAAACAGGGTTTTGATCCGCATCAAAGTGTTGCAAATCGTGTTTGCTTACTATCAGAATGGGAGTGATGATTTGAAAATGGCTGAAAATGAGCTTTTTTTGAGTCTGCGCAGATCGTATGATTTATACTATTATTTCCTGTTGCTGATCGTCGAGGTAACCCGTCTGCACGAACGGCAGTTGGATACGCGAAAGCATAAATATCTTCCTACCTCTGATGAGCTAAATCCGAACATGCGGCTGGTCAATAATCGTCTGGCACGGCAGATCGAAGCCAATGGGAAGTTGCAGGCATACGTTAAGGAGCACGGTGTCTCATGGGTTAACGAGACGGACTTTGTGAAAAGGGTGCTGGAACTGATTCTGAATTCCGAGCTTTATGCCGAATACAAGGACAGTGAGGACGATTCGTATGAAACCGATCGTGAATTCTGGCGCGCCGTATTCCGGAAACTGATTTGCCGGAATGAGGAGTTGGAAAATGCACTCGAAGATATCAGTATCTACTGGAACGATGACATCGAGATTATTCAGACGTTTGTGATAAAGACCATCAAACGTTTCGAGGAAGCTCATGGGAGCAGGCAGGAGTTGCTGCCGATGTTTAAGGATGAGGAAGATCGGGATTTTGCCATTCAACTCTTCCGTAAAACATTGCTGTATGGCGAGGAATATCGCGAGCGTATCGACCGGCATCTGAGAAACTGGGAGTCTGAACGTGTGGCGAACATGGACTTGTATATTATGCAGATGGCCCTGGCCGAGTTGCTGCATTTTCCGAATATCCCTGTGAATGTGACCCTCAACGAATACATCGATGCGGCTAAGGCGTACAGTACGCCGAAGAGCGGAACGTTTATCAATGGTATTCTTGATTCGATTGTGCAAGAGTTGGCCCAGGAGAAACTGTTGTTCAAAGCCTGATTTTTGATACGCTGCTTGTTTTTCTGTCCGACTTGCTTTATCTTTGCCCGAAACAATTATTTTTTTAATGTATAAAGAGATATGAATTTGTTCAACGTATTATTGTTACAGGCGCCGGCCGGCGCATCGCCTGCAGGTGGAAATGCGGGCTACATAAATATTTTGTTATTGGTGGCTTTGGTGGCGATCTTTTATTTTATGATGATCCGTCCGCAGCAGAAACGCCAGAAAGATATTCAGAAAGCACGTGAAGCGATGAAGGTGGGAGATAAGGTGATCACTTCCGGAGGAATTCATGGAAAGATCAAGGATTTGGGCGAGACGTCCATGTTGATAGAAATTTCGGAAGGCGTGCGGGTCCGGATCGAGAAAAATTCGGTGTTCGCCTCGTCGGAAGATGTGCAGCAGCAAACCAAATAAAAAACATCATATGTCGCGACTTGGAAAATCACCCTCGTTCAAGTCCGAGACTCGAAAAGTAAAGACCCTCATTCGTCGACGGAAATGGCAGGAGGTCTTTACTTTTATGATCTTTCTGTTGCTTTCGCTGGGATTCTGGTACCTGCAGACCTTGCAGGACGAATACGAAATAGAGATTGTCATCCCGGTGAAATATAAAAATGTACCGACTGGTAAAGTTTTGACGGGCGACAATCCGCAGGAGATTATTGCGAGGGTGAGAGACCGTGGAACAGTACTGATCAATTATTCGTGGTTTAGGACGTTTGCTCCGCTTGAGATAGATGTCAAAGCTCTTCAAAAGGCCGGAGGGCACAAAGGCACGGTAACCCGTCGCATGATCGAAACGAGTATATCGAAACAACTGATCTTGTCGACCTCACTGCTAAGCTTCGAACCGTCGTCCATACAGATCGAATACGATGACTTGTTGAAGAAAAACGTGCCGGTAGTCCTTGATCTACTGGTTTCACTCGAGCCCGGCTTCCAGATTTCCGATACGATAACGATTACCCCATCGAAGGTGGAGGCGTATGCTGATCGTGCCATGCTGGATACCCTGCTCACGGTGAAGACTGTCTCTCTGAATGTTGAGAATCTCAACAAAACGAAAGAACTTACCGTCGGTCTTCAACCGATCGAAGGAGTGCACTACGAACCGGAAGAAGTGAAGGTAAGCATTCCGGTTGAAGAATATACCGAGAAACGGCTGGCTCTGCCGATACAGTGCGACAGTGTGCCGGGAAACTACATCTTGCGCATGTTCCCGTCTTCGGTCGAGTTGCTTTTCAAACTCCCGCTTTCGCGCTTCAAGGAAGTTTCTGAGGCGGACTTTGAGATACGGATTCCTTTTCATGAGTTTGAGACCCATCGTGAGGCCGGCGAATTGCCTATTCGTTTGACAAAACGGCCCGCACGGCTGTCGAATCCGATACTGACTCCGGAAAAGATTGAATTTATTCTGGAGCAGAAATGACGGTAATCGGAATCACGGGAGGCATCGGGAGCGGTAAATCGGTCGTTTCGCGTCTGCTGGAAACATATGGTGTGCCCGTATATAATGCGGACAGGGAAAGTAAACGTTTGACGGTCTCGTCACCTGTTCTTCGAGAGCGTCTGACGGCATTGCTGAGTGCAGACATCTACACCTCCGAAGGCCTGAATCGTGCATTAATGGCCGAACGAATCTTTCGCGACACGGTCCTGCTCGAACAAGTCAATGCCATTATTCACCCCGAAGTGTCGAAAGATTTTGACTGCTGGAAGGCCGGTTTGCAAACGGAGGTCTGTGGACTCGAATCTGCCATTCTGTTTGAATCGGGTTTTAACAGAAAAGTGGATTGGACGCTTATGGTAGATGCACCGGAAGAGGTGCGCCTCAGTCGCGTCACGGTTCGCGATGGTGTGTCGGAAGCCGATGTGCGGCGGCGCATGAGCTATCAATGGCCGGATGAACGCAAGAAAGCCCTGGCCGATAAAGTCGTGCTGAACGATGAGCACACACCTCTGATTCCCCAAATGGAGGCACTTATGGCTGAATTAGGGGGAATCGGATGAAAAAGACAGTATGCTAAAAATATGTTTATTTTTGTCGAATTCGGAAGAGTTGCATTATCTTTGTCCATCATAATAAAAATGTAAAAAGAAAGAGTTATGCTGAAAAAAATCCTGTCGGTATCGGGAAAACCCGGTTTGTATCAGATGGTTTCACAAGGAAAGAATATGTTGATTATTGAATCTCTGACGGATAAAAAGCGGATTCCGGCATATGCGAGAGATAAAGTCATTTCGCTGGGAGACATTGCGATTTATACGAACGAGAAAGAAGTGCCGCTCTACGAAGTGCTGAGCAGTGTGAAACAGAAAGAGAACGGCCAAAAAGTGTCGATTGAGTTAAGCAAGGCTTCTCCGGACGAACTTCGTGCCTATCTGGCCGAACTACTTCCCGATTTCGACCGCGAGCGTGTCTATCCGACGGACATCAAGCGTTTGCTGACTTGGTACAATCTCTTGTTGGAAGCCGGTATTACGGAGTATGAGCCGCAGGAGGAAAAACAGGAAAAGAAAGAAGAGACGGCTGAAACTGCTGTCGAAGAGCCGAAGAAAGCAACGCCCCAAAAGACTGTGCGTGCGAAATCGACAGCTGCAGCTTCGACAACGGCAAAAAAACAGGCGACACCGAAGAAAGCGACTGCAGCCAAAACGACGCAGCGCACACGGCAGAAATAATTGCCTTCCGGTGGAACTCTTTGACGAAGGGCAGGAATTTGTCCCTGCAGGCTCGATGAAACATACAAGGTCTTCCGGCAGTCGCAGACGCAAGGGCGACCTTTTCAAACAGGTAGAATACATGGTGTGATGAACGAAGAAATCAAACAAATTGCCGAACGTCTGAAAGGACTTCGGGATGCATTGGATATTCCGGTGGAAGAGATGGCGAAGGTCTGTAAGATGTCACCTGATGAATACCTGCGTCTCGAAAGCGGGACAGCGGATATCTCTGTCAGCGTGTTGCACAGTATTGCACATGCCTGCGGTGTGGAATTAACGACACTCATGTTCGGTGATGAACCGAAGATGAGTGCCTATTTCGTGACGCGTAACGGCAAAGGCGTATCGGTTGAGCGTACGAAAGCATATAAATACCAGTCGCTTGCCGCAGGCTTCTCGAAGCGTAGAGCGTATCCGTTCATGGTCACCGTACATCCCAAGCCGGAGAGTGAACCGATCTACCTCAACACACATTCCGGACAGGAGTTCAACTACGTGATCCATGGACGCATGCTGTTGCAAATTAATGGCAAAGACTTGATTCTCGGTGCAGGAGACAGCATCTATTTCAATTCCGAATTGCCGCACGGCATGAAGGCGCTTGACGGTGAAATCGTCCAATTTCTGGCGGTGATTGTGTAATTTATTTTTGAAAACTAGAACAGTTGGGAAACTATATTGTAAATGTTAGAACGCTTTGTAACGCAGACGACGTTTTCGTCACAGGAAGATTTTAAAAAGAATTTTCATATCACGATCCCGGAACATTTTAATTACGGCTACGATGTGGTCGACGCATGGGCAGACGAGGCTCCGCAGAAGAGAGCTCTGTGCTGGACGAACGACCGGGGTGAACACCTTGACTTCACGTTTGCCGACATGAAGCAATACAGCGACCAAACGGCATCTTATTTCCAATCGCTCGGTATCGGGCGCGGTGATAAGGTGATGCTTATCCTTAAACGCCGTTATGAGTTCTGGTTCTCGATCATTGCCCTTCATAAACTCGGTGCCGTGGTGATTCCCGCCACACATCTGTTGACGAAGAAAGACATTGTGTATCGGGCTAATGCGGCTGATATAAAAATGATTGTCTGTGCCGGCGAAAATGAAATCCTGACGCATATCCGCGAGGCCATGCCCGATTCGCCGACTGTGCGGACGCTCGTCTCCGTGGGACCGGAAATCCCTTCAGGCTTCGAAGATTTCAGCCGGGGGATCAAGCAGGCGAAACCGTTTATACGTCCTGCGCAGGTTAATACGAACGATGATATATCGCTGATGTACTTTACCTCAGGCACGTCGGGCGAGCCGAAGATGGTCGCCCACGATTTTCTCTACCCGCTCGGTCATATCGCGACGGCCTGCTATTGGCATAATCTGGACGAAAACAGCTTACATCTTACGATTGCCGATACAGGCTGGGGAAAAGCCGTATGGGGTAAACTCTACGGTCAGTGGATTGCCGGAGCAACCGTATTCGTTTATGACCATGAGAAGTTTACACCCGCCGATATGTTACAGATGATTCAGAGGCATAAAATCACGTCGCTCTGTGCACCACCCACCATTTTTCGTTTTCTGATTCGTGAAGACCTCACGAAATACGACCTTTCTTCGCTGCAATATTGTACCATCGCCGGCGAAGCATTGAACCCCGCCGTGTTCGATACGTTTTACAAACTCACGGGTATCAAACTGATGGAAGGATTCGGTCAGACGGAAACGACACTGACCATCTGTACTTTTCCTTGGACAGCACCGAAGCCCGGTTCTATGGGGCTGCCTAATCCGCAATACGACATCGATCTGCTTCGTCCCGATGGAACAAAGGCCGAAGATGGCGAACAGGGGCAAATCGTTATTCAAACAGGCGATGCAAAACCTGTCGGACTCTTTCAGGCATACTATCGCGATCCCGAACGTACACGCGAAGCATGGCACGACGGTATTTACTATACCGGCGATGTGGCATGGCGCGATGAAGACGGTTATTACTGGTTTGTGGGGCGCTCGGACGATGTGATTAAGAGTTCAGGCTACCGTATCGGGCCGTTCGAGGTGGAAAGCGCTCTGATGACGCACCCTTCGGTAGTGGAATGTGCCATTACGGGCGTACCGGACGAAATACGCGGTCAGGTAGTCAAGGCCACCATCGTGCTCTCGAAAGAATATAAAGACAGGGCAGGAGAGGAGCTGGTGAAGGAAATTCAGAACCATGTAAAACGGGTGACCGCTCCGTATAAATATCCGCGCATCGTCGAGTTCGTTGATGAGCTGCCCAAAACCATCAGCGGCAAAATCAGGCGCGTCGAAATCCGTGCCAACGACAGTGAGAAATCTTCTGCGAAACCATAAATGGTATCGTGTTACCTCTCCTGACCGATACCTTTATTTCAATTCCATATTCGGGGTTTCCCCGATGGCCCAATCCGTTTAATTTTTCCTTTCGGGTTTCCCCGATAATGGAAATTGATTCATTCCGAATTTTGTGATAAAGATTTTTTGCAAAAACAGAAATCAACTTCACCTCCGTTGGTGATTTGTTGTCTGTATATGCTATGACGGAAGATGTTGAATCGGCTTTTTTTTCGGAAAGAAGTTGGTATCGGAAATATGGCGGCCTCTCTTCTTTCTTTTTTCCTGTTCGGCCAAGTTGAAAAAAACAGCCTGTCATCAAACTTTTCGATAAAAAAATTGTTTATGTCTGAAATAGTATCTATTTTTGAGAGTTCAACAAAATAAGTGAGATTAAAAATGGTTTAAAAGAAGAAAAACATGAATTACCTTAAATTCGACAAAACGTTAATAATTAACCTCGAAGAATCCTTATCACGTGAGGTGCTACGTACCAACCGGAAAGGCGCATATCATTGCACGACCATCGTTGACTGCAACACGCGGAAATATCACGGTTTGCTCGTTATGCCCGTGCCGGAGCTGGATGACGATAATCATGTCCTGCTCTCTTCGTTCGACGAGACAGTGATTCAACACGGTGCCGAATTCAATCTGGGATTGCACAAGTACGAGGGCGGGAGTTTCAGCCCGAACGGTCACAAATACATTCGCGAATATACGATGGAAACGGTGCCGCGCACGGTTTACCGGGTGGGAGGTGTGGTACTTTCGAAAGAAATCATTTTCTCTCGGAAGCACAACCGGATCATGATCAGATATACCTTGATAGAGGCGCATTCGGCTACTCTGCTGCGTTTTCGCCCGTTTATGGCTTTCCGCAGCGTCAGGGAGCTCACACATGTCAACGGTAATGCCAATCAATCGTATGAAGAAGTGCCGAACGGTATCAAAGCCTGTATGTATCCCGGTTATCCGGAGCTTTTCATGCAGTTCAATAAAAAAACGGAATTTGTGTATGAACCGTATTGGTATCACGGCATCGAGTATCAGAAAGAGCAGGAGCGAGGTTATCCGTACAAGGAAGATTTGTTTGTTCCCGGATATTTTGAGCTGTCGATTGAAAAAGGAGAATCGATCGTGTTCTGTGCCGGCGATATGTTGCGTGACGAACTGGCCGGTCTCCCCGATTATTTCAATGAAGAAGTAGAGGCGCGAACCCCGCGTTCCAATTTTTATAACTGTCTGAAAAACTCGGCGCATCAGTTATTTTACAATCCGAAGGGCGAAGATGTGTATCTGCTGGCAGGATACCCGTGGTTCAAAGTTCGTGCGCGCGACATGTTTATCTCGATGGCCGCCTGTACGCTTTATCTCAACGAACGGGATCGGTACGAACAACTGATGAATACGGCCATTCCCGCTCTCCGTACATTTATGCGCGAAGGGAAAACCGATCCGGTTATTCATGAAATGGATCAACCCGATGTGTTGCTATGGGTCGTCTGGTGTGTACAAAGTTTCAGCTTGAAAGAAGGACGTGACGAGGCGAAACGACTGTATGGCGAGCTGGTCGGTGAAATCATCGCCTATATCATCGCGCAGAAGCATCCCAACCTGAAAGTTACCGATAACGGATTGCTGTATTCCGACGGGCGACAGAAACCGGTGACGTGGATGAACTCCGTTGTCAACGGACGTCCCGTCGTGCCGCGCACGGGATACATCGTCGAATTTAATGCGCTTTGGTATAATGCGCTTTGTTTTCATAAAGAGCTTGACGAAAGCGTATCGCCCAAGGTCGATCGACTGATCACGGCCTTAGAGTTGTCTTTTCCCGCTACGTTCGTGAACCAATACAACTACCTGTTCGACTACGTAGACAGTACTCCGAATCAGGACTGGAGCGTGCGCCCGAATATGATTATTGCGCTGGCCTGTCCCTATTCGCCGCTGACGCGGGTACAGAAACGCGGCGTGCTCGATATTGTAACGAAAGAACTGTTGACACCCAAAGGTCTGCGCTCGCTTAGTCCCAAAAGCGAAGGCTATCGTCCGAACTACATCGGGCCGCAGTACGAACGCGATCTGGCGTATCATCAAGGCCCCGTATGGCCGTGGCTGACGGGAATGTATCTGATGGCCTACCTGAACCTGTTCGGCCGCGGAGGCGTTTCGTTCGCCGAGCGTACGCTCATCAGTATGGAAGAAGAAATGTCACTGCATTGTATCGGAACGATCTCCGAGCTGTTCGACGGTAATCCTCCGTTTGCGGGGCGTGGAGCCATATCGTTCCTGATGAGTATCGCATCCATCCTTGCGGTGATTGAGAAATTAAAAGAATATGACGAATAAATAAAAGATTGCAAGATATGAAAGCGTTAATGTTTGGATGGGAATTTCCGCCGCATATCCTCGGAGGACTGGGAACGGCGAGCTTCGGTTTGATTAAGGGCATGTCGCTGCAATCCGATATGGATATCACGTTCGTGATGCCTAAACCGTGGGGCGATGAAGATCAGAGCTTCCTGAAGATTATCGGGGCATGCAATACCCCTATCGTGTGGAAGGAGGTACAATACGATCAGGTAGCCGCACGGCTGTCGAAATATATGGATCCGCAGGAATATTTCAAGCTGCGCGACCATATCTACGCCGATTTCAGTTACCGGCATGTCAACGATCTGGGATGTTTTGAGTTTTCCGGTCGTTACCCCGACAACCTGTTGGAGGAGATTAATAATTATTCGATCGTAGCGGGAGTCATTGCCCGTGCCGAAGGGTACGATGTGATTCATGCGCATGACTGGCTGACGTATCCTGCCGGTATTCATGCCAAGACGGTCAGCGGTAAACCGCTCGTCATTCACGTACATGCCACGGACTACGACCGCAGCCGCGGAAACGTCAACCCCGATGTCTACGGCATCGAGAAGAACGGCATGGATCATGCCGACCATATCATTACGGTCAGTAACCTGACGCGCCGGACGGTGATCGAAAAGTATCATCAGGATCCGGCCAAAGTCACAACGGTACACAATGCCGTGGAGCCTCTCAGCCCCGATATCCTCTCCATCTCCGACAAGCGCGGAGTGAAGGATAAGATCGTGACGTTTCTCGGACGCATCACCATGCAGAAAGGGCCGGAATACTTTGTCGAAGCCGCGGCACGCGTATTGTCAAAGACGGATAACGTGCGCTTCGTCATGGCCGGTAGCGGCGATATGATGGATAAGATGATCCGTCTGGCCGCATCGCGTAACTTGTCCGACCGTTTCCATTTCACCGGTTTCATGAAAGGAAAGCAGGTGTATGAAATCTTTAAAGCCAGTGATGTGTACGTGATGCCTTCCGTTTCGGAGCCGTTCGGTATCTCGCCGCTCGAGGCAATGCAGTGCGGTGTGCCTTCCATCATCTCGAAACAGTCGGGATGCGCTGAGATACTTGATTATGCCATCAAGGTAGACTACTGGGATATCGAAGCGCTGGCCGATGCGATCTACGGGCTTATCGCTTATCCGAAACTGCACGCCTTCTTGAAAGAGGAAGGATTGAAAGAAGTTAATAACATCAAATGGGAATATGCCGGGCAGAAAGTGCGCCGGATTTATGATCGGGTCTTGTATGGAAAAAATTAAAACAACAGAAGATATGAAAACGATTTGCTTTTACTTTCAAATCCATCAGCCTTTTCGTTTGAGAAGGTATCGTTTTTTCGACATCGGAAACAATCATTATTATTATGACGATTTCCAGAACGAAGAAATCTTTCGTCGGATTTCCGAAAAGTGCTACTTGCCGGCTAACCGTACCATCATGGAAATGATACGTAAGAGCGGCGGCAAGTTTAAAGTGGCCTTTTCGATCTCGGGGACAGCGCTTGAACAGATGGAAATTTATGCGCCCGAAGTGATCGACAGCTTTCGCGAACTCGCACAGCTCGGTTGTGTGGAGTTTCTGGCCGAAACGTATGCCCACTCGCTCTCCTCGCTCGGCGATGCTGAGGAGTTCAGGGCACAAGTCAAGATGCATAAGGAGAAAATACAGTCGCTCTTTGGCGTTCGTCCCAAAGTGTTCCGGAATACGGAGCTGATCTATTCGGATGATATCTCCGAACTTGTCTACAATCTCGGCTTCGAAGGCATGCTGACCGAAGGAGCCAAGCATGTATTGGGATGGAAAAGTCCGAACTACGTTTATGCGTCGGCTGTTCGCCCGCAGCTGAAATTGCTGCTGAAGAACGACCGTTTCAGCGAAGACCTTTCGCTCCGCTTCAACGATTATACATGGAAAGAATACCCGCTGACAGCCGATAAATATATCTCGGCGATTGCTTCGACGGCCGAGCCGGAAAAGGTGATCAACGCCTTTATGAACTACGAAGTACTGGGCTCCATGCATGCGGCCGATACGGGAATCTTCGAGTTCTTCAAGGCGTTACCGCAGTACGCCGAAAGAAATAACCTCTCGTTCTCACTGCCCTCCGAAGTGTTTGAAAACATGAAACCGGTCGATGTGGTTTCCGTTCCCTATCCGATGTCATGGGTCGATGAAGAAAAAGACTGCAGTTCGTGGTTAGGTAATGTATTGCAGCATGAAGCGTTCCAGAAGATCAACGAAATCGGAGAACGGGTGCGCCTGTCGGGTAATCGTCGCATCAAGCAGGATTGGATCTATTTGCAGAGCAGCGACCACTTTTATTACATGAACACGAAGCATTATAACCTGTTCAGTCCGTATGATAATCCGTACGATGCGTTCAATAACTACATGAACGTACTTTCCGATTTCATGCTGCGTGTCGAAGCGGAGTTCCCCTCTTCGATCGAAAACGAGGAGCTGAACTCGTTGCTCACGACCATCCGCAATCAGGCGAATGAAATTAACCGGCTTGAGAAAAAACTGGAAACAATTCAAAAATCATCGGAAACGAAGAAGAAAAGCGCCGTCACCAAGAAAGTTGCCGGTAAATAACGGCGCTATGTAGAGCATAATAATAAGCCGGAAGTTTTTCGTCGAAAAATATCGATAAAAACTTCCGGCTTCTCTTTTTTATACCGTAACCTCGGTGTGTTTTACTTGATGTTGATATACGTTTTCAACGCTTCGACGTATTCGCGGAAGGCTGTAATCCCGGCCTCTGTGATGCGACACGTTGTGCAGGGAACTTTTCCGCGGTAGCCTTTTTCTATCGTCACATAGCCGGCCTGCGATAACTTATCGAGCTGCACGCTTAAGTTGCCTGCCGTAGCTCCGGTCTGTTCACGGATATATTTGAATTCCGCACTTTCGACACTGAGCAGGATTGACATAATACCCAGTCGCAGCTCACCGTGCAATAGCGGATTCAGCTCTTTGAACATACTTTTTTAGCTCGATGGTTTAAGATATATCCCGGAATAATCATCATGACGACAAAGGCTAACACAAATGTCAGCATCTTTATATCCCAGCCCGGCAACAGGTAATGGGCTACTCCGATCCCCATCGCCGCCACGCCTCCGATGACCAGCGGCCTGAACTGTACAACCAACCCGGTCAGGATCGTTCCTATACCCATGATCAATATGATGATAAACAGAATCGGCAGCTTCCACATCACGCTGAATATCGACAGGCACGACAGCAGAAAACCGGTCAGGCCCAAGACTAACCAGATATATCCAACAACTCGGTCTACGTATGTACGGACTCCTGCGGGCTTTTTCTTCCAAAGGAATAACCCGATGCCTCCCGTGAGCGGAATAAGAAACCACAGAAATTGTGTCCGGTAGTCGCCAGTATAGTTTACTGCCCACCATACCAGTAAGGTTGTGACAGTCGTGGCATAGCCCCAGATCAACATCGGCATGCCGGTATGGCGCTCCAGTCGGTGCTGTGTGTTTTGGATCATCCGTGTGATGAGTTCCAGACTTTCCTTTTCGTTGAGCGATTTGTCCTTTAATTCTTTTTCTTCCATAGCTGTAAAAAAATGAGTGTAAAAATATGAATTTATCATGAATTATCTTGTATCGGAAGTTCGTTTTAAACGATTCTTTTCCGCTTCCGAGCCATTCTCAAGTGTACGACTTTTAAAATGCTTTCCTGCGCTGAACGTATAGTTCAGACTGAACTTGAGGTAACGGGCATCTTGCGGATTATATACTTCCGTTCGTGTTGTCAGGTGTTTCATCTCCGAGAAATAAACGATCTTACGGTCAAACACATTGTTTATGCCTAATGAAGCCGTGAGGCGATCATTCAACAGCTGCCTCTTCACCGAGAAATGAAACAGATGGCGAGGTTCGATACCGGAATTGGCCGAATACAGACGGCTCGTGCCGCTGTAGGTCAGTTCGAGGTGAAACTTCGCCGGCAACGAGAAGCCCGTTGTCAGATTAGCGAAATAAAGGTAATGCGACACACGGCGGTCACTTTCCGTACCTCGGATATCCTGTTTTACCCCTACCAGATTAACATTCATGTCCCACCATCTCGTCAGACGGAAAGGGGCGCTCAGCACTGCATAATAATGATTTTCCGTATGATGATTTTCGGGGATGATGTACGTAACGTTCGGGTCGGACATCTCCGTCTTCCGCACTTCCCTCACCAGATCGCGGTGCAGGTTGGCGCCGATCGAAAGCACATAACGATAGCGGTAAACGGCCGTCAGACCGATCTTATGGATATACGTAGGACGTAATGCCGGATTGCCGATGTAATACGAATACTCCGAATATTGTATCCGGTTCGGATGGAGACGCCTGAAATTAGGACGTTCGATATTCCGTGAATACTGTCCGATCAGCATAAACGTCCGCATCGGATCGAACGAATACGTTACGTTCAGGTTCGGAAACAGATCGAAGTACGACTGACGGATACGGTGATGATGCCCGTTCGCATGCGTATATTCGCCACGCAGACCGGCCACGAGACTGAGACGATTGTATTCGGCCGAAAAAGTGCCATAGACCGCTCCGATATGTTCCGTGTAACCGAGTGAATAATGATACGCCGGAAGCGGATGCCAGCCTGAAGGAAGAAGACTTTCGTACCGTACCGTATTCGACATATCATTGTGTGTGTATTTCACACCCGCAACAAGTTTTGTACGTGGCGAAAGCTGCTTGCTCAACACCCCGTCGGCCGTATAAATCCTGTAATGCGACGATGTGTTGTTCCGGTGTACCGAATCCGATGTCTTTCCGTTCCGGATAAACGAGGTATGATAGTCGTTGTCACCCTCCACATGTTTGTTTGTGCAGTCGGCAATCACTTTGAAGGTTGATCCGAGCGTATCGAGCGCATGCACATAGTTCAAGGTCATCGAGCAGGTACGGTCTGTCTCTTTTTGCCGGTAGTCGCTTTCGGAGTTGACGAGGATACCGTTGGGCTTCGTTCGCGTCGTGACGCTCGACGGACTGCGGGCGCTTACGGCCGAATACTCCGCTTCAACTCCGAAGCTGTTTCGTTTGTCCGGCTCATACACGATACCCAGCCTCCCCAACCCCGAATGCAGTGTGCGATTGACGTCCGAAACCGAAAAGTAATCATGGTTGTCTCCTGTCCGGAAATTACGCGTTTCCACCGAGTTTGTTTTTCCTTCAGGCAGTATATTCGCCGATACAAACGTATTGAATGTCCAGCGTCCGGCACGGGCGTTGAAAGAGGCCGACGGCTGATAATCGGCCAACGTTTGGCTCTGTGCTGTGCCGGCTTTCACATGCCCGCTGATACCGTTCTCCAATTGTTTGCGAAGTGTCAGTTTAATCACTCCGCCGAACGAATCGGCGCTGTATTCCGCTCCGGCCTGAGGGATAATCTCGATGCGCACAATGTCGGCCGAACGGAAATTACGCAGATAATCCATCAGTTCTTTGCCTTTGATCTTCAATTCGCGTTCGTTGATAAAGACTTTGGTACCCCTTGCCCCGTTGATGGAAATACCGTTCCCATCGACCCATACGCCCGGAGCCAGTTGCAAGACTTCGATCGCGTCTTTATTCAGGGTCAGCGGCATATTGTTCATCCTCATCACGAAGCGGTCGGCCTCGCGTGTGATCGCTGAAGCCGTAACGGTTACTTCGTTCAGGTTCGTCTCGAGCTCCTTCAGGCAAAAATCGCCTGCCTTCGATGCCGCGTCCGAAAGATAAATACTCTGCTCCAACGGCTGATAAGCAAGATGCCGGATGTTGATCCGGTACTTGCCCCCGACAGCGGTAAGCGAGAAGCGTCCGAGCGTATCGGTGACCGTCACGGCCGCTTGCCCGTCTTCCGTCAGCAAGGCAACCGTCGCAAACTCGACGGGCCGGCCGTTGTTATCCGTCACCTTGCCGCTTCGCTCCTGCGCCGAAGCGAAGCCGGCATAGATGACACTTGCGATAAATACAATAAGAAACCGCTTCATGGCTGTCTGTTTTTCGACACAATGAGGTTCAGCGTTTTTCCATCATTTCCTTTACGTTGATCAGTTTGATCTCGAACTTGTTTTCTCCGTCTTTGATCGTTACCTTCTCTTTCGTATTGCACGGTTCGATCGGGATATGTTGCTCATCCATATCGAGCTGGAAATTCTCATTCAGATCCTGATATACGTAAATATTCGTTTTGCCGACCGGTACGTTTTTCAGTACGCAGACCACATCGCCTGTCGAAGTAACCGCTACCATTTCTCCGATCATCTCTTGCGGTTTCGCTTTATCTCCCGCCGCAACCATTACTTTGCCTTTCGCTTCCCTGACGCCTTTTACCACTACCGTTACATCCGCAGACTGTCCATAAAGAGATACACTCAGTCCCAAAGCAGCGAACAGTCCAATCATTCTCAATGTTTTCATAACTGTTTTTTTTACTTGTTACTAAATAATTCCTTTTTTTGAATCGATTCACATCGCAAAAATAATGTAGTTTATTTTGTAAACCAAATTATTTAATGAATTATTTTTACAAACCCAAATTACGCGATACACTGTTCGGCATTTACCGTTAGTAATGGACATGCGAATGTACGACAATGGTTAATTATCAATGGTTATTTTCTAAATACATGATTTGGCGTGTACCCGGCATAACAATTAACCATTAACCATTAATTTGTCATTCAGAGCGAAGCGATGAATCTCTTTTCCGTTACTTTTGGCTTGATCCAAAAGTAACGAAAAGATCAAGGCTTCGTGCGCTTCGCACGTCGTCGCGACGCTCGCAGGT
>NZ_JUET01000093.1 GCF_001006485.1 Tannerella forsythia
GGTTAAAAAACTTAGGACGGTAGTAATATTATCCAAAGTGATGGCAAAAAGTATCCCTGATAAGCAATTAATAATCAGTCGTGCAAAAGTCGTACTTTGGATAATATTTTACTTGCGATAAGAAAACTTATCGCAAGTTGTGATAAATACTCGGAGGACATTGACCTGGTGCAAGTGCAGGCAGAACCCATCAAAGAAACGATAGACCATCTAAGGGATGCGTTAGCTTGGCTGGGCGAGCCGGTGATAAAGCAGAAGAAGCATAACAATACGCTGGTGTTCAAGGTGCAACCGACGGATATGGATGCGGGCGAGATTCACTTGAAGGTGGAGATTAACTGCAAGGAACATTTCTGTGTTTTTCCAATGGTAAGAGTACCTTTTGCGGTGGATAGTTCGTGGTTCAAGGGTGCTTGCGAGGTGCTGACGTATGAGTTGGTGGAGCTGACAGGGACGAAGCTGCGGGCTGTGTATCAGCGGAGAAAAGGACGTGATTTGTTTGACCTGTGGAAGATACTGTCAATGCACCCCGAGTTGGATAAAGGGAAAGTTATGGAAAGCTATGAGCGGTATCTGGGCTTCACGGCATCGCACCTGCCTACGTACAAGGAATTTGTGCTGAATATGGACGAAAAGCTACAGGATGAGGAATTCTTGACGGATACGGAAATGATTCTTGGGCCACAGGTGGAGTATGACCCTCAGGTGGCGTGGGAAAAGGTGAAATCGAAGTTGGTGGAGAGGCTTAATCCTGAAGCTTGAAACTTGATACTTGAAACATGGAACTTGAAACAAATAATATCATAGTTGGTGCAGGCCTGATAAGTCTGGATGTGTTGATTTGGGACGGGCAAAGAGTTCCCTTATCCTATTACGTGGGTGGCACATGCGGTAATGTGATGATGATTCTCTCCCACATGGGGTGGGATGCCTATCCCATAGCCCGTTTGGACGGTACGAAAGACGGAGTAAGAGTGTTGGATGACATGAAAAAGCATCGTGTACACACTGATTTTGTCTCTACCCAAGACGGTAAGACTCCGGTGATAGTGCAGCATAACTTCATTAACAAGGACGGTGTTCCCACGCACAAGTTTGAATCGCGCAACAATATCGGGCGGTTCTATCTGGACTTCAAGTCGCTGACGCTGAAACAGGCGAATGAGGTGATTGAGAGGATAGACTTTGTGCCAAAGGTATTCTTCTTTGACAGGGTTTCACCCGCCATCTTGAAGCTAGCCACCACATTCAAGGAAAAGGGTTCAATGATATTCTTTGAGCCTTCCAGCAGAGGAGGTAATGTCAGCCTGTTCCACAAATGTGTTGAGGTGTCTGATATAGTCAAATTCTCGGAACAGAGGATAAAAGACATTGACCAGTTTATAGACTATAAGGATAAGCTGTTTATCCAGACGCAGGGGGCAAAGGGATTGAGCTACCGCTTGGATTTTGGTTGGAAGCACCTAGACCCCGTTGTTAATGAGAAAGTGGTGGATACCGCTGGTGCGGGCGACTGGACAGCGGCTGCTTTGATTAATAATTTGTTCAAAGACAAAGTAATGTTTGGAATATGTGATCTCTTAGAATCGGATTTGGAAACAGCTCTGAAAGAAGCACAGAAAGTAGGTGCTGAGAGTTGCTCTTATGAAGGGGCGCGTGGCATGATGCAGCAATGAAACAACTAAAGGACGGAGATATAGATGAAATAACAGCGAAAAATCAATACGAGACCAAAAAAGAATTCTATGTTTTCAACTCCATTTGAGGAGTTTTTCAATTACTTGTCGTAAATTTGCACTTGCTTGTTGAATTCGCATTACGTCAATGAAAGTTAAATATGTTAAATATTCGCCAATTTAACTCCAATCAGATTCAATGATTTCACTTTTCTACCGTTTAATATGTAATCCATTGAAATAAAATAACTTACAAACACTGTCACTAATCTATTTTCCTCAAAATTGATTGGTAATGACAAATGCGAATACAATGTATTCTCTCATTAAAGACGAGCCTGATATAGATTGGGGGGATGATTTGGATTGGGTTAAATTTACACTATTGTGCGAGGAATCAGACGAAGGCAAGGATTACTTGAAACTTGCAAAGAAAGGAGTTTTATGTCATGGGTATGCTGTGCGAGGTAACTTATACTATGCTAATTGGGGCTTTTTGTTACTTTTGAGCCGTCTCAACTCACCGTCAAAAGTAACGAGGTGTTTTTCATCGGGGTTTCTTTGCTCCTTTCTTTGTCCGCCTAAAGCTCACGAAAGAAAGGAGCGGTCGGCAAATCTGCCGACCGCTTTACTCCGTCCGTTCTTCTTGAACGGTTATTCGTCCCGTCCTTACTTCGGGGTGCATGGAGAAAGCCCAATTGATTTCCTCATCAGGAAGGGTGCTGTGAATGTTTCCACCCATTACCATTCCGCAATCTTGAATTACCTTTTGCCGTGCTTCTTCTCTGCTCTCGGCAAGCACCTCAAAAACTCCCTCGAAAATGTACTGCGTTCGTACTCTGTAAACTTTCTTCTTCATATTCTCAAAATTCAGCAATTAGTAATCTGCGTTCCATCGGCTCGCCATTCGATAACCTGCGGTGGGTAAACCAAAAATGATGTGTGCCGTAACCATAGGTAAAGAACTTGTCAAGTTCCGTTTCTTCGGCTATCCGCTTGACGGCTGCCCTCAGTTCCTTTTCATTGGTAGATAAGGAAATGGCATTGATTACCCTTACAAGGATATGGGGTATTTCCTCCGCCCAGTTGCATACGATGCTTTCTATTTCTACTTTCATTGCTGTGATAGTTTTATGGTTTATACTTTATGCTGTTTTGTCTCATTCGCTGACGGATTAGCCGTTTGTTGGCATTGACAAGGTTCACGATTTGGTCGTGATATTCTGTGTTTTGATTGCATACGCCACGACTTTGCATCACTTTAAGCGTGTCCAGATTGACCTCAATCGTTTGTTATTGTACTTGGCATAAGTGCCTACATAGATGCGTGCTTCGTTCAAATCCATTGCTTCCATTTTCCTTTCGTTGTTTTGCGTTACGGCTCTTTATTTTGGAGAGTTCTTCACGTTGGTACTGCTCTACGGCTCTCTGTCTGGCTTCCGCTTTCTCCTCCTCCGTGAGTTCGATGGTGTGGTTCACCACCACCTTGCAGGAATTGGGCTTGCCTACTTCTATGTCGTCCTCATCATAGTAATACACTGCCATAGAGTAGATTTCATCGTCCGGAAATCCCGAACAACCGCTTTTCTGCACCTCGTTGAGGATATAGGTTACACACTCGTCTATGTTCTTGTTCTCTTTGCGGAAATTCTCCGCAAAGAGTTCATCGTATGATGCTCTCGTTTCCAAATAGTTTTGAATAACGTCCTTGAAATGTTCTGTACCTTTCATTGTCTTTGATATTTTAATCAGTTGAATAATGTTCCGTTGGATAGAAATTCGTAGTTGTTGGCTTCGCAACTCTCGGCAAAGGCTTCCTCGCTGAGTTGGTATTTCATATCGTCCCTGCAAGCCTTGAAAAAGCCGTTCAAGCACTTGTTCATAAGTTCGTAAAGGGTGGTGTTGTCGGGGGCTTTCAGAAAGTCGTATATAGGCTGTAATATCTCATAGTCCATATAATAGCCCGTCAAAACACAATCATTGGTGACGAATACACGGCTCTTGCGCTTTGTCTTGTAATTGTGTCCCCAAATGGTTTTGGGTATATACAAGTCGTTCCAATAGTTATTGACAAGGTATTTCAGAAGTCTAACCCCTTTCAAATTATCTTCTTCCTCTCTGTAATGAGAAGTGAAACGATACCAATAGGAATAATCATCGTATGACCATCTGTCCACCTTGATATTGAATATCTGTTCAAAGGCTTGCAATGTCTTTCGGTTTTCTTCGTCCCAACCATAGTCGAAATGTTCCGCCCAATGGCTGTGTGCCTTTGCTTGTGCCTCTCTTGTCAGTTCGTGGAGGTTATAAACTTCGTATGTTCTTGTTTCCGTTCTCATATCCGTTTGATGTTATCGGGTTGTATTATTGATGATGTCTTCTCCATTGTCCACAAAGACCTCGATAAGTCGGTTTCCCTCCGTTTTCCTCTACGGATAAGCTTTCGGAGGTGTCATATAATGTTTCTCCGTCCGTAATGATGACTTTCTCGTTGTCCTCAAAACAGAGAACGTCCTCACCTTGCCACGACTTGACAAGAGCAACGGCTTCCTCATAACTCTCGGCTGTTATATCAAATCGGGTGCGTTCCCAGCAAGTAACCTTTCGGTCTTGGTAAAAACTGAATGTTTCCATAATTCCTATATTTAGATGGTTGCTAAAATGATTTCTTGGATATGAATAGGTTCAACTTCTGAAAAGAGATAGAGTATAAACTCCTTTCTGTCCTTCCGATTGAGTTCCTTGTATAGTTCCCCAAAGGCGGATATATTTCCGTACTGGAAAACCGATACCATATACTCGAAGATGTTGTCCACTTCGTAGTATTTGCATTGCTGTGCGATAGTTTTGCTTCTTCTTTTCATATATCTGTCTGTTTAATAAATGAATAACCAAAGTATTGCCCCAATGATGAGGGCATAAGCCAAAATGTATGCGGCGATTGCCAAAGCAATGGTAAGGAGTAGCCGAATGAGGAATTTCCCTGCACATATCCCTACCAGCCAAAGCCAGAGGCTTCCGCCCCAAAGGAGAGAGCCTGCGAGTGCAAGTGTCCCCCAAATTGATATTTTGTATCTCAGTTTCATCTTGTCTGATTTTTTTTTATTTTATCCCGGATTACGCGATAGAAGAAATAAGAATGAATTTAATTCAGGCCTTCAGCCCTCCGAACAAGGTCCGGATGTCGATACCCCACCCTTGCGGGATGGGGCTGAAATAATTCGGGCTTTCAGCCCTTTCGGGTAATGGTTATGCGTGTTACACGCCGAATCATGTACCCGGCATGACAATTAACCATTGACAATTAACCATTAATAAACAGCCCTGAAAGGGCGAGATAATTCAGCCCAATGCGGAGCGTTGGGGAAAAAAGCAATATCCCCGTTGGGAGGGCTGTAAGCCTGACGTAACCATTGTCATACATTTGCACATCCATTATTAATGGTAAACACCAAACAGGGGATCGCATAATTTGGGTTAAGCATGGGTCATGCATCACTCTCTACATACAAAAAAATGTTATATAGCATATCGCACTACGGGAGACATTAAAAAAATTTACCCTATCTTTGTAGCTTTAGCACACTAAAAAGAGAATGAATTTCGATACATTTAACGAGTCGTATTTGTCGATCCCGAGAAGTTATTTTACGGCGAAACAAAACGCCCTTGATTTTTTAATAAATATTAATAACGGGGGGGGGTGTATTTAAAAACTTTTGTTTATTAAATAACACTTCTTCCGAATCATTCTTTTTCCCTTCTAATATTTTCATCATCTTTTTTTCATATGGTTTCCGGCCGGCAGCCGGTCTGCCAACTTTGTTTTTTAATCGGGCTAAATCGTCGCGGCATGCTGTGCGGATGAGGGGGGAGGACTCTCCTCTCCACAAGGTATGGCTTCACGACGTGCGAAGACTCCCCGTTTTCCCGAATCATTTCCATACGCTGCAGTTTTCAACTGAAACTGAAATCGACGAACTATCATCAATTATATAACGAATCAATTAAAAAAGCATGAGAAGAAAAAAACTTTTTGGAGCGAGAAGCTTGCTTACACTCTTTCTGTGTATCTCGGCGTTTTCGCTCTCGGCGCAAACGATTACGGTGCGAGGTACCGTAACCGATGATGGCCATGAACCGGTTATCGGGGCTACGGTCGTAGTAAAAGGAGATCCGTCGAAAGGTACAATAACCGATTTGGACGGGAATTATGTGTTGAACGATGTGCCTTCCGATGGGATATTGACTTTCAGCTATGTAGGGCTTCAGCCACAGGATGTCCGCATAGAAGGACGCACGACGATTAATGTAGAGATGAAGAGCGATACGAAACTGCTGGACGAAGTGGTTGTCGTAGGATACGGTACAACGTCGAAACGGAAGACGACCTCGGCCGTATCGCAAGTCAAAGCCGACGAACTAGCTAAGGTACCCGTGCCTAACATCACACAAAGTTTGGCAGGCCGTGCGCCGGGGTTAATCGTACAGCAATCAGGCGGTGGAGTCAACACCAAAGCCTCAATCTCGATACGTGGTGGTGGCAGACCGTTATACGTTATCGACGGAATCATTTGTGAAGAACGCGACTTTCAAAACCTGAACCCCGAAGACATCGATCAGATGTCTGTTTTGAAAGACGCTTCGGCAACAGCAGTCTACGGTGCGCGTGCGGCCAATGGCATTATCCTGGTTAAAACGAAAGAAGGTAAAGCAGGCAGAATCAATGTAGACTATAATTTCAATTATACCTTAAGCCAACCAGCCTATTTAGCCGAAAAACTCGATTCCTATACCGCGGCACTCTACGTAAACCGCGGCTTGCAATACGACGGCCGTGCTCCGCAGTATACGGAAAAAGATCTGCAGCTGTTTAGAGACGGTACTGATCCGCAAGGCCATCCGAATACGGACTGGCATAAGTTGACCATGCGTACCTTCTCTCCGGAAACACGACACAATCTTGCAGTTACCGGAGGTACCGAAACGATGAAGATATACGCCGGTCTGGGTTATTATAATCAGGAATCGATCTATCGTACCAATGCTAATAATATGCAACGCTACAACCTCCGAACGAATATTGAGGCCGATATTAAATCAATTGGTCTGAAAGTGATTTCCGGAATTGATGCCTATATTGTCAATACCGTCGAACCGGCTACCACAGACGGTCGCGGTTACTACTTCACCTGGTCACACATCCAAAACAAACGACCGATGGAAGCAGCATATAATCCCTTCGGACAAATATACAGCGGAACGACTGATAACCCGTTGGTGGATATCAGTAGCGATGGCGGATATTATGCTTCGAAGGAAAATACGGTCAGAGCAAATTTGAATCTTGAGTGGAGCCTTCCCTGGGTTACCGGATTAAAGATGAAAGCTATCGGAAGTTATGGCGTCGTTAACGACCGTTACAAATCATGGAATAAAAGTGCTCTGACGTACGATTGGGAAGGTAAACCCGCGACTCCGGGTAAACCGAATCTGAAAAAAGAAGCGAATCACCGCGACAATTTCAATGTGCAGCTCCTTGCCGACTATGCACGTACATTCAGCGAAGTACATACTATCGGTACAACCCTTGGCATGGAAGCCAGCGGCCGTGATTATGACAATCTGGAAGCATCACGTAAAAACTATCTCTTCGACGTAGATCAAATGGGAGCCGGGCCAAGCAGCACGATGGAAAATGGTTCAGGCGAAGGCGCCGGCGAACGCCGTGCCGCTTTTATCGGACGTCTTAAATACGATTACGCTTCCAAATACATGGTAGAACTCAATTGCCGTCATGACGGTAGCGACTATTTCCCGAAAGGCAATCGTTGGGGAACATTCTTCTCCGGCTCATTGGCATGGATGGCTTCGGACGAATGGTTCTGGGAAAACCTGAACCTGAACCGAATCTTTAATTTGTTTAAAATTCGCACTTCGTATGGTGAAATCGGTCAGGATTTTTTAGACCAAAACGGAGACGGCGTAGCCGACCGCTATACTTATCTGACTTCATACGGATTGAATCAGCGTGGCGCATACATCGGCAGCCAATGGGTGCCCGGCTTCAGCGAAGGGTCCTTAGTGAGTCCGGATATGACATGGTATACGACGAAAGACTTTAACATCGGTTGGGATTTCGCGTCGTTGAACAGCCGTCTGTCCGGTTCGGTCGATTACTTTGCCAAAATAACGACAGGGTATCTGGCTACTCCTTCGAACATTGGATATACCTCTCCGCTGGGTAAGAATCTGCCCGTTGTGAAATCAGACGGTGAAAACATCCGACGCGGTTTCGAATTCGTATTGCAATGGAAAGATAAAATCGGTGACTTGTACTATGGCCTTTCATCCAATATGACGTTATATGACGAGCGTTGGAACAGAAACCCCAACGAAGCGGAAACATCGTTGAAGAACCCGTACAAACGGAATACGCAGGTAGGCCCCAATTCAGGCAATCTATACCGCAATCTGGGGTATTACCGTAACTACGAAGATGTACTTAATTCACCGAAACGCAACGGTTCTGTCAATCTGATGGCAGGAGACTTGAAATACTACGACTTCAATGGTGACGGTAAGATAGACGGTGATGACCAAATACGTTCGGGCGCCGGAAATAAACCGAGAGCGAACTTCGGCTTTGCTGCCGATCTGAGCTATAAAGGCTTTTATATGAATATGCTTTGGCAAGGCGCAAGCAACTATAACTTCTACATTGCTTCAATTCTTCAAGGAGGAAACAGTAATTACCTGCCGGTAATCTACAAATTCCAAACCGATATCTGGGCACCGGACAATACGGAAGCTCTGTATCCCCGTCAGCATGCTTCGGCAGGTTATAACGGAAACAATAACTTTGTCGGCTCCGACTTTTGGTTGGTCAACGCGCATTATCTCCGCCTCAAAAACATGTCAATCGGTTATGATTTCAAACATAAATGGCTGAAGAAAACAGCTTGGCTCTCCAAGTGCGTTTTATCCCTTTCCGGATATAATCTTCTTACTTTCAGCCCGGCCAAAAAACATGAATTCGACCCCGAGGCCGGCGAAGGGACAGGATATACGTATCCAGTTTCAAGAGTGTATACCGTCAGTTTAAATATCGGTTTTTAACTAATAAACTAAAGATATAAAGAAATGAAATACAAAAATTATATGTCAGTCCTCCTCTTCACAGGAGTAATCGGACTGCAAAGCTGTGAAAGTTTTCTGGATACGTATCCCAAAGAAAGCTATGGTGACAATACGGTATGGACAAGTCAGGGAACTGTCGATGCGTTTGTTGTCAGTAATTATGGCCATGCCTGTGATCCTTACCTGAACTTTGCAACTTGGGATAAGACTTTTACCAATAATATGGTCAACTGCCGTACCTCTTGTCCGAACGAAGCCAGAGGATTGATGGAAAACACGTACGGTTGGGGATTGAACGACCGTTTTGGAGCGATTCGTAACTGCAACCTGATCATCGAAAAAGTGGCGGAATCTTCCGTATTAGACGAAACGTATAAGAAACGTTACACGGCCGAAGCCAAAATGATGCGAGCGATGATCTATTATGATCTGGCACGCAAGGGCGGACGATATATTTGGGTGGACAAGGTGCTGAAAACAAATGACGAATTTAACATTCCACTTACGAAAGACATCGTGGAAAGTTATAGTCATATCTTGAAAGACCTGCGTGAAGCCATCCCGAACTTGCCGACGAAAGTCGTCGCCGGACGTTTGAATAAAAATGCCGGACTCGCATTCCTGTCCGAAGTTTGTCTTACAGCTGCGGCCTATACGAATGACGCAGCTGCGTTACAAAACGGAAAGAGCCTTTATCAGGAAACCGTCGATGCCGTCAATGCCATCTCCCATGTTTCGTTAGACCCTAATTACGAAAACATGTTTAATCAGAACGGCGCGTATAGTTCTCCCGAAATCATTCTGGCTCGATACTGGAGTGCAGACAATACACAGATGATGCACACCGATATGATTAACCTCGTCTCGAACGTACTGAACAGCAAATTAGAAGTTACCAATTGCGGACCGCTCTTTAAAAAAGCCGACATCTTTGAATGCTGGTTGGACCATACTCCGAGCCAAAATCTCGTAGACGACTATTTGGTCGTTGATCAGAAAAGCGGAAAAGCTGTTCGTTGGTATGAGGCTTCGCAGTTTACAGAAAACACGAAACCGTTGAGCCGTGCCGAAGCATTGTCGAAAATCGAACATAAAGAGGAAGCGGAACTCGTAGAAGGACATTTCAAGGCTTTCGAAGTGAAGACACCGGGAACGAATATCAGCGATCTGATGTATAAACATCGTGACAAACGTTTCGATGCATCCATCATTCATGACGGATCGGTGTTCCTGGGCGAAGACATTACCACATACAGTCATGGCAATACGAGCCGCTGGGCTACTGCACGCTATGCAGCAGACCATGTACCGTTGACCAACTACGCTACGCGTAAATATATTTATACCAATATGACTCCACGTCCTTTTTACAATGTCTATACGAACTATCATAAGATATTGTTCCGTTACGGACGTGCATTGTTGAACAAAACGGAAGCTTTGCTCCGACTAAATAAAGTATCGGAAGCTGTCACCGTGCTGAATCAGACCCGAACGGTACATGGGGGGCTACCTGCTTCGCAGGCCTCAACAGCAGCAGAAACATGGAAAGATTATAAAATCGAACGTCGAGTGGAACTGTTCTGGGAAGGCGACTTTTATTTCAGTCTCTTACGCTGGGGTAAGTATGGTCACGAAGCGAATGATGGTAAAGCACCGGGAAGCGTAATCGATGAGTTGAAACAACCGGCTACGTTTGTCGAAATTAAAACGGATCGTTCAGCAATGTATGTCGGACAGGTGCAATTGCAAAACAATCAACGCAGATTTGACGTCCGTTCTTATCTGTTCCCAATAACCAAATCGGTTATTCAAGCCAACTCAGCCATATCGGATGCGGATCAAAATCCGGGCTGGGAATAATTCGTCAGATTATGAATTGATAAAAAAGATACTAAAATGAAACATACAGTAAGTAAATGGTTGGTAATGCTTTTATGCATACCCTTTGTAATAGCATGCGATTGGGAAGAACTTCCGGCATACGAAGAAGCTGAAATCAGCGCCGTACAGTTCTATTATCGTTGGGCGAGCGACATCAAAGACCCGATTACAGGAGAACCTGTCGTGAAAGAGCAACGATTGGATACGTCGAACAAGGTCGATCAGACAAAAGCGACGATTGAGGTCACGGTAACAGTTCCTGATGCAAAAGGAGATTTCAATGAAACGATACGTTCTCAGGTGTCGGCCGGTAAATTATGGGGACAGGTAACTGTTTCTACTGCTGCACGTATTACTCCGATTGAAGGAAGTGCCCCGCTGGGAACCCCGGACAATTGGAGCCAGGAACGTAAGTTCCGGGTGACAGCTGCTAATGGAAAGAATAAAGACTGGACGATCAAAATCGTACAGTTTAGGAAGTAAAAAACAATTCTAAAAATCAAGTAGGAGGAAAACCTTTTTCATTTTCCTCCTATTTTCATTTTCCGGGCTCTCACACTACCGCACGTGGGGGTGGGGTTTTGCATTCGGTTTCTTGGCAAAGGTGTCTCATATGGGCAATATGACACCCACCTCTGTCTGAATGTACTCTTCTGCTTCCTCTTTGCACTCTCCTATTAGTTTCGACATGCAACCTCTTCATGCATACATCACTCTCCACAAAAAAAATGTTATATAACATATAACGCCACGGGGAGCATTAAAAAAAATTACTCTATCTTTGCAGCCTCAACACACTAAAAAGAGAATGAATTTCGATACAAACGAGTTGTACTTGTCAATCCCAAGAAGTTATTTTCCGGCGAAACAAAACGCTTTCAACTTCTTAATAAATATTAATGACGGGGGGGGGGGTATTTAATAAACTTTTATTTATTAAATAATACTTCTTCCGAATCATTTTTTTTCCCTTCTAATATTTTCATCATCTTTTCATATGGTTTCCGGCCGGCAGCCGGTCTGCCAACTTTGTTTTTTAATCGGGCTAAATCGTCGCGGCATGCTGTGCGGATGAGGGGGAGGACTCTCCTCTCCGCAAGGTATGGCTTCACGACGTGCGAAGACTCCCCGTTTTCCCGAATCATTTCCATACGCTGCAGTTTTCAACTGAAACTAAAATCGACGAACTATCATCAATTGTATAACGAATCAATTAAAAAAGCATGAGAAGAAAAAAACTTTTTGGAGCGAGAAGCTTGCTTACACTCTTTCTGTGTATCTCGGCGTTTTCGCTCTCGGCGCAAACGATTACGGTGCGAGGCATCGTGACCGATGATGGCCATGAACCGGTTATCGGGGCTACGGTCGTAGTAAAAGGAGATCCGTCGAAAGGTACAATAACCGATTTGGACGGGAATTATGTGTTGAACAATGTGCCTTCCGATGGGATATTGACTTTCAGCTATGTAGGGCTTCAGCCACAGGATGTCCGCATAGAAGGACGCACGACGATTAACGTGGAGATGAAAAGTGATACGAAACTGCTGGATGAGGTGGTAGTGGTAGGGTATGGCACCCAGAAGAAAGTCAACGTGACGGGAGCTGTCAGCATGATTAATGCCGACGCTATCGAAGCACGTCCCGTGGCCAACGTATCTCAGGCTCTGCAGGGAGCTATTCCGGGCCTGAATTTGACTACCAGCTCCAATGGCGGCGACCTGAACACCGCTATGCGTATCAACATCCGCGGTACGGGTACCATCGGCGATGGCTCTGTGGACAGTCCGCTGATTCTGATCGACGGTATCGAAGGCGATATGAACACGCTGAATCCGAACGACATCGAGTCGGTCTCCGTATTGAAAGATGCCGCTTCGGCTTCTATCTACGGTTCGAGGGCTGCGTTCGGTGTCATCCTCATCACAACCAAGAGCGGCAAGTCCGGAAAGGTGAAGGTGAACTATTCGGGCGACATGCGCTTCAGCACCGCCACCCAACTGCCCGATATGGTAGACTCTTATTCCTTTGCCTCATACTTCAACCGGGCTTCCGTTAATGCCGGAGGTCCTAATCAGTTCAACAAGGAAACCATGGAAAGGATACAAAAATTCCTGCGTGGCGAATACACAGACCCCTCCAAACCCGAATATTACGGCACAATAGCCGATCCCAAAAGCGGAAAATGGAAAGACTATACCGGCGCATTTGCCAACACCGACTGGTTCAGCGAGTTTTATAAGAAAAACGTTCCTTCTACCCAGCACAACCTCAGCTTGAGCGGAGGAACGGAAAAGTTCAACTGGTCGGTCAGCGGGAGTGTCCTCAACCAGAACGGTCTCATCCGCCACGGACACGACGAGCTGAACCGCTACACCATGAACAGTAAACTCTCGGCCGAGCTGGCTAAGTGGGCACGACTGGAATACTCCATCAAATGGACGCGTACCGATTTTGAAAAACCCCAATACCTTACGGGGCTCTTCTTCCACAATATCGCACGCCGTTGGCCTACCTGCCCCGTCAAAGATCCTAACGGACATTGGTTTGAAGGTATGGAAATCGCCGAGCTGGAAGATGGCGGTATCTATCAGGAACACAAAGATCACTTCACCCAGCAGGTGAAGTTTACCTTCAACCCGATCACAGGCTGGAACATCTATGCCGAAGGCGCCATGCGCACCCAAAACGAAAAATTCACCCGGAATGTCATTCCTGTCTACCATTACTATGTGAACAATACGCGGTTTATGCGCGATAGCGGCTATGGATCAACAACCTCCGTTTCCGACAATCGCTTCCGGCAGAATTACTACGCAGTCAATATGTACACCGACTACGTTCGCAGTTTCGGCAAACATAACGGTAAGCTGTTGCTGGGTGTCAACTACGAACGCTATGATCAGGACAACTTGTGGGGCAGCGGCACCGATCTGACCACCTCTAACAAACCTTACCTGAGCCAGGCGCAAAAGGATAAGAAAAATGGCGATTCTTATTGGAACCGTGCCACGGCCGGTTACTTCGGCCGGTTGAATTATGACTACGACGGTAAATACCTCCTTGAAGCCAATATCCGCTACGACGGTTCTTCACGTTTCGTGGGTGATAAGCGCTGGGCCTGGTTCCCCTCCTTCTCCGTAGGATACAACATTGCTCGCGAAGACTTCTTTGAAAAACTGACCGACAACATCAGCCTGCTGAAGCTGCGCACTTCGTGGGGGCAATTGGGTAACACCAGCTCCAGATATGACAGCTTTTGGGATTGGTATCCTTTCTATCAGCAGCAGAGCATCTCCTCAGCCAGTGGCGGATGGCTCATCAACGGTGAAAAACCCAATACTGCCTACATTCCCGGCATCGTTAACAGTAGTATGACTTGGGAAACGGTAGAAACGTGGGACGTCGGTCTGGATTGGGCTGCGTTCAATAACCGCTTGACTGGCTCGTTCGATTGGTACAGCCGCACCACCAAAGATATGATCGGCCCTGCTCCGCGACTGGGCTCCGTATTGGGAACCAACGCTCCCAAAACCAACAACTGCGATATGCGTACTACCGGTTGGGAACTGGAAATAGGCTGGCGCGACCGGATACGCGACTTTAAGTACGGCGCACGCCTCAATCTTTCCGATGCACGTTCTAAGATTCTGAGATATCCCAATGAAACAGGAGATATTTACAGTTATTATAACGGGAAGTATCTCAACGAAATCTGGGGATACGAAAGTGTCGGCATTGCCAAAACCGATGCCGAAATGGCCGAGTGGCTGAAAAAGAACAAACCCAATTGGGGCAGCAACTGGGGAGCAGGCGACGTAATGTTCAAGAACCTCGCAGACCGCAAGGATGCCAGTGGTAAAATCATCGACGAAGGTATTGTAAACAGCGGAAACAATACGTTGGACGATCATGGTGACCTGAAACGCATCGGTAACTCTACGCCGCGTTATCGCTTCGGTCTCAATCTGGATGCCGAATGGAAAGGCTTCGACTTTTCCATCTTCTTCCAAGGTGTGTTGAAACGCGACTGGCATTTCGGTTCAGGCGACCCCTACTTTTGGGGGGCAGTGGGCAATGTGTGGCAAAGCGCAGCCTTTAAAGAACACATGGACTATTGGACACCGGAAAATACGGGAGCTTATTATCCGAAACCTTACTTTGGAGAAATCCGGAAGAACCAAGTTACACAGACGCGCTACCTGCAGGATGCTTCTTACATCCGTTGCAAGAATCTCCAGTTCGGGTACTCGCTGCCGCAGTCCGTTCTCCATCCCTCCGGTCTGAGCAACTGCCGCATCTATGTATCGTGCGACAATCTGTTCACCCTCACCAGACTCTCCAGCATCTACGACCCGGAAGTATTCGGCAGTTATGGAGACGAAGGCTGGGGAGCAGCCAAAACCTACCCGTTGCAAAGAACTGTTTCAGTGGGTGTAAACCTCAGTTTTTAATCATCTAAAGAAAAAAAAACGTATGAAAATCAATATAAAATATCTAAGTCTGTGCACGATACTGGGAACCGTTTCCATGGTCTCCACCTCGTGCAACGATCTGTTGGACCTGGATCCGGTGAGCCAGATTACGCCCGAATCCTACTACAACAACGCTGACCAGCTGGCTTCATACCTGAACAGCTACTACGACGGTTTTTTACAGTTGCCTTTCAACGGCGGCATGTATCACGATGTGAATGTATGGAATGACGGTCTGGCACGCTCCGACCGGAATACCGACATCTTTGTGCAGGATGTGAACGGAAATACGAGACTTTTCTCCAATGGACACTGGGAAGTGCCTGCCGGAAAGAGCCTGCAAGGCTACTATGGAAACTTCCGTATCTGCAACTACTTCCTCGAGAGGGTCATTCCGGCTTATGAGGCTAAGAAAATCAGCGGTGACGACGTTCTTATTCGCAACTATATCGGTGAGGCCTATTTCCTGAGAGCCGTCAATTACTTCAATACGATGGCCAGATTCGGCGACCTGCCTATCGTTACCACTGTTTTGGAAGATAATGATGCGGCCATCATAGAAGCCAGCAAGCGGGCGCCGCGCAATGAAGTGGCACGTTTTATCCTTGCAGATCTGGACAAAGCCATCGGTTTCCTTGCCGACCGTGGAAAATTCAAAGGACAGCGCATTAATAAAGAGACAGCCCTGCTGTTCAAGTCGAGAGTGGCTCTTTTTGAAGGAACATTCGAAAAATACCACAAAGGCTCGGGACGCGTGCCGGGCGATGCCAACTGGCCGGGAGCCAAGATGGCGTACAACAGCGGAAAGTCTTTCGATATCGATGCCGAAATACGCTTTTTCCTGACCGAAGCGATGAACGCAGCCAAGCAAGTGGCCGACAAAGCAGAACTGACGGAGAATACTCACACCATGAATCCCGCAAACGGAACCGTTTACGGATGGAACGGCTATTTCGAGATGTACAGCCAACCATCGCTGGCAAACGTGCCTGAGGTATTGCTGTGGAAAGAGTACAGCTCGGCGCAAAACATCAAGAACGATGTCCCACATCGCGTCAAGATAGGATGTGCCGACGGTTATACCCGCGTCTTTGTCGAGACTTTCCTGACCAAGAAGGGGCTTCCCATCTATGCGGACGATACGTACAAGGGTGACGTGTCGATAGACGATGCCAAGGCCGGACGCGACGAACGCCTGCAACTCTTCGTATGGGGAGAAAGCAACATGCTCGATTCCGATCCGAAAGCCCCTACTGCCGGTACTGCCTTTACCAAACCTGACATTACTACAAGTGTAAGCGAAAAACGTGCCATCACCGGCTATCAGCCGCGCAAGTATTACACTTACGACTATAACCAGACGGAAAACGACGAACGCCGGGGTACCAACGCCTGTCCTATCTTCCGTTCTGCCGAAGCACTCCTGAACTATATGGAGGCTTCCTATGAACTGAACAAAAGTTTGGATGCCACTGCCAAAGGTTATTGGCAGAAGTTGCGTGCACGCGCAGGGGTAAGTACGGATATCGATGCCACGATTGCAGCTACTGACTTGACGAAAGAAAACGACTTCGCAGTCTATTCAGGTACGGCAATGATAGACAAAACCCTCTACAATATCCGTCGTGAACGCATGGCCGAACTCTTCAGCGAAGGACAACGCTTTCCTGACCTGATACGCTGGCGTGCCTTCGATCGCATGATTACGACCAAATGGATTCCCGAAGGTGTCAACTTCTGGACCGAAACCTATAAAAAATACGGCGACTTGAAAGCCGACGGATCGGCCGAAGCCATCGTCTCAAGCAAGGACCTGAGTATCTATCTGCGCCCTTACAGTCGGAGCATGCAAAGTACCAACGAACTGCGCGACGGGTATAACTGGCACGAGGCATACTATCTCTATCCCATCGGGAACGAAGATTTACGCTTGGCTTCTCCGGATAAGAAAATAGAAACAAGTAATCTTTATCAGAACATCTACTGGCCGACAACCGGCGGAGCACACGCCGAGAAATAAAAACCGGACATTGTCTGTTTTGAGAAAGCACATTAAAACACTTTTGTAAGCTTTCCTTCAGGCACGGGTTACACATATTTTCGCGGATGATGAATAGCCGTGTTGATCTGTGGAATCCGTGCCTGCTTGTTTTGCTATCACTTCTTTTCATGCAAACCGAGTACGAAAAAAACGAGGTTTTCCTCCCACTCGGTTACGTGAATCTCGCTAACCTCATCGAACATGCAAAACAGTTCGGTCATTTTATCCTTGACAATCCTATAAGCGGCCTCTTTAACTCATTCTTTCCTAAGAATAAAAAATCGCATGATTACCAACTTTTATCCCAAATTACGCGATACCCTGTTTGGCGTTTACCATTAATAATGGATGTGCGAATGTACGACAATGGTTACGTCAGGCTTACAGCCCTCCCAACGGGGATATTGCTTTTTCCCCAACGCTTCGCATTGGGCTGAATTATCTCGCCCTTTCAGGGCTGTTTTTCAATTGTTAATTGTCAATGGTTATTTGCCGGGTACATGATTCGGCGTGTACCGCGCATAACCATTAACTATTGTCCGAAAGGGCTGAAAGCCCGAATTATTTCAGCCCCATCCCGCAAGGGTGGGGTATCGACATCCGGACCTTGTTCGGAGGGCTGAAGGCCTGAATTAAATTCATTCTTATTTCTTCTATTGCGTAATCCGGGTTTATAAGAATTTTTATCCCGAACTCACATAAAAAATGTACCTTTGCGAAAAAATTCTAAGAGGGAATTCATGAGGAAGGTACGACAGCAATGAGACAATAGATAAATCAACACTTAAAAAAAGAAAATATGGAAACAGAAAAAAAAGATTATCCGGTGAACCTCTATGCATATTATGAGGCAAACAGTGACATTGAAAAAAGAACAAACGGGACAAAGAAGATTGTCTACTATGTATTGGCAGCCATCTGTTTGTTGCTGATCATCTTCCCTTCCATTCTTCCGCTTTCCTCTTCCCTGATTCGTGTGATTGGTGTAATCGGGCTGTTATATTTTGGTTTTGTGGCTTATTTCGGTGGCGAAGCATACTACAACAAGCAGAGTGGTGGCAAGATTGTAAAGAGCGCTGTGAAGAAATTCGATTCTTCGGCTGTGAGCGAAGAAGCACTTTTGCAGATGTTCGAGGCCGGTGATTTCAAAGGTCTTGCTGATGCGGCGGAAGCGAACAATCAGCCCCTGCAACTCTATATTCACGAAGATGCGACAGGAAAAGTCTTTTATTTGCAACTGATGAAATATTTTTCTTCTTCCGATTTCAGAGGGATGAGTGAAGTCAGAGAAGTGCGTGAGCCCGAATATTCCGAAGTGTATTCGACCATCAAAAGTATCCGAACCACAACTTCCTAAGTGACCTGATTCGTTGTATTATCACCTGATGTTGTGATCTTAAGGATGGCATCGTCAATCATAAAAAAAGAGAAAGGAAAGGATAGTACTTTTCCTTTTTCTTTTTTTATTGCTTTCGGGTAAAAATAAATCAAATATGTTACTTCCTTTTATCCACCGTTATTACAGGTATTTTCTCCTTATAGCGGCTCGCTCTTCGGTTTCAAACAGCAACTTCAAAGCCCAACTTCTTCAGTCCTTCGCGTATTTCGGGGGCGTTCATAAATAAACGCCAGAGCAGTCCCGTACGATGATTTTCGATCATCGGAGCAATGGTCAGCTGATCGATGGCCAAATAGCGTTTCGGATACCAGCCGTGCCCGATGCTGAAGGCATCGTAAAAGCCATACGCCCCCCAGATACTGTCTCCAAGAGTAAAATAGAAATGACGCAGAGCCTTCATCGATTCGTCGGGGGTATAGGGGAAGCTCGACAGCGCCGCCGTAGGGGTGATGACTCCCGGATCGGTCTGCATCGGTCTGTGCGCCGTGTAGCCATTAACCGTGTAGCTGGCCGTCAGTCCCCAGCAGTTCTCGCCGTATCCTTTATGCCCTTGCGGGTTCTGCACGCAGTAGGCATAGTTGATCAGCGCCTGATTACGGTTCACCTCGCCATAATCGGCATACCGGTCTTTCAGTCCTGTCGGGTTCAAGCCGATGTAAGAGTAATGTGCCCAGAAGAGAGGTCCTCCGTAGCCTTCGGCACCGTTATGTTTGACCCGCAACGGTAGCCCGTAAGCAACGGACTCGCTGCGAATACCTCCGCCACGTGCCCATCCGTTGTGGTAAGCCGAAGCCGGAATGGGATGTGTGGGCGACGAAGCCGCAAGAATATATGTGATCAGGCACTCGTTATACCCTTCGAGCGGGAAGTTCATCTGCCATTCGTGTGTGGGACTCCAGTGCCAGTACAGCACATCCTTACCGTTCAGATACCAGTCCCACTCCATCGCATGCCAAAGTGTATCGATCTTCTGCGCCAATGCACGTTCCGACGCATTCCCTTCCTTGAAATATTCACGTATGCACAAGAGGCCCTCCATCAGAAAAGCGCTTTCGACAAGGTCGCCCCCGTCATCTTTCGAGCTGAACGGCTTTACTTTTCCGGTCTTTCCGTAGATCCAGTGCGGCCAGACACCGTGAAACCGGTCGGCACGCGCCAGATAATCGACGATACGGTGAAGCCGCCCGACACACGTATCGCGCGGGATAAATCCCCGCTCAACGGCGACTAACAGCCCTGCCAGGCCGAAGCCGCTACCGCCCGTAGTCACGACGTCGGCATCGTTCTGCGGATAAACGCCGTCTATATGAATGCGTTCGGGAGCCAAGCCCGATGTCGGCTCGGCTCCGTCCCACATATAATTCAAGTGCGTTCGCTGAATATAATCGAGGAACGCGTCGTCGTCGGCAAATGTCAGCAGACGTTGCTCGGCCGGGAGTGTCTCTTTCTCCGATTTTTTATCGCATCCGACTGTCAGGCAGAGGCACAGGAAAGCTGCGGCTATTGCTCTCATAAGCCTCCTCCGTCCGGTTTGCGCTGTCCGAACAGCCACGAGAAGTAATCGGGCTGGCTGAACGCCGGGTACCAACTGCCGTGATCAACGCCGGGAAACTCAATGTATTCCGCCTCGATGCCAGCCTTCTTTAACGCCAGATAAGCCTCGCGCGAAAACTCTACCGGCACGACCGAATCGGAATCTCCGTGGTAGATACGGAATTTTGTCGATGTCACAAGTTTCTCTAATCGCCCGGTATGTATGCCTCCGCAGATGGGGATCGCGGCAGCAAAGAGATCAGGGTAACGGCAGACAAGATCGAACGTACCCATGCCGCCCATCGACAGCCCCATCACATACACGCGACGGGGATCGACAGGGTATTCGGCCATCGTCCGGTCAAGCAGCTCCTTCACCAATGCGAGCGGTCGTGAGATTTCAGTGTCAATCGGAAAAGGATTGCCGTCTTTGAAACCGTCGGGACGTAGCGGCGTAGGCCAGTAGCGATCTTCCGGACATTGAGGGAACAATACGAAGGCGGGGTATTGTGTTCGGTTAACGGGATTGGTAAAAAGCATGCCTCCGTGAAACAGTTGTTTCTCATTGTCCGAGCCGCGTTCGCCCGCTCCATGCAGAAAGAGCACTAACGGATACGTTTTACCTTCGGCTACGTTTTCAGGTTTCAGACTGCGATAAAGCAGCGAGTCGCCGCTCTTCGATACATACACGTCGCTCTCATACTGAGGGAATTTCTTCTGAGCGGAAATCCACTGCATGCTGCAAACACAGCCTAACAGCAAGATGCAGATTCGTTGTTTCATAGTGTGCGTTATTTATTCATTAACTGTTTGATTTCGGAAGCACTCAATGCTTTGTTGTAGATACGCAGCTCGTCGATCAGGCTGTGATCGGAGAGGTGGTTCCACTCGTTGAAGCGCGGTGACCCCGAACCGATAGACATCAGATCGCAGCCGTCCCAGCTGATGCGGGTCAGGTTTGTGGCGGCCACCTCTTCACCGTCAAGGTAAAGGAAAGCCTTCCCTTCGGTCAGCACCAGCGCAACGTATTTCCATGCGTTCGTCTCCGGATCAAGGTCGGCCTTAGCGCCACCGTCTAACCAGCTATCGGCCGTTCCGTTGCCCACATTGGCCTTGATGCGCTGCTTCGCACCCGCTTTTTCGCGGAAGATACGGAAGCCGGCTTTGCGGTTATTTTGTTTGTCGGCAGGTTTACCTTCCGTCTTGGGAGCAAGCACGAGCAGACCGGCACGGTCGGGCACAGGATTGAGCTTGTACCAGAACGCAAACGTCATCGACGATCCTAACGGCGCGGCCAGATTGGCCACGTCAAACGTAAGATAGCTGTCTTTGGCCCCTGTATATGCTTTACCTTTTTTTCCGTCGGTCAGTGAGGGTGTTCCTGTCGGTAAAGCCTCAGAAAGACTTTGGTATTCTTCAAAATCCTTGTCGAACGACAGGTAGAAGATTTGTCCGTCGGCACCGAGCGGCGGAGGTGTCGGCTGCTGCGGATAGTCGAACGGCGGGTCTTGCCCCAAGTCCTGAAAACACGACGTCAGCAACAAACCGGCCAACGCGATTCCCATATACATTGTCTTTTTCATAAGGTCTTGTTTTAATCGGTTAGTAATTCGGATTCTGTTTGAGTACGCCATTCGACTTGTCGACTTCCGTCTGCGGCAAAGGCAGTAACGCATGCTTGTCCTGATAATTCGTTTTGCCGGCCGCATGCAACACTTCGCGGGCGATGCCCCAGCGCACAAGGTCGTAGAAACGGTCGAACTCCATGCCCAGCTCCACCCGGCGTTCGTGACGGATGGCTTTGCGCATCTCGGCCGGATCGGTTGTCGTTACTTTCGGCAGAACAGCAGCATTGCTTCCCCGGGCACGAGCGCGTACCATTTCGAGGTATTCCATCGCTTCGCCTGTTTTGCCCGTCTCATTGGCCGCTTCGGCCGCCATAAGTATGACGTCGGCATAGCGAATCAGGCGGATGTTATACCAGTGGCCACTCTTTGTGTAAGTGGCACGCAGCGTAGGATCGGTGTATGCTTTCTTATTATAGTATTTATTGACGACGGAAGCATTGGCAACAGGCCGCTCGCCCCACGGTTTGTTAGGCTCAATCGTATTCGCGTCTTCGCCTGTCTTGACGAAGTAGAGCAACGTCTCGTCCTTGCGCGGATCGCCTTTTTCAAACGCATCAGCCAACAACTGAGTCGGCGTATGCCAACCCCAGCCGAGATTCCATTCGCCGGAGCCACGCACGCCCTGCACCTGTGCAAACTGGCTACCGATGTCGTTCGAACCCGGTTGTGATGGAGTCGCCGTACATTGCAGCTCAAAGACGGATTCGCTGCTGTTCTCACCCGATTCACGGAAGATCTTGTCGTATGGCGTATTCAGGTTATACAGGCCGGACTTGATTACTTCCGTGGATGCCGCATACATATTCGTCCAATCATTGCGTTGCATGTAGGTCCTTGCATGCAGTGACCGTGCGGCGCCCCAGGTCAGACGACCGGTGTATACGGCCGGCCACGTCTTGGGCAGATGCGCTTCGGCGGCGGTCAGGTCGGCGTCGATCAAAGTGTAGATATCTGCCGCGGGAGACTTCGGAATATTCGCCTCTTCGGCCTTGTTCACTTTGAAATCAATTTTGGGCACGTCGCCGAACGCACGCACCAGATTGAAGAAAGCGAAGGCACGGAAGAAATGCGCTTCCGACTTGTTGATGCGGTCACCATCCGATAGGGAACCTTTTTCCTTCTCGCTCTGCTCGATGTCGGCAATGACTTTATTGGCTAAGATAATCAGCTCGTAGTTCCCGGTCCAGTAGCCGGCAATCAGTCCGTTTGTTGCAATGTATTCAAAGTCGTCGAACATCTTGCCGTGTGCCGCGCCGTCGGAGGCCGTACTGCCTTTTTCGGCATCTTCGGAACGGAAGCAATGCACTGCCAGTGCCGTTGTTCCGCTTGTTACGCTAAACCCGCGCATCTTGGCGTACAAGGTAAAGACATCGGACTGAAATGATCCGCCACCGCTTTCATCGCCCTGTATCCACTCTCCCTGCGGACGCTGATCTAACAGGTCGGTGCATCCGCCCGTCAGCATCGCAAGGCCTGTTGCGAGTATTCCTATGATATTTCTGATAGAATGATTCATAATCGATGTATTTAGAAAGTTAAGTTAAATCCGAAAGTATAAATCACCGGCATGGGATACGTTCCTCTGTCGATACCCGATTCCAAGGCCGAGCCTTTCATCTCGGGCGTGTATCCCGTGTTACGTCGCCATGTTTTCAGGTTCTGAATATTCGCATACAGTCGCAGCGACTTCAGATGCAGCTTGCTCAACAGTGCCGGATGGAGTTTGTATCCGAGCTGAACGTTACGTATGCGGAAGAAACTGCCGTCTTCGATGAAATAGTTCGAATTTAGCAGATTCAACGCCCGCGACGGGTTCAGAATCGGCTCCCAGTTGGACGTACCTTCACCGTGCCAGCGGTTCATCCGCGAGGTAAGGTAGTTTAACTGAGCATACGTCGGGTCATCCCAGGTCCGGTAGATTTCGTTGCCATAGACTCCCATCATGTCGACGCCCAGATCGAAGTTTCGATATTCGAGGTTGACGTTGAAACCGTAGGTAAGGTCGGGTGTCGGATTACCGATCATCGTACGGTCGTCCTGCGTGATCACGCCATCGCCGTTCACATCCTTAAATTTCAGGTCGCCGGGTGCCGGACTGCCGACTTTATTCGGGTAGTAACGCTTCACGTCTTCTTTGTTCTGGTATACGCCGATAACCTGATAACCGTAGAAGTGTGCCACAGGATACCCTTCCATCGAACGCGAGATGCCTTTCGGTCCTTCAAAGATGGCATCCTCGGGGCCACGTCCGAGCGAAAGCACCTGATTGTCGATTGTCGTCAGGTTACCTGATACGGTGTACTTCAGCCCGCTTTCCCCGATCTTATCCGACCACGAAGCTGAAAGCTCCATGCCCCGGTTACGGATCTCTCCGAGATTTTCGAGCGAATTTTTCGCCCCCGAGAAACCCGATAACAAAACAATAATATCTTTCGTTACCTTGTTATAATACACCGGCTCAATACGAAGCCGATTCCCGAAGAAAGCAATCTCGAGACCGGCCTCCCATGCGTGCGTTTTCTCCCACGACAGATTACGGGGCAGATACTTCAACGAATAGCCCGCGATGATGTTGTCGCCGAAAACAGCGCTGCCCGAGTTCTCCAGTCGAGGATATGTAGGATAATGGAATCCTCCGGTATTCTGGCTTCCCAACACTCCCCACGAGCCTTTCAACTTCAGGTAATCGATCATCGACTGATTTTTCATGAACGCCTCTTCCGAAACGACCCAGCCTGCACCGAGCGAATAGAAGTTCTCCCACGTGTTGCCTACCGAACGGAACACCGAAGCGCCGTCGCGACGGTACGACACGTTGAGCAAATACCTGTTCTGATAGCTGTATAACGCCCGAAGCAGGTACGACATGGTAAAACGGCGGTGTTGTGCACCTTCGTTCGACGAGGCTTTCGCATCAATCGAGGAAATCCACCATTTATCCTTGTCATTATCGGGAATCGAAAAGATGATATCATTAAGATGTTGTTCTCTTGCGCTTTCCAGCAGCGAATATTCGGTATAATTTGTGGTTAATCCGGCCATCGCCGTCAAGCTGTGTCCGCCCGACGACAAGTCGTAAGTCAGAATATAGTCGCTTTGTGCGACGGTACGTGTCGATTTATTTTGCGATACCGATTCGCGGTCGGTCAGATTCTCTTTGCCTGCAACATCGGGATTGTACACATAAATAATCGGACTGAATCTCCGCACTTCCCCTACGGCGTAATCCAATGAGAAGGTAGTTTTAAATTTCAGATTTTTCAGAAGATCCACCTCGCCGTAGATATTTCCGGCCACCCGGTTGTTTACGCCGACCGCATGTCCGGCTCGCGTTTCCACGTCGATCATCGGGTTCCACACCTGTGCCCGCTGAAAATCAGGGAGCGTATGCAGCAGGCCGGTTTTCTCATGATAGACCGGAGCAATCGGTGCGGCCCGGATGGCTCCCGATACGCCTTTGGCATCGGACGGCCATGTACGCGAACCGTTTACCTGAAATCCGAAGCGCAAAAAATCAGTCACCTGATAATCGCTGTTCAGGTTAGCCGTTACCTTCGAGTACTTTTCATGCAGAATATTGCCTTCCTCCGATGTGTAGCCGAGGCCTAAGTAGAAACGGTTCTTCTCGCTGGCGCCCGTGATGCTTACATTGTGGTTCGTCATAAAACCCTGCCGGAAGATCACGTCCTGCCAATCGGTATCGGCATTCCATTTCGCATAGTCGTATGCGCCCAGTCCCTGATTGACTCGCTGTTCATCATATAGTTCGCGGAACTGAGCGGCATTGGTCATCGACATCCGGTCGGCGACATTTCTGAATCCGAACGATGAGTTGATGTTCACAACCGTCTGCCCGGATTTGGCGCGTTTCGTATTCACGATAATCACCCCGTTGGCGCCGCGAACACCAAAAATCGCGAGTGATGAAGGGTCTTTCAATACTTCCATCGACTCGATATCGGCAGGGTTCAAATAGTTGATGTTGTCAGAAAACAGTCCATCCACAACATACAACGGCGCATATCCGTTGATCGAGTTTGTACCGCGGATACGAATCTCCGGATCCTGTCCGGCATGTCCGGCATTGACCACCTGCACTCCCGCAAGTTTCCCCTGTATGGAAGCCAATGGGTTCGTCGACGGACGATCGGCAAACTCGGCGGCTTTGATACTGACGATCGACCCGGTCAGATCACGCTTCTTGGCGCTTCCGTAACCGATAACCACAACTTCGTCCAATACCTGCCGATCCTCCGACATCATCACATCGATACGTGAGCGTCCGTTGACGGCCTGCTCCACCGTCGTCATACCGATATAACTGAAGACCAACGTTGCCTGAGCCGGAACGTCGGATAACGTGTACGAACCGTCGATCCCGGTCACGGTCCCATTTGTCGTACCTTTTACCAGAATACTGACACCAATAGCGGGCTCACCCGTGGCTTGCTCCGTTACAACGCCCGAAACGGTTATGCGTTGCTGGGCAAAAAGCCATAAGGGCATCAGCAGAAAACTAAAAACAAGTAGCGATTTACTTTTCATGGATATTCTTTTTTTAATGTTACTGCAAACAATCCGATTTTTTCACAAAAAAACCGATAATCCCCCTACTACCCAAAAAACGACCTGCTGCAACGTTACGCCATGTTATAAAACATACGCCATATCCCTACGGCTTCACTACGGCAAAACGCTTTATCCTCTTTTAGATCAATACAATTATTTTCCCGACGAAAACAATATCAGGGATTGGTAGAGCTCCACATTCCCTTCATGGCTTTTTCTTCCTGCCGGATACGTATGGCGAGGAAACAGCCGTAAATCAATCCCTTTTCTTTCATTTCCGTTCCTTGATCCACGCGACGATGATTTCGAGTGCCGAAGGGGCAAACGTTTGTTCGATTGTAGCATATTCATCGAGGGCTCCGGTCGTGCACTCCTGGAAAAGATGATTTAACCCTGGAAGTTCGCGAACAGTAACATCAGTATTTCCTCCCTCCTCCAATGCTTTCCGGATAGCCGACAAATTGGATTGTGCGGCAACTTGCATATCTTTCGTGCCATTGAGTGCCAGCACGGGACAGGTTACTTTTCGGAGCGTCGAGGCGGGATCATAGCGCAGAAAGTATTGCATCCACGGAGAGAGCATCCATCTTGCTGTGGCTTTCAAAAGCGAATCATCCACATCTATACTAAATTCAGGCTGAACAACTTGCTCGGACTGCCTTATGTAAACAGTCAGACTATCCAATACATACTTCTGATCACTGCATGTAAGAATTAATTCATACATCCTTTCTGTAATCCGGTTGTTTATCTTACGTGCGCTGTCCGGTACACCCGATGCTTTAGCCATATCTTCGACCTGTGTTTTCAATACTTCATGGCCGGGCACACCTACCCCGGCAAGCATCACCACAAACGCCACACGTTTGTTCCTCGCCGCGACCATCGGAGCGATGATGCCTCCTTCGCTGTGGCCGATCAGCCCTATCCGGAGAGAATCTACCTCGTGGCGAGTCCTCAGGTATTCGACGGCCGCTTCGGCATCATTGGAAAAATCGGACGAGGTAGCCGTAGAGAAACGGCCGCCGGACTGCGCCGTGCCGCGGTCATCATACCGCAGTACTCCGATACCGTTTCGGGTCAGGTAATCGGCTACCACTAAGAAGGGTTTATGTCCCATCAACTCTTCGTCACGGTTTTGAGGGCCACTGCCCGAGATCAGAACGACAACGGGATACTTCCCTTCTTTCGCAGGCAACGTTAACGTGCCGGCCAGCGTGATGTTATCGGTCGAGTTAATAAACGTGACCTCTTCGGTGTAATACGGAAATGGCGGACGAGACTCTTGCGGGCGTTTGAACAGACCTTTGGATATATCGTTACGAACCATATCAAGCGGTATTTTCATCCCCACCTGCGAGAAGGTGCCTTTCAGCGTATCGTTTGCCAATACCGCATCATAAGAAGCCCCCAAGCTTCGCATAACGATACGCAACGCAGGAGGGTTGAATGTAACCGTATCGCACGGAATACCTTTCGCACCCTGATCGGGGCTGTCGAGCGTAGCAGAAAGTCCCTGCTCGCTTCGCTGAATGTGAAACACAAGGCGCAGTTTGAAACCACTCACGGACATACTTCCGCTCCATGGTCCGGTAATCTCCTGTGCCGAGAGCATTCCCGTCATGAGCATTGCCACCATACATAGCATTCTTTTTTTCATAACAAAAAAAATGTATTCATGTTTTGGAAATAATCAGCCCGACCATAAAGCCGGCAATTGCAAAAATATCAATTCTTCTGAATAAAATAAAACCTCAATTGAATAATGTTTATTTCTTTTATCTTCAAAGTCTATTTCTTCAATACAAAATGATGCGAATGAAATCGTATTTTTGCAGGACTGACGAAATATTTTGCTTGTCATCCGGTCTCCCATTCGGATATATGCCTGTTTTAACGCTTTGCAATAAGACTTCAGACGGCTCCCTGCACTTTATATACCAGTTCCATCCATACCCAATAACGGAGGGCTTTGCCAAGTAGCATCCAGAAAGCGACCCACCATACGTTGGCACGTAAAAAACCGAGTGCCACGGCAATAAAATCGCCGATACCGGGTACGAACACGAAAAAAGCTGTCCATGAGCCTTTCCCGCTGATCCATTGCTGTACTTTCAGCAATTTGTCGATGTTGAGCCGAAGGTATTTCCTGATCCATTCCACCTTCCCGGCTTTTCCGGTCCAATAGCATGTCATTCCGCCGAGAAAATTACCCATCGTCGCCGCAATCATACAAGGCAGATACGATGCGCCGCCCAACAGGACTCCTGTGAGCACAACCTCGGAACTGAAAGGAAGGACGGTGGCCGCCAGAAAAGAGGCAATGAAAACACCGATGTACCCGTAATCGATCAGAAAGTCCATAAACGAACGAGCAGCAAGAGCATGAGGAAGATGACAATCAGGATATAGAACAAGTACGTCAACAGGTTACGTCGGTCGGAGAAGAAATAGGAAACCAGCATGGATGAGGGTACATAGAAGAGGCATAGAAAATCGACCGAATGCTGTTCGTACAGGCCGAGCGGTATCAACGAATAGAACGCGAAGACCAACAGGAAGGAAAGAAATTGCCGTGTACGTATGTTATGCTCGAATTCATGCAGTAAAATATAGATATACGTAATAATCGTCAGACAAACGACACAAATCGAACTGAGCCATTCGATTCGCAGAGGATTACTCAGAAAGAACGGATGGATGGCCGCCAATTGCTCCTTCAGTACAATAAAGAGGGTGTAATCATGCTTCCAAAGACACCAGACAAATACGAACCCGAAGGTGGTAAGGATACCCAGCACGGAAGTGAGCAGGTTTTGAGGCGTCAGCGAATGCAGACGGTACATCCCGAACCAAAAAAGCGGCACCATCCAAAGCAGATGCGGCCAGATCAGACTGCCCAGACTCAGGTACACGGACCAATTGAAAACGCGTCCTGTCTGTTCGGGGCTTTGGTACGAACTGAAAAGCTCAGCCAGCGCTCCGAGCAGGAAGAAAAGAGTGAGAGAGGCCGGACGAAGGGGGAAGATATCCGGATTAGTGCTGACAAAAAGTAGAAAAAAAAGAAAAGGCAACAGCGTCTTTCCTCGAACGATAACGAACGAAAAATTGATTCGCTGTATAATAAAAGCGAGCAAACAGATCAGCGAGCATCCGATCAGGTAGGTGAAACGCTTGTCGGGCAGTATCGCACAGACAGCCTCCCACACCGGTGAGCCCCCCGTATTGCAAACGACCGGATAGCCGACCGAGTATTGATATCCTACCGTCCAACATACCAGACAAACCAGTACGGTAAGGATAAGGTTGGGCAGTCTCGACAGATTAATCCGTTTTCTGCGCTGAAACTCTTCGGATTCTCGTCCCATATCCGGTGGTGATGTTTACAGATCGAACCCGATATCACGCCGATAGTACTTCCTTTCGAAATCGATGGCCTCCGCTCCGGCATACGATTTCTTCAAGGCCTCTTCTTTCGTAATCCCGTATGAGCTGACAGCGATGACACGTCCGCCCGACGTAATGACGGCTCCATCTTTCCGGGTCGTTCCGGCATGAAACACGATACGGTCGGGTGTATGAACCGTGTCGAGGCCGGTGATGACTTTACCTTTCTCATAGGCTCCGGGGTATCCGCCGCTGACAAGCATCACGGTGACAGCCGCACGCGCATCTTCGATCAGTTCGCACGTAGACAGGGTGCCTTGGGCTACTCCTTCGAGCAGATCAACAAGGTCGCTCTCGATACGTAACATCACCACTTCCGTTTCGGGATCGCCCATACGACAGTTGTATTCGATCACCATCGGCTCATCTTTGACATTAATCAGTCCGAAAAAAATAACCCCTTTGTAGTCGATCCCTTCGGTGCGCAACCCGTCGACCGTAGGACGGATGATGCGCTCCTCCACCTTTTGCATAAACAGAGCGTCGGCAAACAAAACGGGCGATACGGCCCCCATACCTCCGGTGTTCAAACCGGTATTGCCCTCGCCGATCCGTTTATAATCCTTCGCTACCGGAAGGATTTTGTAATCATTGCCATCGGTCAGCACAAACACCGAACATTCGATACCGTCGAGGAACTCCTCGATAACAACCGTGCGGCCGGCCTCGCCAAACATGCCTTGCAACATCTCGCGCAGTCTCCTCTTTGCTTCGTCGAGCGAATCGATAATCAGCACACCCTTACCGGCTGCCAGTCCGTCGGCTTTCAGCACGTAAGGAGGAGATAAGGTTTCGAGAAAGGCCTCGCCGGCTGCCAGCTTGTCGGCGGTGAAGCTGCGGTAGCGTGCGGTAGGAATATCATGTCGCATCATAAAAGCCTTGGCAAAGTCTTTACTCCCTTCCAGTTGAGCTCCTTTACGACTCGGGCCAATGACCGGGATGCGAGCCAGCCCATCATCATCGCGGAAATAGTCATAGATCCCTGCCACCAGCGGATCCTCCGGCCCCACAACGACCATATCGACGTGATTCGTCAACACAAACGTTTTGATGCCTGCAAAATCATTCGCTTGCAAGTCTACGTTTGTTCCCACAGTCGCTGTCCCCGCATTACCGGGAGCAATATAAAGTTGTCCGATCTTCGGGCTTTGAGCCATTTTCCATGCTAATGCATGCTCGCGTCCTCCCGAACCTAATAGCAATATATTCATCGTTCTTCTTGTTTATTTATCTATCTATTCTTTCTTGTCCCGATGTCCCTTCTTCTTGCACAAAGCCATCGGAAGACTGTCAACAGGCTGATTTTCGCGGTGGCGTCTTGCATACCACCAATATTTCCCGCAAAGATATGGAATTATTGTTGTCTTGTAAAAGTATTTATCGGATTAAAAATTAAACGGAGGCGGCGAAACGAAAGCCCCTTTTTCGGCAAGGAAAGGGCTTTGTGATAAAAATGAAGGCGGAGATCGTTGCGCACATCTTCATGATGGAGTCCACATCATTCCGTCAGGGGCAGAGATATTGTTCCTTTCTTTAAGATATCAACTAAAATCGGTTGGGCGCCGCCAACGAAGCACTCGACGGCAATGACCATCAGAATCAATCCCATCAAACGCATCATAACATTATTTCCTGTTTCTCCGAGCACTTTAACAAGCCGAGTCGAGGCGCTGAGCATGAAAAAAGCGAAGAGATAGATGAGCGCCACGATGCCAATTAGTACACCTTTCATCTCAATGGTATGCGCGTCCTGCATCAGAACAATGGCATTGGCAATGGCCCCCGGCCCGCAAAGCATCGGGATACCGAGCGGTGTGACGGAAATATCGTTGGCGTATGTCTTGATCTCCTCGTCTTTCAACCGGAGCGAAGTATAACGCGCCTGCAACATATCGAATCCGATTTTAAAGATGATCACCCCTCCTACAATACGAAAGCCATTGGTCGAGATTCCGAAGAATTTGAATAAAAACTGTCCGGAAAAGATGAAGACCATCAAAGTGAGGAATGCAACGATGGTAGCCCGTCGTACAATGGCACGACGTTCCTTCTCGGTCATACCGTTTGTCATCGTCAGAAAGACGGGCATCGTTCCCAACGGATTCGTCAGTGTGAAGAAAGATGTAAAACACAGTAAAGCAAAAGGCAAAAGTCCTGAGTCCATTCTTATGAATTTTATTTATACGGCTGAAAAATGAGTTCTTCTGTTCTCACGTTGTTATTCTGTAATCAGAGAGAAGTCACCGATTCTTACGGGCGGATTCAGAACGATACTCTTTGCTGCAAGGCGAAGCGTTTTTCCTTCGACTGGTTGGGCAAACCACACGTCTCGCATGACCGGATTGTTGCGAATGTTTGAGAACTCTCCTTGGGCTACTTCTTTTCCATCGACCAAAACCTGATACGAAGAAATATGCCCATCGGCATAGCGTTGCTGGTTGGGTAAATAGCGAAACCCAACGATTTTTTTCTTTTCTTTCAACCTGACAATCAACGAGTTCTCACCCTGAGGCAAGGCATACAGTGTCGTTCCGTCCCCATCGAAAAGTGCGATCATTTTATCATCTGTCATTTCATAAGACGATGCAGGAAGATCGAGTTCGGCCACAGTAACCGGACTCCATCTCCGGAATGTTTCATCATAACAAGCTGCTTTGATTCGGCCTTTTTGTGCAAATGAGAATGGGTGATCGTAACGTGCCGATTCGAGTGTAGGCCGTGAATCGTCCGTTGTATAATACACAACCGAGTTTTTATCGCCCGACAGAATCATTACCTCATCCTTCTCGTTGCGAATGATACGCGGTTCAACCATCAGCGCCGGTGCCAGAAAAGCCTCCACATTATTGATGCAGAGCGGACCACGGGCATCGAGAAAACGTATCCGAAACTGTTTTGAGGTCACGGTCCGGAAACGGACGATACGCTTATAACCGACCGTTGTCGTAGAATCATAAGCCTCGACAGGCACCCACTGACCTTCGTGCTCGGCTTCGATAACAAACGAACGAACCCGTTGTCCCAATGGGATATATTCCTGAATCAGAAAGCGATTCAGAGCTGTCGGCTCCGAAAAGGAGAATGTCAGATCACCGCTTACTTCGCCATCTGCCGTAGCCCAGTAAGTATCCCAATCTCCGTCAAGCACCTGCCTGGCGGCGTACTTACTTCCCCGCCCAACCGATGCTTTAACCGTAGCTCGAGCAAGCAGATTTTCTTTCAAATCGTTGCGAATCGTTTCGGCCCATTCCATCACCCGTGCCGAGTCGAAGGGATGGATCGTACCGCGCAGAGAGATCGGGAAGTTCAGAATCAGATTCGCGTTATGCCCCACGCTGCGATAGTAGTAATCGACCATCTGCGAGAGTGTGCGTACCTGATGGTCTTCGCCGGCATGATAGAACCATCCCGGACGTATGGATACATCAACTTCGCCGCCGAGCCATCTTGAGCCGTTCTCGTCGCCCCACTGACTTTGTTTATAATGATCATGATACTCCGGCTCGGTTCCGAAAATGCTCCATTGCGTATCGCCGGCCCATCCGCTTTCATTGCCGATCCACCGAATATCGGGCACTGTCCCACCGAAGATCATCGCATCAGGATGTTTTTCTTTGATGATTTCGCGTGCTTTTTCGTAGTTGTAATATGTCACCGCATCGATCGAACGTTTCTCATTGGCACCACCATACCAGCCGTCGCCGCCATTCGCCCCGTCAAACCAGAACTCGAAGAGCGATCCATAGTTCGACGACAATTCACGTATTTGGTTATGGTACGCCTCCACGTATCCCGGACGACCGTATTCGGCATGATTCCGATCCCACGGCGAGAGATAAACACCAAACTTCAAGTCATATTTCTTACACGCTTCGGAAAGATCGCGTACCACATCGCCCTTGCCGTCTCTCCATGGCGAATTTTTCACACTGTATTTCGTGGTTTCCGTCGGCCAGAGGCAAAAACCGTCATGGTGCTTCGTCGTAATGACAATACCTCTGAATCCGGCGGCCTTGATGATGCGCGCCCATTGATCGCAATCCAGATTTTCCGGATTAAATGTCGATGCGGGCGTATCACCATAGCCCCATTCAAGATCGTTGAACGTATTCAACCCAAAATGTACAAAAGCATACATCTCCGTTTTATGCCAGGCAACCTGCTCAGGCGCAGGAACCGGCAAAACAGGCGCCGGAGCTTCGAAAACTCTGTTCTCACACTCTAAAAGAGAGCCTGTTATACAACCGACAACAAGAAATTGTTTTATATTCATTGCTAATATTGTTTATCATGATGAATGACCACACAAAGATATAACTTTTTTTGAGAAGGATGCTTCTTTTAACGATTTACGGGCCATTTTTTGAGATGCAAAAAGCCAAACTATAAAAATGGGCGTTGCGTTGAAATGTTTCCGATCAAATAAATCGTGCGTACGTTGCGTAACCTTTGCGTTCTTTGCGGTGATCTTACTGCCAAGTTCGCAAAGGACGCAAAAAAACAGACAAAATATTTGCATATTCTCAAAAAATGTTTCTAACTTTGTAGTATCATCAAAAACGCAAGGCTATGGAAATAACAACCGACACTCCACCCGACAATTTGATGCGCCTCGCAAACTGCAACGGAGGCGCAGCGTAAAAGAAATATCCGGAACGCGGAAAACAAGTATAAACGTTTAAAAACAGAAAAACATGAAACAGAAAATTATTTTATGGATAGGTGCCCTGCTTTTACTAACAGCAGGAACGGGATGCGAGAAGAACAAGGACTACGAGGTTCCTACCCAGCTGACCGGTACCCGGTGGGAACTGGCCGGAATAGTAGATGCAAAGACCGGGAAAATAACCCCCCTTGCACCCAAAGGCTGCTACGGATTTAAATTTATTTCCGAGACAGAAGCAAAAGGAGGAACAGTGCTTAATCAAATGACAGTTCATCTTACAACTCCTCCGTTCATTGGTATAGTAACAATGATTGGAGATGAAGAAAACGGTGACGCCGCATTGTTCTATCGCATTATAAAAACACTCGAATCATACACATGGGAGAAAAATGAACTGAAATTTTTCTACGACAATAAACAATATTACTTACTTTATAAATACTCGAAACCATGAAAAAGACTATATTCTCTATTTTAGGCTACTTGTTTTTTATACAATTCCTAAGCGCGCAAATAACGACCCATGAAGTTCCTTTTAGCTTTGGTAGCACTCCGTCTCAATTATTAAGAAGTATTTCTACGCAAGAGCTATCTGCACCGGATATGGCGATAATACGGGCAGAAGATAAAGTCAATGACACTCTGCCGGGTGGCCCTTTGCGATTTGCCTATCCCGTAAAAGTGCATTATACATTGGCTAATTCCGGGGTGTGGCAAACGTTGAAAGACGGCAGCAAATTGTGGAGGCTAAAGGTCAGATTGCCGGGAGCCCTTTCTACGAACGCTCTATACGATAAGTTCTTGTTGCCTAAAGGAGCAAAGTTCTATGTGTACAGCGAAGAAACAAGACAATCTATCGGGGCCATAACCTCCGAGTACCTTAATAACGAATCAAACGGTGCATTTGAATTTTCAACCGGCTTGATATATGGAGAAACAGTTACTTTCGAATATTATCAACCGGAGACCGTGCGTGAAGAAGCCATTATATCCATCGCTCGCATCGACTATGGATACAGGTATGTTAATAATCCGTATACTCCCCGAACAAGGCCTTTCAACGACTCCGGCGATTGCCAGGTAAATGTAAATTGTCCGGAGGGAGCGAATTGGAGAATGGAAAAGGACGCTATTGCCAGAATTATGGTTGTCTCGGATTACGGATCAGGATGGTGCTCCTGTTCATTGGTCAATAACACCAATAACGACAACACCCCCTACGTATTGACAGCAAATCATTGTTTGCAAAACAGTTATGGTCAAAATCTGTTCGATGCAATCAGTAATCCGAACGCCTCTCAATGGGTTTTTTATTGGGGGTATGAACATCCGGGTTGTTCCAACGGAAACGAGCCGGTTCATCGATCAACGGTTGGGGCTACCGTAGTCGCAAATAATGAAGTATCTGATTTTGCTTTACTTCGATTAACGCAAGACCCTCGTAATTTAACCGGATTTACCCCTTATTACTTAGGTTGGGATCATTCCGGTAATTCGGGAACAGGCGGTGTCGGTATTCATCATCCGAAAGGAGATGTAAAAAAGATAGCAACATATAATACATCTCCCATTAATTCTACTTGTATGAATAATAATTATTGGATGACCGGATTTATAAAAACGGGAGCTGATCACCATTCAATAATGGAACCCGGGTCATCTGGTTCCCCTTTAATTAACTCACAGAGAAAGGTTATTGGGCAACTTTTAGGTCCTGGCAACTTACAACTATGTCCTGAACATTTATGTGGAAATAATCCTGAATTACAAAGAGTTTCTTACGGCAAATTCAGTGTTTCCTGGACGGGCAACGGCGCTACCGACTCGAGAAGGCGGTTAAGGGATTGGCTTGATCCACAGGGGATAAATCCTCAAACATTAAATGGTATAGGAGTACTCTCCATCTCCGGCCCTTCGTCCGTCTGCGATCAAGCAACCTATACGGTAGAAAACCTGCCGGCGGGAGCTATCGTGGAGTGGAGCGTATCCAATCCAAATGTTGCTACGATCAGTAATAACGGACTGTTACG
>NZ_JUET01000094.1 GCF_001006485.1 Tannerella forsythia
ATGCGGTTTTTTTCTTCCCCCTTCTTTCTTCTTCAATGTTTTTCTTTTTTCTCTCTCCTTTTACACTAATCTTCTCCCTTTTTCTTTTCTTCTTCTTCCCTCCTTCTTTTGCTCCCTCTTTTTCTCACCCTCTCCCTTCTCCTCCCCCGTCCCCTTTTCTTCTTCTCCCTCTTTTTCTTCCCCCTTTTTCCCCTCTTTCTTCCCCCTCTTTTCTTTCTCTCCTTTTTCTCCCCCTACATTGACATTTCCTTCTTCTCTCTCTTTCTCCTTCACTCCCTTTCTCTCCTTATTTCTTTCTTCCTTCCTTTTTTTTTCCTTCCTCTCTTCTTCTTCCTTTCCTTTTTCTCTTCTCTTCTCTCTTTCCTTCGTCTCCTTCACTTCTCCTCTTCTTCCTTCTTCTTATTTTCTCCTCTTTTTCTTTTTCTTCTCTTTTTTTTCTTTTCCTTTCCTTCCTTTTTTCCTTCTCTTCTCCCTTCTTTTTCCTTTCTCCTCTTTTTTTTCTTCTCGTCTCCTCCTTCCTCTCCTCTTCTCTTTTCCCTTCTCCGGCCTTCATCTCTATCTCCTCTTCCTCCTCTTTGCCTCCCTCCTCCTCTTCTTTCATCCTCCCATCCTCTCCGTCTTCGTTTTTGCTGCTTTATGTCACATCTCCGATACTCCCTACCACATTATTGCCCCTTGCCGACGACTGATGAAGCTTCCTTTCTCCTCCTCCTATTTCTACCCACGCACACACTTGTTGTTCCCCTCCTA
>NZ_JUET01000095.1 GCF_001006485.1 Tannerella forsythia
TTGAGGTGCACAAGTACAAAGTAACACAAATATTATCTGATAATATTATCAAAAGTGTTATTGATAATCAAATAAATGGAAATATATATCTATTGGCACTTTGGATAATATTTTACTTGTGATAAGAGTATCTGGGCTGCGGCTTCAGATACAACTTACCCAATGCCGTGCCGCCTCTGAACGCCAGATGCTTCGCAAGAAATGCATCGCTATAAATAGATACTAACGCACGGCAGACTATCAAATCCTGTTCGATGAATTTATTCACCACCCACGGGGCCTGCTCGCTCCATTCCGTAATATATCGCTCAGGTATCATAACTCGTCAATCTCGATGGTTTCGTTCACAATAACTCTCCACTTGGCGTTCCTTTCGCACCCCTCGCTGCTCTTTCCTGCCTTTAAGGGCACATACTGGAACACGACATCGGAACACTTCAACAGACTGTACACCGACTCTGCCGTTTCACCTTCCTCCAGCACCTCGTCTAAAATATAACCCAGACGTTGCAGACTGGTTACCGGCACCTCCTTCACGAAGTCAGCCCCCAAACGCCCGAAATTCAGTTTCTCCACCAGTTCAGCCAGAACAGTGGCTGCCCGCGAAACACCCCCTGTCTTAGCCTGATACGTCAGCAAATCCACTGCCGTCAGTTCAGGACACGACACGTTAATGTAGCCAGTCCGTGTCTGCCGTCTCTCCACGTATATTTCAGGAATATGGCTCTTGCAGAAAAAATGCGTAAGGTACTTCTTCCCCTTCTTGTCACGCATGGCGGGAGGCTCTATCATCACGCTGAACCGCAGCGGAACCTGATGCGAAGCTCCGTGATAACTTGCCGCACTCAACAGAGCCACATAGTATTTGCGTCCCAGGTGTAGCATCATATCATCCAAGTAAAACGACTGCGGCACAGCCCCGCGCAGCACATACTCATCCGGCACTATGACGTAGAAGCCGCGCAGGGGTGACATAACCCGTCCCTTGCTCACCTCCCTGGTCAGCGCCCGTGCAATGCTGCCGGCACTCATACCAGAGAATGCCTGTGCCACCTCATCGTGCGTGAAGGTGTAATTGCCTCTGAGCGGCTTATCATATATCCAGCTTGCTATGCTCGCCATTATCTTGTATTTATTATTTCGTTTGCAAAAATAGATATTTTTTGTCTAACTACGCAAATAGATAACGAAAAAATGTTCTATTATTGTGTTGTTGAGTTATTTTATTGACCAACGTCAATTTTCATTGAAGAAACGATAAGAACAAAACAACTGTCAACTTTTCTCAGGACAGGATTGGATATTCCGGACAACTGAGACGCAATGCGTAGTATCGTATCCGGCGAACGGAGCGGCAGGAGGCCATTTTCTGTGTGATGGATGTAAGAAGAAAATGGTAAAAAGAGCGCCTTTTCACAAAGGCGCTCTTTCCATAAAGTATGATTTATTTGTAAAAGAAATTTATTTCACTTTTTTATACCCGTAAACGGCCAGTGCACCCAATTCCTCTTCGATGCGAAGCAACTGGTTGTATTTGGCCATGCGGTCGCTGCGGCTCAGCGATCCGGTTTTGATTTGTCCGCTGTTCGTGGCAACGGCGATATCAGCGATCGTAGCATCTTCCGTTTCGCCGGAACGATGGCTTGTAACCGTCGTATATCCGTGGCGGTGTGCCATTTCGATCGTATCGAGCGTTTCGCTCAGCGAACCGATCTGGTTCACCTTCACCAGGATCGAGTTTCCGCAAGCCGTCTCAATTCCTTTGGAGAGGAACTCAACGTTTGTCACGAAGAGGTCGTCGCCTACCAATTGACAGCGGCTGCCGATGCGTGCGGTAAGTTTCTTCCATCCGTCCCAGTCGTTTTCGCTCATCCCGTCTTCGATCGAGTCGATCGGATAGTTGTTAATCAATTCTTCGAGATAAGCAATCTGTTCGTCGGCCGTACGTTTTTTTCCGTTTTTTCCTTCAAAGAGGCTGTAGTCATATACGCCGTTCTTGTAGAACTCCGACGCGGCGCAGTCCATGGCGATCTTGACATCTTTTCCGGGTTCGTATCCGGCCGCTTTAATGGCCTGAATAATCGAGTCGAGAGCGTCTTCCGTTCCGTTGAGGGCGGGGGCAAATCCACCTTCGTCACCTACTGCCGTACTGAGTCCGCGGTCGTGTAATACTTTTTTCAGGGCATGGAACACTTCGGCGCCCATACGCAGACCTTCGCGGAAGGAAGGCGCACCGACGGGGCGGATCATAAATTCCTGGAAGGCGATAGGTGCATCGCTGTGCGATCCGCCGTTGATGATGTTCATCATCGGAACGGGCATCACATACGTATTCGTGCCGCCGATATAGCGGTAGAGCGGCATGCCAAGGTAGTTGGCTGCCGCTTTGGCTACGGCGAGCGACACGCCGAGGATCGCGTTGGCTCCGAGCTTTGACTTCGTTTTTGTGCCGTCGAGTTCAAGCATTTTCCGGTCGATAGCACGCTGTTCGAGTGAAGACATACCGATAAGCGCCGGGGCGATGATGCTGTTCACATTATCAACGGCTTTGAGTGTTCCTTTGCCGCTGTAGCGTTGTTTGTCGCCGTCACGCAACTCAAGAGCTTCGTGTTCGCCGGTCGATGCGCCGGAAGGCACGCTGGCACGTCCGATAATACCCGACTCAAGTCTGATGTCTACTTCTACCGTAGGATTTCCGCGCGAATCCAATATTTCGCGGGCTGTAATCTGTTCTATTCTCATGTTACTTTTACATTAATTGTTTACGGCCGACAAAGGTAGGGCAAAAAATACACTTCCGCAACCTTTGCCGGCCGTGTCTCTGCGCTCTGACCTGCCTTATGCCCGTTCGGCCTCACAGAGGTCTTTTTTCTTTGAGCAGAAGCGTTTGCATTGCTCGCAGAGGTTGTATCCCAGAAGCGTTCCGAGGATAAAATCTTCTTCGGGGGTAAGCCGGTTCAGGGGACGCCCGACGAACGTACGGATCGTCTCTATACATTCCGGCTGCCCGAAGTAAAGATTGATGTTGCTTTTCCCTGCGCGTTGAACGAGGTAGGGAATGTTTTGTCGTTCGAGCCGTTCGCGTGCAAGGGGCAGATAGCGCTCATTCATGGTGAAGAGCACGAGGTTTCGCACGCCTTTCTTATATTCGTAGATCTGGTTATGCAAGACCTTGATCTCGCCCGGCAACACTTCCGTTCGTTCCATCGCGGTCTGTCTTATTTCAGAGAGGCTATCCAACGGCTGATGCGGTCGTCCGTTTTATTCGGTTCGTTCTCCTCGTCGATCGGCAGACCGATGAACTGTCCGTCTATCACGGCTTCGGAGCTGTCGAACGTATATTCGGAAGGATCGACTTGTCCGACGAAAGTAGCCCCCGACGATTTGAGTCCTTCATAGAGTACGCCCAATGCGCCACAGAACGTATCGGAATAGGACGATGAGTCTCCTGCGCCGAAAAAGGCGATCTTCTTACCGGTCAAATCGGTTTGCTTGAGCATTTCCAAACCCTTGTACCAATCGTCCTGCAAATCGCCTGCGCCCCATGTGGAGCAACCTAACAGCAGCATATCATACTGCGCTACATCGGCCGGGGTGATCTTGGCTACTTCGTATACATCTTCACTTGCAATGTTCATCTGCTCGGCTATGCGGCCTGCAATGTTTTCGGTCGTACCTGTCGTAGAACCGTAAATAATGGCTGTTTTTCCCATGTCTTTTTTATCATTTAAATTTCGGATGCAAAGTTAGAAGCACCGATATTACGGCGCAATCCCCAATTCTATGGATTTTTTGGTCGTTTTATCCCCAATAATTGGGATGTTTTCTCGGATAAGGGAGATAATTGTCAATGGTTAATGGTTATGCGTGGTTACAGTAGAGACGCAATTAATTGCGTCCCTACCAGATAAATGGTGGCGTTATTGTGGGCAACCACAAGGGTTGCCCCTACTTTCATTTTTCACTTTCCCCAAACAATTAACAGATAGTTTATTCGGGGACGTAGATGATTTCGCCGCTTTCGAGCTGGTAAGCCGTGCCGACACGTTTGCCTCGCGAACTTTTGTCGGACGGGTCATCTTCCGAAGGCGTATATTTTTCGATTTTCTCGCCTTTTTTGGTGATGATTTCCATCTTCTCCGTGCCGGGGTTCTTGACCATCGTAAAATCTTCTTTCGAGAACATCTCAGTCATATTAAACCGTGCCACAAGCGCGACCATCAGCGCTACGGCAAAGACCATCGCGACGTCGAAGAGATTGCCTACTACACTCATCGGATCGTTATCGTCTTCTTTCTTGAGCAGATTCCGTTTCATACCTTGTTCCGTTTTTCGGTAATCAGTCCGGCGATAAATTCGAGATTCGTCATGTCCTGCAGATACCAGCGCTGTTTAACCTGTTGGGTGATGAACCCGATGGCGCTTGAGAAGAGTCCGACCACCGTCGTGGCAAAAGCTACCTGCATGTTGTAGGCCATCGAAGCGATATCGCCTGTCGACAGTCCTACGAGCGCGGGTCCCATGGGGATGAGCGTGCCCATCAGTCCGAGCATCGGACCTAACTTGGCCAAGGTTTTGGAGACGGACAGGTCTTTGTCGGCTGCGATTTCAAAATCGGCCAGTAGACGTTGCACGTGCGCGGGACTGTCTTTGAGGGCCAGCAGGCGGCGCATGTAGACGGTTACGAGCGAAGCGTTGCCTTTGGGCAATCGCTCCGCGAAATCGTCGAGCCGGTCACTGTTCAATGTTTCCAATTCGGGACGGATGATCGCTTCGTTCTTGCGAATGGCAAGGTATTGTCCGAAGAAGCCACCGATTAGCAGCAAGGCGCGGAGGAAGAGCAGGATCAACAACACGATGACGGGTACAAGCAGCCCGGTAGATATCCAGTATAAAATATCGGAGATGTAAGTCATATTTCTTTGTTTTTACGTAGTTTATAATATAGTTTGATACGGGCGGTGAAGAAGCCTGCAATGAGTCCGACCAGTATCAGTGCTGTCAAAGCAGCCAGTGCGCTCCAGTCGATCACGGTATTTCCGGTCACGGCCGTGCGGCCGTTGACGGTGGTGATGACGCCCAGCACCGCGATCAGGGCATTGGCCAGAAACAGCAGTTCGAGTCTCAGTTCTTTTTCGGGCAGCAGGCGTTGCAGCACAAACGTACCCGTGGGAATCAACACCAGCACTCCTGCGGCCATGCTCCATGCAATGCGCGGGAACGAAACGCCCGGGAACGAAAAGATCAGTGCGACTAATCCGCTGAAAAGTACCGGGAAGATGAGCAGTCCCGGAAACCAGCGTAGCGCTTTGTAGCTCCACAGCGTGCGTTTGCGTATGCGGCCGGTGGTCATTACATGCGCGGCCAGCATGCAGAAAGCCATCTGAAGGACCACCTCGATACTTAACACGACGGAGGTGTCGAGCATCAGCGCCGGGTTCGACAGCCAGTCGGCAATCTGTGTCTTCGACTGTTCGATGGCATAGGGCCAGATCAGCCCGACAAACAAGGCACAGACGACGGCAATCAAGGTCACAGACCCCCATTTACGATACGTTTGCTTCAACATGAAGTTGAAGCAAACGAGTATCATCAGGACGACTACGACGGTCTCCATCTTATTCCCGCATTTTTCTGCGGCGATGACGCACAAGCCAGATCAACACAATGACGGCCAGCGCCACAACGGCAGCCACAATCGCATTGTTCAGCACGTTCGTCTGTGATTGCGCACCGGACGAAACGTCTTCCTTCTTCATCACCATGCTCTTCCGGTCGCCCGAAGCCGCGGCCTCACGTATCTGATTGATGTGCTGTGTGTATTGCTCAGCCGACTGCGCGTCGGTCTTCGAGGCGATGAACTGCCGCAACTTGGCATTGTCGCAGACAAAGCCGGAGCACGACGGTTTGTATTTGTTCACCAGATCGGTATGCAGCCTGGCAATGTCGGCGATCTGTTGCTCGGTAGCCTGCCACATCCCTTTGCGGATAGTCTCCATCATGACGGCCGTGATTTCTTCGAGCGCCGCCGGGTTTTGGGTCTCGAAATATTTCTGAACGCCAAGCTCGAACTTATCCTTGACATATACATTATATATTTCGTCCCACATTTCCTTGTCGATGGCTGCCGGTTTCATCACGTTCCATCCGTAGGTGTTCTGTACGATCTCCGCGAACGCACCTGCTCCGCCGGCCTCACCTTTCATCTTTTCCTTGATGTAGGCAGGGTTGAAGATCGTCGTCCGGCTCTCTACGCCGATAGCTTCTTTTACCTCCTGCATGCGGAAGTTGTTACGGTTGCGATAGTCGCTCAGGTAAGCGTCGGGGTCTTTTCCGGTGACGTTGCGTACAGCCAGATTCAGTCCGCCCATAAATTCGTACACATGATCGAGGCTCAACGCTCCCCACGTATTGCTTTGGCGCGGCTGGATGACGGCATCGGTGCGGGTTAGCGCCGCCTCGAAAGCGAATTGGCGGAATGCCTCCCAGTTCTTCTCGCTGCCGTAATATGCGCCCATATTGTTCAGGTACGTGTCGGCGATTTCTTTTTCACTCTCCCAGCGGTCTCCGCTCATCACCATGCCTTGAATGCCGGTGCCATAGCCGCCGTTCATTCCTCCGAAGACCCGGAAGGTCGAAATCTCACGGGCATCTTTCGGCGTAAGACCCTTCTCGATCAGCGTGCGCTCGGATTCTACCACGCCGGCAGCCACCTGATTCTCAAACTTCTCGTCCTTGGCTGCCGCCGCCATTTCTACGGCGCGGTTGATCAGGAAAAGACGCGAAGCGGCGAGGTCTCTCAGCTGACCGCTCGTCTGCACCACCACGTCGATACGCGGCCGTCCCAGTTCTTCCGACGGGATGAGCTTCAAGTCCGTCACCCGTCCGAAAGCGTCGCGTAACGGTTCTACGCCTAACATATACAATACCTGCGCAATCGTCGCTCCCTCCGTCTCAATAAACTCGCCGCTCCACAGCGTGTAGCTTACCTTGCGAGGGATACTGTCGTTATGACGGCGTCTGTACAGCTCAATCGTGTTGTTCGCCATTTGTATGCCTTTTTCCCAGGCGGCCTCGCTCGGCGTAGCTTCGGCATTGATGCCGTAGAGGTTGCGTCCGGTGGGCAACGTGTTCGGATTGACGATCGGGTCTCCTCCCGGCGACGGACGGGTGTATCCGCCGTTCATGGCGTTGATCATCGAATGCAGTTCCTTCTCCGGGCTTTCCCGCAGCGCTTCTCTGTAATGTCCCACATTGCGGATGGTACGCTCTACCTCCATGACCGCCAGCGCGAAGTTAATTTCCTCCTTCGTGTATTCTTTTTTCTTCGGCATGCCGCCACCCATCATGCCGCTCATGCCTGCCGGCATGGCTTTTCCGTGAGCCGATGCGCTGTCTTTTCCTTGGGCAGCCATCTTTTCTTTCATCGCCTGCGGCATTTCACCGTGAGCCTTGGCCATTTCCTTCATCCCTTCGGGCATCCGGCCATGGCTTCCTTTAGAGGCTGTTGTCGGCTTTCCTTTTTCTTCGGAAGCGTCAGCATGTACTTTGGCTTCGGCCGGAGCCTCGCGTTTCATGCTCATCATCATCTCCATCATCCCTCCGGGCGATTTGCGCGACTCTTCTATCTCGCGCGCTTTGGCCAGTTCGGCGGGAGTGACGCCTGCGGTACGACAGATCAGTTCGTCCGATGCCAGTGCGGGGTTAGCCAGCAGGCGCGTAACGAGTTCGCGTGCCGGATTCATGTAATGCTGTGTGAACAGTGCACGATGTTTGACCGTCTTCTCATCGGCGCGTCCGCGCAGTTTATCGAGTGCGAGCAGGCTGTAGGCAATCGGGTCGGTAGCCATCGCGTAGACACTGCTGGTGATGCGGATGTCTTCGTAAGGTACTCCCATCGTATAGAGTTGCCCCGTTATCTTTTCCATTGCCAGCTCTTCGGCAAAATTCTCGATGCGGAGGATGTCATCTTCGGTATAGGGAACAGTCATGACGCTGTCCAGACCCAATTCACGATGAATGCCCAGCTTCACCGTGGCCGCTTTTACGGCCAGCGACGCACGACGCAGATCGGCCTCGTTACGGGTGTCTTTTTTCGCAGGTGCGTGGTCGTGTTCTCCGCCACACGAGCAGGCTCCCTCCATATTGTTATAAATCTTAATGCGCTCCATGAGTTCGCGGTAGATGCCTCGTACGCTGCTCTCCATAAAAGGCGGCGTCAGGTACGATTGCAGTCCGGCGTATGAGCGACGTTTGGCTGTCATGCCTTCTCCCACATTGCCGATGGTGTAGATGTAGAAGTGCGGCACGGCGCCCACGAGTCGGTCGGGCCAGTCGTTGCTGCTCAATGCCACCTGTTTTCTCGGCGTAAATTCCAGGCTGCCGTGTGTCCCGAAATGTACCAGGGCGTCGGCCTTGAATCCGAACTGCATCCAGAGATACGAAGCGATGTAGGTATGGGGTGGGGCGGCATCCGTGCCGTGCACCACCTTGAAGTCATCGTCGCCGCGACCGGCTGCGTTTTGCGGCATCAGCACCACATTGCCTAATTGCAGGCGCGCGATGCCCAAACGCCCGTCTTCCGTGGCCATATACGAGCCGGGAAACTCGCCGAATGCAGCGACAACCTCGGCATACTTGTCGGGGCGGATAACTTTCTTCACCCAGCTTTCATAATCTTCTTTCGTGATCAGTTCCGGCTGACCGGTTTTCATAAACTCGTCGAGCGCTCCTTCGGCGTATGTGCCGAACACAGCTCCGTGCGCTTGTATCATACGTTCCAGCTCTTTCGATGAGGCGGGAAGCCCTTCGACCTTGTAGCCTTCGCGTTTCATGCGTACCAACAGGTTATAGAGTGAAGGCCCTACCTCCATTCCGCCGGCCGACAGGGCATTTTGTCCCGGACCTTTGTAATACACGATAACCACCCGCTTCTCGCTGTTCGGCTTACGTTGCAGACTGAAGTAGTTATTTATCGTTTCCACGAATGTTTCGAGCCGTTCGGGAATCGCAAAGGCATGATGCATCCCTTCCTCGTCCTTGTAATGTCCGAAAACGACGAACGGACGGAGCGCCCCGTCAATCTCGGGGGTAACCACGCTCTGAGAGAGGAACCCGCCGTTCATGCCCATTTTGTCGTCCTCCCATTTTTCCACGAGCCGGTTGGCATTGAGCGGAGCAAACAGCGGAATGTTCTGTTGTGCCAGATAGTCGACGATATAGTCGCCCATCCGTCCGTGCGCCATATTGATGACGGCCGAAGGTTGTACCGAGTCGATGTGATGGTTGCCGATAAGGTTTTTCATATTGCGTACCGGATAGACCACATTGCCCGTTTCTTCCAGCCGGCGGATCAAGTCGGCCGGCTGCCCCATCGGGCCGGTGATGATGATACGCGGCGCTCCTTCCTTGAGCAGTCCGTGCTTTCGGAGAAACGCATGATACTCGGCAATCGAATTGAAGCCGAGCTCCTCCTCGTCCGGCTTTCCCGGAACGGCATGGTAGAGCATGTCATTGGCGCGTTCTACGACCGCTTCCGGCTCATGAAGCGAAAACTTTTTGCCGTCGATGTATTTGCGCACGTAGTTAAGCATGCTCCGGTAATTGTGACGCCCGCCGTTGCTCAGGTACTGTTTCAGCGTATCGGCCTGAAGCGAGTCGATGGAGATGATTTTGTTCGCCGGATTGGTCACTGCCGTAGACAGGACCGGCAGCCCTTCGTCTGCCGCCTTCTGTATCTGCGCCCGCTGTTCTTCGGTGATACGAAGCCCCATCGCATTGATAAAGACCATGTCGTAACCTTTGAGCTTATCCAGCTCTTCGGTATCGACCGTTGCAATTTTAATAAACGAATTGTCATTGGCCTTGTGAATCTCGCCCAAGGTAATGATCTGATAATTGACAAAAGCCACTTTGGTGGCAGACATCCACTTGGAATATACAAAGAACGCCGCTGCCAATATGACAGCGACGATCCCTCCCCATAAATAAATTTTACGTTTCATGTGTTATATTGTTTCTGCATCATTTCATTATTTCCCGATCAGTTCGGCTATATTGACCGACAAGTTTGCAACAAATTCCGTGCCACGCGAAAATATGGCATAAAGGTCGCTAAAATTGTCGTCTTTTGTGTTAAAGAGATTGTCAATGCCGATATTCAGTGTAACACCTTTCGGGAACCGGCAAGAAGCATTGAGTTTCCAGATCATATAGTCGTTTAACTCCAATTTGGTGAAAACTCTTTTTTTGGAAACATACGATGTCGCCCAATAATCTACACCGCTCATCCATCGGCCGTTCAGACCTAATGTAGCCCGGCAGTTACCGAACTTACGACTGTATTCGGCCTGCATAACGGCTGTATGCGGGCGTACATAGGAACTTCTTCTTCCTTTTATTTTCGTATCGTCGTACACATACGAATAGGTACCTTTCAATGTCAGATCGAATGGCAGCCGTATCTGCATATTGATGTCGGCTCCGTACGTCTTGGCAGAATCGGCATTGACATACACAAAGTCGGGATATTTTTGCTTCTTATTTTCGGAAATGCGTTGTTGCATCGCAATCCTTTTGTTGAACCAATTGTAATATCCGGTAGCGGAGATATTGAAGATGCCGGCCGTCCATTCCCCCGACAGGGAAACATGATGGCTCGTCTCGGGTTTCAAGTCGGTGCTGCCATAAATTTTAAACATCCCGCCATGACTGAACTCTCCATATAATTCTTTCATTGAGGGCGAGCGGAATCCGGCAGCATATCCTCCCCGTAACGTCACGTTGCCGACTTTATACATCGCTGACAATTTCGGGCTGACATGCACTTTATACAGCGAATGATAATCCATGCGGATTCCTCCGACCAGACTCAGGCGGTCGGTAATCCGATAATCGTCCTGTACATACAGCACATAATTCGTGATGCTGTTGGCTGTTGTATCCTTAAACCAGTTCGTTCGCAGTTTTTCGGCGTTTACTTCGCTGCCCACAGTCAATGAATGGCGTTCGGCCAACAGCAGACTGTAATTTAACCGAACATTGTTGAGAATATCCCGGTATCTGATTTTTGTTTTATGATGATCGGCCGAATCAACATCGTCTTTAAAGTAATTGTCATAATGATAGGATAAATCCAGCCGACTGTTTTCATTAAAGATATAGTTCACTTTTCCACCGAACGTAAAGTCACGAAAGCGTTCACTTATCTTTCCTTCCTTTACATACAGCAACTTGTTCTGATAAAAACTGCCGTTCAACTCGGCGTTCAGTTTATCCGTAAAGTCATAGCCTAATTTTTGTGCGATCGAAAAAGTTTCATATCCACGCATGTTATACTTGCCTAATTTGGGATTTACCCCGATCGAGTCACGTCCGTCAGGCAGTTCATACAATCTCTTTGTCGGCTTTCGCTCTTCAAAGGTGAAAGGGTCTCGACGACTGAACGATGCGGTCGTCAGTGACGAAAATTTTTCCTGCCGCGTACCTAACGATACCGTATATTTCCTGTCCTTGCGGCTCGTCAGACGTGTCGATACCGTTCCGACGAACGGACGGTTCGCTTTTTTGGTGATAATATTGATTACCCCGCCCAATGCATTGGAACCATAAAGTGTGGACATGGCACTTTTTACAATTTCGATCCGTTCGATGTTATCTACATTCAAACGACTGAAATCCACATTGTCCAATGCTCCTTCGCCGGCAATTCTCTCCCCGTCGATCAGGAAAAGCAAATAACGGGAGTCCATCCCCTGAAAAGAGATGGCCGGAAGTCCCGAGCCGTGTGCCGCTCCGTCAAAATGTAATCCGGGAAGTTCATATTCAAGCAAGCTCTTAAAATCCTGAGGATCGATTTTCTTGATATCCTCGGCCGTAATGACACGGGTTACTACCGGTTCGTCTTTCAACATCTTTTCACTGCGTGTGCCGGTGACGACCACTTCCGTAAGATTGTTTTTCGCTTCATCAAGCACAATATCAAGTTCCGGCTCTTTTACGGCATCCACCTCTACCGTGCGAGGTTCATACCCCGTACAGGATATGCGGAGCTTATAATTGCCCCTGTTCAATTTGATCTGAAATTTTCCTTCGACATTCGCTGCCATACCGATATTGGTACCGGTCACCATAACCGTAGCATACGGTATCGGTTCGTCTTGCCGGTTTTTTACGGTACCTTTTATGATATAATCTCTGTCCGCCGCCCCAATTTCTGTTGCATACAGGCTACTCATGGAACACAATACCAAGAATAATAAAGTAACTGTTCTTTTCATCATTTGTTTTATTGTTAAAATTTGACGATGCAAAATTCGGCAGAGAACAAGAAACCGACAATCCCTATTTTCGGGTATTTTAATACGTTATATCCCCATAAATGAGGAAAACACAACTTATAATCCGAACATATCGGCCAGATTGATGTTTACCGTACCGATCAGGCTGATGCCCTTCTGCGGCAATTGCAGTGAACTGTCTGCGGCCTTGTCTTGATAATTGAATAAGTTGTCGATGCCCACATTGACCGAGACTCCTTTAGGCATTGTTGCACCGGCATTCAGACTGCACAAGGTACGTGCATCGTAGGTGACCGACCGATGAGTACCGTCTTTCGAGAATCGGTACGTACTCAGCTGCGAAGCCCATTGCCCGTTCAGTGCAAGATTCGTGCCGATTTTGCCGAATTTGCGGGAATACACGGCATGGAACGTTACGCTGTGCGGACGGACAGACGAAGTATTCTTTCCGTTCACCTGCTCGTAGTCGTTCACGTAAGCGTATGAGCCGGTCATTGTCAACCCGAAATCCATTCGCATTTGCACAATGGCTTCTACGCTTGTTGTTCTGGCATGTTCGGCATTGGTATATTGCCATTCGGCAGCATTTTTGTTTTTTTCTTTATACGTAATTTTATTATGAAACCGGTTGTGCGAAGTTGATACGGAAGCGTTGAATCCTCCCTGAGTGTATTCGGCCGAGAGGGAGAACTGGTGACTTGTTTCAGGTTTCAGGTCCGGATTACCGTAAAGCATCAGGAAACCTAACCCGCCCATATCGTATTCCTGATACAGTTCCTTTAGCGATGGTGAACGGAATCCCTGCGAATAGCCGGCACGGAGCGTAATCGTTTTGGCCGGCCGGTACATTGCGGATACTTTCGGCGTTACATGCCAGTGATATTTTCGGTGATAGTCGGCACGTACTCCCACGATCACGTTGAGCGAAGAGAACGGCTTCCAGTCTTCCTGCATATAGAATGCATAGTTTTCATTTCTGGCATCGGCACTGTCTTTCATCATGTAATGTTTCAGGTATTCAAAAAATCCTTCGGAACCGATGCTAACCGTGTGATCGCCATACGTGCCCGAATAGTCGGCGCGCAGCATTTGTGTTCGGTTGCGATAATCCGTACGCTTGAATTTCGCCTCGAAAAAATCTTTATCTTTTTTATAATTGTCGTAGTTATACGATACGATCAGTCGACGGTCGTCCCTGAAGACGTAATTCACTTTCGTATTGAATGCATAGTCGACGAAGATATCCTGAATTTTTCCTCCTTCAGGGATATCGCGTGCGTTGTGATAGAACGACCCGCGCAGATCGGCGCTGAGCTTATCGGTAAAAGCATAGCCGAACTTCTGCGAGGCATCCCAGACCTTGTATCCGTAGACGGTTGTTGATTCGGCTTTGAGTATACTGTCTTTTGCCGTGCCGTCGGGGTTGACGATCTTCAATGTCTTACCGTTTTTATCCCCTACCGAGTACGTATCTCTTGTACGGAAAGTGATATTCGTGAGTGAGGAGAAGCGGTCTTTCTTTGTTCCGGCCGAAACGGTATATTTCTGTCCGTTCGTCCCGGCATAGCGCGCATGAATGTTCCCGATAAACGGGCGATTGGCTTTTTTGGTGATGATATTGATTACGCCGCCCAGCGCATTCGAGCCGTAAACGGTCGACTGCGATCCGCGAATAAACTCGATACGTTCGATCTCGTCGACATTGAAGCGTGTAAAATCAACGTTGTGGTCGGCTCCTTCGCCGCTGACCCGCTCCCCGTCGATCAGGAACAGCATATATTCGCCGTCTACGCCTTGATATTTAATCTGCGGCATCCGGCTCATGCTGTTGTAGGTAATTTGTAATCCCGGCAATTCGTATTGCAGAAGCGTCTCGATACTCATCGGGTTGAGCGCTTGGATATCTTTCTGCGAGATGACGCGCGTCAGTACCGGAACTTCTTTGAGCGGCCTTGCGATCCGTGCACCGGTAACGACGACTTCGTTCAGTTCGTTTTCCGCCGGCTTCAAGATAACGTGCAGAGGCTGTGCTCCCGTTTGCCGGTTCACCTTCACCTCTTCGGGGATATATCCGGTAAATGATACACGAAGCGTATATTCGCGCCCTTCATTCAAACGGATGGCAAACTCTCCGTTCGCATTCGTACCGGCGCCGATCGTAGCGCCTACCACCCATACAGACGCTCCGGGTAACGGATCGCCGTTTTCGTCTACCACCGTACCCTTAACCGTATACCGGCCGACCTCAAGTTCTTCGTCTTCTGCGAAAACGGTGCCCGAAGGCACCGTCAGCAAAAGCAGAAACAATATGTTACCCAAAAACGACTTCATCTTTTACGAAATGTTATTTCGGTTGAAATTCGTAATTAAAAGAGACATGGCCTTTCTCTTGCTTGTCGTTCGTAGCATCGGTAAACTTTATCTTGGCATAGCTTCCGTCTTTAAATTTTACTACGAAAACGGATTTGGAGAGTACGGGTGCTTTTCCCATAGGATTTTCCACAATCCATGTTTTGAGTACCGGATTCACTTTTGCCATACCGGCAACAGTAAATTTACTTTTCATCATATCCGCCATATTGAAACCGACCAACATTTTGTCTTTTATTTCCACGTCTTTCTTGTAATCGCCGGCTGGAAGTCCTGTCACCTTGCTGAACTCCGTTTCTTTGGTGGCAATGGCTTCGCCTTCGTTTGTCCGTATATCGAAGCGATGAATCGCGATATGCCATTTAATTTTGATATCGGCTTCCGAACCTTTGGCTGGGATGGTTTCGAGAAGCTTTCCATTTTTCATCACATGCCATTCGCTGAAATCGCGGTGTGTTTCCGTCTGGCCTGTCTCCAAATTCACATAGGTCCACATTTCATATTTAGTGGCATCGATTGTTTTGGATTTTTTGATCGTTTCTTTTACGTCGTCTTTCTTGTCGCATCCGACAAACGCCAAACTGAGCGCAACAAGCGCTAATGTCATTACATTTCTCATTTTCATAATTTAAATACCTAATGTTTTTAATTAATTTTTATTTTACGGGTGCAAAAGTAGAGGTGTTCGCCAAAGGGGGCAATCCCGAATTGTCGGTATTTTATACCAATTTCTCCCCAATAATAGGGATATGCCGTAAAGTCGTTGATAGGGGTCGATTATTTTTTTAGGGCTGTCGGGCAGAAAAATAGACGTTCTACTTCTTTTTATCTATTGTTGATAGAGGCGTTTTTGCGTTACGGGGGCTTATTCTCCGGTTTCATCGGACAGCGATCGTTTTTTACTTGAAGGAACATTTCCTTAAGATGAAGGATCATTTCCTTATGATAGACGACTAAAAGAAGGCTTTTCTTTTACCGAATAACAATCATCTGATTTTTCTCCTGTTATAAAAAAAGAAACCGACGGTAATCACTTACGGCCGGCTCCTGAAAAGAAATTTATTTGACTTACGTGGTTTACTGTTTATCATAGATCTCGATTATAAAAACATTTTTTCTACCGCGATCTTTTAAAAATTCACAGTGCAAAGATACGGCGGCTTATTGCGCTCCGCAATCCCCATTTTAGGGGAAATTTTGCGCTTATGTCGCCAATAATGGTTAGTTTATGATTCAAAAAGTCGGGGAAGTGTGCCGAATATATAATATTTTTGCCTTGTGAGACATTTTTTCGAGTCCTTACAAGTGTTGTTCGGTTGGTCTTACAAACCGGGATGGGCAAAGATAGCGGAAAGTGTCGGTTACCCAATGGATGCTTTGAAAAAAGTGTCGGACAATGTTTATTATGTGTTTTAAATGCTTTGTTTATTGGGTTTTATCTTTTATTGGTTGTAAAAAAGCATTTATCCGGAGAGAAGACGAGGGGTTTGCTTTTCTCTCCCGATTGATGTACTTTTGCGGCCTCAAGAAACACAGCATAACACAAAATGGATTTCAAAAATATCATTAAGCGAGACGGAACGAAAGAGAGATATAACGTCTCGAAAATAAAGCGCGTGATACGTGCCGCCTTTGCAAGTATCAAAGAAGAGTGTCCTAAGGAAGCGTTGACCCGGCTTATCGAAAACGTAGAAGAACGGCTCCGGGAGCTTGCGAAAGAGGACGAAATCAAAGTAGAGCAGATACAGGATGTGGTGGAGATTGAATTGATGCGTAACGGCTTCTACCGCGAGGCGCGTCGTTTTATTCTGTATCGCGAAGAGCGGGCGAAGTACCGCGCTATCATTCTCGAAATAGAAGAAACGGTCACGCACGAGGGCATGCACCGCTTACTGAAAGATATACAGAAAGATTTTCCGCATCTGAACCAATCGTTCGATACGTTGGGGATGAAATACCGTTCGTTTCATAAGGCGGCTATGACGCCCGACGAATGTTTGAAAGCCCTGATCCGAGCAACTGTAGAATGTATTACGGCCGAAGAACCGGATTGGGAGTTCATTGCCGGCCGTTTATTAAGTTTTCAGAGTAAACTGAATGTCGGTCGGAAGATGGAAGCCCTTAAAATCGGTACGTTCTTCGATAAACTTACTTATCTCACGCGTGAGGGATACTATGGTCGATATATCCTTGAGCATTACTCGAAAGAAGAGATCGACGAGATTGAGACTTTTTTTGTTCCCGAGCGCGATCATCTGCTTACATACAGCGGGCTCGACCTGTTGCTGCGCCGTTATACGATACGTAACTTTACGCATGAGCAACTCGAAACGCCGCAGGAAATGTTTATGGGTATTGCCATGCATCTGGCCATGAATGAGCGGCATAATCGTTTACGGATTGTACGCGATATCTACGATATCCTCAGTAAACTGCAAGTGACGATGGCTACACCCACGATGGCCAATGCCCGCAAACCGCATTACCAAATGTCGAGCTGCTTTATCGATACTGTCCCCGATTCGCTCGACGGAATTTATCGGAGCATCACCAATTTTGCCAATGTCTCCAAATTCGGAGGCGGCATGGGACTCTATTTCGGAAAAGTACGCGCCAATGGCAGCGACATTCGCGGCTATAAAGGCGCGGCAGGCGGCGTTGTGCGATGGATCAAACTGGCGAACGACACGGCTGTGGCCGTCGATCAACTTGGCGTGCGCTCCGGAGCCGTAGCCTGCTATCTCGATGTATGGCATAAGGATATTCTTGATTTTTTGCAACTTCGCACGAATAATGGAGACGACCGCATGAAAGCGCACGATGTCTTTCCGGCCGTTTGCTACCCTGATCTTTTCTGGAAAATGGTGCGTGAAGATATGAATCAGCCGTGGTACCTGATGTGTCCGCATGAGATTAAAAGTATCAAGGGCTATGAGCTCGAAGATTACTACGGTGAAGAGTGGGAGAGACGTTATCACGACTGCGTGAACGATTCCCGTATTCCCAAGACTGAGGTGCAGCTCAAAGATATGATTCGCCTGATTCTGAAGTCGGCCATTGAAACAGGCACTCCGTTCGCCTTTTTCCGCGATACGGTGAACCGCGCCAATCCGAACAAACACAAAGGGATGATTTACTCCTCGAACCTCTGTGTCGAGATTGCACAAAACATGTCGGCCATCGAAAGCATTTCTACCGAAGTCGTAACTGCGCCCGATGGAGATACGGTCATCGTGGAGAAATCACGTCCGGGCAATTTCGTGGTCTGCAACCTTTCCTCACTTGTTGTCAGCAAGATTAATTTTGACGACGAGCAAGAAGTGCGGCACGTATTACGAACCATCGTCCGTGCACTTGACAATGTGATCGACCTGAATTTCTATCCCATCGAATATGCGCGTATCACGAACCGCCGCTACCGGCCTATCGGGCTCGGGGTGATGGGATACCATCACTTCTTGGCGAAAAAAGGCGTTGCATGGGAGAGCGAAGAACATTTGCAGTTGGCCGACAAGCTGATGGAAACAATTAACTACTACGCTATTCAAGCCAGTGCCGAGCTGGCGGCCGAGAAAGGAGGCTATGAATATTTTGAAGGGTCGGACTGGCAGACAGGCGACTATTTCCGGCTGCGCCAATACGAAGGAACGCCGCGATGGGATGCGCTGGCAGAAGAAGTTCGCACGAAAGGGATGCGAAACGGTTATCTGTTGGCCGTGGCTCCCACCAGCTCCACGTCGATCATTGCCGGAACGACGGCATGCACCGATCCGATCATGAACCGCTTCTTCCTCGAAGAAAAGAAAGGTTCCACCATCGCCCGTGTTGCGCCTGATCTGAACGATCGGACGTGGTGGCTCTACAAAAATGCGCACCTCATAGACCAGACATGGAGCATACGCGCGGCAGGCGTTCGACAGCGACATGTAGACCAGTCACAGAGTACGAACCTCTATATCACAAATGATTTTACCCTGCGTCAAGTGCTCGAACTCTACGTCAAAGCATGGGAATGCGGCCTCAAAACCATCTACTACGTGCGCTCCAAGTCGCTCGAAATCGAAGAATGCGAATCCTGCTCGTCCTGATTTCTTAACTATACATTATATTATATCATCATGAGTCATATACAAACCATTCAGCGCAAACCGCTCTTCAATGAGCACGGTGATACCGAACTGTCGAAAAAACGTATGATTAACGGCAACACCACCAATCTGAACGACTTCAATAATATGAAGTATAAATGGGTATCGGACTGGTATCGTCAGGCTATGAATAACTTCTGGATTCCTGAAGAGATCAATCTGAATCAAGACCTTAAAGACTACGCAAAACTCAGCGAGGCGGAGCGTACGGCTTACGATAAAATTCTGTCTTTCCTTATCTTCCTCGATAGCATTCAGACGGCCAACCTGCCGAATATCAGCGATTATATCACTGCAAGCGAGGTGAATCTCTGCCTGAATATCCAAACCTTTCAGGAAGCCGTGCACTCACAGAGCTATAGTTATATGCTCGACACCATCTGCTCGCCCGAACAGCGTGACGCCATTCTTTATCAGTGGAAGAACGATGAGGTGCTGCTTAACCGCAATAAATTCATCGGCGATCTCTACAATGCTTTCATGGAAGATAAAAGCGTAGAACAGTTTATGCGCGTGCTTATCGCCAATTATATTCTCGAAGGGATTTATTTTTATTCGGGATTCATGTTTTTCTACAACCTCGGACGAAACGGCAAAATGCCCGGATCGGCACAGGAAATTCGTTATATCAATCGCGACGAAAATACGCATTTGTGGCTTTTTCGTAACATCATTCTCGAGATGAAACAGGAATGTCCGGAAATGTTTACTCCCGAACTGATTGAAGAATACCGTGCCATGATTGCCAAGGGGGTGGAGGAAGAGATCAAGTGGGGCGAATACGTACTGGGCGATAAAATCGAAGGGCTGACTACCGAAATGATACGCGATTACATCCGATATCTGGGTAATCTGCGCATTAGATCGCTTGGTTTCGATCCGCTTTTCGAGGGATATACTTCCGAACCGGCCTCGATGTCATGGGTATCGCAATATTCGAATGCCAATATGATCAAGACCGACTTCTTCGAGGCCCGTTCTACGGCCTATGCCAAATCAAGTGCATTGGTTGATGATCTGTAAGTGAATGTGTAATAGTGGTTTAGTGTTTGTGCTTTTTGGTATGTTGTATCACTGCGTTATGGTAGAGTGAGACCCTTGATCTATGCGCGCCTCTGTAAAGAAAACGACCGATAATATAATAGTGTTGAATAAAACAAAATAAAATATATTTTAACTAATTATTTGTGTTTTTTAATACGGTGGATTTGCATAAGATACTTGGCGGGTGTACCTTTGCGGCCATTAACTTAAATATATTTAATTATGAGAGGTAAATTATCTGTTATTTTTTTGTTTTTGATAGGCTTTGTGATGCTGTCGCATGCGCAAAGTATCAAGGTAAACTTAGGTAATGCCGTCAAACATAAGGACGGTGCGGGGGTGTATTACACTTTCCCCAGCTTAAGTGTTGTTGCAAGTGACGGACTTCGAATCAGGTCTGTATCCATTGATTTTAAACAGGGTACTGCTACTTATCGACTTCCTGCCGGATGGAAGTCGAAACCGTTAGGGTACAGTCCTTATGGTTCTTTTCTTGAAAATGAATCCGGCGTATCGGCCTCCGATGCGCAAACTTTTTTAAGAAGTATACAGTACAAGTTCAGCAATGAGTATAAAGGCGGTGAATTAGAGATTCAGGTATGTAACTATATCAATTCAGATCCGGATTTACAGCCGAGTAGCATATCTATTCAAACAAGAAAGGATGAGCCGAGGATATGTAGTAGATATGACAAGGCATATTTCGGCTTTGAAAGTACGAAAAGTGCTTCGGTGAATGATGGTGGGGTCAATAACGGGACATTGGCCGCGCCTGTGAAAGTGCTTCTTGGGGATATCATCGAATATAAAATCGAAGCGGTTAATGCGGCCCCACAGGAAGAGGGAGGAGGTCAAGCGATGTCTTCCGCCCGTATGGGATTACGGGCACAGGGTGAACCTCTTTCCACTCTGATCATTGAGGATAAGCTTCCCGAAGGACTTGAAGTGGTTCCCGGCTCTATTACCGAAGGCGGAGTTGAGAATAGCGGTATGATTAAATGGACGTTGGAAAATGTTCCCAGAGGAGTGAATAAAGTCGTAACATTTAAAGCGAAGCTGAAAACCCCGTTGATTCAGGCGTATTATCAGAACATCATGAAAAATACCGCCAAAGTAACCACTCAATGGGAAGATATGCTGGAGCCTCAAAGCGGTGAATTAAGTCTGAGGCGTGGAGAGTTGCAAGAATATATTTCACAAACCGATACTACGTATCATCAGCGCGCCGTTTGCACGGTTAAATTCACCGTCGATCCTGCAGCCGGAGGCGCATTGACCAACGGAAACGATCAAGTGATTGATTATGGTACGAAACCGGCCGCGGGTGTGACGGTAACCCCGTCAGGAGCTGCGTATAAGTTTAAAGGCTGGAAACATGGCGGGTTTACTTCGCTGAAAGCCGGTGAAGCGGCTGTTCCCGCAACATCGGGACCGGAGGGGAATGCCAACTGGTATACTACGGTAGATGTGAAAGGCGATGTGACCTTTACGGCCGAGATGGTGTTGCAAGGTTGGAAGATCGAATATGATTTCAAGGATGACAAAACAACCGCAGGCGGTAAAATGCCGGAAGTGCCCAACAAGCCGGAATTGCTCAATAAATATCCGTCGTCGTATACTCTTCCTACTCCTCCCGGTAATCCAAGAATTGAAGTAAAACCATCTCCCGAACGTACAGGTTACGTCTTTTACGGTTGGAATACTCTTGATACGGATTTTTCAGTAGGAGCTCCGATCATTCTAAGTCCGACGGGTGGCGATGTAATAATTGCAGCGAAATGGTATCCCAAACACTTCGGTATCGGTTATGAATTAGATGGCGGTAATCCTCCAGCAACTCCTAATCCGACGCACTATACCATCGAAACGTTGCCGGAGAAAGTTCAGCATGCACCGACGAAAGCCGGTTATACCTTTGTT
>NZ_JUET01000096.1 GCF_001006485.1 Tannerella forsythia
CTCGGATACCGTGTACCACGCATAACAATTAACAATTGACAATTAACAATTAATTTGTCATTCAGAGCGTAAGCGATGAATCTCTTCCCTTTACCCCGCGAGATTCCTCACGGTGTTCGGAATGACAAGAGGAGGCGTTCGGAATGACAAAGACTGTTATTTGCGCCCATTTGCGCCCATTTGCGAAATTTGCGTTCGGATGGCCGTTGCGCTCGGATACCGTGTACCACGCATAACAATTGACAATTAACAATTAACAACTAACAATTGAATTACGTCAGGCTTACAGCCCTCCGCCGAGATGCGATGCCTTTTTTCCCAACGCTTCGCTTCGCTCCACATTGGGCTGAATTAATGCGCCCTTTCAGGGCTGTTACAACGGTCAGCAAACAAATCAACAACTCAACATCTCAACAATTCAACAACCAAACACCTAAACCCCTGAATTAAATTCATTCTTATTTCTTCTATCGCGGAATCCGGGATTATTACAAACAACGATGCGGGAGATAAATCTTCACACAGATTTATTAAAAAACTCAGAGCCGCGAATTTAATACTCGGAGCTCTGATTTTGCAATTCGGGGCATCAACGTCGCGCCCTCTTTCGGCCTATCTGTCTGAACAACGGAAAAAAGATGTGCCGGTACTTCCTGTTTGGCTTAAGACTCGTAAACTACGCGTCCTTCACATACGATTCGCCGGAGAGGATGAGCCTTTGCCCACCCACAACGGGTAAAAGTATATACCGCCTTCTTTCCGAGCAATGCCGAACGGAGGTCTTCTATCGAATAACGGTCTTCTCCTCTATTGATGTACAGGCAGATGCCATTCCCCGTATCTTGAAAAACAATGTCTTTCACTCCTCCCGAATAAATCTCGTCCATCACATACTCCTCGCATGTGCTCTCGGTCGAGTTGACGGCAACAACCCCAAGAGAAAACATCGCTATCACCACGAGCGATACCAATGCGATCACAACCGTCGAGACACGGCCAAGTCCTCCCTTTTTCTTTTCATCCGATTTTTTCTTCATGACTCATTTTTTTACAACAAACATTTAATTCTATCGTATGATGAGGTAAATGATATAATAATGTTTGATGCCGAATGTCGTGTAACGCTCCCTTGCGTTTCCCGCATCGAGAATACAGTACGAAGCCATGCCCTTTCCGGTATCGTAAGGAGGAGTGTATGCAAAAACGGGAGTAAGTTTATTCACAGGAAGTTTCATACTTTCATCATCATCGCAAGAAATGGTTCGAAGGGAATAGTCTGCATTTCCTCTGAGTTTTTTTGTCAGACAGATAGTGGGATAATCCATCAGCAGACGGAAGGTATCGGCTTCGAGTTTTCCGGCAAGCGCCACCCTAAAAACACTGTCGCCCGGCAGAAACGTTCTATAACGACAAGGGTCATAAAGATATTCAATCGTCTTCCCGTTTACTTCCATCGGTATCCGCTGTTCTTTACATTCCAAATCCGTTGAGTCGGGACGCACTTTCTCACCGTTCTCGTATTCTTCGGTATATAACAAAAATTGTTTGCCGTGCGCCAAGGTATCGGTGCACATAAATCCGGTGTACTGAATATTGTTCAATCGATTGAGTAAAGTAAGGTCACGGTTCAGAGAAATAAACCGGATGCTGATACTGTCGTTCTGCGCCATACCGGCGGTAGCAGAGAGCAGTAAAAAGACAATTATGCCATAGATTTGTTTCATGAAAGTTTTATGAATAGACGTAAAACGAGCTTGTCTGGGATTGATCTTTTATGAAGACGTTTTGATAATGCGAAGGAGGCTGTCCAAAAAGTCCTACCGGACTTTGCAGACAGCCTCGATATACGAAAAAAGGCCGGATATAAAGCGTTTCGTTACGCTTCTCCGCTCTTATTCGGCCGGTGTTTCGGGTTGTTGCTGTGCAGCATCCGGTTGCGCTGTTCCGAAGTTCGGCGCTACGGCATTGGGATCTACCATCACCGCATCGTTCACCTGCTGCTGAATTTCGGATTGCTGTTGCTGCATCGTCGATTCGCCGTGAGGGATAAACGAGGTAATGAGAATACTCAAGACAACGACGGTGCCGGCCAGCGCCCATGTCGCTTTTTCAAGGAAGTCCGTCGTTTTGCGAACCCCCATGATCTGATTCGACGAAGAAAAGCCGGAAGCCAGTCCGCCTCCCTTTGAGTTTTGCACCAATACAATCAATATCAGGAAAACAGATGCAATAAAAATCAAAATCGATAAAAATACGTACATTATATTTTTTGTTTAGAATGAATAATCAATTTTTCCAAGAATCGGATTTGGTCCGCAAAGTAAATATTTTTTTTCGGATATTTCAAACTTAAACTTCTAATAATCTCCAACGCTTTCTCGTAACGCTTCTGACGAATATAAACATGAGCCAGTGTTTCAGTAAAATACGAATCATCCAGAGATTCGCGTTCAGGCTCCGGCATCTTCTCCTGCTCCGGTTCTTTCCGATCTGTTTCCCTTCCTTTTTCTACCTGCTCAGGCGTGAGTCTTCCGATCCGTTCGTTTCCGCTTTCGATAAAGGAATCGATCAGCTCCTGATGGCGCAGTTTATTTTTCGGAACAGAGGCATCGGGATCTTTCTCGGTCAACCAGCGCATATAGTCTAACGAAGCAGACGGTTCAAGGGCAGGTTTCGACGCTTCCGTTTCCGTCTCATCGTCCATCGGGTCGGATAAATATTCATTGACCCGAGCAGTTTGCTTTTGCCCGTCTTCACCTTCGCCCCTTTGGCCGCAGGGTTCTTTGCCGTAACGTGCCCCTTCGAGCCATAGGAAGAGCTGTGTCCTGTCGGGGACACCAATGGCTCTTTTCTTCAGTTCGATATTCAGGCGCAGGTCGTTCGTCACCTGCAGGTTTTTCAGGTAGAGCATCTGAACGGCATGAAAGTAGGGAAAATCTTCCGCAATCTGCTTGAGTTCGGGCAGTGTTTTCTCCGACAACTTGGCCGGTGCATTCATCAGTTGATATAATTCCTCACACGTCATTGTTTACCAATTGGCTACCGTTGCATTATAAATTTGCCCGACCAAATCGTTGATGATCTCCTTACACAATTCATCTTGTACCTGATCGATGGTTTTCGTATTCTCAAAGTCTCGATATGACGAGAAAGACTGTTCAAATCCTTCCTCCGGCTTGACTTGGTTGGCATAGCGCACTCTGACGGTAACCGTCAGACGGGTCAAGGTCGCGAACGACGCTCTTCCGTCAGGCGTATCTTTCACTGCCTGAGGGGTCAACTCATAACCCGTAATTTCGCCTTCCAAGTCGAGTGTTCCGTTTTCACGCAGTACGCTCAACTTGGTCTGCCGTACGTACCGGTCTTTGAGTTCGTCGGTGAATCTTTGAGCCAAAGGCCCGTAGACAAGCGGCGCCATATTGGGAAAATCCTTGATGGATATGGATTTCACCACGGTATAATCGATGGATGTTCCGCTGAATTTGTAAGAGATCGAGCAGGCCTCCGGCATGAGCAGTGCGGCAAACATCAAAAAGCTTACGGTTATTTTCTTAATCCAGCCCATATTCCTTAATTTTACGATAGAGGGTACGTTCCGAGATTTTAAGTTCGGCTGCAGCATTTTTGCGGCGACCGTTATGTTTCTCCAATGCCCTGCGAATCATCTCCTTTTCCACATCATCGAGGGCAAGTAATTCATCCACGGTTTCGACTTCCTGAATGGGAGCCGTATCGATGGGATGAGTCGTATAAGTCGGTGCATCGGGTTGTTCCACGGGCATAGCCATCTGGAGGTTTCCGCCCATAATGTCGTGCACGAGCTTTTTCAACTCGTTTACATCCTTCTTCATATCGAACAACACCTGATAAAGAATCTCGCGTTCGGTATGAAAGAGTTTCTGGTCTTCTTTCTGATGCGCCAGCACCGGCAGTTTTTGCATGTCGAGACTGGGGAGGTACTGGCGCAGTTCGTCTGCGGTAATCGTACGGTCACGCTCGATGACAGAAATTCGCTCCGTCACATTCTTCAATTCTCTGACGTTCCCCGGCCAACGATAACTCACCAGCAGGCGACGGGCATTTTCTTCAAGCTGAATGGCAGGCATTCGATATTTCTCGGCACAGTCGCTTGCAAATTTACGAAACAGCAGCAGAATATCTTCGGGCCGGTCGCGTAACGGAGGGATAACGATGGGTACGGTATTGAGCCGGTAATACAAATCTTCACGAAAACGATGTTGCGCAACGGCTTCTGCCAGATTGACATTCGTGGCCGCCACGATGCGTACATCGGTTTTCTGCACCTTCGATGATCCGACCTTGATAAATTCGCCGCTTTCGAGCACACGCAACAAACGCGCCTGAGTGGGAGTAGGCAGCTCGCCGACCTCGTCTAAAAAGATCGTCCCGCCATCGGCCACTTCAAAATATCCTTTCCGGTCGGCCAACGCACCCGTAAACGAGCCTTTTTCGTGCCCGAACAACTCGGAGTCGATCGTTCCTTCGGGGATGGCACCACAATTGACCGCAATGTATTGTCCATGTTTGCGCGGGCTGTTCTGATGAATAATTTGCGGAAAGTTCTCCTTGCCGACCCCGCTCTCGCCGGTAATCAGTACGGAAAGATCGGTGGGCGCTACCTGAAGCGCTACGTCGATCGCCCGGTTGAGCGCCGGACTGTTGCCGATAATCCCAAATCGTTGTTTGATTTGTTGTATGCCTTCTGTCATCATGATGCTGTAATTTTTTCAGTTTGACCTGACAAAATTACCTTATTTCTCTGAGAAAGCAAAAAAACATCCGAAAAATTCCTGTACGTAGAGAGCAGGAGAGCCCCAAGACGGATTTATCCTTTCTGACCGTACGTCGTACGATAAAGAAAATCGGCCAAGGCTTTATCATCGGTATAGCTCCGGATCGTTTCCGGTGCTATCGGCTGACCGATATACACATCGAGCGTCTTACCCCGTTTATTGAATGCTTCGGTAGGTACTCGCAGCAGCCTTATTTTCCAGTTGATCCGCCCTAACCAATAGAAGAATTTCGAGTTTCGGCAATCGAAGTAGACGGGATAGACCGGTACGCCGGCCTTACGTATCAAACGAATCACACTGTGTGTCCACGGGAGGTCAAGTACCTTTCCTTCCCTATTACGGAACGACATGGCGCCGGCCGGGAAGAAGCCCATCGGATGACCATGGTTAAGTCGTTCGAGCGAAGCACGCACGCCATTCACATTCGCCGGATTAGCGGCTGACTGCCCACCGGTCTTCGGTACGACGGCAATGAAATTATCGGCCATCGCTCCGATTTTTTCCAGGATACCGTTGACCATCACACAGAAGTCTTTTCGTCGCGAAGCGAAAATATCGATCAACATGATGCCGTCGAGCGATCCGATGGGGTGATTGGAGACGGTGATGAACGCGCCTTCGGGAAGTGTTTCCAGACGGTCGGAGTGATGAATCCTGTATCTCACGTCCATCATCGGATCAGCCAGCATGGCCGACGTAAACTCGGCTCCGCGAAGGTGGCTGTATCGGGCATGAATCGTATTGACTTTGTCAATGTTGAGCCATTTCATCAGTTGCTTGGCCAAAAAAGCCACCCACTTCTTTTTGAAGACGGGCGCCAACCGCTGCAAGTCATCTATGTCGAGTACTGTTTTTTTCATGCCCCCTCTTTCAAGATGGTGGCACACATACGCTCGTGTTTGCGGACGGATACGTAAAGAACCGTATTCAAAACGATGATTTCGTATGCAAAATAAATCCATACTATCCCGCTCCAGCAAAGACCGAGAAGCATCACGGCAAAGAGCACGGTCGTACGGCCGTTGAACGTCATCCAGTCGATGGTTCGTTTCATCAACCAGCGGCTTTGCTTGCGAAAACGCAGGCGGACAGGTTCGGGGATATCGTCTCCGTAACGGGCGTGCAAGGTGTGCAACATCGTCTGCAAAGCAGGGGTTAGTCGTTCCTGCACCCACGTGTATAAGGCGTATAACACGTAGAAGAACTTGTTTACCCGCTTCTTGATAACTTTTCGTTGCGCCTTGACCTGCTCCGTACGCTGAAATTCCTTGCCTTTTTCTTTACTGACGAAATAGAGGTGCAGCGTCTTGTAATAATCCGTAATACCGGCTTGAAGAAGATGTGACAGTCCGGCCGCGACGGCAGGCACAAAGAACCACGCTGTACCGTAGAGGTGCGTGAGTCGCAAGGCGAGCGCCACGTAAATGACGGTAAACCAAATATCGCCGGCTATGCCGTCGAGGATACGTCCGATTTCGGATTTGATGCCGGTCAGACGCGCCAGTTGTCCGTCTACGCAGTCGAGAATATTGGCAAAGACGAGCAGCAGGATACCGAGTAGCGTATATATGAAATTGTTCGTAAAATAGAACAGCCATCCTGCTCCGGCTCCGACAAAGATGGAGATGAACGTAATCATGTTCGGGGTGATTCCCGTGTGACGGAGCATGCGAGCAATCCGGAAACCTATCGGACGGTAGAAGTACAAATCGACGATATTCTCCGTCTCGATCGATTTCAGCGATGTTTCATATTCTTTCTCGTCCATCTTTTATCGATATGCATAGCCGCCGTCCACAACGACCACCGAACCATTCATATAATTGTTTTCAATCAACATACGATAGATTTCCGCCACTTCGTCCGGATGACAGAAACGCCCCATCGCCACCTTCGCCTCAATGTTGCGGCGTATCTCGACCGGTTTGTTCTTTTGCCAGTCGGTATCGACAAAGCCGGGTGCTACGGCATTGACTCGGATACCGTACGGCGTGAGGAATTTGACAAGGTTCTTCGTCAGGGCATGAACGGCCGATTTGGTCACACCATAGGATAGCGAGGTGGCATGCGGTTCGATCCCCATCAATGAGCCGGTGAACACGACGGCCGCCCCGCGTTGCATACGCCCCACGATGCGCTGAAGCAAAAACACCGGAAAATGCACATTGGCGAAGAATTGTCGTTCCCATTCGGCAAGATTCATCTCTTCAAACGTCGTGCGATACGTCGTTCCGGCATTCAGCACAAGGGCATCGAGTTTCACGCCCGAATCATTCAGACGATTCTCGATCCGGTCGATCGATTCCTTCTGCGTGATGTCCGCCTGCAGCATATCGACCTTCACCACATGATCTTTCCGCAACGCGGCGGCGAGGTTCGCGGCGGTTGTTTCGTCGGTGTTATATGTCAGCAGCAAGTCATACCCTGCCTTGGCCAGACATACGGCTATCGCTCTCCCGATCCCTTTTGTCCCGCCTGTAATCAGTACCTGTTTTGTCATCGTTACTTTGCTTTTTTCGATGCCGTTTTCTTCGGAGCGATATTTTCGGCTGCTGCCGGAGCAACTTCCATCGTTTTTACGGAAACAGGTTTTGCCTTTCGTTCATCTTGCAAATGCTTCTCGTACGAGTCGTGAATCGTCTTGCGCAGCGATGACGAGGAGACGCCCGTACCGTAGGGGAAGTAAAAGACCTGCACATCGGCATCTTTCAGATAGTCGTACTTCCCGAACCAATCATCGCCTACCACAAAAGCGTCGATATTGAGTTTCTTGACAATCTCGGTATGATCGAGGGTATGTTGCGGAATGACGATATCGGGTGTTTTGAGCGCTTCGATGATCTGCATGCGTTCGTTAAACGGGATGATAGGAGGCGCCTTATAGGAGGAAACCAACTCGTCGGTACTTACCCCGACAATGAGGATATCGCCCAGACTGCGTGCATAGTTAATCATGCGTAGATGATTGTAATGGAACATGTCGAATGTTCCCGATGTATACACAATCGTTTTATTTTTAAACATAATTCCTTTAGCTTACTGGAAGGGCAAAGATACGGCTTTTTTCCAATTTTCACCATTTATACCTTTTACAATTTATACCCACTTTCACACATATGGTTAATAGTTAATGGTCAGTGGTTAATTGTTAACGGCTTTACCACAACGAATCCCTCCCCTAAAAAACAATCTATTTCTTGAAAAACAGAACACTGCCCCCTCTCTGCTAATTAAGTTATTTTATAAAAATTTAACTTGCAAATATTTACAACACCATCCAATGCAACAGGTTTTCATTTGATATTTAACCTAATAAGCAGGAATTAAAAACCGTTCATTGTCCACAGATGATAAAAAAAGACGATAAAAACACAATGAATCTGAATTTATCCTTACTCAACGTCCAAGTTTTCTTTCGTAAGATCGAGTTTGACATTATCGTTTCCTCCCTTGTCAACATATTCTTTCCGAAGTGGGTTGGCAGTCGCTTCCCCATACATCTTCCTGCTGCGATAGATATCTATCGAACAGTAAACAGCGTGCCGGAAAGAGACTTCCGATGCTTCGTTACGGCCTGCGATATCATACGCCGTACCGTGGTCCGGCGATGTACGGACGACAGGCAGCCCGGCCGTAAAATTTACGCCGTTATCCATGGCCAAAGTCTTGAATGGGGCCAATCCCTGATCATGATACATAGCCAGTACTCCATCAAAATGTCGATACATCTTCGACCCGAAGAAACCGTCGGCCGCATAAGGTCCGAACGACATTACCCCTTCTTTCTCGGCCTCATTGATGGCCGGAATGATAATCGTCTCTTCCTCGCGCCCCAGCAAACCGGCCTCACCGGCGTGCGGATTGAGCGCCAGCACGGCAATGCGCGGACGAACAATGCCGAAATCCTGTTTAAGGGAAGTGTTAAAAAGTACGAGTTTGCGCACAATCGCCTCCTGTGTGAGGCTGTCTTTGATTTCCGTCACCGGTACATGGCCTGTCACCAACGCTACGCGCAAGTCTTCGTTCATCAGCACCATGAGCGAGCGATACCGTCCGTTTTCGCCGAAATACTCTTCGAGGTATTCGGTATGACCGGGAAAGCGGAAACCTTCGCATTGTATGTTGTGTTTGTTGATCGGCGCCGTTACAAGCGTATCGATCGCGCCGCGTTTAAGATCGGCCACCGCAGCCTCAAGGGCTTTGAAGGCGGCCTTGCCTCCGTCGGCGGTCGATTCGCCGGGGGTAGCCGTCAGTTCGGCCGGCATACAATTGATGATATTCAACTTACCTTCTGCGGCGTCTTCGGCCTTTTGAATGACTTTGAAGCCCAACGGCTCAAATCCCAAGACTTTTTGATACGAAAGGGCGATCTTGAGCGAGCCGTATATCACCGGCGTACAAAGTTCCATCATCCGATCTTCGGCAAATGTCTTCAGGATGATCTCATACCCGACGCCGTTGATGTCGCCGTGCGTAATGCCGACCTTAATCATTGGCCCTCCCATTTATCGGCTGTTCTTCGTTTTGCGTTTTTTCATTCATGTCGCCGACCGCATCGAGCGGTTGGTCGAATTCGCCCGGCAGACGCAACGTGTGCAAAGAAGCCTCGAGCCGACGGATATAGTTTCGTTTATCCGTTTCAGGTGCATACACGAATCCTTCAGCTATCACGACACGGTTGTTGGCTTCGTCAAGCCGTGCATAACTGACAAAGGGGCCACCCATCATGTCGCCATCCATCTTCCATAAACCGCGTAACACACCGCAATACTTGCCTTGCAGTTTTTTGACTTCGTACGAGAGTCCGAAAGGTACCGTCGTCATGTGAGAATTTGGGAACGCACCGGGGATATTCGCGCCGAGGATCGAGTCGCGCATCGCTCTGAGATATTCCTGCGAGAACGTGTTGGCATCGGTATACGGGAACGTATAGACGACCACATCCATGCGACCGGTATTGGCATTGTTCGATGCCCAGTAAAAATCGGTCGTATCTTTATCGGAAGTAATGTCAGAAGGTACGTTGAGCATCACATCAAACTTGGTTTTAACCTTATCCATCACGCGAGAGCTGTATGTCTCCTGCATGACCTGTGCCATGCGTGCCATTTCCACACGGGTAAAATAATCGGTCAGCACCCCTTGATGCAGCTTCAGGTAACCGATGAGCATCGTTTCGTTCGGTGCCGTAAAATATACGACGGTCTGCCCTGAAGCCCAACGGTCCTTTTCGGTACGCAGCGAGAGCCTCGTATATTTCCCTTCATCAATATCGACCATCAGAATGTTGCGGACATACGTCATGAGACCGTTAAAATCGTTCGGTGTGACATACGTGATCCGCATCGCAGGCTCGGCCTGCGGAAGACCGCGTACCGGCTGGCGAAGTTCCTCTTTCAGCACCGTACCCAGCGTATCATTCCAGTTCGAAGGTGTGGCAACGACCACCACTTCGTACGGCATACCGGTTGCCGTCACTACCGACGGGGTTGAATGGCAAGCGCCGAGTAACGCCAGCAAAAGTCCCGCCATGAGAGTTAAAATCGGAGTTTTCATCGTGTATAAAAATTTTGTTTACAAACGTACATAAAAAATTTGATTGTATAACCCGTATGCCCGATAAAATTTCACTTTTCTACAAGCGCTTATCTTTTTTTTCGTCGTTCAAACGGGCGGTCGACAACATCCCGCAGGCCGCGAAAATATCTTCTCCGCGCGAAGCACGAATCGTACAGACGACGCCTTTCGCATTGAGCGCATCGCGAAACTGCTCCATCCGGGCCGGCGTACAACTTTTGAGCGGCACCGAAGGAATGGCATGAAAACGGATCAGGTTCACGCGACATGGAATACCCTTAAGCAATGCCGCCAGTGCCTTAACATGTCCGGGCGTATCGTTCAACCCTTCGAAGAGGATGTATTCGAACGAGACGCGCCGCTGATGTGCAAAATCATATTGTCGCAACAATCCGATCAGGTCGGTGAGCGAGTAAGCCTTTTCGGCCGGCATCAAGGACAGACGTTCTTCGGGGAAAGGCGAATGCAGGCTGACGGCCAGATGACAGGTGCTTTCGTCGAGAAAACGGCGCAGACCTTTGGGCACCCCGACGGTCGATACCGTAATCCGCTTGGGGCTCCAGCCGTAACCGTACGGCTCTGTCAGTATTTCAAGCACGTTGAACAGCTCGTTCGGATTGTCGAACGGCTCACCCATTCCCATAAAGACGACGTTCGTGAGCTTGTCTGACTCGGGTACCGACCGGATCTGATTCAATATCTCGTTCGCCGTCAAGTTGGCCGAAAATCCCTGTTTGCCCGTCATGCAAAACAAGCATCCCATCTTACATCCTACTTGCGACGAGACGCAAAGCGTCGCCCTGTTTTCGGCCGGGATAAAGACCGACTCGACCGCACGTTGTTTACCTGTCGAAAAGAGGTATTTGACCGTCCCGTCTATTGAACGTACCGATTCGGCGGGTGCTGCGGATCCCACCTCGTATGAGGTTTCGAGCAACTGCCGTTTTGCCAGGGAAATATTCGTCATGTCTGCGATCAAGTCGACTCGTTTCCGGTACAACCAGTCAGCCATCTGTCGGGCGGCATAGGCCGGCAAACCAACGCCGACGGCCACCTCGCGCAACTGTGCGAGGGTCATCCCCAGCAAACGTTTTTTCGTTTCCATTGTTTACGCTATAACACGAACGGACAACATATGAGATCACAAGCGTTCATTCATACACATAAAAAAGGTGTACCAAAACATTGCGTTTTGACACACCCTCTTTTGTATGATTCATACCCAAAGGGAGGGGGTTATTCGAAACGAATCCGATTGTCGGAAATTTCCGCTTCCTCCATCAACTTCTGGATAGCGAAGTAGCCGACACGCGGCCCCATCGTTTCTTCTAACGAACGCATCTGCGCCTTTTCATCATAGGCCATGTTTTCTTTCGTACGATTATACACCTTGAAGACGTACACGCCATTACTTCCGGCAAGCGGACCAGTCAGCTCGTTCTGAGCGGCATACGCTACGCCTGCATTCAAGACCGGTTCGATACCGATTCCCGAAATACGCGGCGTATTCATTGTAATGTATTTCACCGTATCGATACGTGAACCCATCGCTTGCGCATAGGCATCAATCGAAGTCAGATTTTTTGCTTTCAGTTCTTTGACAATCTGTTCGCCTTTCTTCTGCGCCAATAGCTCCATCCGAATCATCGGAGCCACCGACTGCATCGATTGATAACCTTCTGCCAGCACATCGCGAAGTATGGCCACTACGTAAGTCGTTCGATATCCGTCGGTATTTGACATTCTCGACTTGCATTCCTTGATGTCTGAAACGATTCCTTTCTTGTCATTCTCGAAAGCCCAGCGAACCACCTGACGGGCATCCTGAATGCCGCCGAGATGGTGCTCTTCGGTCGTTACCGTTACATTCTGAACCAGTTCGTAATTACTTTCCTTCACGGCTTCCGTTATTTTATCGGCCGTATTGTTTTTCGCCACAAAGCTGTTCAGATCGTTGAACACCTGACTGTATGTCTTATTGCTCGGCGCAACGTCCATGTAGACGTAGCCTACCTTGTACTTCGGTACACTGGCTGTACGCTCGGTAACTTTCATCAGATGGTAACCGTTCTGCATCTTAATCAAGACCGTCTGATTCAGCGGAGCCGAAAAGGCTTCCCGCCGGAATTCGGCACCGATATTGCTTTGAGCAATGGCAGCCTCGGTAAGCCATCCCAAATCTGCTCCCGCTTCGGCCGCACCGAACGACGAATATTTCTTGGCCAGTTCGTCCATGTCAGCTCCGCCTTTGAGGAGCGTCATCAAGCTGTCGGCCAGATGTGTCAGTTCGTCCGTTACAACGCCCTGTGATGCCAGGAAAATATCGCTAACTTTCACCGAATCCGGAGCGGTTTTCTTATCGACAAGTTTATAGACACGATAGCTTTCGTCTTTAAAAACAGGACCTTCTACGGTACCGATTTCGGCCGTCGAAACAAAATGCTTCAAATCTTCATCACGCATGTCTTTTTCCGAGACAAAGAAATCCATATACGAATTTCTGGAATATCTCGATACGATATGTTCGATGCTGTCGGTAGCCATCAGTTGCGTCCTAACGCCTTCTATTTCCTTGCTTACCTGTTCATAATCATCCTGACTCGGACGAACATCGACTGCTATATAGTCGAGTACCCTCGCTTCGCTCTGCTTATACTCTTTCTTGCGAAGGTCATACACCTTCCGGATTTCGGAATCGTCTACTTTCACCGTCGAGTCGGGAATGGAAGCATACGACTGCATGGCATATACGATATCCGAACTCTCAAGGGTTCCTTCATACGCATCTTTGGCATCAAGAGGATTGGCTACAATCGCTTTGGACAATAAATTGGTATATTTTTCCTGCATCCGCTGCATCTTCATGCTACGTTCCCAAAACAACCAGAAGTCGCGCATACGCAGCACTTCTTCGCGTTGTGCTTCGGGTACAGCCTCTATGTTTTCAAGCGTTTTGAGTATGCCCAAGGCACGCGCTTTGCTGAACTGCTGCGTCTGAGGGTCGATAAACAAAGGATTCTGCTGAACGATCTGCGGCACATGATCTCCCTGAATCATGTCGAACAATTCGTCCGAAGTCACATCGATACCGATCTTGTCTAACACGTCTTTCATCACAATTTCGTGTACCATCGAGTTATATACGCTCTGACGCAATTGCGTAGTCTGATCTTCCGTAAGACTTTGCAGACCATACTGCATCTTGTATATTTCGGTCATTTCCTCAATACGCTGCTGATAATCCTGATAATCGACCGGGGTGCCGTCGACCGTCACCACCTGACTCTGAGATTGCCGGAAATACGTCGATCCGGAATTCAAAAAGTCCTCTACAATAAATCCGAGTAAAGCAAGCCCCACCACGATAACAAGAAGTGGAGCATGACCTCTAATTTTTTCTAACGTAGCCATTTAATCTGTTTTCTATGTTTCTATTTATATATCGTTTATTTAGGGGCACAAAGGTACAAAAAAAAAGAAATGACCCAATTATTTCCTTCTTTTTTTATTTTCACGACAAAGAGGGTGGGTCTGATTGCATCGTATCAGCTCTCGCCTTGTTCGTTTCTAACGGAATCTCCGCCCCAGCGTTGAAAATCCGGTATTGCGTAAGGGTCAGATTAGATTCGAAACCCATGCCGGTGTTCACAAAATCGTTTTTTGTAATGCGGATGAAGTGATCGGAATAAATTTTTTTCCCCTGTTCGTCCCAAAACAAAAGCTCGGTTTCGAACTGCTCACCTTCAAGGTTTTTGACACGCACGTTGCCCGACAGCTTCCAAAGTTCTTTCCGTTTATAGTAATAAGCCGTATCGGCATCAACACTCGCTTCGACCCGAAAGAGCGAGTCAAACTTTTCCAGATGTACTTTCTCCGGGAAGAACCAGTACGGCTCTTCCGCTTCGTCGAACATCAGCCATTCTGCAGTCACGACTTTATACCGGGTAATCCCCGAATCGGATACCATCGTCACGATTTGAGTCGCTTTCATCGTGTAGGAATTATTCGGATCAAACCCGACATCAACGATTTCTTTCTTCTCGCCGCCACACGAAACGAGAGCGCATAAAAAAGGCATAGCAACCACTCCAAAGAGGATTGCTATGCGAGATTTGTTGCTTGAGTGCAGATGCGTCATTCCGCGTTTTTATCTTACCGTCGTCTGTTCACCGATCCAGCCTCCGATCATAAAGCTTTGACCTTTATTGAGGTCAGGATGCATGAATACTTCTTCCGTCGTGGGAAAGTAAGAGCTGTAGGTTGCAATCAGCGACGAAGCCTCACTGGCTACGGAAGGATCAACCGAACGAGCTTTCTGAAACTTATCTACGGCGGCATAATAAACGCATTTCTTCTTCACCGGATCGTCGGGAAAGATGCTGGAGGCCGTCGCAGCATAGGCCTTTCCGATCATAATATACGCCTTTCCGTTATTCGGATTAATGCTCAGCGTCTTGTTGCAGAAATTACGCATTTTCTGATACGACCGCTGTTCAAACGCAATAGCCGCGAGCGTAAAGAATACGTTTTCCTTCATTTCGTTATCGGTTGCCATTTCGGCCGCTTCGTTGAAATAGCGCTCCGCTGCATCGTAGTCTTTCTTTTTCACAGACTGTTTGCCCATGCCCCAGGCTATTTCCGCTGTTTTTTCCTTCTGATAAGCATATTCGGAAGCCGCAAAATAAGCATCGATTTCCTGGCATCCGGCTCTTCTCATGAGCGTAATCGTTTCTTTAAGAAAATCCAGATTATCCTTATTGGCCTCGATCTGATCAGCATAGATATTTTGCAGGGTCTCGCAATCGGCAGCTCCGCTACCCGAAAAGCCTTTTTCCATACCGGCTTTCATGGCCGTCAGATTGTCTACCAGCTTCTGATTGCCAGCAGCCTGCGCCGCCTTAATCTGGCTGTCAAATATAGACGATACCGTCACGAAGTCCTGAACAAATTTCGCTTTGTGACCCGCTTCATCCTTCTCCATCATCTTGTGCGAAGCAAACATATATTGAGACAGCGCCAATTCATCCGTTTTTTCTTTATATTCATCCAAAATCCGACTCAACCATCCGTATACCATCGGGATATCAGCCTGCTCGCCTTTGAGGCGCAGGTAATCCTGCGTTTTACGGGCGGTAATCCAGTCTTTTCCGTATTTACCGTCGTTCCCGAAATATTGGATACGCTTATCGTATACGGCCATCAAGTCGTTGATAAGCGCATCTCTTTTGGTGGCATCTTTTTCCTGCTCGATCTGCCAATTCACGATACGAACCCCATAGAGGTAAATATCTTTGGTCGCAGCCGGACATTCTTCGTAGGCAATCTTCCAGGACGGATAAGCATCCTGATAATTGTTTACCTTGGCATAAGGAACAAACAGACTGATGTTTGTCAGGCAGCGAATGCTGTCTTCACCCGAACCGTATCTTGTTCCGTTATCCACTCCTTTCTGTGCATAGGCACCTGCTACTGCCACCCAGAGACCGGCGACAACTAAAATTCCTTTCATTTTCATCTCTATACTGTTTTTTATGTTCCACAAATCAAAAAACCAAACTCCCCATCAATCTTGTTTAAATTTAAAGAACCAATATTCATTAAAGGTATAGCTGACGGTAAACCGAAGATACTGCTCATTGATCAGCGTTTTACTGTCCGGTATTATTTTGACATACTCGAACGAGGCATTGATAAACGAACGATTGTCCAACATGGGAAAACCTACTCCCAATGTCGCTCCGTATTCCTTATAGCCGCTGCCGTTCACTTTCAGATATGAATTGCCGTAATGCAATCCGGCGCGATAACGGATGCGGTTCAGATACGAACGGGTGAAGTTGTTCGGTATATACTCTCCTCCGAGAGCGACGCGGAGACGATCTTTAAAGTCGTCGCTACGATTGAAAAACTTTGCACCCGACCATTCCTGATAAGCAACATCGGCGGCCAGAATCATTTTGTAATCTTTGGTGTAGGAGAGACCGAAACCGTACGAATGAGGGATATCGAAACCCTGATTGCGCAACGTATCCCCCTCTATCGTTCGCTCAAAATATTCGGAATTGCTGACCACATCGTAGGCTGTCGTCTTCAGGCGACGTTTCGGCGAATAAACCAATCCGAATGTCAACCGGTCTGTTTTCGTCAGCGGATGGGTGTATTGCATCCCCACATCGTATTTCAGATTATGTACGACCAGTTTATTCAACCGATATACCGGAATATTCAGATTCGTTGAACTCTGATGGTTGATATTGCCGAACATATAACTTACGTTCGCTCCGACTGAAAGACGCTTCTTCCATATCTCAATAGACAATCCTCCATACACTTCGTTTAATCCGCCCGTACCGGAAAACACATCTGTATAGCCTTCTTTGCCTTGGCTCGGTGCCATATAATCATATCCGACGGATGAATATGGAAGGATGCCAAAACTCACTGCCAAGCGTTTATGTAATCGGAACTGCATTGCAGCGTATTCAAAGCTTCCGTTCAAATCGTTTTGTTTGCGTTGTCCGTCATCGAACCATGACATTTGCGCCGTGGCTCCCACATCGAAGAGAAACGTGAGCGAGTCCATGCTCGTATACGAAGCGGGATTCATCGGGTTAATCTGTTTCGAAGAGCGCAGCCCGTAGCCTGTCCCTCCCATGGAGCGGCCGGCTCCGAACGAACGGTCGGACAACATGCCATACCCGTAGCGCGTATACGGTGAACGCGTGCCGTTTTGTGCAAACAGCGACATACTTAAGCTGACAAGGATGACAAAAATCAATCCTGATCTACTATTCTTCAACATTATATTTATTATTCGATTTGATCCGATACATATTATATTTGAAGTTGCAAAGATGGAATTTTTCAGGCGTCTTTCAAAATAAAACATGTCACGACCCGTTAAAAAAAATAAAAACAACAGATTCTCTTCGTTTCAATCCATCTTTTTTCGCTGGTATACGCATGATTTTGTAATCATTTCATCAGAATTATACGAAAGACGAAGCGAGGTCGCTATGCGCGGGTTTCTCACACGATGTCTCGATCGGACAGTTTGGCCTACGAATCCTCGCCCTCTGTTTCCGTTAAAAAAACTATCTTTGCAGACTTTATAACGTGATGATACATCACATCAAGTATCCGGAACGAGTCGGGAAGAAATGTTTTTTATCACATGATCACATGGTCACGAACAAAATAAAGAAGAACATGTTAAAAAGAAAACGAAACCTGCATTACGGGAAAGGGCTGCTGGCAGTTTTTTTACTCTCTATCTCCCTTACCATCAACGGACAGGAGGCTGATTCAGGCCACCGAATCCGCATCAGTCTGCTGACATGCTCACCTGGCGGCGAGGAAGCGTACACGCTCTACGGTCACACCGCCATACGCATTCAGGGAACCTCCGAAGAGAAAGGCCCTACCCGCATGTTGGACTATGTATTCAATTACGGTATTTTCGATTTTTCCAAGCCGAATTTTATTTATCGCTTTGCGCGTGGTGAAACGGATTACATACTCGGTGTCATGGACTTCGAAACCTATCTGCACGAATACCGAATGCGCGGCAGCGAGGTGTGCGAACAAGAACTCAACCTTGACTCGACCGAACAGACAGCACTACTCCAAGCACTCACCGTTAACGCACTTCCCGAAAATCGGGTATATCGGTACAATTTTTTCTTCGATAACTGTGCCACTCGTCCGGCCGTGATGATCGAGCAGGCTGTTCGTGGAAAGATCGCCTATGCCGAACGGCCGGACGAAGAGTCATTTCGCGACATGATCAATGATTGCACGCGTAATCACCCATGGATCACGTTTGGCTGTGATCTGGCACTGGGCAGCCCAACCGACCGTACCATGACGCAACGCGAGTCTCTCTTCATCCCGGCACGCCTGAAAGAGGCCTTTGCAGAGGCCTGGATCATCCGCCCCGACGGCTCGAAGCGTCCGCTTGTCTCAGCCACCCGTATCCTGACCGAAGAAGTGGAAAACACACCGGAAACGACTTTCTTTACCCCACTCGTATGCGGTCTGATTTTTTTTGCTGTCATCGCATTACTAAGCCTTATCGAAACCCGTAAAAAGACTTACTTCCGATGGCTCGATGTCGGGCTCTTCTTCATTGCCGGAGCAGCCGGTTGCGTACTGTTCTTCCTCAGCTTTCTCTCCGTGCATCCCTGCATGTGGCCGAACATCTCGCTCGGCTGGTTGCATCCGCTTCATGGGGTCGGGGCTATCGTGATGGCGGTGAAAAAACTTAACAAAGCCGCATATTGTTACCATTTTATTAACTTTGCAGCGCTTTGCGCAGTGCCGTTCGGATGGATTTTCCTCCCTCAGCACCTGAACATCGCTTTTATTCCGTTGATGCTAAGTTTAATGTTACGCTCCGGAAGATACTTGATAAGAAGAAAGACAAAACATTTCGAATGATAAAATTCATCTCCTCTCTGATTGCAATTCTGGCGGTAGGCAACCTCCAAGCGCAACAGCGTGCCCCGAAGTTCGTTGTGTGCATCACCGTCGATCAGCTGCGCGGCGACTACATCGAATATTTCTACAACACCTTCGGCGAACGCGGATTCAAACGCCTTCTCAACGAAGGAGCCGTATATCACAATGTCCGTTTCGGGTTTAGCAACGTCGATCAGGCAACGGCTTTCGCCACCCTCTTCACCGGTGCCTACCCATGTACGCACGGCATCACCGGCAGTCTACACTACGATTTCGAAAAAGCCAAGGAAGTTTCGCTACTCTATGATCCCGACTTTCTCGGCAATTATACGCGCGACCATTACTCACCCAGGAGGCTGCTGGCGGCAACAATCGGCGACGAGCTGAAAATCGCTTCGAAAGGACGAAGCGAAGTTTACGCCATCGCACCCGATGCCGAAAGTGCGATTCTCTCGGCCGGACATGCGGCCAACGGCGCTTTCTGGCTCGATAACTACAACGGCAAGTGGGCTACCACAACCTACTACAAAGGTGTGCCGTGGTATGTGGAAAAATACAACAACGGAAGCGAATCGCTGCCTGCACGGTTAAGCACGCTCGTATGGCAACCGTCTCTGCCGGTCGGCAAATACGACGCACTGCCTTATGTGCAGGAAAACACGGCATTTCAGCACACGTTCAAAGCGAATACCGTAGGATGTTATCCTGACCTGAAGACTTCGCCTTACGGCAATAAGGAAGTGAACAGATTAGCGGCTCAGTTCCTCGAATATGGGGCATTCGGAACCCGTCAGACCCCCGATATGCTATCTATCACGTTCTATGCCGGAAATTTTCGTGATATGTCCGGCAAAGAATATAATCACGAGATTCAAGACACATATCACCAACTAGACAAAGACCTCGAACAATTGCTCGACCTGATCGACAAAAAGGTCGGTCTCTCCCAAACACTCGTCGTGCTTTCGGGCACAGGCTACTTCAAGAACGAGGAAACCCTCCCGGACGAAATGGAACTTGCCGGCGGAGAATTCCACCCTAAACGTTGCATGGCACTGCTGAACATGTATCTGATGGCTATCTACGGTCAGAGAAACTGGATCGACGGATTTTACAACAACCAAGTCTATCTCAACCGTAAAACGATCGAAGACGCCAAAATCGATCCGGCGGAATTTGAAAATAAGGCGGCGGAATTTCTGCGCGAGTTCAGCGGCGTGGAACGTGTCACCACCGATATGACGCTGCGTTCGGGCACGTGGAACGAGGAAATGGCCGACTTTCATCGCGGGACGTATCACACGGGACGCGGTAATCTGCTGATTTCGCTTCAACCGGGCTGGAGAATCCGCGACGAAGAAAACTCGAACGAAAAACCCCGCATCATCCGGAACAACGCGGTACCGATGCCGGCAATCTTCTTCGGATGCGGCATCAAACCGCAACATATTTACCGCGAAATCAAAGCGACGGAAATCGCTCCGACCGTCACACACGTACTGCGTATCCGTCCGCCGAATGCCTGCGACGAATACCCGCTTCCCGAAATCCGGCAACAGTAAGGGTTCGTTTTTCGGATTTCACACCAAACATCTATTAACAACTAAGAAATTAACAAATACAACGATATGGGATTTAACGAAATAATGACGAAGTTGTTCGGCAACAAGTCACAACGAGATTTAAAAGAAATTACGCCTTACGTAGATAAGATCAAGGCGGCTTACCCGGCCATTGAAGCGCTCTCGCACGATGAACTGCGCGCCCGTTCGGCAGACATCCGCAAGCGCATACGGGATTACGTGAGCGAAGAGAAAAAACGCATCGAAGAATTGCGTAAGGGAATCGACGAAAAAGAACTGGAAGAACGCGAAACGATCTGGGCGGAAGTAGATGAAATCGAAAAGAAGATTGCCGATCAGTATGAAAAAGTGCTGGAAGAGGTGCTGCCCGAAGCCTTTGCCATCGTCAAGGATACGGCGCGTCGTTTCGTGCAAAACGAAGAGATTACGGTCACAGCGACGGATTTCGATCGTGACTTGGCGGCCGGCCATGACTTCGTACGCATCGAAGGCGACAAGGCGATCTATCAGAACCATTGGATAGCCGGAGGCAACGAGGTGAAATGGGACATGGTGCACTACGACGTCCAACTCTTCGGCGGTGTCGTGCTGCACAAAGGAAAGATTGCCGAAATGGCTACCGGTGAAGGAAAGACGCTCGTAGCTACACTGCCCGTCTTTCTCAACGCCCTTACCGGCGAAGGCGTACATGTGGTGACGGTCAACGACTACCTCTCGAAGCGTGACTCGGAGTGGATGGGACCGCTTTACATGTTTCACGGGCTGTCGGTCGATTGCATTGACAAGCACCAGCCGAACTCCGACAGCCGGCGCAAGGCTTATCTGGCCGACATCACATTCGGGACGAACAACGAATTCGGCTTCGATTACCTGCGCGACAACATGGCCATCAGCCCGCAAGACCTCGTACAGCGCAAACATAACTACGCGATTGTCGACGAGGTGGACTCGGTCTTGATCGACGATGCGCGTACACCGTTGATTATCTCCGGTCCCGTGCCCAAAGGCGAAGAACAACTCTTCGACGAATACCGCACGAAGGTAGAAACCGTTGTCAACGCCCAGAAGAACTTGTGTACGAAGCTCCTCACCGAGGCCAAATCGAAGATGGCAAGCGACGACAAGAAGATACACGAAGAAGGAACGCTCCTGCTCTATCGCTCGTTCAAGGGACTGCCCAAAAACAAGGCGCTCATCAAATTCCTGAGCGAACAGGGCGTGAAAGCCAGCATGCTCAAGACCGAAGAGTTTTACATGCAGGACAACATGCGCAACATGCACCTTGTAACGGACGATCTCTATTTTGTCATCGATGAGAAAAACAACAGCATCGAGTTGACCGACAAAGGGCTCGACCTGCTGACGGGCAACATGGAAGACCCGCAATTCTTCGTGCTGCCCGACATCGCTTCGCAACTGTCGGAGATCAGCAACATGGGATTATCGGAGGCGGAGAAACAAGCCAAAAAGGACGAGTTGCTAACGAATTACTCGATCAAGAGCGAACGCGTGCACACAATCAACCAGCTGCTGAAAGCCTACACGCTTTTCGAGAAAGACGACGAATACGTAGTCATCGACGGGCAGGTGAAGATCGTCGACGAGCAGACAGGCCGTATCATGGAAGGCCGTCGTTATTCGGACGGGTTGCATCAGGCCATCGAGGCGAAAGAGCGGGTGAAGGTAGAAGCGGCGACTCAAACATTCGCGACGATCACCTTGCAGAATTATTTCCGTATGTATCATAAGCTGTCGGGGATGACCGGTACGGCCGAGACGGAGGCCGGCGAGCTTTGGAACATCTATAAATTGGATGTTGTCGTCATCCCGACGAACAAGCCGATTGCGCGTACCGACATGAACGACCGCATCTACAAGACGACCCGCGAGAAGTACAATGCGGTGATCGAAGAGATCAGCACACTGATCGAAGCCGGCCGGCCGGTGCTTGTGGGTACGACTTCGGTCGAAATTTCAGAATTGTTGAGCCGTATGCTCCACATGCGTAAGATTCCGCACAATGTATTGAATGCCAAATTACATCAGCGAGAGGCGGAGATCGTCGCATTAGCGGGACAGTCGGGCACGGTGACCATTGCCACGAACATGGCCGGTCGCGGAACCGACATCAAGCTGTCGCCGGCCGTACGTGCTGCCGGAGGATTGGCGATTATCGGTACCGAACGTCATGAGAGCCGACGCGTAGACCGGCAGTTACGCGGACGTTCCGGACGTCAGGGCGACCCGGGATCGTCCGTGTTCTTCGTTTCGCTCGAAGATAATCTGATGCGTCTGTTCGCTTCGGAACGGATTGCCGGACTGATGGATAAACTCGGGTTCAAAGAAGGTGAAGTGCTTGAACACAGCATGCTCAGCAAGTCGGTAGAACGCGCACAGAAGAAGGTAGAGGAGAACAACTTCGGTATCCGTAAGCGTCTGCTCGAATACGACGATGTGATGAATTCGCAACGAAGCGTGATTTACACTCGCCGGCGTCATGCCCTGATGGGTGAGCGTATCGGCCTCGACGTGATGAACACGCTCTACGACACAACCACAGCACTCGTCGAACAGGCAGCAGACAGTGGTGATTTCGAAGGTTTCAAATTAGAACTTTTCCGGACATTCGCACTTGAATGCCCTGTTTCGGAAGCAATGTTCCGCGAAACAAAAACCGATCAGCTCATCAACGAGGTGTTCAATGCGGTCCTGAAACAGTATAAACGTCGTATGGAAAAGATGGCGCAAGTGGCCGATCCGGTGATCAAACAAGTGTTCGAGAGTCAGGGAGCGATGTATGAAAACATCATGATCCCAATCACCGACGGTAAACGGATGTACAACATCTCGTGCAACCTGAAAGAGGCTTACGAAACGGATTCGAGAGCCATCGTCAAAGCATTTCAGAAAGCCATCACGCTACATATGATCGATGAGTCGTGGAAAGAGCATCTGCGCGAGATGGACGACCTGCGCCAATCGGTACAAAACGCCAGCTACGAGAACAAAGACCCATTGCTGATCTACAAGCTCGAAGCGTATAACCTGTTCAAAGTCATGGTGGAGGAGATGAATAAGAAGACAGTAGCCGTACTGATGCGCGGACAGATACCCGTACGTGAAGAAGAACAGCAATCGATGCAAGTGCGCAAAGCCGCTCCCGAACGACGTACAGACATGAGCCGTTACCGGACGGAGAAAGATACGGTGAGCAGCGGCGGACGGGTCGACGGCGATCCGTTGCTTCCCAAGCCTCCGACGGGCACAGGACCGTCGCGGCAACCTCTGGAACCGGTGCGCGTGGAAAAGAAGACGGGACGGAACGACCCGTGTCCGTGCGGCAGCGGCAAGAAATACAAAAACTGCCACGGCAAAGGACTCTAAACATTCTTGTACAGTAGATATAAACTGAAGAGACGCGCCGGAAGGTACGTCTCTTTTCTTTCGAAAAAACGATTACATTCGGAATGATGCCCTTTACCGCCCGTATATGGATATACCGCCTGGTGCTGACCCTCGTCGGAGGGACAGGATGTGCGACGGCGTCATACGCCCGGAGCGACGAGGTATACTTCTCGAAAATCGGTATCGAGCAGGGTCTGTCGCAGCTGTCGGTCATGAATATCTATCAGGACGAGCTGGGCACGATGTGGTTCGGCACGCGCGAGGGCGTGAATCTCTATAACGGGAGCAGCATGACCGTGTTGCAACCGAAAGAAGACGATCCGCATTCGCTGTCGGGCAATTTAATTAAAATGATCTGTGGCGACGGCAATGGCTCCGTATTCATCCAGACCCAAAACGGCATCGACCGGTTCGACCTGCGCACCCGCACCCTGTCACGGGTCACCGACACCCCATACGACGCCATGGCCTACGACACCGACCGTTTGTTGCTGGCCGCGCAGAACCGTATCTTTTCCTATCGCGACGGCAAGTTCTCGCTTCTTCTCGAAATCGGCCGTACACAAACGGTCATTACGCGGATTCATACGGGTACGAACGGACGGCTCCGCATCGGCACGGTCGATTCGGGGGTCTACACGGTCGGGGCCGACGGGCAGGCCAGACCGCTTATCACGGGTTGCAGCCGCGTCTCATCGATCTACGAAGACAGCCGGCAGAATCTCTGGATCGCCACATGGCAAAACGGGCTGTACCGGATAACGCCGCACGGCACGGTCGTCAACTACCGCGAGAGCGCCGACGGACGCGCCCTGTCGTCGAACTTCGTGCGTACCGTATGCGAAGACAACAGCGGCGGAATATGGATCGGTACGAAGAACGGACTCGACCGGTTCGATACCGTCACGGAGCAGTTTACACACTACGACTCGGAAGAGCACAACCTGCAAAAGTTATCGAACGAGTCGGTTTGGGACTTATACAAAGACCGTCAGGGTACGATTTGGGCAGGCACCTACTTCGGCGGAGTCAATTACTTCAACCCCGAGCACGACTTCTACACGTTCCATGACTTGCAAAAGGGGGTGTTGAGGAACAAACCTTTTCCGGTCATCAGCCGGGTAATCGAGGCGGAAGACGGCCGGCTCTTTCTTTGCACCGAAGGCAACGGCCTCCTCTCCTACGACCCGTCGGAAAAAACCTACACCGATTATGCGGCCCTGAGACAGAAAAATATCAAGACGGCTTATTACGACCGTACACGCCGTCAGCTATGGCTCGGCCTGCATCTGGAAGGTTTGTGTATGCTCGATACGAAGACGCAACAAGTCACGTTCTACCGCAAAATCAATGCCGGTCTTTACGAATCGAATATCGTCCGGGCGATTCTTCCCTACCGCGATCTCCTGCTCGTAGCCACCTACAACGGACTCTATCTGTTCGACCCGCACACGAAGCAATTCTCCATCTTCTCCGAAGCATTGCACCGATTGGCTACCTACTTTATCGATGTGCAATCCGACTACGACGGACAGCTATGGATCGCCGGCTACGGACTCTACCGGTACGACCTGCGGACGGGAATCTGCCGGAGCTATACGCATCGCAAAGACAACCCGTCGTCGCTCAGCAACAACCAGATCAACAAAATCCTCATCGATCGCAAACGCAACGTATGGATTGCCACTAACGGAGGGGGAGTGAATCTTTACAATCCTTCGTCCGATTCGTTCACCCGCTTCGACTCCGACAACGGTTCGTTGCCGAACGCTTATATCAGCAATCTGGCCGAGTTGCCTTCGGGCAAATTACTGCTGGCCACCACGCAGGGCTTCTCGACCCTCGACCCTTCCACACACGAGATCGATCATTACGGACCCGGCAGCGGATTCCCGCTCAACTCGCTTTACAACGGCGGACTGACCGTCACGGCAGATAACGAAGTGTATATTGCCGGCATGAACGGCATGGTATCCTTCGCCGAAGACAAGCTGGCTGGCAATCTGCCACCTTTTACGCTGCACTTCTCGCAACTGTGGGTCAACCATCTGCCGGTACTGCCCGGCGATGATTCGGGCATCCTGAACGTCGCCCTGCCGTTTACCGAATCCGTTACGTTGAATCATAAACAGTCGATGCTCGAGATCGAATTTTCGTCCGATCATTTCATCGCAAGCAACCGTCCCGGTTTCCGGTACCGGTTACTGGGCTTGTCCGAACAATGGATGCCGGTGCAACCCGGCGCTCATCGGTTTAACTTTACCGGCATCCATCCGGGCAGATATCGCCTCGAACTGGAGGCTGTCTCGCCCATCGACGGTACCGTGCTGGCACGCACCGCGCTGAAGCTGAACATGGCTCCTCCTTTCTACAAGACATGGTATGCCTATCTGACTTATGCCCTGTTGCTGGCATTGCTGGCCGCGCTTTACGTGCGATTCGTCCAATCGAGGGTACGGCTCGTGGCCTCGCTCGAATATCAGAAGAAAGAAAAGGAGCATTTAGAGGCTGTCAACCAGTCGAAGCTGCGCTTCTTCACCAATATCACACACGAATTCCGTACACCGCTGACCATCATCGCCAGTCAGGTAGATACAATCATGCAGACGGGTAAGACGTCGGCGGCCGTGCACCGGCGCATGGCCAGTGTGCGTCGCAACATCGGGCTTATGCAAAACCTGATCAACGAGTTGATGGAGTTTCGCAAGGCCGAGAACGGTAAGCTCGTGATCCGTGCAAGTGAACACGACATCGTTAAATTCATGCACGAAATGTACCTTGCCTTCGAGGAATATGCCGAACACCGACAGATCGATTTCACCTTTCATGCCGACCGGGAAAGCATACCTTTATGGTTCGACCCGGCACAGATGCAGAAAGTATTCTACAACCTCCTCTCCAATGCCTTTAAATATACTTCGGCAGGCGGGAAGATCGGGATGACCGTGAACGAACATGCCGACGAGGTACGTATCGCCGTGCATGACAGCGGACAAGGTATTCGCGAAACCGATATCCCCCATATCTTTGACCGTTTCTATCAGGCAATAGATACCGGGCTGAAAACCGACGAATCCGTATCGCCCGGAACGGGCATCGGACTGGCGCTGACGAAACATATTGCCGACGCGCACGGGGCACGGATTCTTGTATCGAGCCGGATCGACGAGGGCAGCGTCTTTGAAGTCGTGATGAAAAAAGGTGCCGGGCATCTCTCGGACGAGCAGAAACGCAAACGACCGGAGAGCGGCGAATGGCATATACGCTCCGTCGAAGTGTACGATGCGCTGCCCGACACGCCTTATCCCGACGAAACGGCCGAAAGCGTACATACGCTGCCTTCCATCCTGATCGTAGAAGATAACCCCGAGCTGCTTCATGTGCTGCAAAGCATCTTTGAGCCGATCTACACCGTTCACACCGCCTCGAACGGCGAAGAAGGACTCCGGAAAACCATCCGGCATCAGCCCGATATCGTATTGAGCGACCTGATGATGCCCGTGCTCTCAGGCAACGAGATGTGCCTGCGAATCAAAAACAATTTCGCCACGTCGCATATCCCCGTCGTCCTGCTCACGGCACAAACAGCCGTCGAAGCCAAACTCGACAGCCTGCGCCTCGGAGCAGACGACTACATCACCAAACCGTTCGATGTGAAGCTGCTCATCGCACGCTGCCGCAACCTGATCGACGGACGACGGCGGCTGCAGGAAAAATTCGGACGCTCGACCGAACTCCCTCCCTCGGCCATCGCCTCGAACGACATCGACCGCGAATTTATCGAACGCGCCCGTCAGGTCATCGAACAACATCTGGCCAACGAAGATTTCGACGTCGCCCTCTTCTCGCGCGAAATGGCGCTGGGACGCACCCGTCTGTTCCATAAAATCAAAGGTGTGACCGGGCAAACGCCCAACGAATTTATCCAGACCATCCGGATGAAGAAAGCCACCGGCCTGCTTCAGAACCACCCCGAAATGAATATCGCCGACGTGGCATACAACGTGGGCTTCGGCTCGCCAAAATATTTCTCCAAATGCTTCCGCGAACAATTCGGCATGTCCCCCTCCGAATTCCGCGCCCGCCCTCCCGCTCCGCATTCGACCGAGAAGAAAGGGTAAAAATATCACTTCAGGGAAATATCTCTGCCTGTCGGATCAATTCGCAGTCATGCGTTTGATGATGCCGTAAGCATTCAAAATACCTAATTCGCCGGCCTTGCTCAGGTCGGCAATACCGTGCGTAGCATCGCCTTGCGAGAGCCGTGCGAGGCCACGATTGAAATATGCTTCGGCAAATTCGGGATCACGCAGGATCGCCTCATTATAGTCGGCAATAGCCGCACGAAAGTCGCGCTGGGCACATCGCAGGTTACCGCGATTATAATATGAATAGATAAAGCCGGGAGCTTGACGAATAACAAAGTCGTAATCTCGGATAATCAATTCATGTTCATAGCCTTTCGCTTCTTCTTTCAATCGACTTTGTGGCAGATCGTTTACCGGATTCTCATTCATAACGGGAGCCTTGCTACTGCCCAATTGAAAGTTGATGGTTCGCGTACTTGCCTGTTCATCCGTATAACCCTGCGACTGATTGTACTCCATCTGCTTGTAACGAACGGAAGCCCGATTAAAATAAGCCAAGGTATAAGACGGATCCAGTTCGATGACTTTATCGAAATTGCGAATAGCTTCCGCAAAATCCTGCACGAGCATAAAATCGATGGCGCGTCCGAAGTAGTTATCAGGATTATTAGGTTCTCTCTCTATTTTAGCAGAATACTCATTGATGGAAGCAAAGTGCATGGCAATCTGTTCTTCGGTCAAGGCCGCCTCCTTGTTTGTCAATAACAGTTTCCATGACAGTACCATGCGCGCATTGAATTGCTCGACCGTCTTATCGTAATAGACAGACTCCTGTACTTCGCTGTTTTTTTCATAATACGTCAGGATAAACTGCGGTTCGAGGTCGACATGCACGTTGCGATCCTGTACCCTTCCACGTATCTCGCTACGGTACTTGCTTTCTTGTTCCTCTTTCCTGTCGTAAACAACCAATCGGTTGAACTTATCGATATTCTTGTCCGACTCTTCACGGGTATTTGTTCCCTTTTCGGAATTGTCGGAAGCTTCGGCACCCGGCTTCTGCCCTTGACGCTTATCTTGTTCCAGTTTCATCGCCGTGAGGTAATCCCGATCGGCTCCGCTCAAATCGTTTAGCTTCCGTTTGGCTTCGGCACGACTGTAATAACCGGGCAAGAAATTGGGATATTGCTTTAACACGACGTCAATATCTCGTATAGCGCCTCTGTAATCGCCCACTTCATGATTCAGCAGGGCGCGGTTGTAATACGCCATATAATTGTCCGGTTCCTGCTCGAGCACTACGTCAAAATCTTCAATCGCCCGGTTATTGTCTCCCACTTGTGCACGTAGCAAACCGCGATTAAAACGGGCAATCAAGTTTCTGTTGTCCATATCGATCACTTGATCATAGTCAGCCATAGCCCCCCGCAAGTCATTCATTTGATAACGTACGAGTCCACGGTTGATGTAGTAGCCGCTCTCCCGCGTATTAAGACGGATGGCTTCGTTCAAATCGGCCAAGGCGTCCTTGAAACGACCTGTCTGGTAGAGGACAATCGCCCGATTTCCGTAACATGGGGCATGATACGGGTCAATTTCGATCGCTTTGTCATAATCGTTCAGCGCAAGCGCCGTATCTCCTTTCTCCAGATACATAGCGCCGCGTGTCAGGTAGCCGAGCGAATATTGGGGATGAGCACGGATCAAATCTTCGAAAACATGTTCCGCATCACTAAAATCCTTTTTCTGAACATAGGCAATTGCCTTGTTCGACATCATTGGGCGATCGTCGGGTTTAAATTCCAGTCCTTTGTTATAGTCTTCGATCGCTTCATCATACATCTCGAGGCTCTGACGAGCAATTCCCCGCGCGTAATACGCTTGTGCCAAAAACGGATTACGCTCAAGGCTTAACGAACAGTCTTCCTCTGCACCTTTGAAATCGTCCAGATTCAGCTTCGCTACGGCCCGGTAGAAATAAGGTTCAGCCAGCCACGGTTTAGCTTTGATGACCTGATTAAAGTACTGAATTGACAGCACGTAGTCCTCGAAATAAAGCGCATTTCTGCCGATGGCCATCACCCGGTCGGTATTGACCTGCGCTCTCACCGTGAACATGCAAGACAGAAAAAAGAAGAGGGCGAACGTTTGTCTCATCTCATTATTTCTTCAACGGTTTGATACGGTAGGAACACGACATCGTCCCCTTGACAATATGGTTCAGTTTACCTTTATTGAGTTGTCGGCGAATGGCCGATATATTATCAATAAATACATGTCCTTGCAGATGCTCGTACTCGTGCAAGACGATCCGTGCGGCAAACCCCTCAAGGTTCTCCTCCTGCGGCTCAAAATGTTCGTTCATATACCGTACCTTGATTTTCTCCGGACGCGTTACTTTCTCGTGAACTCCCGGAAAACTAAGACAACCCTCCTCAAAAGTTACCGTCTCACGGCTTTCCTCGATGATCTCCGGATTAATCAACACACGTTTGAAGTCTTTACACTCGATACGGTCGTTAGCTACCGGTGTTCCGTCAATCACCACAAGGCTTATCGATCGGCCGATCTGCGGTGCAGCCAGCCCCACGCCATCGGCATGATACATGGTTTCGAACATATCGGCAATCAACTTTTTCAGATCGGGATAGTCTTTATCTATCGGCGTTGTCGGCTCTCTCAATACAGGTTGTCCGTATGTATAAATCGGTAATATCATCATATTCTGTTTTATCGTTTATTTCTTAATCGTTCGAGAAACCCCTGCAAGATCAGAACAGCGCTGATTTCATCGACCAATCCTTTGTCTTGCCGTTTTTTCTTTTTCAAACCTCCGTCAATCAATGCCCGTTGAGCCATGATCGAAGTAAAACGCTCGTCATAATACTCTACCGGAATGGAAGGAAGTGTTTTTGTGAGTTGAGCCACAAAGGCTTCCACACGTTTCATGTTTTCGGAAGGCTCGTTGTTCATCTGTTTCGGATAGCCGACCACAATCAGGTCCACCGGTTCTTGCGACACATACCGGGCGATGTACCCCGTCGCTTCACGGCTTGACACAACGGTCAATCTGTTGGCAATCATTTTCAGCATATCAGTGACAGCCAATCCGGTACGTTTCTGTCCATAATCAACGGCCATAATCCTTCCCATAAATCAATAGGCATTTTTTTCACCTCGGAACATATTCAAGACTGTCACAAAAATAATTTTCAGATCGAGAAAGAACGACCAATTCTCAATATACCATACATCGCGCTTGACACGTCCTTCCATCTGTTCCAACGTCTTCGTCTCGCCCCGATAACCGGTAATCTGTGCCCAGCCGGTAATGCCCGGTTTAACAAGATGACGCACCATATACTTATCGATCAGTTTAGAATACTGCTCCGTATGTTTGAGCATATGAGGACGCGGTCCTACGACCGACATATCGCCAAACAATACATTAAGAAACTGAGGCATTTCGTCCAAGTTCGTCCGCCGAAGAAAACTTCCGATTTTCGTGGTGCGCGGATCATTTTTAACAGCCTGCACCAAATCGGCGTCTTTATTTACTTTCATAGTCCGGAATTTGTAACAGTCGAACTCTTTACCGTATATGCCGGTGCGTTTCTGCTTAAACAATATCGGTCCGGGAGAACTTAATTTGATTAGCATACCGACCACGATATAAAGCACGGGATAAAACAAGAGAAGCACGAGTGTGGAGAACGCAATATCAAATGTCCGCTTGACAGCTCGTTTCGAGACCGATTGCAAGGGTTCGTTACGAATCGAGAGCAAAGGAATAAACTCCAGGATCTCCATCACCATGCTTTTTTTAATATCGCGATAAAACTCCGGAACGATGTAGAAACGAATCATATGTTTCTCGGCAAAAAGCAGCAAGTTCGATATTTTATCACTGTTCGAACCGGGGATGGTACAATAAATCTCATCTATTTGATGTTCCGAAACAAAATCATTCATTTCCTCAATAGGCCCTATATAATTCGGCAGTACCTCTTTCAGAGCCATATTATCATCAAAAAAGCCCAATACGTTGAATCCGTATGCCAAATCGTCTCGAAGCACGTTATAAAGCTCCATTCCGTTTTTTCCGGCTCCGATGATGATGATGTTCTTGGCATTATACCCTTTGCGACGATAGATTTTGACAAAGATACGCATCAGAATCCGCCATAAAGACAGACATAACAACACGGAAACGTAGTAAAGAAAGAGAAAAATGACCAATGAGCTACCTACTTTCAAGAACGCCAGACACGTGCAGAACAAAAACGTTTGAAACGTAACCAGGGTAAACGAGCGCTGTACGACATTATCCAAAAACACGATGGAGAGATGTATTTTGATCGGTACGAAATACAAGGCAAAAAAGTAGCAAAAGTTAAGCAACAATAAGACTTCTTTAAGGCTGTGGGCTATGGGTTGGGTATATACCGGTTCAAGAGCGTAGTAAATACCGAAAAACAGGGCGTTTAAAATCATTAAATCGCCCATACCAATCAGCCACTGAAGAAAATATCCTTGTTTTGAACTTTTTTCCATCTCGTTGTAAGAATTGACAAAGGTAACGAATATTTCAGAGTTAAAAAAACGACCGGAAGCTTTTTCCCGAGTTGCATCTTCTAATCGTAAGTGTCATACATCGATAAGTAAAATGGCCAACATGCAGCCGGTCGAAAAATTCAGTCACGGCTCGGTGGGGTGTGTTTGTGTATAATCGTCATTTTTTACTACCTTTCCTCTAAAACGTATTTTGTGAGTTTGCTTACATTGCTGCTCAATCCCTCCCAAATTCGGTTGTTTGGGTGACTATAACACACGACTGTTGGCTCCGTGACGGTCGGTGTGTCTCGGAGATTGCGAATATAAGTATGTTACTTTCCTCTACAAGCTTGG
>NZ_JUET01000097.1 GCF_001006485.1 Tannerella forsythia
ATGATAAATATAAGCATACGGACGGGGAACTTTCAAAAAAGGATGGGAAACGTAGGAATCAACACGTTCGAATATGTAGAAACATGGTTAAGAAGTCGAATAGAGTGAAACGAGAAGAGTAAAAAGAGGCGGAGAAGTAGAAAGGAAGAAGGGCAAAGGCGACAGCCATGCTGGAGAAAATAAGAGGGTAGCCGAGAGGGAAAGAAGGAAAGAAGGAAAGAAGAGAAGAAAGGAGGAAGAAAGGAGGAAGAGGAAAGAAAAAGAAGAAAAGAAGGGGAAGAAAAAAAGAGGAAGGGGGGGAAAGGAAGGGGGGAAGGTTTGCTCGAAGAAGAGGAAGGGAAGGAGAGAGAGGGGGAAAGAAGGAGGGAAAAGAAGAAAAAAGGGAGAAGGGAAAAGGGAAGGGGGAAAAGGGAAGAGGTAACCGAGGTTGACATGTACTTCGCCC
>NZ_JUET01000098.1 GCF_001006485.1 Tannerella forsythia
GCCCGCTTCCTGCCAAGTAGCCATCTTCCAGGTCCGTCATCGCAATGGTCGGTACACCGTATTGTTCTCCAATTCGAGATGCAATAATCCCTTGGATGCCGGCATTGCCGGTCATTCGAATACTTAAAGTAAATTTGTTTTCGTGATACAAGGCTTCAGCCGTTTCACGGGCTTGCTTTAACATACCTTCTTGCTGGCTTCGGCGATCTAGGTTGTCTTGATCCAATTGTGCCAGCAATGGGGTCGCTTGTTCGAGGTTGGGCGCATTTAAGAATTTAAATGCTGTGGTCACATCGCTGACGCGACTTGCAGCATTGATTCGGGTGGCCACCTGAAAACCAAGGTATTCGGCATTAAAGGGTTGCCCTTGATTGTCATTCATTTTCTGCAGAGCTTGCCAGGCAGGGTGCGTAAACTGATTGATGGCAGCCAAACCGGCTTGGACAATGGCACGATTA
>NZ_JUET01000099.1 GCF_001006485.1 Tannerella forsythia
TCGCCGATCGAAGCTATAAGGTGATTCTTCGGTAATCCGGAGAGTTGATCCTCTTGGTGAGGCGTAAATTATTCAAAAACGGCTGCCCTTTTCAGTATCGAAAACGGCAGCCGTTTTTGCGTAAAAAATAAAAATGAATATCCGTATATTTGCCCAGAAATAATTATCTTTGCAAAAAAAATAAGGCAATGACACTGATCGATTTTTTATCTCACTTTCCAGACGAAGAAAGCTGCAAGCAAAAGTTTAAGGCATATCGCGACCAAGTAGGAGTTGTTTGTTCC
>NZ_JUET01000100.1 GCF_001006485.1 Tannerella forsythia
CATGATTCGGCGTGTACCACGCATAACAATTAACCATTGACAATTAACCATTAATTTGTCATTCAGAGCGAAGCGAAGAATCTCTTTCTGTTACTTTTGGCTTGACCCAAAAGTAACCAAAAGGTCAAGGCTTCGTGCGCTTCACACGCCTTCGCGACGCTTGCAGGTCGGAAAATCAGGTAACTTGCTTCGCTTCGGACAGCCTGATTTTCTTTCGCCCTGCTCGCTGCTCCGTCGGCTCACCGATCAATATTT
>NZ_JUET01000101.1 GCF_001006485.1 Tannerella forsythia
ATGCCGGGAATGGCACGTTTGAGTTCTCCGTAACGGATTATTCTGCGGTTGATTTGGAAGATGATGAGCAGTGTCCACTTTCCGGTGAAAATCTGCATAGACTTTCGTACGGGACATTTATCGTCTGGGTATTGTTAAACACATATAGCTAGCTCGTTGTTTAGTTTTAGAAAAAGTAATTTTAGGGATTTTTCTATCATATGTTTTGCCTTACTATAACACTTCCCTTTTCGTTTGAACCTTGCTAAATAATGCCTTATTCTGCTATTATAACCTTCGACTGTATAAGTTTCTGCCTTCGTTTGAATGTGTTTTACATTAGGAAGAAATTCCTTATAGCTCTTCCAATAGTCAGAATAATACACAGATGCAGGAATGTTTTTTATCTTCTTCCAAAGCTTCATCCCCGTATCTGTGCTTCTGTCCCCACAGACAAAAGAGATAAATCGTTTTCCAAATCGATCAACAGCAATCCATACCCAACAGTAGTTTTTTTTGAACCTATATATGTGTGCATCTCATCTAATTCAACAACTGAAACAGGTTCCTCTTTTTGTGGTAAAGCCACCCTTTCACCCCATTCTTTTACCCAATAGTAAACAATTGTATGACTTATTTTCAATATGCGTCCGATTGCTCTAAAACCTAAGCCCTCCAAGTACATCTCCAAAGCTAATCTACGAGTAGCAGCTGATTTTGTATTAGATTTCTGTTGAACAGTATAACGATAATGACAATCTTTACAATAATGGCGCTGACGACCACCGACAATGCCATCTTTACGATGATTTATGCTTCCACATCTTGGACAATCCATAGTTTTTTTTCAGCAAAGATAATGGTACTATATAAATTTAACAATACCCAATTTATCTCTTGTTTTTTTATCCTTATCCGGACGCGTATAAGGGTTGCGTGGATCGTTTTCATCCTCGAGTTCCCAAGTAAAAGTGCCTTCTCCGGTGTCAAATATTCCGTCGATATAATAACCGTCGCACTGACCGCCCCACCCGAAATTGCAATGTACCAAACGTCGGTCCAAATTGCCGTTTGTCATATTTTCTATATACCCGTCTATTACCCAGGCATGACCATCTGAATATTTATTAAAAAAAATCCAAGTGTGTGATTTAGTAGCATTGGCTCTCACATATACTAATTTTTTGGCGTCAAGCGCTTTAACAGTCTCCTCTCCATTATAATCGCTTAATCCGGATGCGGAAAGTCCTCCCCAATCATTCAACCAGTCGATTGCTTTTTCACTCTTTGCTCCCGTTCCTTTATTAGAATAGTCCGCTTTAAGTGCAACTCCCAGATAGCGCATTAATCGGGCAACCTCATACGATGATTCATGGTGTAAATCTTTATCCAATGTGCCATATCTTTTACCATTTGCAATAGATTTACTATCGGCAATGATCCGGTCCCAATTCAAAGTTGCCGTGCCATGATTCGAGTTTAAATCATTTCCTTGATTTGTATTGTATGTAATCTGCCCCACACATCTGAAATAAGAGATGATTTGAGCGGTTGCCGTTATTACACATCCCGTATAGCCACGACCATTCGAAGTCTGGATACCGTCCACATAAGGACTGCAATTATTGTACGGTGAACTTTGGTCCCATTTTACAGAAAGCAGAGGATAGACTTTTCGTCCGGGATTTCCCCCTCCCCAACCGGGAGTAGATGTGCTTATCATCTTGCCGTTATTTGTAACGGAATAGTTTTTGATATCATAAGCAGCTTTTTTTAGAGAGCGTTCTACACATAGCATAAATCCAGGGTTATCAACTTTATCTATGCTGTCCATCGAAAAGTTTCCTTCATCGATAATCGCATAGATAGGATCCGTACGTTTATCTGCAGCAACAAGTGCGAAGCCTTTATTATCTTCAAAATTTACAATATACATCAGCGTGTCGATGCCTTTGGATGTATTACCTGCACGAGTATAAACCTGGTGATTATTCGAACTTATCACTTCAACATTTCTTATGCTATAATCGTGCGATATAGAAGAATTACCTCCGGACACCCGTAAATCTACCCCATTCATCATTTCCATAAATTGAGAAAGAGTTTCTTTTGCCTCATCAATGGAAACTCTATAATTAGTGTTCGCGCGTTTATCCTCTATCCTGTTGGACTCTGACAATTCTGCAATTTCATCATTGCAACTCATTACAAAAATAGCCGCGAATATTGAGGCTACAAATAATTTAACTGATTTCATTTTACCTATTATTTTATATTCCTAATTTGTTCATTTTATACCGGTTAAATTTTATTTGAAAAAATACTGTTTTATTTTATTGGCAAAGTCCATTGGTCATGCCAATTATACATGTATTATTTTTAAATGAATATCCGTGTTTGTACCTAAAAGCTCCATTAAACTATTTAATAACAATAATTTGGATGTATGGATTGGGGAGGGAATAAATTTCTGTATATCAGCAATATATAATTAATTTTAGGCATATATACGGACATTTATATATTTTTATTTCTTTAAAAAAGCTTATTTACTCCCTTTTAGAGATGGCGAAAGTATAATGCTTTAAGCAAAGCGGCAAGTATTTTTGTTGTTTTTTTACATGTTATATAACATGTTTTACAATCCGTTGTATGTCGTACCATTTTTTCTTCGTTCTATAAAGACGAAGACGCCTATCATCTTCAAATTATAAGTTTCTTGTGCCAGGATATTTTATCCCAGATTCCACATTAAGCACAAAAGAAAGTATTGTAAACAATTTAAACTGTCAGCTGGTCAACTGGAGAATACTGTGTCCATTGGTTGGCATCCGACCGACGTGCTGCTGTCTTCTACCGGGTTTGCGTCGGATCGTACGAATTTTCGGGGCGATGCAACACAACGGTTGTATCTGGCCGTCAGTTGTCAGCCGTCAGCGTTCGGATTTTACCGCACGTTTGATGGCTATTCCTGACTATCCTGAAAATAATCATTAGCCATTCATAATTATGTCGGGCTTTCAGCCCTCCGCCGAGGAGATTGCCTTTTTCCCAACGCTTCGCTTCGCTACGCATTGGGCTGAATTAATACGCCCTTTCAGGGCTGTTGAAGCATTCAGCTATCAACTGTCAGCATTCAGCCAAAAATCAGCGACTTAACAGCTCAACGCCCGCAAGGGGCACAAAGGCTGAAAGTCCGATCTATTTCAGCCCCATCCCATAAGGTTGGGGTATCGATGCCCATACCTTGTTTTAATAAGCATTCAGCCATCAGCCAACAAACACCTCAACAATTCAACACCTCAATGCCCGCAGGGCTTCACGTTTCACTCTTCGTTTTTCGTTTTTCACTTTTCACTAATATAGATTCGTAACCGTCGGTCTTTTCAGAGTAGAAAAGAGATAGGGGAAAAGCCCGGAAAGCCATAAAAAATAATATCTTTGTACTCGGATTTTACGCGAAAACGTGATCAAGATGGACAAAACGAAACCGATAGCCGCTCTGTTCGATCTGGATGGGGTGATATTCGACACCGAAACGCATTATACACGTTTCTGGAGAGAGCTGGCGCCGATACTTCAACCCGATATACCCGATTTTGGGAGCATCATCAAGGGGCAAACGCTGATACAGATATTCGAGAAGTATTTTAAGGATCAGCGCGAAGCGCAGCAATTGATTCTCGACCGTTTGGCGGAGTTCGAGAGCGCCATGCGCTACGATTATATTCCGGGGATCGAAATGCTTATAGAAGTATTGCAACGAAACGGGGTGCGTATGGCAGTGGTGACAAGTTCGGACCAAGCCAAGATGACGCATGTTCACCGGGCTCATCCGGAGTTGGGGCAGATTTTCGAGCATATCCTCACGGCCGAGATGTTTGTCCGGTCGAAACCCGCTCCCGACGCTTATCTGCTGGCTGCCGAGACGTGCGGTACGGTGCCGGAGAACTGCATCGTTTTTGAAGATTCGTTTCACGGGATCGAGTCGGGGCGCCGGGCGAGTATGAAGGTGGTCGGGCTGGCTACGACGAACCCGGCCGAAGCCATCGAAGGGCTGTGCGACCTCGTGATTCCCGATTTCCGCGGCTTCACCTACGAACAGATGCTTGCGCTGCTCGACTGAGAGGAGCGCGTTGCCGGTCGCACCGGCCACATCAGATCCTGATCCGAATCATTATTATTTTTACGAATTTACAGACTCATCGCTATGGATAAGACAATGCCTTTTTTTACACCGGAGGAAAAGAAAGAGTTTTTCACGACCTATCGTCTGTTGTTTTCACATTTGTCGTATTGCTTGCAGAAAGAGGATGCGCCGAAGATGAAAAGCCTGATGAGACGGGTCGTCGCACTCGACTGTTACGGACGTGACCGCAACGGGATCAACGGCTTGTTGCGTAATATCAACACGGCGCTGATTGCGACGAGAGATATCGGACTGAAACGAACGTCCGTCATCGCGCTGTTACTTTATCGGCCGGTGATGAAAGAGGCTGTCACACTCGATGAAGTGGAATGTACTTTCGACGACGAGGTGGCGCTGATGATTCGCCGTCTGCTGAAAACCTCCGATCTCTATGCCCGTAATACGGCCGTCAACTCCGAGAATTTTCATCACTTGCTCTTTTCGTTTGCCGAAGACGTGCGCGTCATCCTGATCATGATTGCCGACCGCCTCTGCATGATGCGCATGGGCAAGCAGATCAGGGACGAAAAGGATCGTATCCGGTTGGCTACGGAGGTATCGTATCTCTACGCGCCGCTGGCGCATCGACTCGGTCTTTATACCATCAAGAGCGAGTTGGAAGATTTGTCGCTGAAATACATCGATCCGAAAAAGTATCAGTACATCAAAACGAAGCTGAACGAGACAAAACGTTCGCGCGACGAATATATTGCCGAATTTATCAGACCCGTACAGGAGAAACTCGAAGCGTCGGGGCTGAAATTCGATATCAAAGGACGCACGAAGTCCATCCACTCGATCAACAACAAACTGAGGAAACAAAACATCGATTTCGAAGGGATCTACGACTTGTTTGCCATCCGTGTCATTCTCGATTCGCCGCTCGACAAAGAACGTTCGGAATGCTGGCAGGTATTCTCGATCATCACCGATATGTATCAGCCGAATCCGAAGCGGATGAAAGACTGGATTTCCGTGCCTAAGAGTAACGGCTACGAGAGCTTGCATATCACGGTACTCGGGCCGAAGAACCGATGGGTCGAAGTGCAGATACGGACACGCCGGATGGACGAAGTGGCCGAACGAGGCCTGGCCGCACACTGGAAATACAAGGGGATCAGGGAAGAGCATGGATTAGATGAGTTTCTGAGTGATGTCCGCGCCATGCTCGAGACGCAGACCTCGAACCCGATGGACATGATGAAGGAGTTCCGGATGGACCTTTATCAGGATGAGATTTATGTATTTACGCCGACCGGCGAACTGATTAAACTGGGGAAAGGTGCGACGGTGCTCGATTTTGCGTTTGCCATTCATTCGAAGGTAGGCAGTCGGTGCGTGTCGGGGAAAGTGAACGGCAAGAACGTGTCGATTCGTCATCTGTTGCGTAACGGCGACTCGGTCGAAGTAGTTACCTCCCAGACCCAGACACCGAAACGCGACTGGCTCTCGTTCGTGACCACCTCGAAAGCGCGTTCGAAAATCAAACAGGCCTTGCGCGAAGAGTCGGCCAAAGCCGTCGAATATGCGAAGGAATCGTTGCAGCGGCGTTTTAAGAACCGGAAGATTGAAGTAGAAGAGGCTCTGCTGATGCGTTATATCAAAAAGAGCGGTTTCAAGACGGTGACGGATTTTTATATCCATTTGGCCGAAGGGAAATCGGATGTGAATAAAATCATCGACGATTACCTTGATTTCGGACGGAAAGAGCGGGAAGCGGCCGAACACATGGAGAATCGGAGCGCGGAAGAGTATATTACGACAACGGAGGCCGAAACGATTTCCTCGCATCAGGATGTACTTGTCATCGACAAAGACCTGACGGGTATTGAATACAAACTGTCGAAATGCTGTAATCCGATCTTCGGCGACGCGATCTTCGGATTCGTTTCCACACGTGGCATCAAGATTCACCGCACGAACTGTCCGAATGCGCAGGAGATGTTCAGCAAGTTCGGTTATCGCGTCATTCAGGCGCGCTGGAGCGGCAAAGGGACGGACGGATACGCGGTTACGTTGCGGATTATCGGGAACGACGATATCGGAATTGTGACGAACATCACGTCGGTCATCGGCAAGGAAGACGGTGTTTCGCTGCGTTCACTCCAGATCGATTCGGTCGACGGACTGTTTCAGGGCAACTTCACCGTGATGGTCAAAGATACTTCCGCGCTGAACATGCTGACGAAGAAAATCCGAACAGTCAAAGGTGTGAAAAGTGTCGACCGGTTAAACACGTGAAAGCCCCATCTTGGCGGCTTTCTCGTGCATGAAACGTACCGCCGCCTCGTACTCGTTGGGGATGACCCCGTCGAGGATCGCGTTTTTAATCGCTTCCTTGAGCACTCCGACAGGTTGCGAGGGCGGCAGACCGAACGTCGCCATAATCTCCTCGCCCGAAACGGGCGGCTGAAAGTTCCGCACCCGGTCTTTCTCCTCGATCTGCGCCATTTTTTTACGTACTAAACGGAAATTATTCAGGAAACGGCGCACTTTCTCGGGGTTCTTGCTCGTGATATCGGCTTCGCAGAGCTTCATCAGGTCGTCCACATCATCGCCGGCTTCGAAGAGCAGCCGACGGATGGCCGAGTCGGTCACCTCGTCGTCTGCCAGACTGATCGGGCGCATGTGCAGCGAAACGAGTTTCTGCACGTATTTCATCTTCTCGTTCATCGGCAGTTTCATCCTTCGGAAGATGCCGGGGATCATTTTTTCGCCGATGAAATTATGGTTGTGGAACGTCCAGCCGAGACGGTTGTCAAAACGTTTGACAGCCGGCTTGGCAATGTCGTGCAGCAGCGCTGCCCAGCGCAGCCACAGGTCGTTCGTTGTACGACTCAGCCGGTCGAGTACCATCAGCGTATGGGCGAAGTTATCCTTATGCCCGATGCCTTCTTTCGTCTCGACGCCCTTAAGGGCGCACAGTTCGGGGAAGATCAGTTCCAGTAATCCGCATTTGTCGAGCAGCTCGAACCCGATCGAGGGCTTGGGCGACAGCACGATCTTATTCAACTCGTCGGCGATACGCTCTTTCGAGATGATCCCGATACGCTCTCTGTTGCGTGTCATGGCGTCGAACGTATTGGGATCGATAAAGAAGCCGAGCTGCGATGCAAAACGCACGGCGCGCATCATGCGCAGCGGATCGTCGTTGAACGTCGTGTCCGGATCGAGCGGCGTGACGATACGCAAGTCTTCCATATCTTCCACCCCTCCGAACGGATCAACCAGTTCACCGTAGCGATCGCCATTCAGACACAGGGCCAAGGCGTTGATCGTAAAATCACGGCGGTTCTGATCATCTTCGAGCGTTCCGTCTTCGACGATTGGCTTGCGGCTGTCTCGCCGGTACGACTCTTTGCGCGCCCCGACGAACTCCAGCTCCAGCTCTCCGTGCTTCACCTGTGCCGTGCCGAAATTTTTGAAGACCGACAGATGTGCCTTTCTGCCCAACCGTTTCGCCACGGCCTTGGCCAACTCGATGCCGCTCCCGACCGTTACTACGTCGATATCTTTCGACGGACGGCGCAGGAAAATATCGCGCACATAGCCGCCAATGACGTATGTTTCCAGCCCCAGCTCGTCGGCCGTTTCCGAGATCAACGGGAAAGGCTGCTCAGAAAGGACTCTCTCTATATCTGCTTCGTAATAAAACATGCTCCGGTTGTTTTTGAGCGTGCAAAGATAGTGCAAGTCGGCTGTAGAACAAAACGACCTGCTTCTTTTATGCCTCTGTTCCGAGCAGTTCTTCCCCGGTTCGGCCGAACGATATTACCATGGGAAAGTCTGCACGAGCTTCTCCAGCCAGACCGCGTCAACATGGTCGAACGTCGCATACTCTTTACTGTCGATATCGAGTACCGCTACGACTTCACCGTCGCGTATCATCGGAACAACGATCTCCGACTTCGAGGCGGAGCTGCATGCGATGTGTCCGGGAAAAGTATTCACATCGTCGACCACAAGCGTACACCGCTCTTTCCAGGCGGTGCCACACACTCCTTTTCCGTGACGGATACGCGTGCAAGCTACCGGTCCCTGAAAAGGAGCCAGTACTAACTCCTCTTCACGCACGACATAAAAACCAACCCACAAGAAGCCGAACGTCGTTTGGAGAGCAGCTACAAAATTGGCCATATTGGCCACTCTGTCAGACTCGCCCGAGAGCAAACCTTTCATCTGCGGCAGCAACGTTGCATACTTCTCCGACTTCCCTCCCTGATGAATGATTATTTCTTCAGCCATAGTGAAATAGTCTTATAAACGGTTACATAATCGAGCTGCAAAAATAATTTTTCTCTTTCAGATTATGTTATAATGACACTGTAATCCATTACAAATCCGAAAAGACGGTTGCCTTTGATGGTGACGTTTTGAGCACCGGCTTCCCGGCACAAATCAATGATTCGTTTCTTCGACAATAAGTACATATAGTCTCCTGCCGCCCATGATTTCCCGATACGCCTTAAATATCGGTCAAAAAAAGTTTTGGGCAACCAGTGTAAAAACAGTGTCCGGGTATGCAGTTCGACGGGAAAATAAACGTTCGGTGTTGTGAAATAAACCGTGCGACATGTACGCAGTAACTCTTTTAGGAATAAAAGCTGCCTGTCTTTTCCCCCGACATGTTCGATAACAGCGTTACTCCACCCGATGTCGAAGGTTTTGTCGGCAAAAGGGAAAACTTTTCCGTCATAAAGTACAGTCTCGACATCCGGATAGTTCTTTGTAAATTCGTCTTTGCCTCCCACTCCGAGCGCCGTTATCTTCGCTCGAAACGGATAGTGTTTTTCCAGATAATTATCGATCGGTGAAAATTCATGGTTGGCAAACCCTACATCCAACACTTTTGTATCGGCTGTAAACCCCACCCTCTCTTTTTAAAATACTTGTATTTGCGATCTCTGTTCTTTTTGCTGATAGCGTTTGCTATTGATCGTTTCATGGGTGTCTTTTATTGTCTATTTCCAAGAGATAAAGAGCAGCAAGGTGCAGCCCCTTATCTCTGAATATATGTTATTTGCTGATCCATTCCTCCTTTAAAGATAAGTGATACACCTATCGGTATAGACAGATGATTCGCCACTGTGCAGTTCTCAGATACTACATACGTTGTATTTGGAGACAGCGCATTCATGTGATTCTTAAATTCTCTTTCCATAAGTGTTCTATTTAAATTTAATACAAATTTATATGCTTAAAACAAGACAGACAATATAAAAATAGTTAAAATTCATCCTGTAATGGGAGGAAAATCGATGATTTTTGCACCGTAGGTTCGACTTTATCATTCATTACTTTTAAGCATAAAAATCAAAACATTGCAGAAAATTCTCTTATTAAACTTAACAGAGAAAGCTATAGAAGAAAATTGAATCTAAAGCAGTGCACAGAAACATGCATATAAAAAATGCGTCAGTCATTTCTTGGCCGTTTCATTTTGATCCTGTAATTTTGGGGGCGATAATTTCCGGTATAAATCAAACTAATTTATTGTTGAATAGAAAATTACGATCCAAACACAATGTATAACTTTTTAGATTATCTAACAACAGGAGGGTCTTTTATAAAAAATGTAATGTTCCCCACAAACAAGACCTTATCCTCTTTAATGATTTATTCGACTTCACTTTGTCAGTCACGTTGCAGGCATTGCTCCATTTGGGAAAAGACCCCTGTGGAGCATTTGCCGCTAAAAGACATTGTTCATATAATGTCAAGCAAATGCGTAACGAAAAGAACAACAGTTGGCTTGGAGGGCGGAGAATTTGTTTTACATCCGGAAGCTGATGCAATACTGAGCTGGTTTCATGAGAATCATAAGAATTATACCTTACTTTCAAACGGATTAGCTCCGAACAAGGTTGTCTCTGCCGTACAGAAATACACTCCCAAACATTTATATCTTTCTTTAGACGGAGGTAACGAAACCTATAAGATCGTCAGAGGCGTCGATGGCTACGACAAAGTTATACAGGTCATCGAACGCTGCAAAGACATTGTACCTGTTTCTCTCATGTTTTGCCTTACGCCCTGGAACTCTTTTGAAGATATGGATTATGTAATTCGGATTGCCCAAAAATATGATATAGATGTAAGAATAGGGATTTATAATACAATGGATTTCTTTGACACGAAGGAAAAATTAATGGATGTCGGTGATGATTATATCAGACAAATCCCAAAATCAATCCATGAGACACAAGAGAATTATGATTTCGTGACTTTATATAATGAATGGAAAAAAGGAAGTCTCAGACTAAGATGTCATAGTATTTATAACGAATTGGTTATACACTCAAACGGAAACGTTCCAATTTGCCAGAATTTAGAGGTTATTCTCGGTAATGTGTATGAGAAATCGCTCGATGAAATTTTCAATTCACGTCAAACGGCAAAGACTATTTGTGAATATTCTCATCATTGTAACCGGTGTTGGATAAACTATCACAGAAAGTTTGATATTATACTCTTACGTTCCGCAGAGAAATTTTTCCCTAAAAGACTCATTGAATTCTTTTACGGGAAATATCAGTGGAATGATGACTTGAACTGTACTTACAAGGCATATTTCAAAAAAATCAAAAATTTAGTCAAATGATAGGGTTCCAAGACATAATAAAAGGTTATAAGCGCAGAAGAGACAATCAATATCTTTCTCAAGTTTATAAAAAGAATTATGCATTTATTGGGTTTGGGAATCATTGCATTCACAATCTTTATCCAATTATTCAACATTTACAGGTCAACGTAAAGTATATTTGCTGCTCTTCACCTCAAAAGGCAAAATTGATTCCGCAAAAATTTAAGAATGTCATCGGGACAACTTCGATTGATGATATCTTGAATGATGAAACCATTGCCGGCGTTTTTGTTTCCGCTTCACCTTCTTCCCATTTTGAGATTGCATCGAAAACAATAAAGGCAGGTAAAGCTCTATTCATAGAAAAGCCTCCCTGCATGTGCGTAGAAGAACTGAACGACCTTATTGATAAGCAGCGATTATACGGACCCAATACCATCGTTGTCGGAATGCAGAAAAGGTTTTCTCCCGTTACTGCGATTCTGAGAAAAAAACTCAGAGACAAGCAACTTGTAAGTTACAACTTACATTATCGAGTGGGTCTGTACCCTGAAGGTAATGAACTCTATGATTTATTTATACATCCGATTGATTTAGTCACGTTTCTTTTTGGCGATGCTAAAATCTTAGGTGTTCATAAAACGAACAGCAAAAACGGAGGAAGAACTTACTTGCTTATGCTGGCGCATAATCATATTGCGGGGACACTGGAATTATCCACATCCTATTCCTGGCGAGAAGCGCATGAGGCTATTTGTATCAATACGGAATCGGGTATGTATGACATGCAACAGATGGAAACACTAACCTTTACGCCCTCCTCACTTTCTTTCGGAAAGATTCCCCTTGAGAAAGTTTATACGAGGAACTCTTGCATGACTTCTTTGTATTCAAGGAATAACTTCAATCCCATATTGGCAAATAACCAAATAATCTCACAAGGGTACTTTAACGAAATTAAGGTGTTTGTCGACAGGGTAGAATGTATTAACAAACCTGCTATCCCAACGGATTTTACGTCACTGCGTACCACCTATGAAATCTTAGACAAACTTGACAAAATAGAAGGAACTCTCTGATGCGAGAACCATTCTTCACCGGATGGAGCTTTCGGTCCCTTGCCGACAGCGGTTCTCGAGTGTTTTTCATCGTATTTAAATTAAGAAAAACGATTTGCACTTCTTGGTTGGTGGAATTTATGACGGATCGTTTCATGAAAATAAATGAGAGAAAATTCGTCTTTCTGATGACGGTTCATGGTGAGATTCTCAAAAAAAAGCACTATATTTGTGCGTTGAAGAATGACAAAGATAGCATATTTCCTATAAAAAACAAAGTGTGAAAAAAATTCAAATCATCAACGGGCCTAATCTGAATCTGTTGGGAAAACGGGAGCCGGGAATCTACGGCGACGTCTCGTTCGAAGATTATCTGAGGCAATTGAGGGCAGCCTGTCCGCAATGTGAGATTACCTATTTCCAGAGCAATAGCGAGGGCGAACTGCTCGATAAGATTCATGAAACGGGCTTCGTATGTGACGGTATTGTGCTTAACGCGGGTGCATATGCGCATACGTCAATCGCGTTGCACGACGCAATTAAGGCCGTAACGGCGCCGGTGGTTGAAGTGCATCTCTCGAATATTTACGCACGTGAGACGTTCCGGCATCACTCGTTGCTCTCTCCCGTATGCCAAGGGGTCATTCTCGGATTCGGAATGGACTCGTACCGATTAGCGGTGGAGGCGCTTAATAAATGATTAAACATACGAAAATAGTAGCGACAATCTCAGACCGGCGCTGCGACGTCGAATTTATCCGTTCGCTCTACAAGGCGGGGATGAATGTGGTGCGACTGAACACGGCGCACATGGATGAAGAAGGGTTGAATCGCGTGGTGATGAACACACGCATGGTCTCCGGCCGGATCGGGATTCTGATCGACACGAAAGGTCCGGAAATACGTACCACAAAAACATTGGCCCCGATTGAGTTCAAAGCGGGCGAACAGGTGATGATGAAGGGATGCCCCGACATTGAGACAACCCACGATTGCATTTGTGTTTCGTATCCCGATTTCGTTAAAGACTTGTCGATCGGAAGCGGTATCCTGATCGACGATGGCGACCTGGAGTTGAAGGTGATCAGGAAGGAAACCGACCGGCTGGTGTGTGAGGTGCAGAATAATGCGATATTGGGTAGCCGAAAGAGTGTGAATGTGCCGGGGGTACGTATCAATTTACCCTCACTCACGGAAAGAGACAAGAAGAATATCGAGTGGGCGATTGCGAATAAGCTTGATTTTATTGCTCACTCGTTTGTTCGCAACAAGAAAGATGTGCAGGCCGTGCAGCGCATCCTCGATGCCCGTAAAAGTGCAATCAAGATCATTGCCAAGATCGAGAATCAGGAAGGTGTCGATAATATCGGCGAGATTCTTCAGGCGGCTTATGGAGTGATGATTGCGCGAGGCGATCTGGGTATCGAAGTGCCGGCTGAGCGGATACCGGGTATCCAGCGCATGCTGATCCGCAAATGTGTGGAAGCAAGACGCCCCGTAATCGTTGCTACACAGATGTTGCATTCGATGATTAACAATCCGCGGCCGACACGCGCCGAGGTGACCGATATTGCCAATGCCATCTACTATCGGACGGATGCGTTAATGCTTAGCGGAGAAACAGCCTATGGAAAGTATCCTGTTGAAGCGGTGAAGATGATGGCCAAAGTGGCGCGTGAGGCCGAAAAAACGAAGCTTGCGGAAAACGATATCCGCATCCCGATCGAAGGTACCGAAACGGATGTGACGTCATTCCTGGCCGAACAAGCCGTGAAGTCGTCGGCCAAACTTGGTGTTCGTGCGATTATCTCAGACAGTTATACGGGGCGTACAGCACGTTATCTGGCGGCCTTCCGGGGGCGTGCGGCCGTCTTTGCCATTTGCTATCGACAAGAGGTGATGCGGATGCTCTCGCTCTCGTACGGTGTTTGGGCCGTATTTCAGCCGTGGCAGCCAAGTCGTCGCCAGTATTATTACGATGCCTTGAACCAGTTGATCACAAGCAGTATGCTTACCGAGCAGGACAAGGTGGCTTACCTGAGTGGCAGCTTCGGAGGGGGAGGTGGTACGACCTTTCTCGAAATCAATGATGTACACAGAGTGCTTCAGGGAGGAGAGGAGTACCAGCTACCAACCTTTTAATATTTCGATACTACCGACATGGGCATTGAAGATTATATTCTCCAACATAGCGATGCCGAGCCTCCCATGCTGGCGAAGCTGAACCGTGACGCTCATGTGAAACTGCTCCGTCCGCGTATGATTGCGGGGCCGTTGCAGGGCCGCGCGCTGAAAATGTTCTGCCGCATACTTCGTCCCAAACGAATCTTGGAGATCGGAACGTACACGGGATATGCTACGTTTTGCATGGCCGAAGGGATTGATGAGGATGCGGTCATCCATACGGTCGAGATCAACGACGAGATGGAACCGTTCTTCCGGTTTTATTTCGAACAGTCTCCCGACAAGAAGAAGATTCACCCTCATTGGGGGGACATACGCGATGTGCTTCCGAAGCTTGACGAGACGTTCGATATGGTGTATATCGATGCGGATAAGCGTGATTACTCCACTTACTACGAGATGGTTTTTCCGCGGGTGCGTCCCGGGGGGCTGATTCTTGCCGATAATACGCTCTGGTCGGGAAAGGTGGCGGAGGAAAAGACTCTTTCGTCCGACACTCAGACTCAGGGCATTTTAGCCTTTAATAAAAAAATAAAGGACGATGAGCGAGTCGAGAAGGTAATCCTCCCTCTGCGCGATGGCCTGACACTGATCTGGAAAAAATAACGACAGGGAGATTCGTTGCACTCGCCCGTCTCAAGTCGGACACAAAAATCATCCGTATACGTAGACTGTGCGTGAGGTACTTAATTGGCGATACAAAATGTCAGATGAGCAACAGATATTCGATTATTTAAAGGAAGGGGATGAAGAAGCGTTTTCGTCTCTGTTCCGTAAATACTACAGGGATCTGGTGTTATTTGCCGGAACAATTCTCCCCGATCGGAAGGAACTTTGTGAAGATATCGTACAGAATGTGTTCACGGATTTGTGGAACCGGCGTAACGAGAGAGTTATTAAAACTTCCATCAAAGGTTTTTTATTACAATCGGTTCGGAACGGCTGTTTAGATGAGTTGCGACATGACGGAGTGGTCAGAGTACATGCCGAATACATGGCTTTTTCAAGAATAGACCGTCATTGGGAAACAGAAGAATATATCTTATATTCCGATCTTGAAAACCGGCTGAGAGAAGGTTTGGACAGACTGCCTGAAGAGTACCGTAACGTATTTGTATTGAGACACAATAAGGGGTTGAAAAATAAAGGAATAGCAACAGAATTGCATCTATCGGAGAGAACTGTCGAGGAGCGAATGGCCAAAGCATTGAAATTTCTGCGTCATTTTTTGAGTGATTTTCTTTTCTGGATTACTTTTATAGTTTATTGGTAATTTTGAGGTGTGGGAAAGTCATCATGGAAACGTCTTTTCATAAAAGAACAACATAGACTGATCAAAGAAAATATATCTGAAATTGGAACGAGACATAGAAATACTGGTAGTGAAACTCTTTGACGGAACGATTTCTGCCAAAGAGGAGGAACAACTGAAAAAATGGTATCACGATGACAGAGTGAACAAGTCTGCGTTCGTGAAAATGAAGAGTGTCTGGGATGCGGCACGACCGGCTTTCTCTTCCCGGGCGGTGAACACGGATCAGGCGGAGGCTAACGTATGGAAGAAAATAAGAAGAAGACAGCGATATCGTATGGCCTTTCCGATATGGTGGCAACGAATCTCCGCAGTCATTGTCGTTCCGTTGTTACTGTTATCCGTGTATCTGTTTTTCAGTCGTCCTGCTGCAAAAGATGCTGCATGCTCCCATCAGGAAATCCAGACGCCCCCCGGTACGTACAGCCGGATTTCGTTGCCCGACGGATCAACCGTCTGGTTAAATTCCGGCAGTAAGTTATTGTATACGCTTCCTTTTGTGAAAGATACACGGGAAACCTCCTTGACCGGCGAAGCTTTTTTTGAGATTGAAGCGGACCGCATACACCCTTTTGTCGTCAAAGCAGGGGATATGAGTATCAACGCAACCGGAACCGGATTCAATGTAGAGGCCTATCCTTCCGATACGCTTTGTACTGTCACCTTGGAACAAGGGAAGGTTTCGGTCGATTTACTTCATCGGGAAGGAATACGGGAAATGAAAGCGGGCAATCAATTTGTGTGGAATAAAAATACGGAAAAAGGCCGTATGCGACAGATCGATGCCTTATCGTATGGCAGATGGAGAGAAGGAATACTTATATTCCATGATGAAACTCTTGAGAATATCTTCAAACGAGTCGCAAGAACATATAACGTCGATATATGTGTAAAAGACCCTGTACTCGCCCAACAACACTATCACGCAACTTTCGAACAAGAGTCACTGGACGAAATTCTGGAGCTGCTGCGAATCTCGGCTCCGATCCGTTATGATTTCAAGGGAGAAAGACGAAAGCCGAAAAAAATCATTGACGTATATCGTACCGATTAAATCTCTTTTTCCTATCAACGGCCTTTCGAACCTCCGACATATAAACTTCTTTTCTATAATGAAAGACAGTTTTCTTATTCTACTTATTATGGATGGAAGAGGCATATTTGGTCTTTTTTATTTGATTTTCAGCAGATATACTCCCGGATAAACACTTTGATACGCCAAAAATGAAAGAAAAAATGTGGGATTTTTCTTTTGAAACGTCTTAAATATGTAAAGCGTTAAAAAATCTATGTTAATTATCTAAATATAGAACACATGACAGCACTAACCGTTTCATTCGAAAGAAAGAGAAGAGGAGCATCGTTTTCGGCTTATCGTCGGACAACCTTTCTTCTGTGTATGTTTTTCCTGTTTTACCTGGAAGTTTACTGTGCCGAAGCGCAGACCTCCCTGTCGTTGAGGTTGCAGGATGTACCCTTAGAACAGGTCTTATCCGCTATCGAGACGCAAACAAGCTATCGTTTTTTGTATAACAAAGATCGATTAGATGTTACCCGTAGAGTCAGCATCGATGTACAGAACAAAGAATTGCCCGACGCCTTATCGCAATTGTTTGTCGGTACGGATATCACGTATACGTTAAAAAACAAACAGATTGTGCTGACGCGATTGCCGGTAAAAGGAGTAGGTCCCGATACCCCGGTAAAGACGATATCCGGGATTGTGAGGGACGAGAGAGGAGAGCCGGTGATCGGAGCCAATATAATCGAAAAGGGAGTACCGGGCAACGGAACGATAACGGATGTCGATGGAATGTTTTCGCTGTCGGTTCCGGATAAAGCGATACTTGTAGTTTCTTACATCGGCTATCTGACGCAGGAAGTGCCTGCAGGCGGCGCAAATATGCACATCGTCTTGAAAGATGACACGAAGGCACTGGAGGAAGTTGTCGTGGTGGGGTATGGTGTGCAAAAGAAAGTAAATCTGACAGGAGCTGTATCTTCCGTATCAGGCGACGAGATGATTAAGCGTCCGGTAACTAATCCAACCACCATGCTGCAAGGACAAATGCCGGGTGTTCGTATTGTTCAAGGATTGGGACAGCCCGGGAATGAGTCGACTCAAATTCGCGTACGCGGTCAAGGAACATACAGTAATGCAGGTTCTGACCCGCTGGTACTGATCGATGGAATTCCAGGTTCATTGTCGAAACTGAACGCCAATGATATCGAAAATATTTCTGTATTGAAAGATGCAGCTTCAGCATCTATCTACGGTGCGCGGGCTGCAAATGGCGTAGTGCTTGTTACCACAAAAACAGGTCGTGACAGAGGTTTTAAAATTAACTATAATGCCAACTGGGGTATCCACACGCCTACTAAAATGCTGAAAGTTGTTGTGAACTCGGCTGAATATATGGAGTTGTTTAATGAAGCAAAGAAAAATTCGGGGATATCAACAGGTTTATATACCCAAGAAATGATCGACACGTATCGTAATGCAACCGATAGGGTAAAATATCCCAATTTCGATTGGCTGGACTATATGTTCAATCCGGCACTCGTACAAAATCACAGCCTCTCTTTAAACGGCGGAAACAAAGGTGTAACATATAATATCACAATGGGATACATCCGTCAACCGGGTACAATGAAAGGGTTTCACTTCGATAAATATAATTTCAGAGTAAATGTAAAATCTAATCTGAAAGAATGGATTACGGTTGGCGTAAATATAGCATTGGAAAAAGGAGATCAAAAGAATCCACGCCAGAATCATGATGATGCTTTTCTGTCCACGTTATCGCAAGCCCCTACCTATATGCCGTTTTTACCTGATGGAAAATATGTAAATTCTGCATATGATTTTGAGAGCCATAATAAGAATATGGTAGCAATTGTGGAAAATGATGTCCTGAGAAAAACAACCGATTATGATGTCTCATCACAAATCTGGACGGATATTCAATTGGCTAAAGGACTGAGTTGGTATTCTAAAATGGCGATAAACTTGAGTGATATATCCTTTAAAGATTGGAGGCCTGTTGTAAATACTTATAACTATCATACAGGGAAATTTGCTCGTACACTTGATGTTGGGGGTGAAGGACTGATTGCTCAAAACAGCAGAGAGTATTATACGAACTTTTTTACTTATCTGAAATATGATTTTTGTTTGAACAATACGCATCATTTTGGATTACAGGGTGGATATAGCTATGAATATGACAATTACCAATTTTTGAGAGGATATCGTCAAAAATATGTAACAAATAACTTGCTTGAGTTAAATGCCGGTGCCACAGCTGTGCAAAATGCTTGGGGAAATACAACAGAATGGGCATTACGTTCCTATTTCGGTCGTTTAAACTATAATTATCGAGATCGATATTTACTCGAAGCGAATATACGCTATGATGGGACATCAAGGATTGCCAGAGATTTTCGGTGGGGTGCCTTCCCTTCTTTTTCAGGCGCGTGGAGGATAACAGAAGAAGATTTTATCAAAAAAAATCAGATATATAATTGGTTGACAAGCACTAAACTAAGATTTTCTTACGGATTACTCGGTAATCAAAATATTTATCTGAATAACGATACGCCGTTCCGTTATGCATATCCTTATCCCTATCAGGATCTGCTGAATTTCACAGGCGATTACACATTCGACAATAACACCTTGAGCCCTGGAGTCGCACAATCAGCCCTTGCTAATCCGGCGTTGAAGTGGGAATCGACGGCAGTGACGGATGTTGGTATTGATTTGCAGTTGTTCGGAAAGCTAAATATTACGTACGATTGGTATCGTAAACATACCTACGATATCTTACGCCAAGCCCAAGTCACAGGTTCACTTGGATTAGGAGCACCTTTTGTCAATGGCGGCGATATGTTGAATCTGGGACATGAATTGTCCATACAATACAGTGACCGAATGACTAAAGGTATTTTTTCCGGATTGGAATACAGTGGCGGGTTTTATATCGACCTGTTTAAAAACAAGCTCCTGAAGTTCGGTTCAAGAGAGATCAGCGGATACGTGATACGAGAAAATGATCTTCCATATAATTCATTTTATATGCTCGAAGCAATCGGTATATTCCAAACACAGGAAGAGATCGACAATTCTCCGAAACAATTCTCCGGTGAATTCAAACCCGGTGATCTGAAATATCGGGATGTAAACCAAGATGGGGTAATCAATAATGAAGACCGTACAATTATTCCCGGCAGATTTCCCAAATTTGAATATTCGTTTAACGGAAATGTTTCATGGAAAGGCATCGATTTATCTTTTCTTTTTCAAGGAGTACAGGGACGGCGCATCTATACGGAAGGATGGGGCTTAGAACCGTTTATTCAAGGTGCTGCTCCGACATTGGATTATGTAAAGAATCGGTGGACAGGCCCCGGTACTTCAAATGAATATCCGCGTATATATTTCGGATGGGAGGGAACAAACCCGAATCGTCGACCCAGTACATGGTTTCTACAAGATGCATCATTTTTAAGGCTGAAGAATCTCACTATTGGGTATACTCTTCCTCAATCATTGCTGTCAAAAATGAATATCGAAAAAATAAGACTTTATTTTTCCGGAGACAATCTCCTTACATTTACCCAATATAAGGGGCTCGATCCGGAACGTGCCGGTGACGGGAGATTTGTTCAGTACCCCCAGAATAAAATTGTATCTTTTGGAATTAATGTTGAATTTTGATCATATAAAAAAATGAAACGGATAGGAATATATCTATTAATCATGATTTCAGGCCTGACATCTTGCGGAGATTTAGATATAAATCCGAATGACAGGCCATCGTCGGAAACATTTTGGAAAACAAGTGAGGACATCAATTTAGCACTCACAGCTTGCTATGGAGCTATGCATCGAGACTTGTTTTCGTTCTCGACGCCGTGTTGGGACAATCTCACCGATAACGGATACGGACAACACGCTGAAAGGCAATATGGCATGACAACTAATATGGTCATGGGAAATATCGAACCTTCCTCCGATGGCTTCATATCTGCAGTCTATACGGATGCGTTTGCTGACATTGCTACGGTCAATATTTTTTTAGACAAACTGAAAAAAATTGACAAATTGAACGATATAATTAAAAAACAGTATGAAGCGGAAGCAAGAATGCTACGTGCATATTTTTACAGCTATTTGTACCGTGGATATGGAGAAGTGCCAATTATTAGTGAACCGCTGAATCTTGAAACACAATATCAAGAGAAAAAGCCGATGAGTGATGTATATAAATTTATAATGGATGATATCAGTTTTGCCATAGATAACCTGCCTGATCAAACTTATAGTGAATCGAAAGGACGATGGACCAAGAATGCGGCAAAAGCCTACAAAGCACGGATGATTCTTTTTACGGCATACGATGAGGAAGGCAATATGATCACGAATAAGATGACTGAAGCGAAAACGCTCTTGGGTGAAATAAAAGGCTATGCATTAGCAAATGATTTTTCTGATAATTTTAATGATCTAAAGCAAGAGTCTTCACCGGAAATTATGATGTCGATAAAGTTTTTGGCACCGAATACATCCAGTTCGGCAGACATGTGGTATGCCGATTGGTTAGTTGTAAGCCCTCTCATTAATTTTTTGGAAACTTTTGAGATGAGAGACGGTACCCCGGGACAACCGATTCCCAAAAAGGCAGGGAGCAAATTTCTAATTGACCTTGAGGCTTTCTCTAATACCTCGTTAGCAGATCGTGATCCACGGTTGGCTAAAACTGTCTTTATTGAAAAATACATCATCAATGGAAGCGAATATACAGGAGGAAATGCCAAACCTACAGGAGCTGGTCTGTATAAGTTTTTATCTCCTAATCTGCCCCCTCCTTTCGGTTATAATACGAAAAGTCAGCAAGATTGGGTCATTATGCGTTATGCAGATGTATTATTGATGTTAGCAGAGGCTGAGAATGAACTGAATGGTCCGACAGAATTAGTGTATAAAAGTATTAATGCTATCCGTAAACGTGCATTAATGCCTGAACTTCCTCCAAAGCTAAGCAAGGAACAAATGAGAAATAAAATACGGAATGAACGAAGAATAGAGCTTGCCTTTGAAGGGCATCGCTACTTTGACTTAAAGCGATGGAAAACAGCTATTTCCGTACTTAATGCAGTTGCTGATGCACCAGTCACATATAAATTCGAGAAAAAACACTATCTATGGCCGATACCTCAGTCTGAAATTGATAAAAATAAAGGAAAGTTAGTTCAAAACCCCGATTGGTAAATGATTTGGCCGGTCAGCTGGTGAACCAATCGGGATAAAGAGAGTGTAGTATCTTTATCCCATCCCGATAAGCGAACGTTTGTTAAACCCGAGTTTAACACAAAACCCCGGTTGGAAGGATGGGCTGTGATGAATGATAACAGTGTATTGATTTGATTTTCAAAATATATTAAAAATGAAACAGATGCATATTTTACAAAGTGTCTTTTGCCTTTTCTTGTTGGCATCTTTTATTTATTCTGATTCGGCCGATAAACGGATACAGTATAATGCAGGTGTTGAGAAGGTAAAAATTTTAAGTTATAACATACGAAATGCAAGAGGAACAGATGATGTTACAGACTATGATCGAGTCGCAGGGGTGATCCGGCGAGTTTCGGCTGACTGTGTCGCCATACAGGAATTAGACAGTGCAACCATGCGCAGCAACGGAGACTTTGTCTTGGATGAAATAGCCCGAAGAACGAAAATGTATGCCGTGTTTAATGCTTCGATTGAATACGATGGCGGGAAATACGGTATCGGCATTCTCACAAAAGAGAAACCGATAAAGAAAGAAGCGATTCCTTTACCGGGAAGAGAAGAGGAACGCAGCATGTTACTTGTAGAAACGGATGATTATGTGATTTGCTGTACCCATTGGTCGCTAACCCGTGAAGACAGAATGGCCTCCGTAGAATTAATCAATGAATTAGCTGCTAAATACACGGATAAACCTGTTTTTCTGGCAGGTGACCTGAATGCAGCACCGAATGACCGGGAGATACAAGAATTAAAATTAACCTGGGAGGTTCTTAACAATGAGAAGGAGTATACCTGTCCCTCTGTACATCCCACGAAATGTATCGATTATATTTTAATTAAGAAGGATTTTTCATATCCATATCAAGTTTTAAAGTCAAAAGTAGAGGTTGAGCCCCTTGCTTCTGATCATTCACCGGTATGGGTTGAGATAGGTTTTCATAAATAGGATGGATCGAAAGTTGGGATAAGGTGATAGGGCTGAAAAAGGAGTGATCCGTCATTGTCGGATGAATTGGAATTTCTTTATTTTATCGTACCTTTGTCAGGTACTTCATAGATAGGGGAGGAAGTTGCACATGTTTTTTGTTTTTACATGAGTAATTATTCCTCTCCTTCTCTGTAAGAATAAAACATGACGATGATCTCATAAAAAAGGACAGGACATGGAAGGAACAAGGTTAAATAAAATCGGGAGGTTGCTTCAAAAAGAGTTAGGCGACCTGTTTCAGAAGCAGACGAAAGGTATGCCGGGCACCCTCGTTTCGGTGAGTACGGTACGGGTAAGTGCGGACTTGAGCGTGGCTAAGGTCTTTTTGAGCATTTTCCCTTCGGAGAAGAGCTCGATGCTGATGGAAGCCATCGAGGCGAATAAGAAGACGATCCGTTACGATCTCGGTCAGCGGGTGCGTCTGCAACTGCGGAGGATTCCGGAGTTGATTTTCTTCCTTGACGATTCGCTCGATTATGTGGAGAACATCGACCATCTCTTAAAAAAATAATTATCCGTTGAATCTTCCGTTTTTTATCGCCCGCCGTTATTTGTTTGCGAAGAAATCGCATAATGCCATCAATATCATCTCGATGATTTCGGTGTGCAGTGTGGCGGTCGCTACTGTTGCGCTCGTATGTGTGCTGTCGGTCTACAACGGTTTTAACGATTTAGTTGCGTCGATGTTCGGCAATTTCGATCCGGAGTTGAAGATTACGCCGGCCGTCGGTAAGGTGTTCGATCCCGACAGCCCGGCCGTGCGTCAAGTCAGGGAGTTGAAAGAGGTGGTGATGTGCACCGGGGTATTGCAGGACCATGTACTGGTACGTTACCACGACCGTCAGCAGGTTGCCGTGGCGAAAGGAGTAGACGACGCGTTTCATCACATGGTATCGATTGATACGGTGTTAGTCGACGGACGTTTCGTCTTGCAGGAAGGTGAGACATCGTATGGGGTGATGGGGATTGGTCTGGCTTCTTCGTTAGGTGTTAATGCGGCGTTTACGTCGCCGATGGAGATTTACGCTCCCAAGCGTGACGAGCGGGTGAACATGGCCAATCCGGCTACCTCGTTTCAGATCGAATATGCGTTTATCGGGGGGGTCTTTTGCCTTAATCAGCCTTCGTATGACGAGAATTACCTGATTCTCCCTATCGGACTGATGCGTTCGATGCTTCGCTACGAGAAGGAAGTATCGGCGTTAGAACTCAAACTTTCGTCGCAGGCCGATACGAAAGCCGTGCAGCAGGAGATTCGCACGATACTCGGCGACGGGTTCAGGGTGCAGAATCGCTATGAACAACAGGAAGCATCGTTTAAGATGATGCAGGTGGAGAAATGGATGACGTTCCTGATTCTGGCGTTTATCTTGACGATTGCATTATTCAACGTCGTCAGCTCGTTGTCGATGCTGATGATCGAGAAAGAAGGCGATGTACGGATGCTGCGCAGCATGGGGGCCGACGACAGTCTGATACGCCGTATTTTTTTGACCGAGGGCTGTATGATCCCGGTGCTGGGGGCGTTGGTCGGTATCGTGATCGGCGTAGCTCTCTGTCTGATTCAACAATATTACGGTGTCATCAAGTTAGGTAGCGCGGGGGCTTTTGTCAGTGATAATTACCCGGTGCGTATTGCTCCGTGGGATATTCTGGCCATCTTCGTTACGGTTTTTGCGATAGGTGGCTTGTCGTCGTGGTATCCGGTGCGTTATCTCGGTCGCAAATGGCTGAAGAAAGGCGTGATGACCGCACTTGTTGCGCCGTTTTTCCTGCTTACGGCTTGCGGGGGAGGGCACAAGGCGTTGCACGGACAGCGCCTGACGGTGACGATGGAGCCGCAGCGTTATTTCGTCGAACGCATTGCCGGCAAGCACTGGAATGTGCATACGGTTGTGCCGGCCGGTCAAAGTCCGGAGACGTATGAACCGACGCCGCGCGAGATGATGGCTGTGGCCGAGAGCCAAGCGTATCTGCGCATCGGGCGTATCGGTTTCGAGAGGGCATGGATGTCGACGATTCGGGAGAACAATCCGCATCTACGCGTTTTCGATTTGTCCGAGGGTGTTACGTGGATAGAAGGACAATGCACACATCATCATCATCACGATCACAGCGCGACGGATCCGCATATCTGGAATGCCACGCGCACGGCACAGATCATTGCCCGTAATACGTTGGACGCTTTATGTGCGATCGATCCGGCGCATGCTTCGGACTACGAAACGAATTTCCGTGCGCTGACGGCCGAGATCGATTCGACCGGACGTGTCCTGCACGCCATGCTCGACACGTTGTCGCACCGCACATTCGTTATCTACCATCCGACGCTGACTTATTTTGCCGACGAGTACGGGTTGACGCAGCTCTCGATCGAGGCAGACGGCAAAGAGCCGTCGGCCGCTTCGATGAGGGCGCTTGTCGACGAGGCGCGTGAAGCCGGTGTACGGGTTGTCTTCGTGCAGCAGGAGTTTGACCGTAAACATGCCGAATCACTGGCTGCCGAGATCGGAGCACGTATCGTAACGATCCATCCGCTGTCGGCCGATTGGAAGACGGAGATGCTTCGTATTGCGGAATCGCTCGCAACCCCTTAACGGATACCTATACCTATGAACAAGCTACTTACCCTCGAACATATTACGGCTGCTTACGATACGAAAGTTGTCTTGCGCGATGTCGGGCTGACGGTATGGGAAAACGATTTCTTGGGAATCATCGGTCCGAACGGAGGAGGGAAAACGACGCTGCTCAAAGTCATCCTGCGACTGCTGAAACCGGTAGCAGGAACCGTTGCGTTCTATCGCGACGGGCAGCCCGTTGCGTCGTTGAATATCGGTTACCTCCCGCAGATCAATAAAATCGATAAGCGCTTTCCGATCTCGGTACGCGAAGTGATTGCTTCGGGATTGATGGCGCAGACGAGAGGTGCTCGTCACCTCTCGAAGCAACAGCAACAGCGTGTTGCCGAGGTGATCGTATGGATGGGGTTAGATGCTTTGAGCAGACGAGCGATCGGCGAGCTGTCCGGTGGTGAGTTGCAACGCGTGATGCTGGGACGCGCCATCGTTTCGCGGCCGCAGATGCTTATTCTCGACGAACCGAATACATACGTCGATCAGAAATTCGAGTCGAAGCTGTACGACTTGTTGCGCGAGATCAATCAAGACACGGCCGTCGTCCTCGTCTCGCACGATGTAGGCACGGTGCTCTCGTTGGTAAAGAACGTCGCTTGCGTAAACGAATCGCTGCATTATCATCCCGGAGCCGATGTCTCGGAAGAGTGGATGGATGAAGTGTACCGTTGTCCGATCGAGTTAGTAGGGCATGGCGAACTGCCACACCGTATCCTGAAAAGGCACGATTGAATCATTTTCGTATCTTTGTCCGGCAATAACATTAACGTACACGAAAAAATGAAGATATTGGGCAATCTGATCTGGCTGATTTGCGGAGGCCTTCTCGCAGCCATCGAATATTTGCTTGCGAGCTTCCTGATGATCATCACGATTATCGGCATTCCTTTTGGTTTGCAGACACTTAAGCTTTCCGCGCTGATGTTGTGGCCGTTTGGGCGACGGGTAGTCGATCAGGGTGGATCGAGCGGTTGTCTTTCGGTCATCATGAATATCCTCTGGATTTGTTTCGGCGGGTTAGGGATTTGCCTGACCCATCTGTTTTTCGGTATGTTGCTTTGTCTTACTCTGATCGGCATTCCTTTCGGGAAGCAGCATTTTAAGCTGGCCGGACTGGCATTGACTCCGTTTGGCAAGCACGTAGTGTGATTTCGTTTTATTCGATCAGCCGGTAGCGGGCGCGTGCCGTCTCACGCGAGCAGGCGTTGAAATGCCACCACTCGCTTTTGACGGTGCGGAAGCCTGCCTCTTTCATCACCCGGCGTAACAATCGGCGATTGGTCAACTCTTTTTGTGTCATTTTACCTGTCTGCACAAGCGCTTCCTCCTTGTCGGTATGGGCTTCCGTCCCGAAGAAATCGTAAGGCGTACCCATGGGCAGCAGCTTCCCTGAAGCATCGACGATGGTCAGGTCGACGGCCATGCCGTAGTTGTGCAAGCCGCCTCCCTTAGCTGGATTAGACACGTAATACGTCTTGTTCGTGCCGCGCACTAAATTCCACATGATGCGTTGTACCGACATCGGACGGGCGGCATCATATACGAGTAGCGTATAACCCGGTTTTTCGCGTTGCAGGATGCGTTGTGCACGGTGGAGCTTCTGTGCTGCATCGGGATGCAGCCATGCTTTGGTCATTCCCTGATAGACGCTGCGACCCATAAAATTATCGGATGTCGCATATTTGAGCTGTATACGGATGGACGGAGCCTCCTCGCATACATCGACGTATCCTGCCGCTTTCAGTTGGGCATCCAACGATTGGGCATGCAGGCTTGCCGGAGGCAACAGGACTGATATTATCCATACGATGCACAGGGGCAGAAGACGTATATACCTCATGATCATAAACTCGGATTATCCCGGCAGGGCAATCTGTTCTACCGTATCAATGGTTTGCTTCAGGAAGAGAGAGGCTGCACCCATAAACCGTTCGGCCGACTCGGTGGTCTGAAACCGGCAATGTGTCCCTCTGCTCAGTCGTGCATCCATTTCGGGATGGCGTCTCAGGTAATCCTTCAGGCTTGCAGCCACCTGTTCGCCTTGGGAGAAGAGGGTGATGCCGGCCGGCAGGTATCGGCGTATCTTATCGATCAGCAACGGGTAGTGCGTGCAACCGAGAATGATCGTGTCGATCCTCTCATCCTTTGCCAGCAGACGGTCGATATGCTGCTTGACGAAGTAATCCGCGCCGGGCGAATCGAACTCGTTGTTTTCGACTAACGGCACCCACATGGGGCATGCTTCGCCGACGACCGTAACGGACGGGAACAGCTTGTTCAGCTCTAACATGTACGACCGTGAAGCAATCGTGCCGGTTGTCCCCAGCACCCCGATATGTTTTGTCCGGCTGAGGCTGTCTACGACCTCCACCGTCGGGCGGATGACGCCGAGCACACGCCGTGCAGGGTCGTCCCAACAGGGCAAGTCACGCTGCTGAATCGTTCGCAGCGCCTTGGCCGATGCCGTGTTGCATGCCAGAATGACGAGCGGACAACCTTCGTCAAACAAGTGCCTTACGGCTTCGCGCGTAAACTGATAAACCACCTCGAACGAGCGCGTACCGTATGGAGTCCGTGCATTATCGCCCAAATAGATATAGTCGTAGTCGGGAAGCTCCTGCCGGATTTTCTCGAAGATGGTCAGTCCGCCGTAACCCGAATCAAATAGACCGATTGCCTTCATCCTTCCTATAAAAAAAGAATGCCGTTCGCACCCGTGGCGAAGGCATCCTCCTTTTCCATTATGATTATACGAACCTTAAAACGTTATTTAATACCGAGTTTAGCTTTCACAAAATCGGTCGCATCAACCGCATCATTCCCCTTGTAAAGCAATACTTGCGGGTTCAGTATGTAGGTGTATCCTTTTTCATCGCCCACCGCTTTGATGGCATCCTGCATCTTTTGCTGGATCGGAGCATACAGTTCCTGCTGTTTCTTCTGCATCTCCTGCTGAGCCACCGGTACGAAGTTCTGAATACGGGTCTCCAGATCCTGAATCTCCTGCTGACGACGCAACTTAATGTTTTCCGTCAACGAATCCTGCTGCGACATATATTCCGAATACTTCTTCGTGTATTCGTCCTGCATCGTCTTAAATTCCTTTTCATACTGTTCGTTGAGCGTTGCCAATTGTTTTTCGACTGCAGAAACTTCCGGCATGATATTGAAAATATCGGCCGTGTTCACAATCGCGATTTTGTCCTGTGCAAAGACTCCTAACGGAAGGAGCATAAAAATCAGCACGATTAACTTCTTCATTTCTCTATGATCTTTATAAAATTAAATAGTTCGTTTTATCCAACAAGCGTCCAAAGGTACGAATTTATTTCGAATATCCCAACTTCATCAACACTTCGTTACTGATGTCTATTTGAGGCGAAGCGAAGATCACGCTGCCGGCCGAAGCGCGATCGACGACCATTTGATAACCTTTGTTCGAAGCGATCTCTTTGACGGCATTGTAGATCTCGTCCTGAATCGGTTTCATCAGGCTCTCGCGTTTCTTATACAGTTCGCCGTCGGCTCCGAAATATTTCCGTTTCAGCTCCTGCGCCTGCTGTTCTTTTTTCACAATCTCTTCCTCGCGCTTCGTCTTCATCTCGGCTGAGAGAAAAACAAGATCGCTCTGGTAGGTCTTGTACATGTTTTGAGCTTCCTGCTGAATGGCTTCGATTTCGTTCTGCCATTTCTTTGAAAGCTGTGACAACTGTTCGTTCGTCATTTCATACGCCGGAATATTTTTCAGAATATATTCCATATCGACGAGTGCGAATTTCTGTGCCATTGATGCTACCGAGCATAACAGCGCCATGCTTATGAGCAAAATACTTTTTCTTTTCATAATCCTTATCCTTAAAAAAATGATCTGTTCCTGTTGACTCTAAAACTTGCGGATGGTTTGATTTGTACATTCTAAATTACGTTAAAACTCTTGTCCTAAGATAAAATGGAAATGACTTCCGCCGGTTTTATGATACCCGTAAGGTTTGTCGAATCCGTAAGCCCAATCGATGCCCATCATCCCAATCATCGGGAGGAAGATACGTACGCCGACACCGGCCGAACGTTTTAGATCGAACGGATGAAAATCTTTCACCGTTTTCCATGCATTTCCGGCTTCCACAAAAGCCAGTCCGTAAATTGTGGACGACGGTTCCAAAATAAATGGATAACGCAATTCCATCGACAGACGTGAATACGCATAGCCCTCGGGGACTTGCTCGTTCTGACCGGCCAACGACATGTTATCGTATCCGCGCAGAGCGATCATCTCCGTTGCATAATAGCTGGAGTAGCCGGTCATCCCGTCGCCACCGACCTGAAACGTTTCAAACGGCGAGATTTTGTTCTTGTTGAAATACCCCAAAAAGCCGTATTCCACACGCGACATCAAGACGGGCGTACGCTTCGGACCGTTGTTTTGCGGCAGCGGGGCGAGTGGGAAGAAAACCTTACCTTGAAATTTCCATTTGTGGTATTCGATGAGTTTATGCTTCTCTGCAGGGTCGGTGATCTTGGCATAATCTTTTCCGTCGAAGAGCGAATAAGGCGGAGTCAGCGAAACGGAAGCAACGAACTGTGAACCGTAACGCGTGTACAACGGGTTATCGACCGAGCTGCGTTGCAGACTCAGGTCAACACTGATTTTGTGACAAACGCCATCCTTGATCAGGAAGTAGCGATCCCAATTTTTCAGGCTGTACAACTGGTAATTCAATGTCAGCATGGTGTAGAAATAATCGTCCGGCCAACTCAAACGCTTTCCGAAGCCCAAATTGATTCCAATCATTTGCATGTATTTATCGGGGTCGTAAGCCGATTCGTAGAAACCGGATCCTCCATCGCCATAATATCCCGAACGGCCTCCGTAATAGCCACCCATATAAGGATTAAACCTCGACAAGCGATCATTGAGGAAGCGATTGTTGAAGTCCGTAATCTTCGAATAATAGGCGCTTGCCGAGAACGTATTGGGGCGTTTGCCTCCGAACCACGGATCAAGGAAAGAGATGCTGTACGACTGGAAGTATTTCCCGCTTGTCTGCCCGCTGATGGTGAACGTCTGCCCTTCGCCCTGTGGGATGATCCCGCGATATGTACCCGGGTGAAAAAGATTCTTCACCGAGAAGTTATTGAATTTCAAACTCACCTTTCCCAAAAGTCCGGTCGGACCCCATCCGGCCGAAAGCTCGACCTGATCATTGGCTTTTGAGGTCAGGTTATATCGGATATCTACCGTTCCGTTGTCCGGGTTGGGAATCGGCTCGGGATTCATATTTTCCGGATCGAAGTGTCCTGTCTGTGCAATCTCGCGTGCAGAACGAATCAAGTCTTCACGACTGAAGAGTTGTCCCGGCTTCGTACGTAATTCCCTGCGAATGTTGTTTTCGTACAAGCGGTCGTTTCCGTTGATGATGATCTTGTTGATCGTTGCCTGCGGCCCTTCCTGAATACGAATCTCGAGCGAGATGGAATCGTTATCGACTTCTACTTCCACCGGGTCGGCATAGAAAAAGAGATACCCGTTATTATAATACACGTTTGAAACGGCATCATCGTCGGACTGCAGGCGCTCCTGCAACTTTTTCTGGTTGTAGACATCGCCGGCTTTCATGTTCAGCAGGGTCGCTAATTGTTCGGTCGGGTATTTCGTATTTCCTACAAACTGGATATCTTTCAAGTAGTACTTGTGCCCTTCGTCGATAGTCAGGTAGATGCTTATGTGTTTATCGCTGATGGTTACGATGCTGTCTGATACGATCGTCGCATCGCGGTAACCGAATTCGTTATACTTGTCGATGAGGTTCTTCTTATCGTTCTCATACTCTTCGCTCGTGAATTTCTTCGTGCTGAAAAGTTCCATCCAGCTGAGCCGAAAGCGTTTGGAAAGATCGAATTTCTCGTTTGTCTTTTTCATTGCCTTCTTCAGCGTGAAATCCGACAGCGCTTCGTTGCCGATAAGATGAATCTCCTCTATTTTCGTCTTTTGGTTCTTGTCGATATTTACTTCGAGTATGACTTCGCCTTCTTTTGATACATCGTTGCGCTGCACCATGTCGACCTCAATGTTTTTAAAGCCTTTGGCATCAAAGTATTTTTTGATAAGCGTCTCCGCACGGTCTAAGACATTCGGCGTAATCTGATGTCCTTTACGCAAGCCGAGTTTTACTTCCAAATCTTCCCGTTCGCTTTTTTTCACGCCGTTATAATGAATTTCGGAAATACGCGGGCGTTGTTTCAGGCGAATCTCCAACCATACTTTGCCGTCCTCGATACGGGAGGCCAGGATTTTGACATCCGAGAACAGTCCGTGTTTCCAAAAACGCTTGACCGCTCCCGTTATCTCATCGCCCGGAATCGATACCTCATCTCCGACAGACAATCCGGAGAAACCGATCAGCACGAAGTCGTCGTAGTTTCTTGCGCCCGTCACCTGAATACCGGCAATCGTATAACGTTTCGGGGTGAGTGAATAAGAGACGTCAGGCACTTCGCCTTTCGATACGGTGTCTTTTACCTCCGACGGGATCAGGTCCGACAGTACGGTGCCGTTTATTTGCGCCGTACCTCCCCACACCGTCACGCCCAACAGGGCTGTCATTAGCAAGCGTATTTTTTTATACATACACATGGTTCGTTATGATTGATTTAATTGATCGCTTGTCTTGCCGAAGCGCCGCTCGCGCTGCTGGTAAGACCGGATGGCCTGATAGAATTCTTCTTCTCTGAAATCAGGCCAGTATATCTCGGTAAAATAAAGTTCGGCATACGATAACTGCCACAGTAGAAAATTGCTGATGCGCTGTTCTCCTCCGGTGCGAATCAACAAATCCGGATCGGGGATGTCGCGTGTAGTCAGACGGCTTGCAAAAAGCTCTTCCGTTACCTCTTCGGCGCGGAGTTGTCCGCAGGCGGCTTCTTCGGTCAGTGCTTTTACAGCGTGCAGAATCTCCCAGCGCGACGAATAGCTTAAGGCCAGCACTAAGGTGGTACCCGTGTTGACCGACGTTTGGCGCAGACACTCGCAGAGTGTTGTCCGTACCTCGTGGGGCAGACGATCTAGGTCGCCGATAGCCATCAGGCGCACGTTATTTTTCATCAAGTCCGGCGTCTCCCGGTGAATGGCTGCGACCATCAGTCCCATCAGTGCATGCACCTCTGCTTCGGGACGGTCCCAGTTTTCCATAGAGAACGTGTAGACCGTCAGGTACCGTAGCCCGAGGGTTGTCGCTGCTTCCACCACCTTACGTACGGAGACGACCCCTTCGCGGTGGCCTTCGCTTCGGTCTTTCCCGCGCTCTTTCGCCCACCGGCCGTTCCCGTCCATAATAATTGCCACGTGCTGTGGCAAGCGGTCTCTGTCGATCTGTTCTATCACTGACATCTTTTTTCTTTCCGTCTAATGTTTCGATAATCCCATCAATACATCAATGCCTTTGGCGCTGTTGCATTTCCGGTTGCGTGGACCGAAATCCCACGTTAAGAACAGTGTCATGAGCGTATACCAATCCTGATTCTTCATCACACTGCTCTTTATCTTGTAAGGAGCATTTAGCTCCTTGTTATCTAATCCGTCACCAAACAACTTGCGGACAGAAATTTCCATGCCGAGGTTGACCCGGTTCTTTAGTTTATATTTCACTCCTGCACCGATCGGGATATTCAGGCCGGCAAATGTCCCGCCGTCCCCCGGAGCAACCGTGCCACCGACTCCGAACAGCAGATAAGGGGCGATCCGTCTCGTATTTAAGTACGGAAACTTATCGCTGTAGGGAAAAAAATTGAACTCGAACTGTCCTCCCAGATCGAAGACGTTTCGTGTAAACGACGTCTGCAATCCGTTGGGGAATACATTCTCGAGTCCGTTCGTGCTGCCCGATAACTGCGCCCAAGTCAGATTCCCTTTGAAGGCGATCCGAAAGTTCGCATTATACCGAAACATCATTCCGATCGACGGATTGAGTCCTTTCAGCACCGCATTCTTATTGGCGTCGCCCATATAAAACGCACCACCGCCCATCCCTCCGATTTCGTATCGGTATTCCTGTGCATACAGTGCCCCTATCGGAACGGTAAGCAGAAGAACGGTCAGCCAGCGTCGAAAAAAAGTGATTGACATTTCTTTTGTTATTACAGTCATTACCTTTCTTTCTAACGTGAGAAACCGTACAAAATTATTTCCCGTACCTCATTCCTTGAACCCTAAACGGTTTATACGTCCACGCCACAACTCATCGAGTACAGCGCGATCATGCTTTTCTTTTCCGCCGAAAAGCAGCATGTAGTTATCTTTGTCTACCAATAACGAAGCATAGCCTCGCGGTTGGAAGGTTTCAGGCAGTACAATCAGCTTATTGACCAGTGTCCATGACAGTCCTCTGTTTGCCGAGCGATAGATTTTTCGGGAGGCTGTCTTCGAAGCATTGAAACCGCCGATCAGATAAATTTGATTGTCGTAGAAGGAAACGGCAGCGCCTTCACACGGCTCTATACCTGCTGTGGTGGAGTGATTCAAGCTTACCCATCTCAGTCCGTCGGTTGTTTCCCACGAGAGATTACTTAATTCGCCGTTTCGTTTTTTTCCGGCGATAACGAGCAAGTGACGGTAGAAAACCGCCTCGTAACCCACTGTCCCGAATCCTTCGAACGGGAACGCTTCCGGCACCGTTTCTCCGGTCGTCCACTTCCCTTTGGCATTCATCGACGCAAAGTGCCATGAGTCACTATTCTTTACGATGGCGGCCAGCGCCGAAGGACGTGATGACTGTGTCACCGAATCGACGACGCCCAGCAAAACCTTTATTTCAGGGGCTCCGCCGACTATCGACCAGTCCGTGCCATTATCCGAGCGGTACAGCAACCCGTCTGCAGCAGGTGCGTAAAGGGCTTCTCCGTAAACAGTTATTTGACTTAGGACAAGCGTCTTTCCGGAAAGACCGTTGAGTGAGGAGGCGATCCATGTTTTGGCGTCATCCGACTGATAGAGTAGATCATTTCCGGCCTTGCGTACAAACATCCGGTATTTGCCTCTCCACTCCAATACGCGCTGCTCTTCTCTTTCCGTGTCCAGCAGTTTTTCCGTTCGCAACCATGTCATCGAGTCCGGTTTTTGCTGATGGACATTCAATTTGGCCGTATACGTTTTTACGGATTTGCCGTTGTAGGAATAGACATCGAAACGGATGGGTTTCGAAAGGTCGAGCGAATCGGAACCGTTCCAGTTCTTTCTTTCTTTCGTCGTTTCCTGATATACTTCGACAGCCGAAGGAGGCGGTCCGTCATACTTCACATTGCAAATGATTTTGCGGTTGATGACGGTCCCGTAAGGCATGGAATCCCGGTTGTATATTTCGCCTTTGATCTGGTCAATGGTAAAGACCACCTGTGCCAAGCCGCGAATGGAGTCGTTCTTCAACGAAAAAGAAGCGATCTGGCAGTTATCCTGCACCCAGTTGGGTACTTCGAGTTCTTTATTATTCAAGCAAGAAGACAACAAAAGAGCCGCCATACATGCGGCTGTTCCTGATTGTAACCTGTTCTTTTTCATTGACACAATTATTATGCTGTAAAATTAGAGCACAAAAGTAGAAATTTTTTTTCTTTGCCGCCTACATCGGATCGGTTTTATAGAATTTTAGTGTCCCCTTCAGAGATTTGTTTAGAAATGCTTATGCGTGAATATGGCAAGGGTATGTCCTGCATCTTTGCCGGAACGTATCGGTCGTTCCCCTTCCCACACGGCACCGTTTGCCGATCGGATATCGGCGGCCTTTACACCTCTTCCGAGTACAACGGGCGTCGTTTCGATTCGCGCCTCGTCCCACAGTCCCAGCTCCATAAAACGACGATGCAGCAAGGCACCGCCCTCGACGAGCAACGACTGAATCTGCTTCTCATGGAGCGACAGCAATATTTGTGGGATGAGCGGTGCTGTAACGTCGAGCGGCAGATACTCGGTTTGCCCTTCTACGCCGCTTTTCTGCGCATTGTAAACGAGGGTGCGTACAACCCCGTCGAACAGGGTAGCCGAGGTCGGAACACGCAAGGTGCGGTCTGGCAAGACACGGACAGGATGTTTTCCCGCCCAATGACGTACGGTCAGCGAAGGATTGTCAAGATAAGCCGTACGGGTACCGACCATAATGGCATCGACCTCGGAGCGGAGTTTGTGTACCATGCGTACCGTAGTCGCGCATGACAACCACGCAGCCGGCACTGAGGCATCCGTCCGGAGACGGTCGAGAAATCCGTCGGCACTTTGCGCCCATTTTAAAATGACATAAGGGCGACGATGGGTCTGAGCAGTCATAAAAAAGCGGTTCAGATGAAGAGCTTCCTTTTCCAGTACCCCTGTTTTTACGTCAATCCCTGCTTCTTTCAGCCTCCGGACTCCTTGTCCCGAAACGGCAGGAAACGGATCGGTGCAGGCAATGACGACACGGGGTATCCGTTTGCGGATAATCAGTTCGGTGCAAGGCTGCGTCTTGCCGTGATGTGAACAAGGCTCCAGATTGACGTAGAGCGTAGAATCTCTCAACAACGCCTCATCGCGCACCGAAGCGATCGCATGTACTTCAGCATGGGCTCCGCCAAACTGCCGATGATACCCTTCGCCGATGATGCGTTCGCGGTGCACCACCACCGCGCCGACCATCGGATTCGGCGCTACCATGCCTGCTCCGGCGGCTGCCAGCATCAAACAGCGCTCTATATATTTTTCGTCCGTATCCATTTGATCTGTGTCAAAAATTCCGTACCTTTGTCATTATTTATTTTATTTCGATGATCGCGTCATGCAAGAAACAATAGACTACATCAAGATAAGCCTCAGAAGAATGTTTTATTCGGTGGAAGAGGCTCAGTACCTTGCCCGCTTGATTCTCGAACGTATTTGCGGTCTGACGCCAGCCCAGCAAATTATGTGCAAAGATAAGCAAATTAGTGAGACGGAGAAAGAAGCTATCCGGGAGGTGGTGGAGCGTCTGTGCTGTGCGGAGCCGATACAGTATATTTTCGGAGACTGTGAGTTTCACGGACTTCGGTTCGAGGTGAACCCCTCGGTACTGATTCCCCGTCCCGAGACGAGCGAGCTGGTGGAACTTATCGTCCGTCATCATACCGAAACGGGACTGAAGGTACTTGATATCGGTACCGGAAGCGGATGTATCGCCGTCTCTCTGGCAAAGATGCTGCATAAGGCTACGGTTACGGCCATCGATATTAGTGATGATGCATTGGTTGTTGCCCGACGCAATGCCGAAGCCCATCAAGCCGATATCCGGTTTCTGCAAGCCGATATCCTGTCCGAATCGCCTTTGGACGAAATATCCCAGCCAGCCTTCGACGTGATCGTCAGCAATCCGCCCTATGTAACGATGGAGGAGAGATTCCAGACGGAAGCCCGTGTCCTCTTTCATGAGCCTTGGGAGGCGTTATTTGTCCCTGATGACGATCCGTTGCGTTTCTATCGGCATATCGCAGCGCATGGGCGAAGATGGCTGTCGGAAGGCGGACGATTGTACTTTGAGATCAATACGGCTTACGGAAAGCAGCTCGTATCGTTGTTGCAGGAAACGGGCTACCGAGATATCGAGATTGTCCGTGACATATCCGGCAAAGAACGGTTCATACAATGTTCGAAAAACTGAAGGAGACAGAAACAAGGGATGAAGCCGAAATGTTGCACCGCGCGGCGGCGTATTGCTCCATAGCTGAGCGTTGCATCTACGATGTGCGTAAGAAGATCGCGAGTGCCGGTCTTTCGCCCGAAAGCGAAGAGCGTATTATTGCCCGCCTGATCGAAGAGAAATTCATTGACGAAGCCCGTTTCTGCCGCTGCTTCGTCAGCGATAAATCCCGCTTTAACGAGTGGGGACGGATCAAAATGAGCGGTGCATTGAGGCGGAAAGGCATTGCACAGAGTTTGATAGATGAGGCATTGAGCCGGATCGATGAAGATGATTATCGACGTATCTTGACGGAATTGCTCATACGCAAGAAACGTACGGTGCGGAGCGTGTCGGACACGGATTTGTTTGTAAAACTCTGCCGTTTTGCGGTGAACAAGGGATATGAACAGTCATTGGTTGTTCAATGTGTCAAGAAGTTATGTCAAGGGGGCCGTTTTGATGACGACGATCTGGAATGACTTGCTGGACTTGTTTTATCCGCGCCTCTGTCTGCTTTGTAAAAAAATGCTCTTGGCGGAAGAGCGACAGCTCTGCCTGCACTGCTTGTGCGACCTCCCACGAACATACTATCATCGGCGTGATGCCCATCCTCTTCTTCCACTCTTTGCCGGTATCTCCTCGTTGCAACATCTGACGGCCTTTCTTTTCTACGAAGAAGGAGGTCGGGTACAGTCATTGATTCACTCATTCAAATACCGAGGCAATAAACGATTAGCCGAGAGGTTAGGACGGATGGCCGCTCGGGAGTTACAGGCCGACGGCTTTTTCTGCAACATCGATGTGTGTGTTCCCGTTCCTCTTCATCGGCGGAGACAACGGAGGAGAGGTTACAATCAGGCGGAATGGATTGCACGCGGCCTGGCGACAGTATATCATTGTCCCGTCGATACCCAAACACTTGTTCGTGCAGTCGATACCGAGACACAAACGCACAAGTCGGCTTACGAACGGCGTATGAATGTGGCCGAAGCCTTTTGTCTTTCCCGGCCGGAACGGTTGGCAAACAAGCACGTGTTGCTTGTCGACGATGTTCTCACTACGGGCGCTACACTGCTTTCGTGTATAGACTGCCTGATGCGAATACCCCATATCAGCATCAGCGTATTTACGCTGGCTTTTGCGTTATAATAGAAAACTGCCCCTTCCGAAACCAATGGCTCCGCGGGGGGCAGTCTTTTCGAATGCTCTGTTTTATTGATCTGTGAATTGAACGGGAATTACATCATTCCGCCCATGCCACCCATGCCCGGGTTCATCGGGGGGGCCGGTGCCTCTTCCTTCTTATCGGCTACGACGCATTCGGTGGTCAGGAACATGCCGGCAATCGATGCGGCATTCTCAAGGGCGATACGTGTCACTTTGGCAGGGTCAACGACTCCGGCCTCAGAGAGGTCTTCGTACACATCGGTACGAGCGTTGTATCCGAAAGCACCTGTGCCTTCTTTCACTTTCTGCACCACTACCGCACCTTCCTTACCGGCGTTGTTCACGATCTGACGCAACGGCTCTTCGATGGCGCGTTTCACAATCTCGATACCCGTCGTTTCGTCTTCGTTCTCTCCCTTGAGGCCTTCGAGTGCCGGGATCGCGCGAAGATAAGCGACTCCACCGCCGGGCACCGTACCTTCTTCGATCGCGGCGCGGGTAGCATGTAAGGCGTCGTCTACACGGTCTTTCTTCTCTTTCATTTCCACTTCCGAAGGAGCGCCGACGTAGAGCACGGCGACTCCGCCGGCCAACTTCGCCAAACGTTCCTGCAACTTCTCCTTGTCGTAGTCCGATGTCGTTGTTTCGATCTGTGCCTTGATCTGGCCGATACGAGACTCAATAGCAGCCTTGTCGCCGTTCCCTTTCACGATCGTCGTATTGTCTTTGTTCACCGTGACCTTGTCGGCCGACCCGAGCATATCCATCTTGGCATCTTCCAGTTTCATGCCTTTTTCTTCGGTAATCACCGTTCCACCTGTCAAGATGGCAATATCTTCGAGCATAGCCTTACGACGGTCGCCGAAGCCCGGAGCCTTCACGGCGCACACTTTCAAACCACCGCGCAGACGGTTCACCACAAGCGTAGCCAACGCTTCGCTGTCGATGTCTTCGGCAATGATCAGCAAAGCACGACCCGACTGAACCACTTGCTCCAGGATGGGAAGCAGGTCTTTCAGCACTGAAATCTTTTTATCGTAGATCAGAATGTACGGATTTTCGAACTGTGTTTCCATCTTTTCCGTATCGGTCACGAAATAAGCGGAGATATAACCGCGATCGAACTGCATACCTTCCACAACCTCCACGGTCGTTTCCGTTCCCTTGGCTTCTTCTACCGTGATGACGCCTTCTTTCTTCACCTTCTGCATCGCTTCGGCAATCAGCTTACCGATACCCTCATCGCCGTTTGCCGAGATTTTAGCCACATGCTCGATACGGTCCATGTTCGTACCTACCGCTTCGGACTGCGATGCGATGCTTTCTACCACTTTCGATACGGCCTTGTCGATACCGCGTTTCAAGTCCATTGGATTAGCCCCGGCCGTTACGTTCTTCAATCCTACGCCAATGATGGCTTGCGCCAAAACGGTAGCAGTTGTCGTACCGTCGCCGGCTTTGTCGTTCGTCTTCGAAGCGACTTCCTTCACAAGCTGCGCCCCCATGTTCTCGTACGGACAAGCGAGCTCTATTTCTTTCGCCACCGTTACACCGTCTTTGGTGATTTGCGGAGCACCGAATTTCTTTTCGAGGATCACATTGCGACCTTTCGGACCTAATGTTACCTTAACGGCATTTGCCAATTCATCCACACCTTTCTTCAAAAGGTCGCGGGCATTCATGTCGAATTTAATTTCTTTTGCCATGATATCTTGTTGTTATTTTTTTAAATCGTTTATGTTTCGTTGAGTGAATCAAATGATAGCCAAAACGTCGGACTGACGCATAATCAGGTATTTCTCTCCGTTAAGTTCGATTTCCGTACCGGCATATTTGCCATACAGTACATGATCTCCCTGGGCCAATACCATTTCTTCGTCTTTCGTACCCTTACCGACTGCGATAATTTCGCCTTTCAACGGTTTCTCCTTGGCCGAGTCAGGAATAATGATTCCGCTCGCCGTCTTTTCTTCAGCTTCTGCCGGCTTAACCAGCACTCTGTCTGCTAATGGTTTAACATTCATGTTTCTAAGTTTTAATTCGTTTGTTCAATCTATCTATAATATAATTTGTTTTTGCCTTCGCATTTGATTCGTTACGAATATCATGCCAAAGATTTTCGGCACCCCCGAATCTGACATTTCTGCAGATGACATGTCAGCACATGTAAGTATTTAGTGACAAAATGTCGGGTATCATCCGGTTTTGTCACCCTTTCTTCAAGACGTCAACTTTAGGTTCCATAATCCATACGTACGGAAGAATGTTAAAAAACCACTTCTCTTTTTTTCTTTACTTCGTGTTTTCTCTCTATCTTTGACAACTCGAATAGATACAAAAACAATGATAAAAAAAGGAGATAAGGTACGTTTCTTGAACAGCGTGGGCGGGGGCATCGTCAGAGGGTTTCGCGATAAGCATACGGCGCTGGTGGAAGATGAGAGCGGGTTTGAGTTTCCCGTTCCGGTGAGCGAATGTGTGGTGGTGGATGAAGGCGGAGGCACAGCCCGTAATTCTCGCTCCGCAGGCGAAGAACGCTCGTCGGCAGTACAACCGGTAGAACTATCCGTACGTAAGGAGTCGGAAGAATATCGGGTCGAAGAGACACCCGAAGGCGAACGCCTCAACCTGTCAATCGCTTACTTGCCGGTAGACCCGAAGAACCTCACATCAAGCGGATACGAAGCGTATTTGGTGAACGACAGCAACTACTACTTGTTTTATAATTATATGAATGCCTCGAACCGGAGTTGGACAAGTCGTTCGTCGGGAATCATCGAGCCTAATACACGCATTTTTATGGAGGAGTTCGGTAAGGAGGATTTGAACGACCTGGAACGAGTCTGTGTGCAACTGATTGCCTTCAAGAAGAAGAAACCGTATGCGCTGAAAAATGCGATGTCGGTAGAGCTTCGGCTCGATACGGTCAAGTTCTACAAAATGCACTGCTTCACTCCGAATGATTTCTTCGACGAGGATGCGCTGCTTGTCTCTGTCGTACGGAACGACGTGCCGGAGCGTCCGCTGCTGATTTCCGCCACAGACCTGCAAGAGGCGATGATGCAGAAGAAACGCGACGACCGTCGCAAACCTCAACCGGTTTCCAAACCGAAAGTGCCCGAAGCTCCGATACTCGAGATCGACCTGCATATCTCCCAGCTCCTCGACGACACGACGGGCATGAGTGCTTCGGATATGCTCAACTATCAGCTCGACAAGTTTCATGCCGTCATGCAGGAGTATGCTGGGCAGAAGGGGCGGAAGATCGTGTTTATACACGGTAAGGGCGAAGGTGTGTTGCGTGCCGCTATCGAGAAAGAACTGAAAACGCGTTACAAATCGTGCGACTATCAGGATGCTTCGTTTCGTGAATACGGATTCGGGGCTACGATGGTCAAAATACGTTGAGACGATGGGATTGGAAGTTGAACGCAAGTTTTTGGTGCGGGGCGATTTCGAGCCGATGGTGTCTCGTCGCAGCCGGATCGTGCAGGGGTATCTGTGCTCGGACGAGGTGCGCACGGTGCGGGTACGCATCTGTGGCGACGAGGCTTTCCTGACAATTAAGAGCGCTACGAACGAACGCGGATGGAGCCGCTACGAATTTGAACAGACGATACCGCTCGCCGATGCCGAAGAACTGCTGACGCTTTGCTGCTCGGATGTAATCGAGAAGGTGCGGCACTGGATCCCCTTTGCCGGCCATACGTGGGAGGTCGATGTTTTCTATGGCGCCAATGCCGGCCTCGTCATGGCCGAGATTGAGCTGCCTTCGGAAGACGAACCATTCGAGAAACCCTGCTGGGTGGGCGAAGAAGTCAGCGGCGACCCGCGTTATTATAACGCCATGCTCTCCCGCCACCCTTTTTCGCAGTGGGAAAAGTAGTTGAGATGTTGAATTGTTGAGTTGTTTAGATGTTTAGTTGTTGAGGGGTTGATTTGTTTGCTGACCGCTGAACACTGACTGCTGTAAAAGCCCTGAAAGGGCGCATTAATTCAGCCCAATGTGTAGCGAAGCGAAGCGTTGGGAAAACAGGCGACCCCCTCAGCGGAGGGCTGAAAGCCTGACATAATTTAATTGTTAATTGTTATGCGTGGTACACGCCGAATCATGTATTTAGAAAATAACCATTAACAATTAACCATTGACCATTCATTTCGGCGTTCGTCCATGGGCCTCGGGCGGTGAGCCGACGGAGCAGCGAGCAGGGCGATAGAAAATCAGGCTGTCAGCGAAGCGAGTTACCTGATTTTCCGACCTGCAAGCGTCGCGAAGGCGTGTGAAGAGCACGAAGCCTTGACCTTTTGGTTACTTTTGGGTCAAGCCAAAAGTGACGGAAAAGAGATTCATCGCTTCGCTCTGAATGACAAATTAATTGTTAATTGTCAATGGTTAATTGTTATGCGTGGTACACGCCGAATCATGTATTTAGAAAATAACCATTAACAATTAACCATTGACCATTCATTTCGGCGTTCGTCCATGGGCCTCGGGCGGTGAGCCGACGGAGCAGCGAGCAGGGCGATAGAAAATCAGGCTGTCCGAGCGAAGCGAGTTACCTGATTTTCCGACCTGCAAGCGTCGCGAAGGCGTGTGAAGAGCACGAAGCCTTGACCTTTTGGTTACTTTTGGGTCAAGCCAAAAGTGACGGAAAAGAGATTCATCGCTTCGCTCTGAATGACAAAAGACCGAACGCAAATGACGCAAATGTTGTTCCGGCGGGCGAACACAAGGTTCGCCCCTACATTCATAAACAACTCAACGAATCAACATCCGAAGGACTGGCCACCGAATAACCATTGACAATTAAATTACGCTGACCGCTGAAACGTTTGCATCTTTGGTCGGAAAAGCGTATTTTTGCAGCCGGTTTATTCTGAACGATTTATATTAACAAAGAAACATAAAGATGATTAACTCACAAGACATTAAAAAAGGAACGTGTATCCGCCTCGACGGAAAACTCTATTTTTGTATCGACTTCTTGCACGTAAAGCCCGGAAAAGGCAATACGATCATGCGTACAACGCTGAAAGACGTCGTGAAAGGCAACGTCATCGAACGGCGTTTCAACATCGGCGAGAAGCTGGAAGACGTACGTGTGGAACGGCGCCAGTATCAATACCTTTATCAGGAAGGAGGCGAATATATTTTTATGAATCAGGAGACCTTTGAACAGATACCCATTGCGCATGACCTGATTAATGGGGTCGATTTCATGAAAGAGGGACAGATCGTCGATGTTGTTTCCGATGCTTCGACCGAAACCATTCTTTTTGCCGATATGCCGATCAAGGTGCAATTGGCCGTGACATATACCGAGCCGGGCCTGAGAGGAGATACCGCAACGAACACGCTGAAGCCTGCGAAGGTAGAAACCGGAGCGGAGGTACGCGTGCCGCTGTTTATCAACGAAGGCGATATCATCGAAATCAATACGCAGGAAGGTTCGTATACCGGTCGGGTGAAATAATCGACACTCCTGCAATCGTTTCGATATAGTATATGTAGTCGGCGATGGACGAGCGACTTCGCATCAAGGAGTTGGCAGCGGAAGACCGCCCGCGCGAGAAGATGCTCCTCAAGGGAGCTTCTTCACTGAGCGATGCGGAGTTGATCGCCATACTGATCGGTTCGGGGAACAGTCAGGAAACGGCCATACAGCTTGCTCAGCGCATCCTCAACGGTGTCCGGAATAACCTGAACGCACTCGGTAAACTGACGCTCCGTGAGCTGATGACCTATAAGGGTATTGGCGAAGCAAAGGGGATTACCTTGCTTGCAGCCATGGAGCTCGGGCGAAGAAGGGGATTATCCGAGCCGCCCGAACGTCCCGCGATCCGTTCCAGTCAGGATGCTTTCCGGCTGTTTTATCCCGTGCTGTGCGATCTGCCTCACGAAGAATTGCGGGCAGCATTTATCAGCCGCAGTGGGAAAGTGATTGAGCAGACAGTCATCAGCCGGGGTGGAACGAGCGAAACCGCTGCCGACCTGCGCATCGTGATGAAAGGGGCGATCAGTACGCTGTGCTCCGGTATTGTCCTGTGCCACAATCATCCGTCGGGGAACATACAGCCCAGTCCGCAGGACGACCGGCTTACGGCTCGTTTGCAGAAAGCGGCACAACTGATGGATATCCGTTTACTCGACCATATCATCATCAGCGACAAATCTTATTATAGCTATGCCGACGAAGGTAAACTTTCCGGCAACCTCCCGGTGTAGAAACCCTTCTCCTTCGGGAAAGAGCGCGAAGGAGAAGTACCGTTAAAATTTAAATACAGGAACAGATGGAAAATGAATTTCTGAAGACGGAAGAAGAAATCGTGAAGATGTTGCGAACGGTCTATGATCCGGAAATTCCGGTCAACATCTACGATCTCGGACTGATATACAAAGTAGAGGTGGATGACGGTCGGAACGTTGAGATCGACATGACGTTCACCGCTCCCAACTGCCCGGCGGCCGACTTTATCATCGAAGATGTGCGGCAGAAGGTCAGCTCGATCGACGGTGTACGGAACGCGCAGATCAACATCGTCTTCGAGCCGGAGTGGAATAAGGACATGATGAGCGAAGAGGCCAAGCTCGAACTCGGCCTGTTGTAATCTTGCACCGGAAAACCGTGAAGAAGATTTATTTCGCATCCGACATCCATCTCGGCAACCGCTATTCGAGCGACCCGATGGCCGCCGAGAAACGTCTCGTCCGATGGCTCGACGAGATAAAACACGATGCAGCAGCCGTGTATTTTCTGGGCGATGTTTTCGATTATTGGTACGAATACAAATACGTTGCACCTCGCGGACACGTGCGTTTTCTCGGTAAGATCGCCGAGCTGAGCGATCTCGGTGTCGAAATACATCTCTTTATCGGCAATCACGACATCTGGATGTTCGACTACCTGCCGCAGGAAGTCGGAGCCATCATACACCGCAAGCCGATCGATACCGAGCTGTTGGGCAAACGTTTCTTCCTCGCACACGGCGATGAGGTCGGTTATCAACCTTTTACATATCGCGTTATTCAGCGTATCTTCCGCAATCGGCTGTGTCAGATCCTGTACGCCGCCATCCATCCGCGGTGGACTTTCGGCTTTGCCCGTCGCTGGTCGCTCAGCAGCCGTAAGAGCGGGCTGGCCGCCGAACGACTCGCTGCCGCACAGGCGCGCAATATCCAATCGCTCGAAACCTTCGCGAAAGAATATCTTCCGACGCACCCGGACACGCGTTTCTTCCTCTTCGGTCACCTGCATCTGATGGTCGACAAACCCATTACCGATCATGCTCGCCTGATGATTCTCGGTGACTGGATGCAATTCTATTCCTATGCCGTCTGGGACGGTCAGCTGCTCGAATTGAAACAGTATTGAGGTGTCCCTCCCTCTTTTCAATCGGGGAAAGTCTATTTGAGCCTCACGTTATCCGCCCGCAATTCATATCGACATCATCTTCCTCTTAGTGATTGTAAGAATCGGTTAAATACAGACATGTCCGAAAGGATAATGCGTCCTTCCAATACATCGCCCGGCTGCATGGTGACCGTGGGAGGGAAAGCGATCCGCACTTCGCGCCGGCGACCATCGCTACGTGCAGGGACAGTCGAGATATGCGAGACGGTTGCTTCCGGCGAACCGGACAGCGGGTCATGAATCATTACCCGGTTTCCTGTTTGCATCAATGGAACCCGGTCTTTAGGTACAAGAGCAAGGCCATAGACCGTATCATTCGATTGCTCGATGACGATATGTACCGGAACCGTTTCACGATAGGGGATATACATCGACAGCATGCACAGCGCAGCCAGTGTCACGCCGATGATCACCGTGCCATAGCAGAGTAATACAGGGGGGATCTGTCCGATAATGCTACGGACTTTCTCGCTTCGCAATTCGATAGGTTGCCGTTCTTCCATGTTTACTTTCCCAACTCTAACTGGTTACGTACTAATTCATAATACCGTCCTTTCCGGGTGGTCAGTTCGGCATGCGTACCTGTTTCCGCTATTCGTCCACCTTCGAGCACGACAATCCGATCGGCATGCTTGACGGTGCTCAGGCGATGTGCTACCACAACAACCGTCTTGCCTTTGTAAAATTCCGACAGATTCTCTACGATCGCTCGTTCGTTATTCGCATCCAACGCATTCGTGGCCTCATCCAGAAAGACAAACGGCGGGTTCTTGTACACCACTCGCGCGATCAGGATACGTTGTCGCTGTCCCTGACTGACCCCTTGCCCATCCTGCCCGATTTTCGTATTATATCCCAACGGCAAACCTTCGATATACTCGGCAATATGGGCCGTTTGGGCGGCATGACGCAGACGGTCGGTATCGATCTCATCGTCCGAGACCGCGATATTGCGGGCAATCGTATCCGAAAACAGGTATCCTTCCTGCATCACCGCACCGCATTGCGTGCGCCACCATGCGGGATTGAATTGCGACAGATTCTCACCGCCGACGAGCAGTTCGCCTTCGTTCGGCATGTAGTATCCGAGCAGCAATTTGATCAGGGTCGTTTTGCCGCTTCCGCTGGCCCCCACGATGGCCGTGACCTTCCCCTGCGGGATGTGCAGGTCGATGCCTTCCAGTACATAATCCGGCCGGGCGCCATCGTACCGGAAGCAGACATTACGAATGTGTATATCCGTCTCCACATCACGCGGTAAAGCAGCTATGGAACGGCCCGTGCCTTCGTCGTTCTGCTGCGTATGGATCTCATTCATGCGATCAAGACTGATGCTGACATCCTGCCATTGGTAGATAAAACTCATCAGCTGCTCTACCGGACTGTTGAGCTGTCCGATGATATATTGGATCGAGAGCATCATACCCAAGGTCAGGCTGCCATTGATGACAGCCGTAGCCGCTAATACCGTTACAAGAATGTTCTTCAACTCATTGATGAAGATACCGCCTGCCTCCTGATTCTGCCGCAGATTGAGCGATTGCATGTTCACGTCGAACAGGTCGGCCTGTACGTCTTCCCATTCCCATCGCTTACGCTGCTCACAGCCTTGCAACTTGATCTCCTGCATACCGGTAATCAATTGGTAAACGACATTACGGTTCATCCCCTGCTGTTCGAACATCTTATAATCGAGCAGACGTCTTTTCTTCAGAAATATCCGTATCCATAACCCATAGAAGATGCTTCCGGTGATGAAAACGGTAAAAATCGGAAGATGGTAGACAAACAGTACGATCGAAAAGATTATAAAGGTAAAGACGGAGAAAACAATCGAGATTGTTTGATTGGTCAGGAAGTTTTCGATGCGCCGATGATCTTCGATGCGTTGCAGCAAGTCGCCTGTAAGCTTGGTATCGAAAAACTTCATCGGCAGCTTCATCAATTTGATAAAGAAATCGGAGATCAGTGAAACGTTGATGCGCGTACTGATGTGCAGCAGAATTTTCCGACGGATAAAGTCGATGGCTGTACGACTGAAAAGCAGTACCATCTGTGCGATCAGCACCAACCAGATAAAGCCGATATCCTTGCCTTGAATCCCCGTATCGACAATGGCCTGCGTGAGGAACGGAAAAATAAGTTGCAGCAGGCTGCCGATAAACAACCCCAACATAAGCTGTCCGAAGAAACGCTTATATTTGATCAGGTATTTCCAGAGGAAGCGGATACGGTTTTCCGAGGGAAGCCTGTCGCCTTCCTGTTCGTAAAATAACTGTGTCGGTTCCAACAGCAAAGTGATGCCTTTCTCTTCGCCTCCGGTGCAGGTACTGATCCAGTGCCGGCAGAACGCTTCACGCGAATAGGTAACGAGTCCCTTACCCGGATCAGCGACCGAAACGGTGTATTCTTTCTTCTTTTTCCGGATGGCATATACCACGACAAAATGTTCCTGATTCCAATGCACGACGCATGGAAGCAATGCTTTCTCCGCCAACTTGTCGAACGTCAGTCGTCCTCCCACGGTGCGAAAACCGATCTGTTCGGCTGCTTTGCTGATACCTAAGAGCGATACTCCCTCACGCCCGATAAAACATTGCTCGCGCAGATGATCCAGCGTATAATGTCGCCCGTAATGTGCAGCAATCATGGTCAGGCACGCCGGCCCGCAATCCATCGCATCGGGTTGTTTGACAAAGGGGAAAAGCATATGGTTATAACCTGTCTTTTTCTTCTTTTGCTGCCGACTTTCCACGATATTTGAGGCTCTGCTGATTGAAACGATAGATCAGACTAAGAGAAAAATTCCACTGAGAATAGTTCTCGTTTTGGTAGAATGTGAATTTATTGATCTTTGCATGTTCGTAGTAGTTTAATTTCCGTAAAAGATCGTTTGCAGACAGCTTTACATCAAGTCTGTCGTGCAGGAATGATTTTTGCACACTTACGTCTAATGACTGAAACGGATCGAACCGGAAGATTCGCTGACTGCCTCCGCTATTGTAATAATAATTGACCGATGCCGTATAACCTGCAGGTAGTTTGAAATAGTTCCCACATTGGATATAAAAGTTGAGATGGTTATAATGGATTGTCTCTCCAAGGTACACACTGCTGAGATATGGTTGGATCATACCTGCTGATAACGACGGATGCCAGAAGCCGAATGAATGTCGCATGGTTAAGTTGGCTTTCAGGTATTCGGCTTTTTTGAAATTTTGCCATGTGCTGACTATGACGGATGGATCAATGGAAGGGCTATCAACAAAGGTATCGGAAATAAAATCATTTGTTTGTGTATAACTTGTCCGAAAGGTTATCCATCGATAACCGAATATCCACTCTAATATATAAGACGTTTGAGGCTTTAGGTTCGGATTTCCTTTCTGATACAGAAAACGGTTCTGGTAATAGGTCCGGCCATTCAGATACGAGAGTGCCGGTCGAGCTGTTTTAGCCGAGAAAGACAGAGAATTACTTATTCCGTTCTTCGTATAAGACAGGGTCGCAGAAGGATAAAATTTACTGTCGGAATCGCTCAGATTGTTCGCGGCTTCATTTAAATCCGTGTGTTTTCTTTGTACATTTTCATAGCGCAGGCCTGCATGAACCGAAAGGGCGTCGTTCTTGAACGTATATTCCATAAACCCTGCATACTTACGTTCATGACTTGTGTAACGGGAATCATTCAGGGCACCTGACAGGATGTCGAGTGTTCCGCTACCGTCGATCGCACTGTATTCCACTCCGCCCGAAAGAGAGTGGTGCTCATTCAGGTTGTCGTTCAGAATAAATTCTGCTGCATAGATATCGTAATCGGAACGAATTCTGGAATCGGTGATATAGGTCTTCTGAGGCATTATTTCTCGAATAGATTGTTCCCGGTTATCACGATAACATACATAGTCCATGTTCAGTGATGACGACAGCCGGTCATTCCATTGAGCATTGTGGAACATGTTGAACTGTACATTGTCTGTTATATCTTTTGTGTCATTCGGGCTTTGGAAAGTGCCGCTTAAGATACGGTTCATTTCGACACTATTTTGTTCGTGCGTATTAAACCGATTGTCTGTTCTTGAACCAGTGATCTGGAAGCCGGCAATTTGGTTAGGTCTTATTTCATAATCTGTATTGATGCTGTAATTATGTATCTTAGAAACTGGGAGCTGCGTCCTGTCTGTCGTGTATTTTCGGACGGTATCTGCGTGAATCTCTTTGATCAGGTATTGATATGCCTTATTCCGGTAATCATAGAAACTATAATAGGCTGATGCGTTCAGTTTCTCATTTTTGTATCCGATTCTGATATTTTCCCAATGGCTGAACTTTTCGCTTTGTGCCGCATACGCTCCTGCCAAAACTGACCAGCCCGACTCTTCTCGGAGTGTATATATTTTAATGACAGCGTTTACATCGGCATCATATGTTGCACCGGGATTTGTAATCAATTCGATTTTCTGTATGTTTTGCACATTAAGCAATCCGATCTCATCCTTGTTTTTCACCTTTCGATTGTTGATGTAATAGACAGGCCGTCCGCAACCAAAGACTTCTATCGTTCCTTTGTTATTGATAAGGCCGGGCACTTTACTTAGGACATCATAGACCGAATGCTCCTTTGCCAGAAGTGTATTCGCAACGGTGGTCGTCAAAATTCCATTCCGGCTACTGATAGCAGGGTGTTCGGCTGTAATCGTTATCTCTTTGATTCCGAGGAATGTTTCGTGAAGAACGATCGGCTGCAACTCCGTACCGTAATCTTCCGATGCGATTTCCCGTCCGAAGTCCTGATATCCCACGAACGAAACTTGTAGCCATGCTTTTGATTCAGAATGTCTTGTTGCAAGTGTAAACCGCCCTTCCGTATCAGTAATCGTTCCCATTATCAAGGTCGTATCAGGCAACGCATACAGTGCGACATTCGCGAACTCGAGAGGTTTGTTCTGTGTATCGACCACCCGACCCGTGATCTGCTGCTCTTGTGTTTGTTGAATAAAGCACAAAAAGAATGATAGGAAGTATATTACCATAATCAATATATAAATGCAATAATATTTTTTAAAATAGGGTTACTTAGAATGCTTTATTTCATATAGCATGTCTAGTAGGATGTCTAATTTTTTTGTATCAACAGGACAATTATCAAAGTTCTTACCTGATATTTTATGTTCTAATCTTTGTAGATTGCAACCGCCATCACAAATGGGCAGTAAGATGCATTTTAAACATTTTTTATCGTTAAACATGTCGGTACCTAATATATACTCTGAGATTAGTGTCATATTATATTCATTTGAAAAAATATTTCCAACTACTCGATCTTTTTTTCCTACATCAACCCAACATTTATAAATTTCTCCTTTGGTTCCTATAACGAATGAATTAATTTGAGTTGCAACACATCCTCCTATTTGAGGGGAAGGGAATAAATCAGTATTATTGAGGTTGTATTTTCTGTAAAGTTTTTGAAGATGAAAGGCTTGGTTTTTATTTTTGATACATTCAACTTTACATCCGCTATTGTGTTTATTAACGTATTTCATTTGAACTGAATAATTCTGATTTCCCCACCTTTTGGTCAACATCTCATATAGTAATGGAAAATCTTCCTCATTTTCAATATGAGTGTTCATTCTAATGATAACATGACATTTAGGTATTATTCTGAAAATATTTTCTACATTGTTCAAAATGATATCAAAAGTAGGTGTGCCATTCTTATGTATTCTACTTTTATTATGTTGTTCTCTTAATCCATCAATAGATATCTGGATTGTATTAAGGTTGTACCTCTTTAGCAGTAAGCATTTTGTCTTGTCTAAAAGATAACCATTGCTTACCATAGAATGGTTTTTAATCTTTATAGTATCTTCTGATTCTATTTTCTCTAAGATACGTTCTATATTTTTAAATGCAAGTAAAGGTTCACCGCCATGCCAACACAAATGAAGCCTATCTGATCCCTTGTTCTTTTTTATAAATTGAATGATCTGATCCTCTGTCTCTTCGTCCATAAATACAGAGGGGAGATTTGATTCATAACAATAAGGACATTGAAAGTTACACGCAAAAGTCGGTAATAAAACGATGCCTAATTCTTTTTCTTGAAAACTCTGATTATATTTTATGAGTTTTTTTTGTGTAATAAAACTCTCATCTTCAAATTTGCTGCTAAAAACTTTAGCTTTAATAAGTTTTCTCTTTATATCATCTTCTAATGCATCTATAGCTACTTCTTGTTGATGTGATTTTTTAATTACACTTAATTGTTTAAATAGAGACGGAGAGAGGGATATGAATGAGTTCGTTCTTGAATTATATAAAAAGCACTTTCCATATTGCTTGGATTTATATAGATAATTGTATTTTGACCAGATCATATTGACAAAAACCGTTAAAATAGAGAACGGGCTTGAAGTAAGAAAGGCCACAAGCCCGTCACTAATCTAATTATAACATGCTCTACTAATTCTCTTTAGTAGGAGGAATATTAACGATTCCATTACTATTACAATGAATTACAGGAGGAGCATCCGCAGATCCTCCAAAGATTGAGGCCATTTCTTCTTTTAAAACATCTTGACTTTCAATGATAAATTTTATTTCTTCCATGTCATTTACATTTTAATTTTCTTTTCTACTCGTTTCGCTTTTCGAAATCCGCGTCCATTGTTTGATGCAGTTTTCCGATATGAAGATATCGGTTGGAGATTGCTACACTGCCATACTTCGTTACTGTACTTCGCTTTCGGCAGACATAAGAAACTAGGTGAAATATCGTTTTTTACAATTTTTCTTGCTTGTTGGGATCATACATTGTGAAAATCGTGTTTCCTATAGTGTTTGTCTCTCTTGCGAGAGCAAACTGTTCTCAGAGTTGTCAAAGTATATATGCCTTAGGCATTTGGTTCCTTCTAATCCGGCAGTTCCTTAAGCTGCCCTGTTTTCGTGTTCTTGTGTTCAAATAACGCACATCTGCTTGTGTCGAACAAGTCTCTGTATGCAAATGCAAGTGATCACTATCAACTTTTACCTTTTAGGGGGTAAAGAGTCCGCAGTGAGGGGGAGGTACCTATGTTCTTCCATGATTTCCTTTCGTTCGGTTTTTACACCAGTCGAAGAGATCATATATCTCGGTTGCAAAATAACCGCATGTATCGGATTTATCCAAATTATTTACGTTAAAAAAACATAATAAATAATTTTCTTGTGTAATCATGGTCAGGCACGCCGGCCCGCAGTCCATCGCATCGGGTTGTTTGACAAAGGGAAATGGCATGTTTCTATACGAGTGACTCTTATTTAAGCTTCCATGATACCATATTTTTTGTTGTTGAAAAACATACGTTCTTCTCTGTTATTCAACATCTCTGATGGTCCAGAAGTCGGCGCAATTTTTCGTTTTGCGGATGTAGTCGTAGGGCATCCAGAAATGACCTTTGTCACCCCATTCCTTTCCCCATGAGTTGCGCACGAGGAGCATCTCCTTTTCTTCATCGTAACCTACTGCCATCACCGCATGTCCGCCAAGCTGCTGCTCGTCCGGTTGCGGCATGGGCATGATACCGGTATTGCGCACTTCTTCCGTCATGAAGCTGGCATATACGGAGAAGCCGAACACAAACGGAAAGCCGTCGGCAAGGCAGGCGCGTATGTCGTGCATGACGGGAGAGATGCGCCAATAAGATAAGATCTGATGGTCGAGTGCCGAATCGTAGCATTTCTTGGGAGGCTTCTTTGTAAACTTTGCACCCGGTTTTGTATTTGCGCTGTATCGCCACTCTTTTTCGGGACATACGCCTTGTTTGTTCAACGACTTGACACCGTCTCGCAGGTAGGCGCCACTGTCGGAATAAACCGTATTCATCATCATGCGCTCGTTGTAGTACAGGAAGAGTCTTGAGAGCCTGCAGGTTTTTTGCCCTTTGATTTTTTTCCCGAACTCGACAGCCGCCAACAGGGCGTTGGCCGTGCAACTCCCCAAGGCCCCCTGGTTAAACACCGGCGGGCAATTTTTTCGGAGATCGACGTTCGACGGCAAGGCCCTTGCGCTTCTCAGTTTAAGCGGAGCCTCGTACACATAGTCCCTTGCATCCGGGATATCGGGAATCCATCCCCACTTGGGCATCTCGAACGCCGTTCCTTTTTTTTGCATTTTGTTTTCAGTCATGTCTTTGTTATTTTACGGTGATCTTGATTCTACAGCTATTCAATGGTTGGGTTTCTCTTTCCCAGGCTCTTTTTTCCTCGAGAAGAACAACGGACCTCCCTTTTGCAAGGGCTTTGATTTCCACTTCAACGGGAAAACCTTTGCCGACAGGGTTTAGCGTTATGTCTTGATCCGGCTTACGTGACTTGAGTCGTACTTCGGTAATTTCTTCGTTATTCGAAACCGGCGTCCAGGAGTACCCACCTCCTGCGTGGCTCTCCAACTCGAACACGTATGTATCGCTGACCTTTAATATGATTTCTTTTTTCATGATGATCGATGCATTTGGGTATGGAAAGAAGAAAAAGGAGGATGAGACAGGAATTCATCCCCCTTTTACGGTTAGAAGAATTTTTGCAACTGCAAAATCATCCTATAGCCTTTCAAATAAACGATCCGGAATGTGCATTACAAATCTACTCTCAATTGGTAGCGTTTTACAAAATCGCCCACTTTGATTTCGATATCACGCTGCTGGACCGGTTGGGCATAGTTGGAAGAGAAGTCATACCCGATTTTATCGGAGAGTGTTTCGACCATTACCTTTGGGGCATCTGTTATCTTCATCAACTTGCTGTTGTTTGTCGTTCCGTTTATCAAGCGATTGATCTTTCTTTCGAATCGTTCTTCGACAGAAAGCTCCTTCATTTTGACCTCCCTCTTTTTAGCAAGGCTCTGCATATCAATACTCTTTTGGGTATCTACAATTGGTTTGACGGAGCTGGTTAGACGTGTGATCTTTCCGTCGTTGTCAACAGCGACTGCAACGAAACCGGAATCTGCATTCACACTTTCCATTTTGTCATTGACTTGGCGGAACTGAATAATAGTCTCTACCACCGTTGGCTTACCCTGCTCGCCAGTTTTCGTATTGGCACCACACAGGAACGAGTTATACGTAGTTGCCGGTGTCAATTTGACATCCTTGGCAATTCCCAAATCTTCAATCAATTCTCTGGCAATCTTGGTTGCTTGGATTTCGCTGATCCGGTTGTCATTCCGATAATTAGCCTGAGCCATTTGTAATTGCAGCGTCCCTGAAGAATCCACACTTACCAAAATGTCTTTTGTTCCGATACAACGTAAACCATCTTGTCCGATAGCAATCGATTTTGCCGTTCTTTTGTTGATGCCGACTTTATTTGCAATTGCTGACATCAAATCATCGTCAATTATGTACGGTTTCAAGAGCAACACATCCATATTTTGAGGGGCCTTCGCTCTTGCTGTCTTAAGGCCTTTATGGTTTTGGGCCTCTCTCCACTTCCACCAATACCAGTTGCTGCTCACCGCCCCGGAATAGAACATTCTTTCCGAAAACAGCCTTTTTTGAACCTCCTCTTTAGTATTGCCACATGCACAAACGACGGGCGTTTGATTCCGGAATAGCGACCAACTGGCTTCAATAAAAGCATCAGAAAAACTCTTTCCTTTTTTCCATTGTTTCCAAAATTCACTGCCATAGCGGCCACTGTCATAAGATACCGTTTCATAACCAAAGATCATCCTCAACCCTCCTTTATTGGCAAGTCGCCAGGTACGATCAGGAGAATGTCCATCGTGGACTCTTAAACTGAGACAAGTTGACCAAAACAGATATCTCAACTTCTCATTGGCAAAAGCCATCTTAGATGATAGCGCCAAAGATCGGTCATCCCATACAGCTCCCATTGGAGCCATATAGGTTCCGTCCTCTAACATGTTTCCGTGCCCCGAATGATAAAAGACCTTCACCGCATCCATTCCGTATAAATCTTGCCAATTATCGAAAGCCTCTTCATACATCCAAACACTTACACCACCATCTTTTCTCCAAAAGTTCGCGGGAGTGAAAGAAGTGGGATAGCCCAAGAAGCCTTCAGCATCTTCATGTGTTAAACTTAAATCGCTAATGCCCGGAAGGAAGTCTTCAATACTGCAAGCGCCGTAGATACCGGATTTTCCTCCAAGATTAACTCTTAACAATTCCTTTTCGGACCCCACAAGAGGATTCTCGATTTTTAATTTTTTGTAACTCATGGCGTTTAAGTTTTTTAGTGAGTAAATAATTGAATTAAGCGTATTTTCTGTTCATGTACTATTACTAAAATAAAAGACTCTTTATTTGTTCTTCATCCTATGACATGTATCATTCATTTCTTTCCCTCATATCGAACTTCCACTCAACATGATGATTATGCATATACAAAATCTGTTACAAAGATAAGTGTAAAATCTTATTTTGCAAACTTTCACAAAGGTTTTTCTGATTATTTTTTTTACTATTTTTTGCATATTATTGATTTTCAAAATAATAAAAACACACTTAAAAATATTCGGAATCAGAAACTGTTTTGAATAATTTTGAAGGGAGGAAAAAAGATCGGGAAAATACGGTGAACATCAGGATATCCCTCCCGCTCCTTGTCGGTTGTAAGCGGTACATATCAATATAAGACAAGCGCCGATGCTTCAAATGAAGGTCTCGGATTTATTTTTCGAACGACAGATATGGTTCAAGGCGATGCCGGTCTGCGTCGGTAAACTCTTCTAAAAGCATCAGATCGTGCCATCCGGTAAGGCCGCCTTGCTGTCTGCGCAAACGTACCATCAACTTTGCCTGACGATAATCGATATAAGGATGACGACGCAGCGAATCTTCCGGCAGACGATTCACGTTCAGCCTTCGGATCCGTGTCGGATCGACCGTAAACCATGGTGCCAATGCCGTGTACTTCTCTTCATCGATCCCGTATACTTCCGCCAATTGAGATACATCGGCATACCCACCCAATAAGTTACGGTATTTGACGATGCGTTTGGAAAAGGTGGAGCCGATGCCCGGTATTTTCCGAAGATCGGTCGTATCGGCAGTATTCAGTTCGAGGGTAGAGCCTTGAGGGAGTTTTTGAGTTCGAGGGTATCGCGGACGCGGATCGGTCAATCGTTTGATACGCTCGCCGGTGGTCTCATGTGTTCGCGAAGCGGCAGGGCGCGGTCTGCCGGCCGGCTGCCTTGGCGGCTGTACGGTTGGATAGTCAGCCGGACCCTCCGACGTATTTGCCGGCGACATCTGACGAACGGAGGTCGTATCTCCATGTGTCGGCTGTTCCTGATCCGATGAAGGGCTTTTCAGCAGCATGAGGATACCCGCCAGAGCAATCAGACAGAGCAGGACGATTAACCCTCGCCGTTCACCTCGTGAGAAATAAAAGAAATCACGCCAGTCCAATGTGCTCCCCCTCCTTCAATCGTTTTTACAATGTTTCTCTTGCGGGGAAGCTACACGTTGAAACGGTAGTGCATAATGTCTCCGTCCTGCACGATGTATTCCTTTCCTTCCACGTGCATCTTGCCGGCTTCTTTCACGGCTGCTTCCGAGCCATAATGGATATAATCGTCGTACTTGATGACCTCGGCGCGTATAAAGCCTTTTTCAAAATCAGTGTGGATTACCCCCGCACATTGGGGCGCCTTACTTCCTTTGCGATACGTCCATGCACGTACCTCTTCGGGTCCGGCGGTCAGAAACGTTTCCAGATCAAGTAACTTGTATGCTGCTCTGATCAGACGATTTACGCCGGACTCTTCAAGGCCGGCCTCAGCCAGAAACATCTGTCGCTCTTCGTACGTATCGAGTTCCGCAATCTCACTCTCGACCTTGGCTGCTACGACAAGAATGCCTGCTCCTTCTTCTTTTACCGCCTCACGTATCCGTTCTACATAGGCATTGCCATTCACGGCACTTGCTTCATCAACATTGCAGACGTAGAGTACGGGCTTGTCGGTGAGCAGGAACAGCTCGCGAGACACTTTTTGTTCATCTTTCGTATCGAACGAAACCGTGCGGGCATTCCGGCCCTGCTCAAGCGCTTCCTTGTATCTGACCAGCACCTCGCAGGTGAGCTTGGCCTGCTTATCTCCCCCCGTTTGGGCTTGTTTCTGTACTTTCGACATACGGCTGTCGACCGTTTCCAGATCGCGGATCTGAAGCTCGGTGTCGATAATCTCCTTGTCGCGTACCGGGTCCACACTCCCGTCTACATGCACGACATTGGGATCGTCGAAGCAACGTAGTACATGAAGGATGGCGTCCGTCTCACGGATATTCGCCAAGAATTTGTTTCCCAGTCCTTCTCCTTTACTGGCGCCTTTCACCAGGCCGGCAATGTCGACAATCTCGACCGTCGTCGGAACAATCCGTGCCGGATGCACTAACTCAGCCAGTTTGTTGAGTCGCTCATCGGGGACGGTGATCACCCCCACATTGGGCTCGATGGTACAGAACGGAAAATTAGCCGCCTGCGCTTTCGCATTCGATAAACAGTTAAATAACGTCGACTTCCCCACATTCGGTAGTCCCACAATGCCGCATTGTAATGCCATATTGATACGATTTTATTTTATGATGAAAGTACAAAGATAATGCAAAGCCGTATGTAGTGCAAATTTTTTATAATTGACGCAATCGGAAAGCCTTATTTGGAATAAAAAGTTTTTTTTATCAGAAAATATTTGCGAATAACAAATTTTCGCTATTTTTGCAGTCGATGCTTATTAAGAGAAAGCATCCAATGGTGTATGAAAATTTATTTGAAAGTACGAATAGAGGCCATGAAAATAAAAAAATGATTTGTCCGGATGCAGTGGAATCGGATGTATGAATTGAGAGGAATGAATGTATGTTGTTTTTTTAAAATTAGAAGAGTATGAAAAGAAAACTAAAACTGTTTTTAGCCCTGTTCTTTATCGGAGCAGGTGCAGTAATGGCGCAGGCACAGGTGCGAGGCACGGTGACGGACGAGAACGGAGAACCGGTTATCGGAGCTTCGGTAGTGGTAAAAGGCACGACGGTCGGTACTGTGACGGATATGGACGGGAAGTTTGCTTTGCCCGAGGTGCCGAGTTCGGCAAAAACATTGATGATCTCGTATATCGGAATGGTTACCCAGGAAGTGGCGATTGCTCCCAACCTTCAAGTTGTTTTGAAAGGTGATACGAGAGCATTGGAGGAAGTAGTGGTTACAGCCATGGGGGTTACTCGTGAAAAGAAAGCATTGGGGTATGCGGCCACTTCTATCAAAGGGGATGAAATTGCGAATGCTAAAGCCGTGAATCCCATGAATGCCCTGCAAGGGAAAGTGGCAGGAGTTGACATCTCTACGGCGCCTGGTCCTGGAGCCACCCAAAATGTGATTATCCGCGGAGCTTCTTCTTTTGGGAATAATCAACCTCTCTATATTGTAGATGGAATACCGATTACGAATGCACAGAATCGTTCGGGAAACAATTTGAACTCCCAGGTAGACTTTGGATCGGGTATTAACGCCTTAAACCCGGATGATATTGCAGATATGACCGTACTTAAAGGTGCGGCAGCAACAGCCTTGTATGGTTCGCGAGCGGCTAATGGAGTGATCATGATTACAACCAAATCGGGAAAGAATACCGAGGGTAAAGTGCAAATCGTTTATGACGGCGGTTATACGATCTCTCGTGTAGGACGCCTACCGGAAGAACAATCTCAGTTTGGCCAGGGATGGAGCGGAAACAGAGCCCTTGACGAAAACGGAAACTGGGGGGCTCCATACGACGGAAAAGAAAGGGTCTGGGGACGAATCATTGAGAACGAACAACAAGTAAAACCATATGTGTTCCTTAAAAATAGGGTAAGAGACTTTTATGATCTGGGACAGAATTATAAGAATTCGCTCTCTCTATCCGGGGGCACGGCTAAAACAAACTATTTCTTATCACTTTCACAAAACAGTTCGGATGGTGTCGTTCCGACGGATCATGATTCATACAAACGTTACACCATTGCAGCCAGAGGCTCTCATCAAGCCAAAAATCTGACCGTGAGTTCATCGGTAAATTTCAGCACGGAAAAGACGAAAGCTGTGCCCTCTGGACAAGGTACTTCACTGCATCGTTCTTTATATGAAATCGCAAGCGACATTTCGATTGTTGATTTCAAAGATTACAAAAGTAAATTCAATAATCTGGACAACTATTTTACGCCCTATGGTTTGAATCCGTATTATGTGCTAAATGAAGATGGTGCTACACAAAATAAACATAAAGTGTTCGGTAAATTTCAGTTAGACTATGAAGTTATCAAAGGATTGAATTTTACGTATCGTTTCGGCGGAGATTTGGAAGTTTCTACATCGGAGTCTCATACGGCTCCTGTGAAATTTACACCGGGCGCGCCCAACGACGGCTCCAGTACGGCTAATGCAGGTAGATATGAAGAATGGAGGCGGGAGCGTGTTCAGATAAATCATGATGCAATGGCCACGTATAAAACAAAATGGGAATCGGGACTGTCTTTGAATGCGATTGCAGGGTTGAATGTCAATGAGCGTAAATACAATTGGCTTTCGGGAGCAATCAACTCTATCGATGTCCCTGGGTTTTATAATTTGAGGAATAGCCGTTCTCCATCTGTTTCCAATCAAAGAAAAGAACAACGCAGGTTGGTTGGTTTATATCTGAATGCCGATCTGGGATATAAAGATTTTGCCTATCTGACGTTGACTGCAAGAAATGACTGGTCTTCAACTCTTCCTCAGAATAATAATTCTTATTTTTATCCGGGAGCTACGTTCAGCTTCTTAATTACCGATTTCTTGCAGTCGAGAGATATCAAGACACGTTTTGTTAATTTTGCCAAATTTCGTGTGGCTTATGGTATGACTGGTAATGATGCAGATATCTATTATGTGTATGATCGCTATGTAGCAGCAACGATTCAGAATCCGGGCTATCCGAAAGTAGATGATCTTTCTTTTCCCCTAAATGGAGTGAATTCTTACTCCGTATCCAATCAGTTAGGGAATCCGGAGTTGAAACCGGAGTTAACGAAAGAATTTGAGATCGGACTGGAAGCCCGTTTTTTTGAAAATCGCTTGGGGTTTGATTTTTCGTATTACGACAGATATACGGAAGGATTGATCGATGTTATACCCAAAGATCCATCCAGTGGATACACCTCACAAATCAGTAATTTGGGGGATGTACGCAACCGGGGATTCGAATTGACCGTAAACGTAACACCTGTTAAGATAAAAGACTTTTCATGGGATATCTCATGGAATTACTCCGCGAATAAAAATAAAGTAGAGAATTTGGATGTAGATGAAGTTTTCTTGGGAGGCTTCGGAGGAGCAGGTATTTACGCAGTAAAAGGGGAGCCTTTAGGTCAATTCAAATTAACGGGAGTAAAGAAAGCCACGATTGATGGTAAAGAATACACGATTGTGGACGGTAAAGGAAATCCGCAACCTACTGCAACGACTGAATATTTTGGAAAGGATATCAATGAAAAATATCGTATGGGACTTACCAATACCTTTACATGGAAAGGCCTATCTTTATTTGCTACATTTGACTATCGTAACGGAGGATATATCTATTCCAATACGAAAAAATATATGCATTGGACAGGTAGCGCTCCTGAAACCGTATTGAATGACCGGAAGCCGTTTATGGTTCCTAATTCGGTGATTGATAATGGTGACGGTACCTATCGTGAGAATACGATTCCTGTAGATCCTACAGCATTGCATACTTTCTACTCTGATCGTGGAGGATTAATGGGACAGCAAAGTGCTGTAATCAGCCGTTCATATCTCAAGTTAAGAGATGCCGGTATTGCCTATCGAATTCCTGTGGGGTTCTGTTCTAAATTGCATCTGGCCTCCGCTCGAATATCGTTTAACGTAAGTAACATCTTGTTGTGGACTCCTCGTGAAAATCCATATATAGATCCGGAAACAACTACTTTTGGGAACGACGTAAGTGCAAAATTTGGAGAATTTAATGCTAATCCGAGTAACCAATTGTATACATTTGGTTTAACTTTGGCTTTCTAAGTGTAATATTTAAAAAAGAACATTATGAATAAAATAATTGTATTAATATCGGCTGTGTTTATGCTGCTTTTCACATCCGGATGCCAAGACTGGCTTGATGTGAATCATGACCCCAATGTATTGGAAGAAATTCCAGATGCAAAAGTATTATTGCCCGCAGCAGAAGTCGGATTGGGAAACAATCTGATGGGATGGGATATGGGATTTGCCGGTGCATTCTGGTCGGAATATTGGACCCAGGCATATTCGGCTTCCCAATTTAAATTTCTATGTGAATACAATGAAACTTCTTTTGGTACCGCATATCAAAGTTTAACGGCTGGTGTACAGGAAGACTTGAATAAGATTAAAAAGATTGCCTCCAACGCAAATGACCACGGGAGTTATTTTATTGCCGAAGTACTATCAATTTTTACGTGGCAGGTGATGACCGATGTTTGGGGAAATATTCCTTATTCGGAAGCTTTAAAAGGGGATGAAGGCAATAGTACGCCAAAGTTTGACAAAAGTGAAGATATCTACGCTGATTTGCTCAAAAGGGTAGATGAATTGTTAAAGGTGGATTTAAGTAAAGCCAATGTTGATACGGAATATGATTTTATCTATGCCGGGGATATGGCTAAATGGAAAAAATTCGCCAATTCCGTCAAATTGAAATTAATGTTGAGACTTTCCGAGACGTCAGGGTATGATAATGCAAAAGTATTGGCTTTTGTGAAAGCGAATGATTTCTTAACCGCAAGTGCTAAAATATCGGGTAAAGTATGGTCCGATGGGCAGGAAGGTAAACGACACCCAATGAGAGAGTTTCAAGAAGGAGGAGCGGGTTATTTGACAACGAATGTGATTGCATGCAAAAACTTCATCGATTACCTGCAAGTGAATAATGACCCTCGAATTGCTACTTTATTCACAATGGCAGATAAGAATGCCGGAACATACCGAGGAGCATTTTTCGGTGATTTCGATTCCAAAGAAGCTTCTGACGGGAGCAAGAAAGACAAAGATGTCACATACAGTAAAGCTCTGTTCAAAGAAGATATGGACTTGATGATTATGTCAAGTTGGGAAGTTCATTTCTACATTGCAGAAGTATATGCTCGTGCAGGAGATTACGGTAACGCAAAGCAGTATTATGAAAATGGAGTCAAAGCATCTTTGGAACAACATGGGGTCACGGATATGACTATCTTGAATAAATATGCTGCATGGAAAGCGACAGATAAAGAAAGTGCGATTAAGCAGATTGGTATGCAGAAATGGGTTGCCAACGCTAATTATCAACATATTGAATCGTTTTTGGAACGTAATCGCATTAAATATCCGGCTTTATACATGTTGGATATTGTCTTAAACAGGAAACAAGCCTTTAACGATCCATTACTCATCGGTAATATAACGATTGCTGTCAATGGGCGGGCAAAGTTGAATGCTTCACTCCCAGCATCTCCAATTTATCCGGATGCCGTGATTAATCGTAATCCTAACAGTCCGGCCCAAAAGGCAAATCTTGGAGAAAAGGTCTGGTGGAATGTGAAGCCGGAAATCGTTGTGAAAGAATTAGATGATCAGAACTAATGAACCATATTAAAAGAGTTAGAGATGAAAAAAATAAATTACATAAGTATGCTCTTCTGTTCGTTGTTTCTTTTGATGGCATGTGAAAAAGAAACCGAAAACACGTCGAGCATTTTGCACTTTGAACTTAAAGGGGATGTGAGGATGATGGTGTCCTTGGGAACTTCTTATGAAGAACCGGGATATATGGTGACATATAAAAATGAAGATGTGTCTAAAAATGTTCAGGTTCTTGGCAGTGTGGATGTGAAAACAGTAGGTATATATCATTTGGATTATATCTATACGAATGCTGATGGGGTGAAAACGACCCGTTCCAGAGAAATAATCGTTGCTGATCCAAGTGTAAAAACGGATATATCCGGGAAATACACTGGTATTGAAGGAACACAACGGTTAAGCAATGGAAAAGTTATTCCGTATCCGGGATTCACGGTAACGATTAAAAAGATTGCTCCGGGCTTCTTTCAGATATCCGATTTTCTTGGAGGGTATTATGCTCAAAGGGCCGGATATGGTAATTCGTATGCATGTAGTGGTTACATACAACTGAAAAATGACAATTCATTAACATTGCTTTCAAATAGTCTCCCTGGCTGGGGAGATTCCTTGTCTGCATTGAATGATGCGGTCTGTGAACCGGAAAAGGGAAATGTGTCATGGAAAGCAGAATATGCCGGAATGATATTTACTGTTATACTAAAAAAACAATAAAAAATTATGAGAAAGTTTTATCTATTATCGGTTGTGTTGTGTGTGAGCACGTCGTTCTTCATTTCTTGTCAACAGGATATAGAGATATGGGATAGTGCAACGATCGATTATTCGGGACGTTATGTGATTAAAATAATCAACGAGAAGCAAGAGGTTATTCATCATTATGATGGCAAGGAAGTACGCATTTACAATACTTCAAAGAATATTGAAAATGAATTATGGATTGATGATGTGGGAAAGCTCCTCCCTCTGAAAAGCAAATTTATGTTGTCTGGCACGCCGGCATCCTTTGCTTCGTCTAATCAGGATTTTAATCAATTGACGGATAATCTGCATACAATTGTCGCTCCTCCTTTTGACAAGAGTGAAAATAAAGTCCCTGCTCCCACGAAGGAAGGAGAAACGATCTCTTTAGACCGTCCGTACCTGAGGGCTACGGTAATCGAAGGCAAGATTATTCCTAAGGTCGTAAAGACAAAAGGAGGGAATACAGCAGACAGCCTCTATCTAAAGGTAAAACTCTTTAGCGGAAAAGCAACATTTAAAGGAGTACAAAAGGCAAAAACAGAGTGGAAAGATCCCAATGTTGCAGAGTATGAATGGGTATTCGAGAATGTATCATATGATGCAAGTAAAGATGAGACCTATGTGATTTGCGGACATAGTTATACCGGGTTTGCCGAAGATCAATATTAAGGTAGGTTCAGTATGATAAGATTGATTTGATGTGTGCATTGAAACCGCTTTTTTAAAAAGCTCAGGTGTTCAATGCCTCTCCCAATAAAATCTTATAGTTCTTTGAGGGTGTGCCAAAACATTGCATTTTGGCACACCCTCTTTATATTTATATGTAAGAAAAGAAGAGAATGGGGAACTTGCAAAATTTGTCCACCGCCCGATTGGATCGAAAATATGTTATATAACATATGCGGCTATTGCTTATTGTAAAAAGAAACAAATAGTTTTGCGGGCTTTAAAAAAACAGCTTGAGAAGAATAGTGAATCGTACGGAATAAGAGACGATGCCGATAATACATGGAAATAGAGGCTTTTGCATATCCTACGAGGGCTTAACCAAGCCTTCGCCCCAATCATTAACAGGCTGTGAGAAACCTTTTTATACACCCGATACCCAATCCACTTGTCATATTATTTGAATTGAATAACAACTTATTTTTGAACAACAACGTAGTATTTATTAAAAACAAGGTAAGAATGAAACGCAAACATTTAATCTGTAAATGGCAAGGAATATTGTTTGCCCTGCTGTGGGCAGTATCGTTGGGGACGTTTGCTCAGACCATTACCGTACGCGGTACGGTGGTGGACGATACGGGCTTGACCGTTATCGGAGCATCCGTTGTGGTAGAGAACAACCGCACGATCGGTACGATTACCGATATCGACGGGAAGTATGTGCTGGAAAATGTGCCATCCGAAGGCACACTGATATTCAGCTATATGGGGATGCAGACCCAAACGGTGGCGGTGGCCGGACGGGCAACGATCGACGTGACGATGAAGACGGATGACAAGGTACTGGAGGAGGTTGTCGTGGTAGGATACGGCACAATGAAAAAAAGCGACCTGACCGGAGCCATCTCCAATGTGAAGGCAGACGATCTAACACTGACGGGAAATGCCTCGGTCATGCATGCGATCTCAGGAAAAATCTCTGGTCTGTATACCAAGCAGAACAGTGCACAACCGGGAGGCGGCATCGACATCCTAATCAGAGGGGCCGGTTCGATAAACGCAAGCAATCGGCCGCTCTATATTGTGGACGGGTTCCCTATTTCCGAGGTGGAGGATATGACGGGGAAAGACCCGAAGATGAATCCCGGCACGCAAGGAGTGTTGAACTTCCTGAACCCAAACGATATCGAATCGATCGAAGTGCTGAAAGATGCCAGTGCGACGTCTATCTATGGAGCAAGGGCGGCTAACGGAGTGATACTGATTACCACGAAAAGAGGAAAAGCAGGACGGACAACCGTGTCTTATTCCACGAATTTCTCCGTACAGAAATACACGGATAAATACGATCTGCTGCCCCTGAACGAATGGATGACACTCTATAACGAAGCCGGTTATGAAGAATGGCTATGGAAGAACAAAGTCACTCCCTGGGGGCCCAACAGCCTCAGCGAAGCCCAGAAAAATCCGGTCGACGGGAAGTTATACGCCCCGGCCTATACGAACGAGCAGATCGCCGCTGCAGGCAGGGGAACCGACTGGTTGGGACTGATCACCCGCGACGGGCGGATACAGGAACATAATATCAATGTGAGCGGAGGAACCGAAAATACCGTCTACAACGTTTCTCTCAACTATTACGACCATATCGGAATTATCAAAAATACAGGATTGAAAAGGTATACCGTCAAGTCGAACATCGATCAGAAGATCAATTCGTATATCAAAATGGGATTGAACCTGACCATGAGCCGGCTCAACAACGATAATACCCAACTGGGGAACGGGAAATCCGAGAACTCCGGAATCATACGTTCGGCCATTATGATGGGACCGCATATCAAGGCCTATGACGAGGAAACGGGAACTTATCCTCTCAATCCGCAGGTCGGGAATCAGGCGAATCCCTATTCCCTGCTGAACAATATCGATAAAACCAATACCGACAGGCTGCTCGGAAATCTGTTCGTGGAAATAACCCCTGTCGAAGGCCTGATGATCAGGTTGAACACAGGCTTGGATCGAGTGGCTATGTCGAGAGATACTTACCAGCCTAAGACGACCCTGAACGGAAGCAAACTGCGCGGTGTGGCCGCCGGCTACTCGCAGGATAACAATCAATATCTGATCGAAGCTACGGCGAACTATACGAAAGTGTTCAACGACATACACAACCTGAATCTGCTTGCGGGAACATCTTACGAAGAGTTTGCAAGGAAAGGGCGTAATCTCGGGAATAACGACTTTATCACCGATGCTTTTATTTATAACAATATGGGAGCGGGAGCCGGTACGAAGACCGTCGGATCCAGCTATTCCAACACCAAGATGCAATCTTATTTCTTCCGGGCGAATTACGTGCTGAAGAACCGTTATCTGTTTAACGCGACTCTGCGTGCCGACGGAGCAAGCGTATTCCCCGAAAACAATAAGTGGGGATACTTCCCTTCGTTTGCAGCAGGATGGACCATCAGCAGGGAAGATTTTATGAAGAGTCTGACATGGTTGGAAAACCTTAAGCTGCGTGCCAGCTGGGGACAAACCGGTAATGCCGATATAGGAATCTATGCGTTTCCGAGCTATGGAGCTAAAATGGCATATATAACCGGCAAACACACACAGGAAACCGGAGTGTTCCTGAAACGATTGGGAAACCCCGATTTGAAGTGGGAGACGACGACCGAATTCAATGTCGGCCTCGACTTCGGACTTTTCAACGGCCGGATAAGAGGCTCTTTCGAATATTACGACAAAGTGATCTCCGACCTGCTCAACTACAAATACCTGAACCTCTATCACAGCTTGGATAAGATCATGGCGAATGTAGGGAAAACGCAAAGTACCGGCTTCGAGTTCAACATCAGTACCCGGAATATTGAGACCAAAGACTTTTCGTGGAGCACCGACTTCACTTTCACCCGATTCAAAGACCGATGGAAAGAACGTACTCCCGACTGGAAGCCAAATGTCTATGAAAGAGAAGACGACCCTATACGCCCGATTTTTTCGAGAGTGGCCGACCATATCATGCAGGCGGGCGAAACGACTCCTGCAGCTCAGCCCAAACTTCTGCCGGGACAGATCGTCATTAAAGATATAAACGGATATAAAAGGGATAAAGACAATAAGTTGATGGTCGATGAGAGAGGATACTTCATACGGACGGGAGAACCCGACGGAATGATTGATGACGCCGATACGCGGTTACTCGGCACCTCCGACCCGGGATGGCTCGCAGGTATGACCCATACATTCCGGTATAAAGATTTCGATTTGAGTTGCCAGCTAAACGGGATGTTCGACCGGAAAATGATGAATCCAAGCTATACCGAGTTCGGGATAGGAGCCAACTCGATCTATTATGGCGGATATAATGCCTTGAGAACAGTAAAAGAGCGATGGACGTTCAATAATCCGTCGACTACGCATCCTTCGTCTTATGTCACGAACGGACATAACTATACGTACGGGGACTTCTTCTACGAAGATGCCTGGTTTATCCGGGTACAGAACGTCACGTTGGGATACACGCTGTCTCCGCGCACACTTGCGAAAATAAAGTGTATCTCGAACTTGAGAATCCATACGGATATCAACAACTTGTGCGTATTTACCCCTTATTCCGGATTGGACCCCGAAACGGATTCTTTTCCGGCTGCTTATCCCAATGCCCGTACATTCAGTGTCGGGATTGATGTACAATTCTGATAAAAAATAACAAAGTGAATTATGAAAGCAATATATTCTATGAGAAATACGATTTTTATACTGGCAGTACTCCCGTTCTTTCTTTTGCTTAACGGATGTGCCGATCTGCAACCGGCCGATTATTCGGATATACCATTTACGGATTTTCCGAAGAACGAAGAAGATATAAAATCTCTTGTCCTGTCATGTTACTATCCGTTGCGCCCGAACTGGTTCAACGGCATCCATGCCAGAAACGAACGCGGGGTAATGGTGATCAATGACGCCACAACGGAGGTTCTCGGAAATGACCAGCTGTGGTTTACGAAGCGATTCATCGAGATGGACTATCATCCCGAGACGACAGACGTCACATGGTTCTACTACGGCAACGGCACGTACGACGACGGCGGCTTTGCCAATAAAATCAGTCGCTGTACATTGGTGATGGATCAGATCGAGAACAGCTCCTTGAGAGAAGAACTGAAAGAGAAATACATGGCTGAAGTGCGTTGTGCAAGGGCTTTTCTCTCGTATATTCTGTACGATATGTACGGTCCGCTCGTGGTGGCGCCGCTTGAGGTGTTGAAAAAACCGCTCCGGGAAGAACCGCTTCCGCGCCTGTCGAGAGAAGAGATGGTGAAATTTATCGAGGACGATCTGTTCTATGCGGCGGAAAAACTTCCCATGCCGGATAAAACCGAATACGGCAAATTCAGCCGCGGACTCGCACGGATGTTGCTCATTCGTCTATATCTGCACGAAGCGGCAGCGGATAACGCGTATTATGCAAAAGTGGAAACCTTATGCCGGGAGCTGATGAAACCGGAGTACGGCTATCAGTTGCAGAGCGATTATGTGAAAATGTTCGAATCGGGAGGACAGGGGCTCACCAATAAGGAAATTATCTGGGCGATACCGGTCACGGCCGACAGTCCTGCTGGCGAAGGGAATGACTGGCACATGTTCGTCTTGCCTACCGATTTCAACCAGGAAGGGATGAAAGGCGGCTACGGCGTAGCGTTAAGTACCTGGTGGTTCTATGACCGGTTCGAAGAAAAAGATGTTCGCAAAACGTACCTTCTGAAAGAATATACAAACAACAAAGGGACCTTAATCACCAGAACATCCGAGAAGCCTTTGTTGGGGCCTATCCCGATGAAGTTCGGGTATGATCCGGGAGTTGCGGGAGCCGGTAAGAGTACGATCGATATTATCATCTATCGCTATGCCGATGTATACCTGTCGCTTGCCGAAGCAATCGCCATGAAAGAAGGCCATGCGACGCAGGAAGCGGTAGATCTGATGAATACTATCAGAACCCGAGCAAAACTCCCGGCTAAGCAGCTTTCCGATTTTGCGACCCTGGAATCGTTCATCGACCAAATCCTGACGGAACGCAGTCATGAATTCTGGTGCGAGAACGGCCAGTACCGTGCCGATCTGATCCGACACAATAAATTGATGAAGAGAGCAAAAGAACTTACCAATACGGCCTATGCCGGGAAGGAAAAAGAGTTGTTTCCTCTGCCCAAAATAGTTATTGTCGACGGGAAAGGAAAGGTGCAGCAAAATTCCGGATATTAGAGGGAAACGGGAAGGTGCATCGGAAATATGCTGTTGTATAAACCGCCCCTTATCCTTCTTCTTTAGCGGAGAAAGGATAAGGGCGATATAAAAAAATGATGAGAATAATCAAAACGATGTTTGCGGTGATAATCGTAACGTTACTCAACGTATCGGCAGGTTTTGGTCGGGATCGAGGAACGGATACGGTGATGTCCCCAAGATATTGGGAACAGTGGAACGCGGAAGTCCAGACAAAAATCGATAAAGAGATTGATTTGAACAGGAAGATCGATGTAGAGATACGTTTTTCATCGAGCAAAAAGAACAGTGACGTACAGATCGAGCAAATCGCACATTCATTCCTGTTTGGTGGGAATCTTTTTCTGTTTGGCGATTTGGGAAGCGATGAACGAAACAAGAAGTACGAAGACGTGTTCGGTTCCTTATTTAATGCGGCTACGATTCCTTTTTATTGGAAAACGTTAGAGCCGGAAAGAGGAAAGCCGCGTTATACGGAAGGTTCTTCCTACATATACAGACGTCCAGCTCCCGATCCCGTCGTTGCATTCTGTAAGTCGAAAAGTATCAACATGAACGGACATGCTATTATCTACGGGTTGCGCCTGCACGGACACCCGGAGTGGATGCCCGAGAACAGAAGAGAGATGGAAGAAATCTTTCAGAATCACATAAAAGACATTGCCCAACGTTATGGAGACCGCGTTCAACGATGGGATGTGGTAAATGAGTGTATCGATCAGGCTAATCGAGGAATGATGCCCGATGATTACACCTATAAGGCCTATAAGTGGGCTATGCAGTACTTCCCTGCAGCGACTCAGCTGAACACCAATGAATGTGATCTACATTGGGGGCCGACCAGAAGATACGTTGAAATTGTGAGAGATTTGTCGGATAGAAATATACGTATCGACAATGTGGGAGTGCAGATGCATATTTTCGAATCGGAAGAGTCTCGGCAGATTGCGGCGGGAGACGATAAGTTCCTGACACCTGCACAAAATTATGCTGTTCTGAATTGCTTAAAAGAGACCGAGCGTCCCATCCATATCAGTGAAGTCACGATTTGTGCGCCGGACAGTACCGTGAGAGGCTCCCAAATTCAGGCTATAATAGCCCGGAATCTTTATCGGTTATGGTTTAGCTATCCCGATGTGATGGGAATCACTTGGTGGAATGTGGTGGACGGAGGCGCAGCCAAAGGAGAACCCTCGTTTTCCGGAATATTTCGTAAAGATATGACGTTAAAGCCCGTTTATAACGTGTTGGACAGTCTTATTAACCACGAATGGAAGACGAAATTGCAGATTGCACCGGATAAGGACGGGAATGTAACGTTCCGAGGATTCAAAGGGAAATATAAAATCACATGGAAAGACAGACGGAATCAAAAACAAGTTTGCTTTCTCGACCTGAACGAAAACAAGACCATCAAAATGACGAAATGAACAGAAGAGATTTTATTAAACAAAGCGTGATAGCCGGGGTCGGCTGCAGCATGCCCGGTTGGGCGTTTGGCAAATCGGCGGGAGAGGAATTGTCGTCCGGTACGGAACTTATCTGGGGCTGCCTGTTGCATCTCAGTTTCAATATGTGGGAAGAATATATTTCGCCTCACAGACCGTTCAGAGGTTACCGGCCTTATTTACGCATGGACGAAGCACTGTGGAATGACGCCATATCGGCGATGGCAAAGGCAAAAGTGAACACGGTCGTTATCGATTTGGGAGATGCCGTAGCCTACGAATCACATCCCGAGATTGCCGTAAAAGGTGCCTGGACTCCCCATCGTTTAAAAAGCGAATTGTCGAAAATCCGCACGATGGGTATACAGCCCATCCCTAAACTGAACTTCTCGGCAGGACACGATACCTGGATGAAAGAATATTCCCGCATGGTATCAACCGATACCTACTACCGGGTCTGCGCCGATCTGATTCGGGAAGTCTCCGCTCTTTTCGATACTCCGCCGCTGTTCCATCTAGGGATGGATGAAGAAACAGCCGAACATCAGTCGCATTATCAATTCGTAGTGATGCGTCAGAATGATGCATGGTGGCATGATTTCTATTTTCTTGTGGATGAGGTGGAAAAAAACGGTTCGCAGGCGTGGATCTGGTCGGATTATATGTTGTGGAGGCAACCGGAGACTTTTTTCAGGAAGATGCCCACGACCGTTGTGCAAAGCAATTGGTATTACGGCGAAGAGTTTAATCTGGAATTTCCTTATGTCAAAGCGTACTTGGATTTGGAGAAGCACGGATACACTCAAATACCCACGGGAAGCTATCATGCTGACAACCAGCTAAGTATAAAGAATACAGTCGCGTTTGCCGAAAAATTTATCAGTCGTAATTTGTTGAAAGGCTTTCTTCAAACATGCTGGAAGCCTACGATTGAAGAATATAGAACAAGAATTTTAAAGGGTATCGCATTGATGGGAGAGGCGATTCATACCCTCCCTGCAGATTCGTGATCGAATGTACTTGTGGGTGCGTGCCACGTATAAATTAATTCATATCTTTGCGCGTCGTACGTTTTTTCGATAAGACATGAAGATTTCAACCCAACAGAAAGAATTTATCAAGTTCTGTATTGTCGGAGGAGTAGCCACAGGCATTCACTACGGCATCTATTTATTGCTCAACAGGGCGATGAATACGACGCTTGCATTCACTATCGGATATATTGTCAGCTTCTTAGCAAATTTTGTTCTTTCGAATTACTTCACATTCAAAACCCGTCCATCGGCAAAAAAAGGTTTCGGCTTTGCAATGAGTCATTTCATCAATTACTTGCTGCAAGTCGGACTGCTAAACTTGTTTATTCATATCGGTATGCCGAAGAATCTGGCGCCCGTACCCGTATACGGTATTACGGTTCCGGTCAATTTTATATTAGTTCGAACCGTTTTGAAATCGAAAAAATTATGACCCGGAAAGTTTCGATATTAATACCGGCCTATAATGAGCAGGACTCTTTGCCGAAGCTTTACGAAAGGCTTCGGACATTGATGGATACGCACCGGAAATATCAGTGGGAAGTACTGTTTGTCAACGACGGTAGCCGTGATCATACATTGGCTGTTCTGATACGGCTTCATGAGAGGGATCTGCGTATCAATTACGTGGATATGTCGCGCAATTACGGCAAGGAAGCAGCCATGTTGGCCGGGTTCGATTATGTCACGGGCGATTGCATGGTGATCATGGATGCCGACCTGCAACACCCGCCTGAACTTATCCCCGAGATGCTCCGCTATTGGGAAGAAGGATACGATGACGTATATGCCAAACGCCGGACGAGAGGCAAGGAGTCTTTTCTGCGAAAAAAATTTTCCCGGGCTTTTTATTCCATTCTGCAAAAGGCAGCTCACGTTCCGATCCAACAGGATACGGGCGATTTTCGTTTGTTGGACAGGATTTGCATCGAAGCCTTAAAGAAGCTGAGGGAGTCGCAACGTTACACGAAAGGAATGTTCAGCTGGATCGGGTTCAAGAAGAAAGAGCTTCTGTTCGACCAGCAGAATCGTGTGGCGGGCGAGAGCAAATGGAGCTTCTTCAAACTGCTGAATCTTGCCGTCGAGGGGATCACCTCTTTTACGGTTGCCCCTCTGCGGATAGCTTCCGTCTTCGGGGCGGCAGTATCGTTGCTGGCATTTATTTACGGTATCTATATTCTTATCGAGAACTTGATCTACGACGATCCGGTGGCCGGCTTCCCGACGATCATGGTCACCGTACTTTTCTTAGGAGGAGTACAGTTGCTTTCCATCGGTATCATCGGCGAATATCTCGGGCGTATTTTCAATGAGACCAAGAACCGCCCCGTCTATTTCGCCCGGTCTTACAACGGGAAGAAATTAGATGCCTGAACCGTTCCGGGCAAAACGAGATACCGGCCTTCCCGTCTGATCCGAGCCGGTTCCGTTGTTTCTTTGCAGTATGACGGTCCGACACGAAGGATCGATCCGGTAGGTAAGTTGCGGCGTGATGTCAGACAGTACGGAAAGAAATTCGTGCAAACTTTCGTCACGCAGAGTCGCACGGTAGGTGACATTCTTCAATTCCTCGGCAATCGTGAACGTATAGCCGAAATGTCGTGAAAGTTCTTCTTTTTTCATCTCCAGCGTATGTCCGTCGAGGAGGATTTCCCTGCGTTCGAGTGCGTAAAGATGATTTAACGACCGTTGTTCGATGCCGTATGTATGTGACAGATTATTATATACGAAGCTCTCTTGCGGACGTAATGTTACCGTATCTCTTTCGTTCGTCGAATATACTTTTACTTTGCCTTCCTCAAGGGTCACCACGCTTTCCGTATCTTCACCGTATGCAATCACATTGAACTTCGTTCCGTAGACTTGTATCCGATATTGCCGGGTATGCACATGGAAAGGTCTGTGCCGATCATGCGTCACATGAAAGATTGCTTCGCCGTTCAGTTGTACGTTACGGACAGTTTCCCATTCGTTCATCCGACAAATAAGTTCGGAACAGGCGTTCAACAAGACTGTGGAACCGTCCGGCAACGTTGCCTGTGCTTGTTGCCCAATGCCTGTTTTTAACTTTATTGCGCCATGCAGCGAGTGTTCGGTTGTAGAAAACGAACGGATATGCCAACCGATAACTATGCATACAACGGCTAAAGCTGCCGCATACATGCAAAGATGGCGTTTGGCCGTCGGGATGATCTTCCTTCGGCACGTAATCGGGGCGTTTTGGGCTGCCTGAGCAATTTTTTCTTTCAACTTTTGCCACTCCTGTTCCGTATCGGCATTTTCCTTATCCCGTGGATAGTTTATACGATGGTAGGTGTCTTTTAGAGAAAACAGGAAATCACTGTTTTGTTTGTCTGCTTTTACCCATGCAGCCAGCTCTCGGCATTCTTCCGCTGTGAGTTCGTTTGTCAGGTATTTCTTAATGTAGCTTTCGTTTATCATTGCAGTAATGTAATTAAAGGTTGATGATTATAAACAGGAAAGTGAGGAGATAACGGTATGCTTCGAGTGATTTGCGAATGATTTTAATCCCTCTGTAAAGCTGGTTTTCGACCGTACGTACGGATAAGTTCAATTGGCGTGCGATATCTTCGTTCCGCATGCCGCTGTTTCGGCTCATTTTAAATATTGTCTGGCATTGTTTTGGTAACTTGTCGATCGTTTCTTCGTATTTCGTATTTAATTCTTTGAAATTCATATCGTCCAGAATATTCTGCTGCGATGCATCGTAATAAGAAATCTCCAGTTCCTGCAAGAATGCCATTTCTATGTTTGAAAAGTTCTTCTGGACGGTATCTCTGTGTATTTGCCTGAGACATAAATGTCTTATTGTCCGAAACATATATGTATAAGCTGCTTCGGGGTTCAGAATACGGTTACGATGTTCCCAAAAGATGATAAAGCATTCTTGTACCAAATCTTTGGCTTTTTCGTCATCATATATCAACCGTTTACAAAAAGCGTATATGGAGGGATGGTACTTCTTGTATAATTGTTCGAAAGAAGCGATGTCCCCTTGTCTTATCTTATGAAATAGCATCTGTTCTTCCATGAATGGCTATTGTGTCTTGAATCCGCAAATATACTCGTTTTTCTTTTTTTCGGGATTTTGATCGAAAAAGCGAAGGAAAAGAATCGTTTACTTTAGGCGTTGTCAGTGCATTTGTCTCAAGGTATTCATGGCAAGACAAGCGTTAAATATAGTTAATACAGAAGTGTATGAATGAGTATTTTTATTGGGTTGTGTATCATTATTGACATATGCATTAAATTTCAACGGAAATAGATATGTTAAATAATATTGTTAACAGGACTTGTATGGAACATACGCAACGTGATCGAAAAAGTATTCGGACAGGGCTTCTACGAAAAACCTGTCTGTTATTGTTATTTATCAACGGCTTGCTTACTGTGCCTGTATATGCGCAGGAGATTCGTGTCAATTTGGTCAATAAGCCTCTCAAACGGTTTATTGAAGTTATCGAGCAGCAAACCGATTATAAGTTTTTTTATGAAGAACGACAAATTGATGTGGAGCAACCGGTTTCGGTAAATCTGCAGCAGGCAGATATCGATACTGTATTGAGAGAAGTTTTTAAAAATGCGGATATCGCTTATTCCGTTTCAGACAAGCGCATATTGTTGGTACGGAAGAAGACGGACCCATCCGGAAAGAAATCGCAATCTACTCAAATTATTAGCGGCCAAGTAATGGATTCTGAGGGTTTTCCTGTCATAGGTGCGAATATACGTGTAAAAAATACGACGATCGGAGGGATAACCGACATAGACGGTGCATATACGCTGGAAGTTCCGGAAGAGGGGACGCTTGTCGTTTCATATATCGGGTATGCGACGCATGAAGTGGCATTATCCGGCGATGGATACCGTAAGATCATTTTAACCGAGGATGCCAAGATGCTTGATGATGTGATTGTTATCGGATATGGGACGATGAAGAAGCGTGATTTGACCGGAGCCGTTTCTACTGTGAAGACAAAAGATATCGGTTTGGCGGGTGCATCTTCGATCGGACATGTGTTGGTGGGGAAAGCTGCCGGCTTATATGTACGCCAAAACAGTGCACAGCCGGGTGGCGGATTGGATATCCTGGTGCGGGGTGCGGGTTCTGTGAATGCGAGCAATGATCCGTTGTATATTGTCGACGGTTTTCCCATTGCCAAGTTAGATCAGATCGAGACGTCGGACCGCAAGATGAATCCCGGTACACAAGGTATTTTAAATTTTCTGAACCCGAATGATGTGGAATCCGTCGAAGTGCTGAAAGATGCGAGCGCTACCTCTATCTACGGCGCACGTGCTGCTAACGGAGTCGTTATCATTACGACGAAACGGGGGAAGGAAGGCAAAGCCCGGGTGAATTATTTGTACAATTATTCTTATCAGCGATATTCGGACCGCTATGATTTGTTGTCGTTGCAGGAATGGATGGTTGAAAAAAACAAATCCACATGGGAGCTTTGGCTATGGAACAACAAGGTCAGTCCATGGGGAACCCGGACCATGGAAGAAGCATTGGCTTCTCCTGTAAACGGTCTGAAATACAGTCGTCCCTACACCGAAGAACAGATTAAGAATGCCGGACAAGGTACGGACTGGTTAGGATTGGTGACCCGGAACGGACAAATACGGGAGCATAATATCAATTTACAGGGTGGAAGCAAAGAGACGCAATATATGTTGTCTTTCAATTATTTCGATCATAAAGGGATCATACGTAATTCGGGGTTAACGCGCTATACGATGAAAACGAATATAGATCAGCGATTTCTCGACATTTTCAAAACAGGATTGAACCTTACTCTAACCCGTATTGCGAATGACAATACGCAGCTTGGCAAGGAACAATATGAAAATTCGGGGATCATTCGTTCTGCTATCCAGATGGGGCCGCATATCAAGGCGTATGATCCCGAGACGGGCAAATACCCTGTAAATCCTTTGCTCGGCACACAGCCTAATCCGTATTCGTTACTGAACAATATCGACCGGGGGAATATCGATCGCCTGCTGGGAAATATCTTTATCGAAGCTGTTCCGTTAAACGGGCTAACACTCCGTGTCAATGCAGGGCTCGATTATGCGGCGCAGAGCCGAAAGACCTATCAACCCAAAACGACCCTCAACGGTTATAATCTGCAAGGCGTGGCAACCATTTACAATGTAAAAAACAATCAGTACCTGCTCGAGGCGACAGCCACCTATCAAAAAACATTTGCGAATATTCACAAGATGAATCTTCTGGCCGGAACATCGTACGAACGATTCAATTACGAAAGTTCGAATCTCGGCAACAATAAATTCTTGACGGATGCTTTTATGTATCACAATCTGGGAGGCGGTACGGGAACGAAGATTGTCGGGTCGAGATATACCGACAACAAGATGCTGTCATATTTTTTTCGCGCCAACTATGTACTCAAAGACCGTTATTTGGTGACGGCCACATTGCGTGCCGACGGCGCAAGCGTTTTTGCCCAAAATCATAAATGGGGCTATTTTCCGTCTGTCGCATTGGGATGGACCGTCAGCGAGGAGGCGTTTATGCGGAAGATGTCGGACTGGTTGAGCATGCTCAAGCTACGGGTCAGCTGGGGACAGACCGGAAACTCGGATATCAGTACGAACGCTTTTCCAGGCTATTATACATCCGAAGCCTGGAATAAAGAAGATAAATCGAAAGAAATAGGCGTTTTCCAGCAACGGTTCGGTAATCCTAATTTGAAATGGGAAACGACAACGGAATGGAATCTTGGGATCGATTTCGGGTTGTTTAATAACCGTATTACAGGTTCTGCCGAGTATTATGATAAGGTCATTTCCGATCTGCTCAGCTATAAGCCGTTGAATACGTATCAAGAATTAACGCGCGTAATGGCCAATATCGGAAAAACCCAAAGCACCGGAATAGAAGTTACGCTGAATACGAGAAATATGGTATTGAAAAATTTTTCATGGACAACGGATTTTACTTTCACAAAATATAAAGACCGTTGGAAAGAACGGACGGACGACTGGAAACCTGCCATATATGAAAAATATGATGCACCGGTTCGGCCGATCTATGCCCGGCGTGCCAGTCATATCATGCAAAAAGGCGAGAAGACGCCGAAAGCTCAACCGCTGCTGGTGCCCGGACAGGTGGTGATAAAGGATAATAACGGCTATGTACGCGACAAGCAGGGAAATCCCGTCGTCGACGAAAACGGGCGTTTCAAACTTCTGGGACATGGCGATGATATCATCGACGATGCCGATACCGAACTGATCGGTTCGGCAGATCCCGGATGGTTGGCAGGTATGACAAATACTCTCAGATACGGAAACTGCGACCTGAGTTTCCATCTGAACGGCATGTTCGATCGTCTCATGCAAGATCCTACAGCCCTCGAATACGGTATTTCAGCCGACGGGATCGCACGATACGGTTACAATGCTCTGCGTATGGTAAAAAACCGGTGGACATGGGATAATCCCTCGACCACACATCCCAGCTCTTTCTACGGGTGGAACAACAATTATACGGCAGGAGACTTTTTCTATCAGAAAGCCTGGTTTATCCGCATGCAGAACATAACGTTCGGTTATACGTTCCCGAAACGTATTCTGTCAGGAGCCAAGGTCATCTCCCACTTGCGAGTGCATGCCGCAGCCAACAACCTGTTTTTAATTACTCCATACAAAGGACTCGATCCCGAAACCGATTATTACACCGCTTCCTATCCAAACGCAAAAACTTTCAGTTTCGGAGTCGATCTTTCATTTTAAAATCCAAGAATATGAAACAATATATAAGTACCTTTCTGATTGCCGTTACAGTCGCCGGCGCATCTCTGAACAGTTGTGTCGAACTGAATCCTGTCGATTACTCCGAAGTAACCCCGTCGAATTTCCCGAAAACCGAAGAAGACCTGAGAGCACTCGTATTGTCGTGCTATAATCCGCTTAGAGGAAACTGGTCTAACGGGATACACTCCACATCCGAACGAGGCGTAATGTTCATAAACGATGCGACTACCGAGATCCTTACCGGCACGTGGGGAGAGGCGCAGATATGTTCGGAGCTTAACTTTTTCCCCGAAACGCAGGAAGTCACCCGTTTTTATTATATCAAAGAAGATTCGGAAGACGGGGCGTCAAACTCCCCCGACGGATTTGCCAACAAAATCAGTCGCTGTACGATCGTATTGGATCAGATCGGGAAGAGCGCATTGTCCGATGAATTGAAGAAACGTTACGAAGCTGAGGTAAGATGCGCCCGCGCCATGCTTTCGTATATCCTATACGATATGTACGGTCCGCTGGTGGTAGCTCCGATTGATGTATTGCTGAATCCGCTGGTGGAGAAACCGCTGCCTCGTCTGTCAAGACAGGAGATGGTGAAATTCATCGAAGACGATCTGCTTTTTGCTGCCGAGCAGCTCCCTTTTCCGAATGCGACCGAATACGGTAAGTTCAGCAAAGGGTTGGCCAAGATGTTGTTGATCAGGCTTTATCTGCATGAAACGGTTATTGACAAGAACTATTATAAGAAAGTAGAGACTTTGGCGCGCGAATTGATGCAGCCCGATTACGGATACAAACTGGCAAGCGATTACCCGTCGATGTTCGAACTCGGAGGGCAGGGAAGCGCCAACAAGGAACTGATCTGGGCAATACCGAGTTCCAGTAGCGGCCCGAACGAAAATCAGTGGCACATGATGGTGTTGCCTACCGATTTTAAGCAGAACGGAATGGATGCCGGATGGGGTACGTGCACCAGTACGTGGTGGTTCTATGATACTTTTGAGAAAGAGGATACGCGTAAAACGTATCTGCTGGATCATTATACGAGTTCCAGCGGGGCTTTGATCGATCGCAATACGGATGCTTCGTTTCTGGCTACCGGGCCGATTGCATTGAAGTATGGCTACGATACGGGAGTGCTCGGTGCAGGCGGGTTATCGGATATAGATATCATCATTTACCGTTATGCCGATGTTTATCTGTCTTTGGCCGAAGCATTGGTGATGAAACCCGGCGCTACGACGAATGATTACGAAGAAGCAATGGGGTACGTCAATACGATTCGCAACAGGGCGAAACTGAGCAGTCTGAAGACGACAGATTATAATACGCAGGAAAAGTTTATCCGACAGCTGCTGACGGAAAGAAGCCATGAGTTCTGGTGCGAAAACGGGCAATACCGTGCAGATCTCATCCGTCACAACAAGTTTATACAACATGCAGTACAAGTAACACAAACACCGTACGCAACTCCTAATAAAGAATTATATCCATTACCTTTGACGGTGATTACCGATGGTAAAGGATTCGTTAAACAAAATCCCGGATATGATAAATAATCTATCTATGAGAGCAATATTGTCTTTATCGGCGTTGCTTTGGGCGGCAGCCTGTAGCAGCGACAGTCCTTCACCGGTACCCGACGTACCGATGCAGACGGTGAAATACGTCGCTTCCGACGATCTGTTCCCCAATCCGGAGCGGGGCTTCTACAGGTATTCGATAAGCGAGGACGCCCTGACGGAACGTAAGGTACGCGAGTGCCGGAACGAAAACATCACGCTGATTTATCGCTTTTACTATCTGAAGGAGTTCCGAAACGCCCCGTTGAGTGGCGAGCAGCTTTCGCAGATAGACAACGACATGGAAACCCTTCGCAAATCGGGAGGGAAAGCCATCGTGCGCTTCGCCTATTCCAACAGCGGCACGGAGCCGGATGCTCCGTTAGAAATCATCCTTCGGCATTTGGAACAGCTTCGGCCCGTCCTCGAGCGTAACAAAGACGTGATCGCCGTATTGCAGGCCGGCTTTATCGGAGCGTGGGGTGAATGGCACAGCTCGACAAACGGTCTGAATACCGATAAGGCGAGGAAAGAACTATTGGATAAACTGCTCGATGTCTTGCCCGTCGATCGGTTCGTACAAGTTCGTAAGCCCGATTATAAACGCAAATATGTAGGCACACAGGATGCGTTGCCGTCCGGCGATGCGTTCGGAAAGAGTGCCAAAGCGCGTATCGGGATGCATAACGACTGCTTCCTGGCCAGTAAGAACGATGTAGGCACGTACACCGACATCGCGAACGAAAAGCAATATCTGCATGACGAGGGTCTGTACGTCCCCATAGGGGGCGAAACGTGTAAGCCCAGAGATGTCGATCCGGCCGATTGCGCCAAAGCTCAAGCCGAGATGCGCAACCTGCGATGGTCGTACCTGAACCGAAGTTACTATAAGGGGGTGCTTGACCGCTGGATTGAACAGGGCTGTATGGACGATATAGTCCGTAATATGGGGTATCGTCTCGTCTTGCAAGAGGGACGCTTTTCCGACAAACACGCCCCCGGCACCGACGTAACGCTGTCCGTCAAGCTGCGGAACGTGGGCTATGCTCCGATGTTCAATCCCCGGAAGGTCGAACTGATTCTTCGCTCCGCAGACGGGAAGACGGTCTATACCGCCTCGCTGCCCGACGATCCGCGACGCTGGCAGCCGGAACAGGAGTTGCAATTGGACGCGAAAGTAACCTTACCGAAAGATATTACTGTGGGTAATTATAGGCTGTTCCTCTTCCTGCCCGACCCGGAGCCGGCGTTGCACGACCGTCCCGAATTTTCCGTACGACTCGCGAACCGCCACTGCTGGGAAGAGGCTACGGGATATAACGATCTGGGAGTGATTATCAGGGTAGAGGCCGTGACGGGATTACATCCGGGTAATTCGGCAACTCAATTTATGCGAAAGAATTGAAATGATGGATTCTTCTTCCGAAAAACGTTTGGTCTCGCTTGATTTGTTGCGGGGCTTCGACTTGTTCTGCCTGCTGATGCTGCAACCGATCTTGATGACGTGGTTGGAGATTGCAGATAATCCCGCATGGGCGCCGCTTGCTCGCCAGTTTACCCATGTCGAATGGCGCGGAGTGGCCTTCTGGGATTTAATTATGCCTCTGTTTATGTTTATGTCCGGCATTACGGTTCCGTTTGCGTTGTCGAAATATAAGCGGGGGGCTAAGCCGGGCCACTCGTTTTATTTGAAATTGCTCAAACGGTTTGTCATCCTGTTCTTCTTGGGGTGGATTGTACAGGGCAACCTGTTGGCGCTCGATCCCAATCGTTTCCATATTTTCGCCAACACACTCCAAGCCATCGCCGTGGGATATGTCGTGACGGCATTTTGTTATGTCCGGTTTTCTTTTCGTGTGCAACTCGGTGCGACTGTACTGTTTTTCATCGCCTACCTGCTGGTATTCGCTACGGTCGGCGGGATGAACTGGGAACCCGGCACGAATATAGCGGAAGAGATAGACCGTTGTGTGCTCGGACGTTTCCGCGACGGCATAATTACGGAAGCCGACGGTAGTTGGAAATTCGATCCGGCGTATCATTACACTTGGATATTGAGCAGCCTCAACTTTGTCGTTACGGTTATGACGGGCAGCTTTGCCGGGCATATCCTGCGATTACGCAAGACAGCCCGTCAGCGTCTGATGCGACTGCTGATTACGGGTGTCTCGCTTGTAGTCGCCGCCCTGTTGATGGATCCTGTTTTTCCCCTGATAAAAAGAATCTGGAGCAGTTCTATGACACTTTTTTATGGCGGAGTTTGTTTCCTTTTGATGGGATTGTTCTATTATGTGGTGGATATGAAAGGATACCGTTTCGGAACGGATTGGTTCAAATATTATGGGATGAATTCGATTGCGGCATATTGTCTCTTTGAAGTCGTCGATTTTCGTTCCGTTTCTCATTCTCTCTTTTTCGGTTTGGAGCAATGGATGGGAGCCTATTACCCGTTGGTGGGTGCATGCTTTCAGTCGTTCGTTGTGCTTTGGATCGTGAAATGGATGTATGACCGCCGGATTTTTCTGAAGGCATGATATTCGGATAACCGCAGATCATGAATGATTGTCCCAAATTTCACTTTATGCTTTCTGCGTCCGTTCGGTTCGGATGATCAGGAGTGAAAAATAGGGGAAACGGCGAGAAAGGATATCGTTTATCCGGTGTGTGTAGTACGCTTTTTCCGGAATTCCGGTGTTCTCGAAGTAATGGAACGACACATTGTCAGGCGCATCCTGCAGCGCTTCTTTGACAAGGGCTTCGAACCGTGAGACTTTCATCAGGACGACGGTGCGTCCCGCCTTGATGTACCCGATCAGTTCCTCCGCCGACGAGAGGCGAGTGATTATGCTTGCCTCTTCGTCACGCTCGGAGATGCGTATGTTTTCCGACGCCGCACATGCGATGAAAGCAGGTACGCCGGCGATCCTTTCTATCGGAATCCCCCGGACGGTTAACATGTCGCTTATGCAGGACGATGACGAATAGAAACCGGCATCGCCCTCGGCCGTTATCACCACATGGTGTCCGGCTTCGTATTCCTTCTCAATATTTCGCACGACATCGGCATAATCGTACATGGCTGCATAGCGATCAGTGTCCATGGCTACGGGGAACAGGCGGATGTTCGTCTCCGGAATACCTGCTTCGTTCAGAATTTTCTGTGTGCGGGAAACGATGGTTCCATCAGATGCGAGCGTAGCCGGACAAAAGATGCGGTCTGCCCTCCGCAGACGGTTCAACCCTTTCAGCGTGATCAGTTCAGGGTCTCCCGGCCCGAGAGACACGATGACGACAGCATTCGACATTTCTTCTTTTTCATCTTCCATACCAGTCTATGTTTCCAACTTTCGGCAAAGATACGGTTTAACATCCATATGCCATAGAAGATATTTCCGGACACTTCGTCTTTCGTTTTATTTGTAAATTCGAACAAAATCATTTAGCTTTGCATGTATGATTTGTATATTGCAGTTAACGAAACGAATACGCCTATGTTAGTAAAAACGTATGCCGCCGCCGTACATGGGATATCGGCCACGCTGATCACCATCGAAGTGAATTGTACGAAAGGGATTCAGTTCTTTCTCGTCGGTCTTCCCGATGTGGCCGTGCGTGAGAGCCATGAGCGCATCGTCTCTGCCTTGCAGGTAAACGGTTATGCGTTTCCGCGCAGCCGTATTGTCATCAATATGGCACCGGCCGACATCCGGAAGGAAGGTTCGGCCTACGACCTTCCATTAGCGATCGGGATTCTTGCGGCTGCAGGCACCTTGAGTGACGAGTGCCTGAGCCGATTCATGCTGATGGGCGAACTTTCGCTCGACGGCAGCCTGCAACCGATCAAAGGGGCATTGCCCATTGCTCTCAAGGCGCATGAAGAAGGCTTTAAAGGACTGATCCTTCCAAAACAAAATGCGTGTGAAGCCGCTGTAACCGATGGGTTGGAAGTATATGGCGCGGACAATATCCGTGAAGTCATCGAATTTTTCAGCGGTCAGCGTGAGTTGGAGCGAACGACGGTCGATATGTACGATGATTTTTTTCGCCGGCAGCACGATGACGGAACGGATTTTTCGGATGTACGCGGGCAGGAGAATGTCAAGCGTGCACTTGAGGTGGCCGCTGCAGGAGGGCATAACCTGATCATGATCGGTCCGCCGGGTAGTGGCAAGTCGATGCTTGCCAAGCGTCTACCCTCTATTCTTCCACCTCTCACGCTGCAAGAAGCGCTGGAGACGACGAAAATTCATTCCGTAGCCGGGAAAATGGGTGCGAACACAGGATTGCTGGCACGGCGTCCGTTTCGGGCACCACATCACACAATTTCCGACGTAGCTATGGTGGGCGGTGGCACTTTTCCGCAGCCCGGTGAGATTAGCTTGGCGCACAACGGCGTACTTTTTCTCGACGAGTTGCCGGAGTTTAACCGCTGTGTTCTTGAAGTACTTCGTCAGCCGCTTGAAGACCGGCATATCAGCATCTCGCGCGCCCGTTTTGCCGTCGATTATCCGGCCGGCTTTATGCTCGTGGCCTCGATGAACCCCTGTCCGTGCGGATACTATAACCACCCGTCACGGCCGTGTGTCTGCTCGCCGGGGGCTGTGCAGAAATACATGAACCGAATTTCGGGCCCGTTGCTCGACCGCATCGATATACAGGTAGAGATTGTACCTGTGCCGTTTGAAAAGATATCGGAGCAACACCCTTCGGAGTCGAGTGAAGCGGTGCGTAGCCGTGTCATCAGGGCGCGTGAAATACAGAAAAAACGTTTTGCTGGCCATCAGGGTATTTATTGCAATGCGCAGATGAGCACGAAAGATTTGCATCGGTACGCTGTGCCCGACACCGAAAGCCTGGCTCTCCTGAAAAATGCCATGCAACGGCTCAACCTCTCGGCACGCGCGTACGACCGCATCCTAAAAGTATCACGTACCGTCGCCGACCTCGAAGGAGCGGATCGTATAGGATCTCACCATATTGCCGAAGCAATTGGGTATAGAAATTTAGACCGTGAAACATGGGGAACGTAGCGGCCGTATCCATGCTTTCGTAATATATTCCATCGTGGTCTGTCAGTTGTCTCTTACAACCATTTCTTTCGCTTGAAAAACCAGAGAATACCCACGACGCAGAGCACCATCAGGCTCAGTGAAAACCCGTAGCCGTAGCGCCAGTCGAGTTCGGGCATCGTCTTGAAGTTCATCCCGTAGATACTCGCAATCAGTGTGGGAGGCATAAAGATGACGGACACGATCGTAAATATCTTGATGATCTTATTTTGTTGAATGTTCACCAATCCGAGAAAAGTGTCCTGCATATATTCAAGACGCTCGAAACTGAACCGGATATGCTCGAAGAGCGAGTTGATGTCCTTGATCAGGATGCTCATCTTTGCCTTCGCATCGGGCGGAAAGAGCACGCTCTTGATCATATTCGAGCAAATGCGCTGTTTATCCACGATGTTCTCACGGATAATCATCGTTCTTTCCTGCAGGTCTTTGATGGAGATCAGAATCTCGTTATCTACATCTTCTTCCGATTTCAGTTGGCCGCTGAGCTCGGCAATCTCACGGGTCAAATCCTCGATCAGGTCCGCGTCATAATCAACACGCGTTTCGAGCAGTGTCGTCATGACATGATAGCCGGTCGGGTAGTTACGTGAGTTAGCGAATATTTTACGCGTCGTTTCGTTAAACGATGCCAAATCCTGACTGCGTACCGAGACAAGGATATTGTCCTTGACGATGAACGAAACGATCTCCTCATCATAGTCTTTCAACAGGAAACGCGAATTGGCTACAAGCGAGTTTTCCGTTTCCATATATCGGGAACTGATCTCGATCTCTTCCATCTCTTCCTCTTCCTGAATGTAGATTTTGAGAAACTGTTCAAGGCGGCTCTCCGTCTCTTCAGGCATATCGTTCAGGTCGATCCACAGTAAATGATCCATTGGAACCTCTTTCAGAATTTCGATGTCTTTCGACATTTTCAACCGGTTCTCCTCGCGATAAAAAATACGAATTTCCGCCATGATGTTAATGGTTTAAAATTTGTTCTACAATGCCTTTCTTACTTTGCAGGTACGTGTCCGTCATTTTCGTGAGCCGGACGAAATCGTCAATGCCAAGCTGTTCCGGCCGCCTGTCAAAGATGGCATCGGCATAGCACGGATAATCTTTACCCAGCAGAGGCTTCATGGAATTGCGCAGCGTTTTGCGACGCTGATTGAATGACGTTTTCACGACCTTTTTATAGAGCGCTTCATCACATCCCAAATCCGTACGGTTGTTCCGTGTCATTCGTATGACAGCACTCTTAACCTTGGGCGGCGGATCGAAGACCTGCTCGCTCACCGTGAAGAGATATTCCACATCGTACCACGGCCCGATCAGCGCACTCAATATACCGTACGTCTTACGTCCGGGCGAAGCCGCTAACCTTTCGGCCACCTCTTTCTGAATCATTCCCGAACAGCACGCCACGCGGTCGCGATGTTCCAAGACCTTGAAAAATATCTGGCTCGAAATATAGTACGGATAATTGCCGATGACGCAGAAAGGAGAGTCGTAAAGACGCTCGAGGTGCATGGCGAGGAAATCCCCGCGGATAATGCGTCCGTTGAGTGCCGAAAAATGTGTGCGAAGGTAATCGATCGAGGCATGATCGATCTCGACGACCGTCAGATCATGACCCGCACCAAGCAGGAACTGAGTGAGTACACCCGTGCCCGGTCCTACCTCCAGAACGGGTAAGCCGCGATATGCCGCCAGCGTTTCTGCGATACGCTGCGCAATCCCGAGGTCTTTGAGGAAGTGTTGCCCCAAAGATTTTTTCGGCCGGATAATCGTCATCTGTTCCCAATTTTTTTGTTTTTTTATGAAGTCGCCGCAAAGATAGCAAAAAAAAGCTCGTTTTTTCTTCGGAGAGGTAAAAAATTCTACTTGATAAGGGCGGGAGGTTCGGATAACATGTTTTGACAAACTCCGGGGATTGCACTATCTTTGCCCTCCAAAAGAACGATTTTTTATGGACTTCAGGCCGATTATCAACAAAACAGTCAAAATCATATTGCCTCTTTTATTGGGTATTCTGTTGTTATGGTTTCTTTACAGGGAGCAGGATTTCGGGAAGATGATGAACGTGATCAGGCAAGGCGTACGTTACGATATTATTTTGTTTTCGCTCATCTTTGGATTGAGTGCCAATGTAGTACGTGGTTTTCGATGGGGGATGCTCATTGATTCGCTGGGCAAGCGTGTGCGACGCCGTAATGTCGTTTTTGCCGTACTGGGCAACTATGCCGTCAATATGGTTTTGCCGCGTGTGGGTGAGATCTGGCGCTGCGGAGTCACCTCGAAGTACGAAAACGTACCTTTTACGAAGCTGCTCGGCACTCTCTTTGTCGATCGTATGATGGATACGTTTATGGTGGGATTGTTGACGCTTTGCCTATGTGTCTTCAATATCGGCTTTTTTCGTCATTTCTTTGCCGAAAATCCACCGACAATGATTGCTACGCTTTATTGGCTGATCAACCTGCCGTGGACGTATGTCGGATTGGCGGTGTTTGGAGGCGGTATTTGGTTCGTTTTTGTAAAGATGAAGCATCTGACGATCGTTCGTAAAGCGACGGAAATGCTTAAAAACGTATGGGAAGGCATCCGGAGTCTTTGGAGAATGGAGCATAAAATACAGTTTACGGTTCAGACCTTTGCCATCTGGATAGGATATTTCCTGTATTTCTACATCACCTTTTTTGCGTTCGATTTCACGCGTGATCTGGGAGTCCGTATCGGATTGATCGCGTTTGCCATGAGCAGCCTCGGCGTAGCTGTGCCGGTGCAGGGAGGAATCGGGGTGTGGCATTTTATGGTGATCTCGACATTTGTGGCTTTCGGGGTTAATGAGACGGATGCGGCCGCGTTTGCGTTAGTGGTCTTCACCGTTCAGACAGCATGGGTCGCACTGACAGGGTTGTTTGGCATCTTTGCCTTGCCGTTTTCGAACCACGAAGATAATAAATTGTCGGAGACGGCGCCCGAATAACAAGGCATCCGCTTCTCACGTTTTATTTCGCGGATGATGCTTGACGATCTCACGACGTAGCGATTCGCGGTCGATGTGCGTGTACAGTTCCGTCGTCGTGATTTTTTCATGGCCCAGCATCAATTGAATGGCACGTAGATTTGCCCCTCCTTCAAGCAGATGGGTGGCAAACGAATGGCGGAAGGTGTGGGGGCTGATTGTCTTATGAATGCCGGCCGCTTCGGCCTGTGTCCGGATGATATGGAAGACCATCATGCGGGTCAGCCTGGCACCGTGTCGATTCAGAAACAGGGTATCTTCATAACCCTTCTTGACAATCATCTCATTGCGATCGTAGAGGTATTTTCGGATCTCGTTCAAAGCTGTCTCCGAGATGGGGACGAGGCGCTGCTTGCTACCTTTTCCTTCTACTCGGATAAATTGCTCATCGAAATAAACATCCGAATAATTCAGGCCGATCAGCTCCGAGACACGCAGCCCGCAGCTGTAGAGCACCTCTAACATGGCACGATTGCGTTGTCCGGTAGGAGTCGACAGATCGACGGAATCAATCAGTCGGTTGATTTCGCCGAGGGTGAGTGTTTCCGGCAGCTTCATCCCGATTTTGGGCGCTTCGAGCAACTCGGTCGGGTCGCGGCTCAAGTAATCTTCGAGCACGAGGAAGCGGTAGAACGACTTGATGCCGGAGATGATGCGCGCTTGTGAACGTGTGGAGATGCCAAGGTCATATAGCTGTGCGACGAACTGCTGCAAGTCAGCATACTCGATCTGTAAAATCGGCCGTTGCTCTTCGTCTGCGAACCGAAACAATTTCTTCAGGTCGTCTAAATACGCTTCTACCGTATTCTCCGACAGCCCTCTTTCAAGGCGTAAATACGTCTTGTATTTCTCTACCGGGTCGTTTTTCTGATGACGGTTCATGTTGAGAATCTCGAAAAAAAAGCACTACTTTTGTGCGTTGAAGAACGACAAAGATAGCATATTTGGGTAAAAAACGAGGTGTGAAAAATATTCAAATCATCAATGGGCCTAAAGGGTCCGGAAACACGGACCACAAAAACGACCTTGGACTCGATCGAGTTTAAGGCCGGCGAGCGCATCACTCGAAATAGCCCCAAATGAAGCCGAACGGCTTGGGATAGTTCACCTTTACCGTATGGGTATTGACGTGAATTACTTCGCCTTCACCGGCCAGCTTCACAAAACGCTTTCCTCCGATCGCGGCGGGCGATACATCGTATCTTCCTTCCGGCAGCAGCGTGTGCTCTCGGAATAAAAGCACGTAGATCCGATGGCCGGAGGTGCTCACAAAGCCGGGAAAACTATATCCGTCAGGCTCCTCTCCTACCGAACGGATAATACCCTTCTGCATCCGGCCTCTTTCCGACTGCCAGAGGCGAATCAGTCGGGAGACCTCAAAAGCTTCGGCCGGCAGGCCTGTCGCTTCCATCCAGGCGAGCGGTTGTCCCATCATGGTGATGGCAAAGAGATAGTCGAAAGGTACCTCCATCGGCTTCAGAGGATCATCTGGCGGATATCGGTTCTCATTGCGCCATTTATTGAGCCATTCCACCTGAATCCGTTGCACGGGAACATATTTGGCCAGAGACCAGATGTTTCGGAGGGTCAAGTGAGGGTAATAGTTTCCCCAGTCAGTATACCGGTTTTCAAGGAAGATGTTTCCGAAGCGATGAAAGTAGAAAAAGCCTCCCCGCTTTCCTGCCGTCACATCCATATTGAACTGCAAACGGTTACCGCTCTCCTCCTGAGCTTCGCTCAGCATTCGATGCACGCGGCTCTCCGAGAGGCGGTCTCCGATTTCCACTCCGTCGATTTTTATCCAGGATATTCCGTGCTTGCGATGCAAATCGAGCAGGATATTCCGGTCACGCTCCCATGCGGCATACCGGTCGTTCTTGGAAGGGTTGAACCAAAGCCCCAGCGATATGCCCAACGAATCGGCTTTCTCTTTCACTTTCTTCAGTCCATGCGGAAAGCGCGTGCTATTTACCTCCCAATCCGACGCCTGCCAGTCGTCCCATAGAAAGTTGATTTTTTCGGCCGAGTTTTTCGACAGGCCTTGTTGCCATCCGTCGTCAATCTGATAGTGGGTAATGCCCAGAGCGGCAGCCGCTCCCAATTCATTGAGGATAAACGATTCGTTGATGCGGCTGTCCTTGTTGCGATCGCCCCAGGTGTTCATGGTCAACGTATTGTCGCGATGAGGGAGGTATTTGTGAACCGCCAGCTCGTATTTTTTATACCTATCGAGCGCTTCCTCTTCGCTAGCGGCATACATCACCGAGAATAGGGGATACGCCTCTTGTCGGCAGGTATCGCACCCGTCGGAAAAGTCGAACCCAGGCGAATGCACCTTGAAGCCGGTGAAATCGGTGCTGAAATCGAAGCCTGCGTAAGCGGACTGCGCTTCCTGCAACGGCGCCATCTTTACGGCCAGATGCACCTCGTCGCTTCGCCCATTGCGGTTGGCCAGCAAAATCGACCCTCTGTAATATTGAGGTTTGCGGTAGGGAAGCTCGCTGCTTGACCGGACGATGTTGGTATGGTGGTCGGTCGCTTCGCGGAAAGAGACGACTCGGACACCAAAATGCGGCACGGAGAAAGGCATGAAAAAGTAGTGCGGCCGGTCGCCTTGCAATCGTTCGGAATGTTCGACCGGATCGGAATCAGCCGAAGAAGTAACAGGGAACAAGCTGTTCTTCCCTTTCATGGAAAGCCGCCATTCAATCCCCGGGCAATCATCGTAGATACACAGGCTGCGCGTCAGTTCATACTCTTTGAAAGCGGCGTGCAGGTCTATCCGCGTATATGCCGAACGCCTTTCGGTGGCCTCCGACCGGCTGATTTGCCACGATGTGGCGACGGGGCTGTCGCTGTCGCTGCTCCTGTCGGAGGGGGCTGCGGGAAACAGGTCACTCGCTGTCCGTGACAACGACCTTGCCCGTAAAAGCCGCAGCATTCCTTTATCCCAGAGATAGACCTGTTCACTTACGCCGTCGGTTACACAAAGGGTTTTTTCATCGAGCCACTTAAAGGAACAATCGGCTTGTGCCGTGAGGGTTAGAGGTAGAACGATACAACAGACGACGAAGGCGAGAAGGTTCTTTCCGGCGCACATACTCATTTACGGATTTCAAATTCGTCCAACAGATGATCGGTCTCGCTGTACGCTTTGTAAACGATCTTATCTTTTGTGATTTCGATGTATTGATACGAACTGACGTTGGGAACGGCCACGTCCATCCACGGCTGCGTTTCCAAATCGTAGAATTTATTTCCGGTTACCGTAACGGTAAATACGGGATGCGACGGATGGGTCCGGCTTTTGTTGCGTTCGGGCAACCCACCTCGCGCATAGGTATGGTCGTGCCCTTGCAAGACCAGTCCGATCTTGTCGCGGTACTTCTCAATCACCGGCAGCCAGTTCTCTTGCAATCCCTTGTTGATGCGGTTCCGGGCCCCCGAAAATACGGGATGATGCCACACGAGTACCGTCCAGTCCTGTGTGGTCTCGTTCAACACCGAATCGAGCCATCGCCCCTGTTCGTCGAGCTTCTCGTTCGAATTTAACACGATAAAGCGGACAAAGCCGAAATCGAGGTAGAACGGGCCTGCATCCCACGTGTAGGAGAATGGGAAAGTGGAAGTCCAATAGGCGGAGAGCTGTACTTTCCGACCGTTTAAGTCTTTCAGATATTCGTGGTTGCCCGGTGTGGCGATCACCGGCATGGAGGTGTTCACATCGTCGGTCGCCGTATGCCATTCGGTCCATTCGTAATCGTTGTTGGCATGATTGATGAGGTCGCCGATGTATACTGCGAGCTTTGCCCGGTCGAATTTTCGAATCGCCTGTTTGTAAATTTTTGCCGCATGATTGTAGATGCCGTTTTGCGTATCGCCGAAATAAAGCAGGCTTATCGTATCGGTGAAATGTTCATGTTTGTAAGTATGCCAGGCACTCCACTGCGGAGAGTTTCCCACTCTGTATTTATAGATGTTGCCGGGGAACAGGTTGCGGAGAACCGCCTTGTGGTAGTGCATCGGATAGTCTTTGTATCGAACGACGCTGAAAGTGCTCTCTATCCGTTCGCGGCGATCTTTGGGGAAGGTGATCGAGTCGCCGGGGATGATTTCTATCGTTCCGCTTTTTACGGTGGTATCGGTTCTCCACGTAACGGCGATCTCCTTCGCCCCGGCCGATAAAGGAACGAGCGTGATCCGGTCGGGCAGTGACGACGGAACATAGCGTAACAGGGGCGTTTGAGGTTCGGAACTTTCCTTATCCCATTTAGCCTGCAATTCGGGCGATACCTCTTGTGCCGTCAACCGGCAGCTTCCTGTCAGAAGTAGGAAGATAAAAAAGAGATGACCTGTTTTCATTTTTCTTGTCTTTCATCGGGCAGATACCTGCTCCTTTGTGAAGAAACAGGCATCTGTCGGAGATTGTTCTTTTATCTGATGGTTCCATCGGGATTTTTCACCCAACCTTTTGTCCAGTCCTCCGCAGCATTCTTCACCGCTCCCGCAAATTCGGCCGCCGAAAAGAACGCGTCTAACGAAGCGGGATTGAATGTGCTCTTCGGTTCGGTATCGGGGACAAAGTCTTTGACACCGATCCCTCCGATGGGTTTGAGCGTATAGTTCCCTTCTTCCAGCTTGGTCGCATTATTATGGAACGGATTGGAGGCAATGGTCCCATCGGCATTGAAAGTGCCGGCAAACGCTTTGGCCAGATCGCGGAACGGGTCTTTGGGTACGTTGAACACATAGGAATAGGCAAATACTGCCGAACCGTTGAGGTCGGTTATTTTTACTTCTTCGGCAACTCTGATGCCTCTTCTCGGGAATTCGGCAATAACCGAATTGTATACTTTCGGGGTGGAACTGCCTCTCATCCGCATGCCGTGTGTATTCTTTTTTGTTTCGGCGCCGGGGCCCAACAGGGTAACGTTCGATACGACGGGGGAAGCCTTTTCACGGATGGTGAAATCGTCGTTTTCCTTGAAGTATTGTGAGTTGACGGAGAGGAGGAACTGCATCTTTCCGGCGTATTTGTCTCCCAACCGGTAAGAACCGCCTTCGCAGTCGGTAGCTACGATGTATTTCAACCGGGCTTTTCCGTCGGTAATCATGACGCCTTCGCCGGACGACCGGTACACCTGCACATGATCGATTTGGGTCGCTTCGCTTACGTTTGCAAGCCGAAAAGAACGTTCGCCGGCATACTCTATCCGCACATAGCTCACTTTTCCGTTCGAGAAGGCGGACTCCGGACCGCTCAGGCGGAACTCCGACCAGTCTCCGCTCTTGACTGGCTCTGCGGGTGTCAGCGTTTTGGAGCTGGTAAATACGACGGGAGCCGAAGCCGTACCGACGATATCCGCCTCGCCCTGAATCTCGATCTTGACGGGTGACGCCGCATTCGCATTCATGTACACATGTACGCCTTCTTCGATTTTCAGCTTCGAGCCGGCTTCGAAGGTAAGCGCATAAGGAACAAAGTAGTTTCGTTTTTTGATCAGGGTAATTTCGCTGCCCGAAGGTACGATGCCGTCGGTTCCGACATTCAAGCTGTACAGTTCGGTTTCACCAACCTTAATCTTCTGATAAAGAGTCGTTTTGATTACAAACGGAATCTCTTTGCTGTCGACGTCGTTGGTGTTGCTGAGGATAAAGCCGTATCGGAGCATTTCTCCTTCTTTCAGGCTATTAGGCAACGCCTCCGTGGTATATACAAACTGGGTTGCCGTAGGATGTACCGGAAACTCCTTGAGGAATCCTCCGTTCTTCGTAACAACTACCGATTTGGCTCCTCCGTCTCCTTCCAGAGCGAGAGAGATCTTTACCGTTTCTCCCGGTGCCAGATCGATGGAATCGGCGCCTGTTATCGCAATCTTGGGGGTAGCGAGCTGAGGCTTGTCGTCTTTGCAGGATGTGCCGCCGATAATCGCTGCCAGAAACAGTGCAGCCATTATCCATTCATGTCTTTTTGGTTTCATTGTACATACTGTTTTATCGTTAATAAATTCATATCGGTTATCTGAAGGAACCGTCCTTATTTTTAAACCACGAACCGCCGGCCGTCCAGTCGTTCTTCGGATCTACCGCGCCGATATAGGAGGCGCTCGTAAACCAGCTGCTCATGGCCGCAGGATTGTAGGGACTAGGTTCGATTCCCGTAAAATCGTCGATGGAGATGCCTCCGACGGGCGTCTCTTTCAGATTGTAGCGATTGCTTTTAAAAAAATAGTCTTTTGCCTCCTGCTCCCAGTTGGCCAAGTTGTCGTAAGAGCGCATATTGTCGATAAGCATGCTGCTTCCCAGCGACTCGATGGGGAGATCTTCCACACGTACGGCATCGCTCGGAAATTGCGTAACGATGGCATTATGCAGAAGCCCCTGCGCTCCCGTTCTGATTCTTATGCCGCGCCGCGTGCCGTGATCGCCACCTTCGGCGTATCCGTTGCCGATAAGCGTAAGATTGCTGAGCTTAAACGTGGTGCGCGGCTCTTTTTCGTAGAACGAGTCGTCGTTCCGGAATTCGATACTGCGCGCCTGATTCCAGTAATTGACGGGGATAAGCGTGGCCTTGATGCCGGTTTGGAACAGCCAGAACTGACCGTTGCCCTGCCATCCTTCGTCGGCCCAGATGCCATAACCGCCGTGTTGGATGCCGGAGATGTATTTTAAAGAGACTCTTCCGCCCCGCATCCGGAACGCGTTGTTGTGACATTCGAACACCTGCACGTATTCGAGCTTCGTGCCGCTCCCCACTCCAAATAGTTGCAAGGCGTGATATTGTTTCTTCCCGGCGTATTCGATCCGAACGAAGCGCAAGCGTCCCGAGTTATCGGAAACGTGGGTACCTCCGTACCTGAATCCGTCGCGCAGCACCGTCTTCCCTGCATTCGTAGGAGCGTTCCCGTGAATCGATACGCCTCCCCAGTCTCCGCGGACGGGATTTCCCGACAGCGTTTTATCGCTTGTGAAAACAATCGGTTCGGTGCGTGTGCCTTCGGCCACGATTTTACCTCCCCGCATCACGGAAAGCAGGCTGAGTTTATCGCTGTTCGAGAACGTGCGGAAATAGACCGTCGTGCCCGGATCGATTGTGAGCGTCGCCCCCTGGTCTACACTTACAATGCTGTCGACCAGCCATTTCTCCTTTTTCGTGAGCGTAAGGTCTTTGTTGATTCTTCCGTAAATCTTCCGAAACGTGTGGCCACCCCGGACAAAATCGACGATCCTGAACGGCTCGTCCACTCGTATGATTACCGCGGGAGAAGAAACGGTCCGTCCTCTCCGGTCTTCCATCCTGAAAATGAGCCTGACTTCATCGCCCGTTCGGGCGTTCTTCGCCACACGGTAGGTGTAGGCGTATCGGTGCGTGAACCGTTCTTCGGTCTCCAGCGTTTCTATAACCGACTCGTTGGCGAGCACTTCGAGCTTCTTTATTCCGGCCAACGACTGGGAGACGATGCTCAGTTCCACCTCGCCCGCAGGCTCCTGAACAATGGCGTTTCCGTTGTAATTTTCAATGACTACCGTTGCTTCGGGGAGCTCGATCTCCTGCTCCCTCTCGCATCCTGCAAGTATCAGCCCAATCATCAAAAAAAAGAATACCCATTTGAATTTCATGTTCTCTGTTTTTTTATGTTTTTCTTTTGTAACCATGCGAATTAAAGTCTGTAAGTAATGCCAAACCGATTCCACCAGCCGAAGTAAGCAAGGCGTGATATCTGATTGCTGTTTCCCTGATACTGACGGGCAGGCGAGTTCGTGATGTTCACAAACTCGGCATAGAGGCTGATTCTCTTCGTGATCTGCTGCGAGAGATTCAGATCCAGTTGAAACCGGTCGTCCTGAATAATATCGTCGTTCTCGTTACTGGCCACCGAATGGATGTACGAGCCGTTGTAGTTGAGGCTGGCCTTGCTGCTGAACCCTTTGTAGTCCCACGAAAGCGAGGCGTTTCCGGTATGCATGGCCTGTCCGGGCAGCCGCATGTTGCTCCGGTCCTGCGTGCTGGCATCGCTTCCGGTGAAGGTATAATTGAGATAGGCGCTCAAACCCTTCATGGCTCCGGGGAGGAAATTGAGCTTACGCATAAAATTAAACTCGAAACCGTAGACCGTCGCTCTTTCGCCGTTCTGCTCCTGGCGGAACTCGAATCCTGCCGTTTGAGGGAAGCCGGGATAGTCTTCGATGAGCGAAGGAATGATTCTCGTGAACTGAAAACGGTTCATATTCTTGTAGAACAGCCCGGCGGAAACGACTCCTCCGCTGCGGTTGTACTTCTCGAACATCAGGTCGATGTTGTTCGACAGCGAAGGTTTCAGGTTGGTGTTGCCGATAAACAGCCGCGCCGCATCGGCATCGTAATTGATAAACGGCACGATATCCACGAAGTTGGGTTTGGCGTAAGAATGGGTATAGGCAAACCGGAAATTGGTGAGCTCATCGAGGCTGTACTTGACGTGCACGCTCGGCAGCAGAAAACCGTAGTTCGTTCCGCCGCTGATGGGAGTCGCTACGATCTTCGTGCCCGACCGCTTCACATCGAACGCACTGTAATTTACATCGTTGTACTCGTACCGCACTCCGGTAATCAACAATATCTTTTTTATCTGAATGCGGTTGATCAGATAGGCGGCGTATACGTTCTCCTTCGCGTTGTAGGTATCGTTCTTCGACAGCCGCTCGGCATCCCACGAGTCGTCCGACTCGGTAAGCAATCGCCGGTGCGAAGCCATATAACGGGTAAACTTTTCTTTATCCACTCTGGGGCCGAACGCATACCTTCCGTTCAGAAACTCCTTGGGTTCGGTGTTTCCGGCAACATGCGCAAAAGCCTCGGCCAGATTTACTTCCTGATTCGGATCGAAGAAAGAGAGCACCCGGTTGTTTCGGTACTTATCGTTCGTTACACTCCTCACCTTTCCTCCGAATTTAAAGACACCCGCATAATCTTTCAGCATGTAGTTTTTCTGAAGATTGAATTTCCCCACGAGATTCGAGGCGTCGGTCGTTCCCATATCTTCTTCGTACCTCCTGAAATTATCGAACAACAGCGGATTTTTGATATTCAACGGGACGATCGGTCTGAACTGAGGCACCTCGGCCAATACCCCCCGCGGATTGTCGGCTACGATGGTTACATCGTTGCGCGCGAAATCGCCCCGGGTACTGGTATGGTCTCGCTTCGAAACGGTATAGAACGTACCCCAATCGAGCGTCCAGCGACCAAACCGGTGGGTCCCTTCGAGGTTGAAGTTGTGGTTCGACTTGATCTCTTTCCAAAGATTTATATCGCGGCGTATTCTTCCGCGTCTCAGGCTGTCGTGCGTAATCCATTCCGACCCGTTTCTGTTGAAATCGAATCGCAGGCGATTGCGCACGTCGTCGTCTTTCCGGTAATTGTACATGTAGTTAAAGACGATTTCGTGATTTTTCACCTTGTAGTCGAGGGTAACGGTCGTGCCTACGCGTGTACGTTTGTTCTCCGTCTTCCGGAACTGAAAATCTTCCGGCATGATGAGGCGTTCGTTCACCATCTCGACCGGTTTCTTGATGCCCGACCAGGAAGCATCCATCCGGTCTTCGGAGTTGTTGTTCCCGTAATAACTTCCGCTGACCAGCACGCCGAAACGTCCCTGCGAGGTGTTCGCGTCGGGGAAGAAGCGCCGGCTGATTTGCAGTTTGCCGATGTAGTTCAGTTTCCCGGAGAGGTCGTTGAATCCCATCCCGAGGTCTCCCTTGACGCGGAGCTTGTCCGATCGCGCGGTCGGGGTTCTCAGGTTGATGTTTCCGCCCACCGCATCGCCGTCCATATCGGCCGTCAATGCTTTGGTGATCTCGATGGAACCGAGCTGGTCTGCCGGAATCAGATCGAGCGATTCGGTTCTCGTTCCGCTCTGCTGTACCGACGCGAGCTGCTCGCCGTTGATGCTGATGTTGGTGAAATGCTGCGGCGTACCGCGTATGGAGACGGTGGAACCCTCGCCTTTGTCGCGGGCGATGTTGATCCCGGGCAGTCGCTGCAATGCCTCCGCCACGTTCTTATCGGGAAACTTTCCGATGAGGTCGGCCGAAACGACGTTCTTGATGTTGTCCGCAGCCCGTTGCTGGTTGAGCGCCCGCTGCTGGCCTTCGAAGCTGCCCACGACCACCACTTCGGCCAACACCTTGTCTGCCGGCGACAAACGAATCGTCATCACCTGATGATGGTCGGCAGGCATGTTCACGGTTTTTTCTTCGGTCTTGTACCCCAGATAGGAAAAGGTAAGCACGGTTTTTCCGCTTTTCAGACCGGTCAAACGGAAATGCCCTTCCAGATCGGTGGCCGTACCGTTGTAATTGGCCTGATCGTACACCGCTGCTCCGGGAAGAGGCTCCTGCGTATCGGCATCGACAACGATCCCCCGTATCTCATAGGTTTGAGCTTGTATCGACATTCCTGCGATCAGAAAGCAAAGGGTCGTAACTGTAAGAAATAAGCGTCTTTCCATTCGTTCTGTTTTTCAATGATTGTCTTTTTAGAAAATAAAGTGTCTGATTATTTGTTATTTAACCATGCCGTATATTCATCTAAAGCCGAATCTCCAATAATAATGTGTACCTTTTCATGATTTATTTTGCGAAATTAATCATCATTGATTCATATCCATCATTATGATGTTACCAAAAAGAGGAATTATGTTACACCATTGCTAGTACACAGGATTCATTTACTATTAAAATTCGACCTTCCGAATGCGAACGGCACTTAATACCGGTTCTCCGCTGACAGGATGAAATTTGATCGATAACCCGGCGTTATCTGTGACCGTGTATCTGAAGGTAAGCCTGCACGGTACATTCAGACCGTAGCTGCCGCCCAGATCGATTTCGGGAAGAATCGACGTTCCGTTGACCGATACGCCGAAGACTCTCTGCCCCGGTTCGTAGGTAATCCCTTTGTCCTCGTCGGCAAAGCGCCGCGATTTTTTTACGTAATCGACCATCAACAGCTCGATCTCGTACGTTCCATCGGGCAGATCGGCTCCGAATCCCTCCGGGTTTACACGCATCGTCTGGTAGAGAGGGTCTTCTTCGTCCACGGCGAGGATGTCCTCCTTGGTTCCCACTTTACCTCCCACGTAAAGCGGTTCTCCGCCCACGACGCCCCAGCTGCCCTTTTCGTATGTCCGTTCGGGCAGCCAGTAGAGATCTGTGCGGGTGTCGATAAAAGCGTAATTGGCTCCGACATTCATTGCCAGCTCCGCCTCCTCCTTCCCATCCGGACGGAACGGAATCAGCCGGACGTCGATCTGCTTCTCCGGCGTATCGGGACTGTTCGGTGCGAGAGACAACAGATGCCTTCCTGGGATAAGTTTCATCTCCCACTCCGCCATCCCGTCTTTTACCTCCGCTTCTCCGAAGAGACGATTGTCTACATACAGCGATACGCTCTTTTGATTCGAGAATGCGTGCATCCGCACAGGCACCAGCGTATCGGAAGGCGAGGTTGCGGCGTGTACCCACCGGTTGCGGAAAGGATATCCCAATCGCGCAACCGGCTTTTCCGACAGCAACGCCTGCATCAGATAATAAGCGTCTTTGGGTTTTCTGTCGGCTGTTACCAGTCCTTTGTTGTTGATATGGGAAGTGGCATCTACCCTTCTTTCGGAACTGAAATCGGCCAGATTCCACAGCGCGCCTCCGGCAATATAAGGCCGGTCGAGGATTTGCGTGGTGATGGAACGGGTGAAACGGGTCTGCTCTTCGACAGTGAAATCGAACTTCTCCGGTTTTTCGGAATACAACCGTACATCGGACCCTGCCCCGTATTCGCTGATCAAATGAATGCGCTTCGGGTATTTGCGTCGCTGCTCGTCCATAAATGTCCCGAAATCTTCGTATATACCGTAATACCAACCGTGATACAGGTTCCAGCCGGCAATCATCGGGATATCTCCCAACCCGGTCTCCTCGTAAGCGGGATCATTGTGCATCGCCATAGCCGTATATCGATACGGATCAAGTTCCCGTACAATGTGTTCAAGACGCCGAGCCAATTCGAGCGTCGCCCGGTTCCTCCCGGCAATCTCCTCTTGCGGCTTATACCGGTGCGCCCAGTAGATCTCGTTCATATAGGCCCAGATCACCACCGAAGGATGGTTGTAATGCTGCTTGATCATCTCTTTGAGCATCACGGTCGTGTTCTCGGTATGTCGCGGGCCGACGGTCACTTCGTTTACGAGAGGAATCTCCTCCCATACGGCAAAGCCCAGCCGGTCGGCCTGATCCAGCACCTCCGTAGCCTGAGGATAATGCGCGTTGCGCAGAAAGTTGCCTCCCATCTCTTTGAGCAGGCGCAGATCCTGCCGATGCATATCATTGCTCAACGCATTGCCGTAGGGTATCCTGTCCTGATGGCGATTCGCACCCATCAGCTTGATGTTTTTTCCATTGATGAAAAAGCCTTTTTCCGGATCGAAACGGAACCATCTGAATCCGAGGGGCTGAGACAGGTTGTCGACTCGTTTGCCCGATTGTTTCAGCAGGCTCTCCACATAATACATTGCCGGATGATCGGGGCTCCACAGATCAAAATTCCGCACGTCCGAGCAGGTTACCGTTACAACCGTATCGCCGAAGGCGGAGATGGTTACCGCGGTGTTTTTTGTTGCCAAAGCGGAGGCGACATCTTTCCGGATGACGGTCTCGAGTGTCAGAGCTTGAGGAGCGTCGCTGCAATTTTGCAGGTGGTACGTGATGGTTACGTCGGCGCCGTGAGGCGTTACCCGGGGAGTGGTGATATAGATTCCGGGGCCTCCGTAGTCCGACATGCTGAAATGCTGTTCGCCCGTGGTGATCAGATGTACCGGCCGGTATATGCCGCCGAAGAAAGTGAAATCGGCGGACAGGGGCGGCACGTCGTCTCGATGGCTGTTGTCGGCTTTTACGGCGATGTACTGCTCTCCCGATGCCTCAAGAAAAGGCGTTAAATCGACGTTGAAAGCGGTGTAACCGCCCGTATGTTCTCCGGCCGGTTTCCCGTTTACAAACACTTCGGCCGTTTGATTCACCCCTTCGAACCGAAGGAAATACCTTTTTCCCTTTTCGGGAACAAGACGAAATCTTTTCTTGTACCAGCCGACGCCGCGGTAGTATCCTCTCCGGCCGTCGGCCAGTACATCCTTATCGTTCCAGGTATGAGGAAGCTGTACGGCTTGCCATCCGGCCGTCGTTCTATCCGGCAAGACGGCGTTGGCTTCATTCTTCGAAAAGAGCCATCCGGAGTTGAAAGCGATTTGGCAGCGACCACCGTCGGCCGATTGACCTGCAAGCGACGCCACATCCGGCAAACAATAAATGAGAGCAAAAAGAAGCAATGCACGACGTATCATATCCAATCTGTTTTTCGGATGCGAAATTAGATGATCCATTCAACAGCCACACGTTGCGATGTTACCAAAAAGAGCATTTATGTTACACCGTCCCACTGAATGCAACAAAAAGAAATTCCCTGGGGATTTTTCCTTTGTTCATCGCTATAATAATTTACGATAAAAACAAAGGTAACGAGAAGGGCTGAATTCCATACAAGGAGTTCAGCCCTCATTTTTGTGGTTCAAAATACTTTTACCGCAATAAATCAGAGTCCGAGCTGTTTGGCTTCGTCCCAAAGGACATCCATTTCGGCCAAGGTCATCTCTTTGAGCGATCGCCCCTGTCGAATCGTATGTTCTTCGAGATAGTTGAAACGGCGGATAAATTTTTGATTCGTCCGTTCGAGTGCATTGTCGGGATTGATTTTGTAGAGCCGTGCGGCATTAATCATCCCGAAGAGAAAATCACCGAACTCGGCTTCCATCTTGTCCGCCTCCATGCGATCCACCTCGGCACGGAATTCGTTGAGCTCCTCCTGGATCTTATCCCATACCTGTTCACGCTTCTCCCAGTCGAAACCCACATTGCGCGCCTTGTCCTGCATGCGGTACGCCTTAATCAGCGAAGGAAGCGAGGAGGGCACTCCGTCGAGCACCGTTTTGTTTCCGTTTTTCTCTTTCAGTTTCAACTGTTCCCACGACTGCTCCACAGCCCCACTGTTCTCAGCCATGGCATCGCCGAAAACGTGGGGATGACGAAATATCAACTTGTCGCATAACGTATTACATACATCTTTAATATCAAATTCATTCTTCTCTTCGCCTATTTTGGCATAGAAGACAATGTGCAAAAGCAGATCACCGAGTTCTTTCTCGATCTCGGCCGGAAGATTTTTCTGGATCGCTTCGCTCAGCTCATAAGTCTCTTCAATCGTATTGGCACGGAGGCTTTCGTTCGTCTGCTCTCGATCCCATGGACACTTCTCACGTAATTCGTCCATGACATCAAGCAGACGCCCGAAAGCCTCCAAACGTTCTTCTCTTGTGCTCATCCTCACTTCCCTTTCTGCTGGTAGTGACGCAGGCCGTTTTCGAGGAACCCTACATACTTGGCTACCTCTTCGTCAAAGGCATACGAGGGGGAGAGAGGCTTCCCTTCGTTATCGAGAATTACATAGAACGGCTGTGCATTCGCCCCGAATTTATGACGCTGCAAATAACTCCACTTGTCACCGATTGTTTTCAACTTACGTTCCTTACCGCTTTCTTCAATGACGATCGGAGCCGGGAGCTTTGTCTTGTCGTCGACAATCAGGGTAATCAACACAAATTTCTCGTCAATGAGTTTCTTGACGGCCGGATCTGTCCATACCGCAGCTTCCATCTTCCGGCAGTTCACGCATCCGTAACCGGAGAAATCGATCAATACCGGTTTATTTGCCAATGCGGCATAAGCCATCCCTGCTTCATAGTCGTCATAAACGGCATGTACCTCATCTTCGTACAAATTAAAATCCTGGGTATAGAGTGGCGGAGCAAAAGCGCTGATGGCTTTCAGCGGCGCTCCCCATAGCCCGGGAACCATATAAACGGCAAACGCGAGCGAGACAATCGCCATAAAAAGTCGCGGTACGGAAAGATAAGGCAGATCGCTGTCGTGTTTAAGTTTGAGCTTTCCGAGCAGATAGATCCCCAGCAACACGAAAATCACAATCCACAACACGAGAAATACTTCGCGGTCCAAGATTCGCCATCCGTAGGCAAGATCGGCCACGGAGAGAAATTTAAGGGCGAGGGCCAGTTCGAGGAAGCCCAGAACGACCTTCACCGAGTTTAACCATCCACCGGACTTTGGCATGTTCTGAAGCAGGTTCGGAAACACTGCGAACAGGGCAAAAGGAATGGCGAGCGCCAATGCAAAGCCAAACATCCCGATAGCTGGAGCGATGCTCGTACCCTGCGAAGCCGCTTCGACAAGCAACGTCCCAATAATCGGGCCTGTGCAGGAGAACGAAACGAGCGCCAGCGTGAAGGCCATGAAAAATATGCTCAAAATGCCGGAGGTCGAATCGGCCTTACTGTCCATTTTGTTCGTCCATGAAGCCGGGAGTACCAACTCAAACGCCCCGAAGAATGACACGGCAAACAATACGAGTAACAGGAAGAAAATGATATTGAAGACAGCATTCGTCGAAAGATCATTCAGAGCACTGGCTCCGAAGACCCCGGTAATAAGGAGTCCCATCGTGAGATAGATGACAATGATGGAAACGCCATAAATCAGCGCATCGTGGATCGCTTTCCGGCGACTTTTATTACGTTTGAGGAAAAAGCTTACCGTCATCGGTATCATAGGCCAAACGCAAGGTGTCAGCAAAGCAATCAATCCACCGACAAATCCGGCCAGAAGAATATAAAGCCATGACGTATCGGTGGCCGAGACCGTCGCATCTCCGAACGATTTGAGGTCATTGATCACCGGTGTCCACAATTCTTGTCTAAGGGTAAGTACGCCATCCGGGGTGGCTGTCCTTGTGGCATTGCGCATCGCCGGAGTGAGTTCGAGTGCCTGCATGGCTCCCTCGCCGTCTACTTGTGTCCCATCGGCAAGCTCTTCGGAGACCACCGTATCGGAAGGAGTCGCTTCGGCTGCTTGTGCCGTTTTTTTTACGTGTCTGTAATCAAACGTAAACGACTCCGTCTCGGGAGGCAAGCAAGACTCATCGTTGCAAGCCATGTATTCCACTTCCCCGACCATCTTGAATGCTTTCGGATCGGTCACTTTGATCTTCTGCGTAAATGTCACGGTTCCCGAATACCACCGCAGTTCGAGACCGGGATATGCCTGCTCGTCATGCACAACGCTGGGAGCCATCGATGGCACAGGCTTCCCAAGTAACTCGGCGCCTCTGAGTGTCTCATAGGTGATCGAAGTCGAAATCGGCCCACCTTTGGGTAAGTTCATATCGTAGATATGCCAGCCCCGATCGGCCGTTGCCGTGAATGTCACAGTCTTTTCTGCAAATTCAGAGTCTTCCAGTTGGATTTTCCATTTAACAGGGGTCAAAATCTGTGCCTGTACAGCCACAACCATCACCCAAAGTTCTAACAAATAAACGAATTTCTTTTTCATGTGTTTTCTCTATACAATATTTTTTAGGTTGCAAAACTACGTTGTTTTCAATAATTATGCAACTCCGCCAGACTGCCTTCAGGCATTTTAGCATGAAAACTGTTATTTTTGCATTGTGGTAAAAACACAGAACAGACTCGTATATGCTCCGAACGAAGCAGCGTTCTCCGGGTCGTACAACGAAAGCCGGCCCCTTCCCGACAAAACATATTTCGATTTATTTCTTTACCTTTGCATTCTTAATTCCGAAGAAAGTATATTGACTATGAACAAATATACCCGACAGACGCTCGTTGTGTTGACCGGCCTTACGGTTATTTGGCAGGCCTCAGGGCAACGTAAGATCGCATCGTATGAACAGTATATCGATCGGTACAATCATTTGGCTGTCGAACAAGAGAAAAAATATCATATTCCGGCCAGCATCAAGCTGGCTCAGGCAATTCTTGAGTCGGACGCCGGTCGGGCAAAGCTGGCCAGAGAGGCGAATAATCACTTCGGCATCAAATGTCATAACAACTGGAAAGGTAAAAAGACGTATCATGACGACGATTTGAGAAACGAATGCTTCCGCACATACGGTTCGGTTACGGACTCATACGAAGATCATTCCCGCTTTTTAGCCGAACGTTCACGCTATACCAAACTGTTTCTACTGAATAAAAAAGACTACCGGGGATGGGCTAAAGGACTTCAACAATGCGGATATGCAACCGATCGGGCCTATGCCAACAAACTCATCAAACTGATCGAAGATTACGAGTTGTATCTTTACGACATGGGTGGGAAAAGCGGAAAGAAAGCCTCCTCGTCCAAGAAAGAAGCATCGAAAAAGAGACTCAAGAAAGAATCGGTACAACCCAAAATATCTTCTGCCAACGATGGCGAAAGATTGCTCCCGCGAAATGTTTACAAGACCTACGGACTGATTTATACCATTGCACGCTATGACGACTCGTTTGCACAAATCGCCGATGATCTCGGATTCAAGACGAAGGAGCTGGCACGATACAACGAAGTACGCGAAGATTTTCCACTCCGTCAAGGCGACATCATCTATTTGGAAAAGAAAAAGAAGAAGGCCGAAATGCCGAATCTGTTCCATCAAGTACAGATGGGCGAATCCATGCACAGCATTTCGCAATATTATGGTATACGCGTGAAGAGCCTTTACAAACTCAATCGCAAAGACCCGGATTATGTTCCGGCAGAAGGAGAAACGCTTAAACTCAGATAACGGACCAATGCTGCATCGCTTTCGCTCATATTATTACACGTGGTTAATAGGAATTCTTGTCACAGGGCCGGTACGCTGTATGACCGGTACGCTGCTTCCACCATCGCCGGAGAAACTCAGCCCGTCGGTCTGCGAAGAGTATATCCGGACCTATTACAAGACGGCTATCCGACAGCAACGCAAGCACAACATCCCGGCTAGCATTATTTTGGCGCAGGGAGTGTTGGAATCGGGCGCGGGGCAGAGCTATTTGGCACTGGCAGGCAACAACCATTTCGGAATTAAATGTAAGAACTGGGAAGGGCCTTGCATCCACAAAGACGACGATCTGAAGCAGGAACCGTTTCGAAAGTATGTGAGAGTAGAAGAATCGTTCGAAGACCATTCTCTTTTTCTCACCGGACGAGACCATTACAAACCTCTCTTCCGGTTAAGGACAACGGACTATAAGGCCTGGGCACACGGTTTGAAAAAATGTGGTTACGCGACCGATCCGCACTACGCCGTCAAATTGATCGGGCTAATTGAAAAATACGGGCTGTATTACTTCGATACGGCGAAAGAAACCGATCCGCCGGTGATTCTGAGGCAGTCGGCAACCCGTCCTGCAGCCGAGGCAACCGGTTCGAAAGTTCGGGACACGACAACTAAAGGAAGGCCCGCCAAGCCCGGGGCAGTCACGAAAAAAACGGCCCCAAGGGCAACCCAACAAACATCGACCTCTAAAAAACAACATAAACGATGAATGATCAACGATACATGCAACGCGGCGTAAGCGCATCGAAAGAAGATGTACACAACGCCATCCGGCACATTGATAAGGGCATCTTCCCGAAAGCCTTTTGCAAGATTATCCCCGATATTCTCGGCGGAGACCCGGAGTATTGCAACATTATGCATGCCGACGGCGCCGGAACCAAGTCATCGCTGGCTTATCTCTATTGGAAAGAGACGGGCGACCTGTCCGTGTGGAAAGGTATTGCGCAAGACGCGCTGATTATGAATATCGACGACCTGCTCTGCGTAGGCGCGATCGACAATATCCTTGTATCAAGCACGATCGGCAGAAATAAAATGCTTATCCCCGGCGAAGTGGTCTCAGCCATTATCAACGGCACGGACCAGCTGCTGGACGAGCTGCGCGATATGGGCGTAGGCGTCTATGCCACCGGTGGTGAAACGGCCGACGTCGGCGATTTGGTACGCACGATCATCGTCGACAGTACGGTTACCTGCCGCATGCGTCGCAGCGATGTGATTGATAATGCACGTATACGCCCCGGCGATGTGATCGTCGGGCTGGCATCGTTCGGACAAGCCACTTACGAGAAGGAGTATAACGGAGGGATGGGGAGCAACGGTCTGACGAGCGCGCGGCACGATGTCTTTGCCCGCTATCTGGCCGAAAAATACCCCGAAAGTTACGACGAGGCGGTACCTCGCGAACTGGTCTACTCGGGCGGCATGACGCTGACCGATACCATAGACGGCGTACCCCTCGATGCCGGGAAGTTGGTGCTCTCTCCCACCCGCACGTACGCGCCGGTAGTAAAAAAGCTGCTCGATACGATGCGTGGTGAGATACACGGCATGGTACATTGCTCGGGCGGTGCGCAGACAAAAATCCTGCACTTCGTGGATCAGGTACGCGTCGTAAAAAACAACCTTTTCCCCGTTCCGCCATTGTTCCGCATCATACAGGAACAAAGCGGAACAGACTGGGCGGAGATGTATAAAGTGTTCAACATGGGCCATCGACTGGAGATTTACCTCGCACCCGAAAGAGCAGACGAGGTGATTGCCGTATCCAAATCGTTCGGCGTCGACGCGCAGGTGATAGGATGCGTCGAGCCGGGAGAAAAGAAAGAGTTAATCATCCGAAGCGAGTTCGGCGAGTTTACATATTAAAGTAAGAGCCTCCGTCATGTTTCATTTTTCATCATCATTATACCTTTTATTTAGATGACAGATCATCATTCCCTGCTTCAGAAACTCGAAGGCCTTACCGGACGCTTCGACGAGGTTTCTACGCTGATTACCGACCCGGAAGTCATCGCCGACCAAAAGCGTTTCGTTCGTTTGACGAAAGAGTACAAAAGTCTCGAAGACCTTATCGCGGCTAAAAAGGAGTACGAAAACCTGTTGGGCAACCTTGACGAAAGCAAACGCATCCTGATGAGCGAGAGCGATCCCGACCTGAAGGAGATGGCACGTGAAGAAGTGACCGAATGTGAAGAGAAAATCCCCCGGTGTGAAGAGAAAATCAAATTGATGCTCGTTCCCGCCGATCCGGAAGACGCGAAAAATGCGATTGTGGAGATTCGCGGCGGCACAGGAGGCGATGAAGCAGCGTTGTTTGCCGGCGATCTGTTCCGGATGTACTCGAAATACTGCGAGACGAAAGGCTGGACAATTGCCGTATCGAGCTGCAACGAAGGGACGTCGGGCGGCTTTAAGGAAATCATCTTCACCGTCACCGGCGACGGGGTATACGGCGTCCTCAAGTACGAATCGGGCGTGCATCGCGTACAGCGCGTACCTCAGACCGAGACGCAGGGACGAGTGCATACATCGGCCGCTACGGTAGCCGTGCTTCCCGAGGCCGATGAGTTCGATGTCGAGATTAACGAGGGAGAAATCCGCTGGGACACGTTCCGCAGCAGTGGCGCGGGCGGACAGAACGTCAACAAGGTAGAGTCCGGTGTGCGTCTGAATTACAACTGGAAGAACCCGCTGACCGGTATCGTGGAAGAAATCCACATCGAATGTACCGAGACGCGCGACCAGCCGAAGAATAAGGAACGTGCTCTCGCCCGTCTGCGTTCTTTCATTTACGACAAGGAGCATCAGAAGTATATCGACGATATTGCCTCGCGTCGCAAGACGATGGTCTCCACAGGTGACCGGTCTGCCAAAATCCGCACCTACAATTTCCCACAAGGGCGCATCACCGACCATCGCATCAATTATACGATTTACAACCTCGCCGCTTTTATGAACGGGGATATACAGGACTGCATCGACCGCCTCATCGTTGCCGAAAATGCCGAACGGATAAAAGACAGCGAGTTGTAGAGCCGCTTCTCCATCCATCAAACCGAATATAAATTGAATAAACTGACAAAATGACTATGACCAAACAAACATTATTTGAGAATATTCGGCACAAGGCGTCTTTTCTTTGTGTCGGACTGGATACGGATCTACAAAAAATCCCTCCGCATCTGTTGAAAGAAGACGATCCGATCTTTGCCTTCAACAAAGCCATTATCGATGCCACGGCTTCGTACTGCATCGCTTATAAACCCAATCTGGCTTTTTACGAATGCTACGGAGTGAAAGGCTGGATGGCGTTTGAAAAAACGGTGCGCTACGTGCGCGAGCATTACCCCGATCAATTCATCATTGCCGACGCCAAGCGGGGAGATATCGGAAATACATCGGCCATGTATGCCCGTACATTCTTTGAAGAAACGGAGGTGGACGCGCTGACCATCGCCCCGTATATGGGCGAAGACAGTGTTACGCCTTTTCTCGGTTACGCAGGCAAATGGGTCATTCTGCTTGCCCTCACGTCGAACAAAGGATCACACGATTTTCAATTGACGGACGACGCTTGCGGGGAAAAGCTCTTCGAACGCGTCTTGCACAAGTCGCAGCAATGGGGCAACGACGAACAAATGATGTACGTTGTCGGAGCCACACAGGGACGGATGTTCGAAAACATTCGCCGCATCGCCCCGAATCACTTCCTGCTCGTTCCCGGCGTAGGCGCGCAGGGCGGTTCGCTCGAAGAAGTATGCCGTTACGGAATGAACAAGACATGCGGACTGATCGTGAACTCCTCGCGCGCTATTTTGTACGCTGACCGGACGGAAGCGTTTGCCGAAGCCGCCCGTTGTGAAGCACAAGTCGTGCAGGAGCAAATGGCCAGCTATCTGGACGAATACCTGTAAGGCAACACGCGAAAAGTTCACATAACCGAATTGATTCATCCAACATACGCAACATCTGTGAAACATCGAATATTCCTTTTGCTCATCGCGTTCATGCTGCCTGCTCTTTCGATGCGGGGGCAGCATGATACGGAAGAACAGCTCCGCACCCTGACACACGCATGGAACGACGCGCATACAGCCGCCCGACTGGCCGAACTGGAGCCGCTCTACGCGTATCATCTCCATCTTTACGGGACGATGGTCTCACCCTCGAGAGCCGTCAGGCTGAAAAAAAGGTATCTGAAGAATCATCCCGGATTCGCACAACGCATCGACGGCGACATCAAGGTGGAACGCCTGACCGACGCGATTTACCGTTCGTCGTTCTCCAAAATAACGTTTCAGGACGGTAAAGAGAGCGTCGTACAAGGCCTGCTTTACTTCCGCAAAGACGAATCGGACGAATGGAACATCTACTGTGAGAGTGACGACGTCACGAACAAACGCCTCAAGGCCCGTGTAGTGAAAGAATTTTCGTTCATGGCCAAGCCCGAGAGTGAAGAAGATATCGTTTCGTGCCTTCTCTTCTCGACCCAAATGTATCGCGATGCGAAAAAAGATTATCCTGGAATGTATGTACGCATCATGTTCGACAGTACACCGGACGATGGTGAAAGTTCAACGTACAGCGCACGTCTCTTTCTCGACAGCGACGATGCCCCCAGAATCGAGACCCTCGGCTTTTTCTCTTACGATATCAAAGAAAGAAAGTGTTACCTCTACCGTCCCGGATATAATGATGACGAAGGCGCGGAAGAATACCTCGATTACGACCATGCCGTCGAGCTTTTCTTAGACCCGTAATGCTCCATACATCGTATGCATCCGCAAAGCATGCACACATACCGTATGCCCCACGCCCGTAACGGCGGAAAATATCCGCCGCGAAAAAGCAATTATTCAGCGTAAAATATAGGCAGTTTCAATTTTTTAGTATCTTTGTGGACTTTAATTTACATAAAAAACAAATAAAGCGAATGGAGTTTACGGCTCAACAAATAGCTGATTTTCTAAACGGGACGATAGAGGGAGATTCGGCCGTGAAGGTACATAATTTCTCAAAGATCGAAGAAGGACAGCCGGGTACACTCACCTTTCTGGCCAATCCCAAATACGAACATTATATCTACGGTACCCAAGCCAGCCTCGTTCTGGTTAACAATGATTTCAGTCCTTCGGCACCTGTAGCGGCGACGCTCATCAGAGTGCCCAATGCGTATGCCGCGCTGGCTTCCTTGCTCAACGTGGTAGAACAGCGGAACGAGCCGAAGAAGGGTACTGCCGCCTCGGCTTTTATCGCTGCCTCGGCCAATGTCGGGAAAGATGGCTATGTGGGAGAGTTTGCCTACATCGGCGAAAATACCACCATCGGTGAGGGATGCCGTATCTTCCCGCACGCTTATATCGGTGACCACGTGACGCTCGGCGATCATACGATTGTATATCCTCACGTCACGATTTACAACGGCTGCGTCATCGGCAAAAACTGTATTCTCCACGCCGGGGCCGTCATCGGTTCCGACGGATTCGGGTTTGCCCCTGAAAACGGCGAGTATAAAAAGATTCCGCAGCTCGGTAATGTCGTGCTTGAAGACGATGTAGAAGTGGGAGCCAATACGACCATCGATCGCGCGGTGATGAATTCGACCGTTATCCGTAAAGGTGTTAAGCTCGACAACCTCGTCCAGATCGCGCACAACGTCCAAGTTGGCGAAAACACCGTCATGGCGGCTCAAGTAGGCATCTCCGGTTCTACGAAGGTAGGTGCCCGATGTATGATCGGCGGACAAGTAGGCCTCGGCGGACATATCAATATCGGCGACGACACGCAAATCGGAGCGCAGTCCGGGATCATCAGTCATATCGAAGCCCGCTCCCGCGTCATGGGCTCACCTGCCATACCGATCAAAAACTTCTTCCGTTCGGGTATTATCTACCGTAAATTACCGGAGATATACCTTGAATTGAACCGGCTGAAGAAAGAAATAGACGAACTGAAACAGAAAAAACAATAAACAGACAATACGATGCATAAGCAAAAGACACTCGCGTCCGAATTTTCCTTGCAGGGCAAAGGGCTTCACACAGGACTGGACATCCATATCACGTTCAAGCCTGCCCCCGAAAATCACGGATACAAGATCAAACGTACCGACCTCGAAGGACAACCTGTCCTTGATGCGTTAGCCGAGAACGTGATCCATACACAACGGGGCACGGTCATTGGTAAAAACAATGTACAGATCAGCACCATCGAACATGCGATGGCTGCCCTCTACGCGTGGGAAGTCGATAACTGCCTGATCGAAGTCGACGCGCCTGAATTTCCTATCCTCGACGGCAGCGCACTCCCTTTCTCCGAAGGCATCAAGAGTGTCGGACTGACCGAACAGAATGCTCCACGCGACTATTACATCGTGCGTCGCAAAATCGAAGTGAGAGATGAAGCGACAGGCGCTTCTCTCGTCATCCTTCCCGATGACAAGTTTAGCGTCAATGTGCTGATCAACTTCGATTCGCCCGTACTCTCCAACCAGTATGCCTCACTGACAGATCTCAACCGCTTCGCCGACGAACTGGCTGCTTCGCGTACATTTGTCTTTGTGCGCGAAATCAACACGCTCTTCCAAAACGGCCTGATCAAAGGCGGCGACCTCGATAACGCCATCGTAATTTACGATCAGAGAATGCCTCAGGAAGAGTTAGACCGTATGGCCGACGCTTTGGGACTGCCCCGTAAAGATGTGCAGGAACTCGGATACATCAATAACAAACCGCTGACCAGCAAGAATGAACCGGCACGACACAAACTGATCGATGTGATCGGCGATATGGCTCTCATCGGAAAGCCGATCAAAGGACATATCATCGCAACTCGTCCCGGACATAAGATCAATAACCAGCTGGCCCAACTGATTCGCAAAGACATCAAACTCAACAATGTGCAAGCTCCGATCTACGATCCCGACCGAGAACCGCTGATGGACATCAACCGGATCCGCGAACTGCTCCCTCATCGTTACCCGTTCCTGCTGGTCGATAAGATTATTGAAATAGGAGGTGATCATATTGTAGGTATCAAGAACGTAAGCGTCAATGAACCGTTCTTTCAAGGACACTTCCCGCAGGAACCAGTCATGCCCGGAGTCCTGTTAGTCGAAGCCATGGCGCAAACCGGCGGACTGCTCGTACTGAACTCCGTCGACGAGCCGGATCGTTATTCTACCTACTTTATGAAAATTGACGGTGTGAAATTCCGCCAGAAAGTCGTGCCGGGAGATACGCTCATCTTTCGCCTCCAACTGCTGGCGCCGATACGCCGAGGCGTTTCAACGATGAAAGGTTACGTCTTCGTAGGCGAAAAAGTGGTGTGCGAAGCTGAGTTTATGGCTCAAATCATTAAAAACAAATAAGTCATGCACTCTCCCTTAGCCGTTGTACATCCCGAAGCCCAAATAGGGAAGAATGTAACCGTCGAACCGTTTGCATTCATCGAAAAAGATGTGGTGATCGGCGACAACTGCCGTATCTACCCGCACGCCGTCGTTCTGGAAGGTTCACGCATCGGAAAAGGATGTCATATTTTCCCGGGCGCCGTGATCTCCGGAATACCGCAAGACCTGAAGTTCGCCGGAGAAAAGACGACTGCCGAAATCGGTGATCATACGACCGTGCGTGAATGTGTGACCGTCAACAGAGGTACGGCCTCGAGAGGTAAGACTATTGTTGGAAACAACTGTTTATTAATGGCCTACTCGCATATCGCACACGATTGTATTCTGAAAAATAACATTATCATCGGAAATGCGTCACAAATCGCCGGCGAAGTGGAGATTGACGACTTCGCCATACTCAGCGGCAGTGTACTCGTGCACCAGTTCACCCGTATCTCACAACATGTGATGATACAGGGAGGATCGCGCGTAGGCAAAGATATTCCGCCCTATACGCTTATCGGACGCGACCCGATCGCTTACTGTGGCATCAACATTGTCGGACTTCGCCGGCGCGGCTTTACCAACCAGCAGGTTTTCCTGATTCAAGACATCTACCGAACATTATATACACGCGGACTGAACAATACCGATGCCCTGCTGGCCATCGAAACAGAATACGAAGCAAGCAAAGAACGCGACCTGATTCTGAACTTTATCAAGTCGTCCAAACGCGGGATAGTGCGAGGCTCTATTGACGAATAAAAGATTATTAATCAAATATTATGGTATACCGTTTTTTGTTACTGTCAGACGAAACCAACGACTTTAGGCGCGAGATAAAGATCGGCTCGGAAGCGACATTCCTCGACTTGCACCATGCAATCGCAGACGCCGTCAAATACAGAAAAGACGAGATGTGCTCGTTCTTTATCTGCGATGACGACTGGAGCAAGAAAAATGAAATCACCCTGATTGACATGGGGGCTCCGGCCGAAGTAGACACCTACCTGATGGAGGATACGCCGCTCGAAGAACTGCTTGAAGACGAACATCAGAAGTTGCTGTACGTGTTCGACTACATGACGGAGCGTGCTTTCTTTATGGAACTCAGTGAGATCATCACCGGACAGAATCTCAAAGAAGCCGTCTGCTCGCTGGCTGTCGGAAAACCACCCGTGCAGTTCCTCTCACCCGGTGAATTAGAGGCTGGCATTGAGAAAAACCTCGATCTGGGTGAAGACTTCTATGGCGATGCGGAGTTTAATGACGATGAATTGGATAACGCCGGCGATACCGAAGGAGTTGATGAAGAGTCGATGGAAGCTCCCTACGACGAACGCTATTGAACAACAATGAATACGCTCGTCGTCTTACTCGGCCCTACCGGTGTCGGTAAGACGGCACTCAGTCTTCGCATTGCACGACGCATCGAATCTCCCGTCTTATCGGCCGACTCGCGACAGCTCTATAAAGAGCTCGTTATCGGGACGGCCGCACCGACGGCAGACGAACGTGCTGCCGTGACACATTATCTGGTAGGCTTACTCGAGCTGACCGACTATTACAGCGCCAGCCGCTTTGAAGAAGATGCGCTGGCACTTCTGCAAACACTCTTCAAACAACATCGAGCCGTGCTGATGGCCGGCGGATCAATGATGTACATCGACGCCGTATGCAGGGGGATCGACAACATCCCGACCGTCACACCGGATATCCGCGCAGCGGTCGGAAACGAGTACGAACGGCACGGACTCACGCCTCTGCTCGACGAACTGAAACAGGCTGACCCGCTACATTACGACGAGGTAGACCGGAAAAATCACCGACGCGTGCTTCATGCCGTCGAGATCTGCCGTATGACGGGTAAACCGTATTCCTCGTTCCGCACAAAGACCGTCAAAAAGCGTCCTTTCCGTATTCTGAAAATCGGACTGATACGCCCACGTGAAGAACTGTTCGAACGGATCAACCGGCGAGTCGATCGGATGATGGCCAACGGCCTTCTGGACGAGGTGCGACGAGTCTACCCGCATAGAGCCTTAAACTCACTGAACACCGTCGGATATAAAGAACTGTTTGCTTACATCGACGGTCGCTGTTCACTCGATGAGGCCGTCGCCAAAATCAAACGTAACACCCGCGTATACGCTCGCAAACAGATGACGTGGTTCAAGCGCGATGAATCCATCCGATGGTTTCACCCCGATGATACAAAGGGAATCTTTGCTTTCCTCGCAGAAAATGGACTGTGAAAGATGAAAATTGGCCATAAAATAACCGTAGATAAAAATTTATGGCTATCTTTGGAGAATCGAACAATTTTGCAACTTATTTTCGTATGAAATCATTAACGGGAAAAATAGCCCGACTGATCCTGTTCGCCGGCATCACGTTCGGAGCGAATGCACAGAGCCTCGATCAAGCCAAGAAACTGTATAACGAAGGGCATTACGAGGATGCCAAACCGGCTTTCGAACGATTAGTCACCCAATCGCCCAATAATTCGTCTTACAATCTATGGTATGGCGTATGTTGTTATGAGACGGGCGACCTCGATACGGCCGAGAAGCACCTGCTCGTTGCAAATAAACGGAAAGCCACAGAGTCGTACCGGTATCTTGCGCTTCTCTACACCGACACGTATCGCTTCGATGAGGCAGTGCCGATGTGGGAGGATTATATTGCCTTGATAGCGAAAAAGAACGTCGATACCGAGCCCTACGAAGCTCTCTTGGAGATGACCGAACGGATGCTTCGCATGAGGGATAATACAGAGCTCGTACAGGTAATCGACAGCATGGTCGTTGATAAGGAAGAGCTGCTTTCAACCTATTTCCTGCACGAAGACAACGGCGAGATACGACCTTACGACAACGTGTTTCCTGCTTCGGGCGAAAACGCATCACCTGTGTACGTCACTCCGAAAGGAGACCGGGCTTACTACGGCCGCAAAAAGAACGGAACATTCGCCTTATTCACCCAGTCCAAACTGATGGACGACTGGGCCGACGAAAAACCGATCTTCCCTAACGATTCGGCCGATAACAACTACCCGTTTGTGTTAGGCGATGGGCGTACGCTCTATTTTGCATCGAAAGGAAACGGATCGATTGGAGGATATGACTTGTTTATCACGCGTTACAGCATCGATGGGAGCCGTTTCCTCTCACCCGAGCAACTAAGTATGCCGTTTAATTCGCTTGCCAATGATTATATGATGGTCATCGACGAGGCCAAAGGGGTCGGTTGGTTTGCTTCCGATCGAAACCAGCCCGAAGGAAAGGTTTGCCTCTACCTGTTCGTCCCCGATGCTGCACGAAAACGGATACCGGAAGGAATTAACGCAGAAAAACTTCGTCGCTCGGCTGCATTGAAATCGATTAAGGAGACATGGGCCGACGGCCGCAACTATACGGCCCTCATCACATCGGCCAAAACAGAAAGCACTTCTCGCGAAAAAAAAGCGGAAAAAGAGATCGAGTTTATCGTAAACGACCGTACCGTCTATTTTACATGGGATGAGATTCGCAACGCGGATGCCAAAGCCTTCTACGAAAAAGCGGAGGGGCTGAAGAAACAAATCGGAATGCTCGAAGACCGGCTGACTGACGACTATACCGCTTACACCAAGGGAGACGAAAACACTCGAGCCCAGTTAAAACCGGTGATCCTGAAGAACGAAGAGAGGCTTGACGAGCTACGCAAACAAGTGAAAGAATGGGAAAAAAAGGCGCGTAATGCCGAAAACAACACATTAAAAAAATAAGGAGAAATTCGTATGAAGACAACCATGATTCTGCCATCGGAACTTATCATCAACGACGATGGAAGTATTTTCCATTTGCATTTGAGACCCGAACAGCTGGCCGACCGCATCATCTTAGTAGGCGATCCGGCACGCGTGACAATGATCGGAGAATATCTCGACGAGAAGGAATGCGATGTCCGGAGTCGTGAATTCCACACCATCACCGGTCGGTATCACGGTAAACGCATCACCATCGTTTCGCACGGTATCGGGGGAGACAATATCGACATCGTCCTGAACGAGCTCGACGCATTAGCCAATATCGATCTGGCGACACGCACGGTCAAGCCCGACTTCCGTCAACTGACCATGGTGCGTATCGGAACGAGCGGCGGGCTGCAACCGTCAGTACCCGTCGGCACGTATGTTGCTGCCGGTCGCGCAATCGGCTTCGACGGAGTCATCTATTTCTACGATCAAACCGAGCAGATACGTGATACGACGTTCGAGAAGGAATTGCTTCGGCAACTCGACTGGACGATCGACGGGTTGCGTCCTTACGTCGTGCCGGCCGATCCTTCGCTGCTCGAACAGATTACGCTTGACGACATTCAACGCGGCATCACCATTGCGGCAAACGGTTTCTACGGCGCACAGGGACGCTCGCTACGCCTCCCTCTAACCGACCCGGAGCTGAACCGGAAAATCGAAGCGTTCGACTTCGAAGGGCAACGCATCACCAACTTCGAGATGGAAAGCTCAGCATTAGCCGGACTGTCGGCCTTGATGGGACATCGTGCCCTGACGGTCTGCTGCATCATCGCCGGACGGGTAGATAAAAACATGAACACGGACTATAAAACGAGCCTGATTCAACTGATCGAAAAAGTCATCGAACGAATCTAAGGCAGAATGAAAACACATAAAAAACACACGTTATGGATAATGCAATTTTCAAGTTTCCGAACCCGGGCAATGAGCCGGTAAAAGCGTATGCCCCCGGCACAAGTGAAAAAACAGCACTGAAAGCAGCTTTAACGCAACTAAGTGCCGAAGAATGGGACATCCCTCTGATTATTGGAGGAAAAGAGATACGCACGGGAAATACCGGCAAGGTCGTCATGCCGCATGATCATCACCACGTGCTGGCCACATACCACAAGGCCGGCGAGAAAGAAGTGCAGATGGCTGTCGATGCTGCGATGAAAGCGCATCGTGAATGGTCGAAGCTTCCCTGGGTAGAACGTGCCTCAGTCATGCTGCGAGTAGCCGAACTCTTTGCAACAAAATACCGCTATCTGTTGAATGCTTCCGTGATGCTGGGACAAAGCAAGAATCCTTTTCAAGCTGAGATCGATGCCCCGTGCGAGCTGATCGATTTTCTGCGTTACAGCACATTCTATGCCGGACAGGTTTATGCCGGACAACCCTACTCGGATGCAGGCATCCTGAACCGCATGGAATACCGTGCACTCGAAGGCTTTGTTTTCTCGCTGACCCCATTTAACTTTACCTCCATCGCTTCAAACCTGAACATGGCTCCGGCCATGATGGGTAACGTGGCGGTTTGGAAACCGTCGACCACGGCCATTCATTCGAACTATCTTCTGATGAAAGTCTTCCGTGAAGCCGGACTGCCCGATGGCGTAGTCAACTTTATCCCCGGTCAGGGAAGTGTCATCGGTAAGGTCATCGTCTCGCATCCCGACTTTGCAGGCTTCCACTTCACAGGGTCTACGGCAACATTCAATACCATCTGGCGTCAGATCGGCGAACATCTCGGTGCATACAAGTCGTATCCGCGGATCGTCGGCGAAACGGGCGGTAAAAACTTCATCTTCGCACACCCGTCAGCACCGGCCGACGAGGTAGCTGCAGCGATCGTACGCGGAGCTTTCGAATATCAGGGACAGAAATGTTCGGCCGGATCGCGTGCATACATCCCCGTCTCGCTGTGGAAAGAAGTCAAAGAACGTGTGGGCGACATGCTGAAAGAGATCAAGACGGGCGATGTACGGGACTTCACAAACTTCGTCAATGCCGTGATCGATGAAACATCGTTCGACAACATCATGGGATATATCGAACATGCCCGACAAGCGCCGGACGCCGAAATTCTTTTCGGAGGAAAAGGCGATAAGTCGGTCGGCTATTTTGTAGAACCGACCGTTATCCTGACGACGAATCCGGCGTTCAAAACGATGACGGAAGAAATCTTCGGACCTGTCATTACGATCTACGTGTATGAGGATCATGCATATGAAGAAACGCTCGAACTGTGCGACCGTACATCACCTTACGGGCTTACCGGCTCGATCTTCTCACGCGATCGTTATGCCATCGACAAAGCGTTTCGTAAACTGCGTTACGCTGCAGGCAACTTCTACATCAACGACAAGCCTACCGGAGCGGTCATCGCTCAGCAACCGTTCGGCGGATCACGCGCTTCGGGAACGAACGACAAGGCCGGAGGTCCGTTGAACCTGATCCGCTGGACAAATCCGCGCTGTGTCAAAGAGACTTTCGTGCCACCGGTAACCTACGAATACCCGTTCCTCGGCGAAGAATAAACGTTTAAATATGTTTAATTTTAAAAAAAAGCTGCCAACAGCCCGACCGACAAACCAATGAAAAAGAACACAACTCGCGTTTTGCTGTGGATCCTGTGGATAGGATTCTTCACCGCCGTTTGCAGTCAAGCCTTACCGGCCGCTTCCCCCCAAATTCCGCTGCTGAACCACCCCCCATCCGCGTCTGTTGCTTTTCAAAGGTGAGGAAAACGAAATTAAGCAGATGATCGATAACCATCCGGAATGGCAGAAAATGCACAACCTGATTCTCCGGGAGTGCGACGTATTACTCAAGGGGCCCGATTTGGAGCGCAAGATGCAAGGTGTCAGCATGCTGAAAGTATCGCGCGAGATGTGGAAACACGCCTTCTACCTCTCCTACGCCTATCGCATGACGGGCGACAAACGCTACGCTCGGAAGGTGGAGCGAGACATGCTGACTGTCTGCCGATTCTCCAATTGGAACCCGGAGCACTGCCTCGATGGAGCCGAGATGACGAGGGGTGTAGCCTTTGGTTACGACTGGTTCTACGACGAGCTCTCAGAGAGTTCACGCTGTCCCGGGAGCCGTCCGAATCCTCCTGCCGCGTGCCGAAACGGTCTACATTTGCAGCATAGACACACTGAGAATACAAACTTTGCTCTTACGAGCCAGAGAGCACGTCCGACCGTTGACTCCCGGAGTATACGTAGTGGTAATCGGTAAACAACCGTATAAAATTCTCATCCGTGACAGATAAAGAGGTAAGCGAAGCAAAGAGCCTTCAAAAGCCCCTTTCGCGTCATTTTTACAAATTACTTGAGACCTTTGCACAATCCTCCTATTATTCATTTTATTGCTATTGTGGACGAACTTTATCGCTTGGTTGAAATCTATAACACCTGCATTATCTGTGTATTGCATTTTGTCCCGAATGGGATTAAACTCCGTGGACATATTGGCTCCGAACTGCAACGCAAGGCAGCGGGTATTCTATCCATAGAAACTGACGACAATCCCGAATACTCTGTTGTCAAGGCTATAAAAGTACGTGACGGCAGTCCTCTCGATGTGCCGATGATGCTTTTCGGCTGGGATAAGGAGGCTGATATGCACGTCTATCGTGGCGAAAAGTCGAAAGAAGACAAGGAGAAACGAAAGACCGATGAACTGATAGCCGTTGTCAAGGAAGCGTTCCGAAACAAAATCACACTTTCCTATCAAGAACTTTGTGAGGTTTTGATGCGAGAAATGGAAATCAAGGATCGCACGGCAAAGAAGTACATCGCCTATATGAAAGAACAACGTATCTTGGCACAAGATAGCAATGGTAACTACCAAAAAGGGGAACTATGCCATACTTAGACTTTAATCCCGATGATGTCTGGCAGAAACATCTGTTTGAGCGCCTGATGTGTGTGGAGGAGAAACTTGATCAAATGCTTCTTTTACAGGAACAAGTCATAAACACCTCTGTTCGACCTCCTTTGAAGCCTGAATACTTGGACATCATAGATGTTTCTAAAATCCTAAAGGTGGAGCAGAAGACCATTTACAACTGGGTTTGGGCAGGGAAGATACCCTATCTCAAAGCCAACGGACGTTTGCTGTTTCTGCGTGAAGAGATCGATGAGATGCTGCGAAAACGTGATGAATGGTAATTGCTCTTCTTTTCTGTTTAGGCTATTTTGTTGTGTAAATACTTGCATTTACACAACAAAATGACTACCTTTGCAAAAAGAACAAGCAGCATGACAAGTAAGAGCATTAAAAACAAGATTGCAAGTTTTGAGATGGGAAAAGTTTTCCGACTGGAAGACTTAGGACTTCCTCGTGCAGAACAAAATGCGGCTGTAGTTGCTTTAGGAAGACTGGTTCAAGAGGGAGAGATCGAACGACTCAGCCCGGGAAACTATTACAAACCTAAGCGAACTCGATTTGGTGTTGTCGGTCCATCTATGGAAGAACGATTCCGTGACTTACTATACGACAACGATACCCCTATAGGCTATCTGACAGGGTTCTATGCATTCAACTTGCTCGGATTGACAACCCAGCAGTCTGCAACTCTTGAAGTAGGAACCAACTTTCCTAAACGAAACGGAAAGCGAGGGATATATGCTATCCGTTTTGTATTACAGAAAAATCCTATTAGTCGGGATAATATCGAAATGTTACGTCTACTGGACTGCTTGAAATGGATTAAGAAGATACCGGATACGACTATCGACAAGTCGTATATTCTCCTAAAGAAGAAAGTCAATGAATATGCGAAGGTGGAGAAAAAGCAACTGGTAGAACTTGCATTGAAATACTCTCCACTCACGCGAGCTTTGTTGGGATCTATGCTAACCGACGAATTACTTGCGACCACATTATATCAAACATTAAGTCCGCTTACACGATTTAGAATCGGACTATCACCAAATTTAGTTTCTAATCAATGGAACATACAATAAAAGAGTACCTACATTTAGATCCTGAGTCATTCATGGATCTTGTACAGGCCTCTTCCGAGGATTTGAAAATCCCTGTACAGTTAATAGAGAAAGACTATTATATCTCAGAAATACTTCGTACATTATCCAAGAGCTCTTATAGTCAGCAAATCGTATTTAAGGGAGGAACATCCTTATCCAAGGCTTATCTATTGATTGATCGGTTTTCTTATCGCAAGTAAAATATTATCCAAAGTACGACTTTTGCACGACTGATTATTAATTGCTTATCAGGGATACTTTTTGCCATCACTTTGGATAATATTACTACCGTCCTAAGTTTTTTAACC
>NZ_JUET01000102.1 GCF_001006485.1 Tannerella forsythia
GTCTGAGGTATCTGTTTCCGTGTGTCACTTTTCTGCTTTTGAAACGCCCGTTGCTTACATCGTTACGCGGTTTCAGACCGCACCATCCCACAAGGCTTGCCGCCGTAGCGAACATCTTCATATCAACCCCTGTTTCCGCAATGATTGCCGTGGCTGCGCGTTCCTTGACACCGGGGATGGTTTGCAGGCGTTCGTATGGTTTGGGGTAATGTTCTTTGCAGAGCCGGACGAGTTCTTGCTGACAGT
>NZ_JUET01000103.1 GCF_001006485.1 Tannerella forsythia
TTGGGCAAAAAAAGGGACATGAAAATAAATTCCATCCAAGCAGTTTATGGATAAAAAGGGTATAAAAATGCTGTTTTTCAGGAAATCAAAAGGGTTGAGTTGCAGAATAATGTTTTTAATCATGGTTTTTTTTGCCGGCAGGTTAAAGAACAATGTCTATTTTGAGACAATTTAAAAACAGACGGGAAAGTCATTTCTAAATTAACTTGCGTCAATTATTAAAAGAAGAATAATATGAAAGTTTATCAAACAAATGAAAGCAAGAACATCACCATTTTGGGAAGTTCCGGTTCGGGGAGAGCCTCTCTCGCTGAATCGATGCGTTACGAGGGTGGGGTTATAGAGCGCCGCGGCACAGTGGAGGCCGGCAATACGGCGTA
>NZ_JUET01000104.1 GCF_001006485.1 Tannerella forsythia
AAATTTTTTTCCTCCAAGATAGTAAAATTGTGGCTAAGAACACGCAGAGGAGGGGACAGAAAACAGAGCGTCGGCCTTGTGTTTTTATCTGCCCGGTGTAAAATCTCGAGGATTTTATCTAAATTTGAGGCATTATTAATTTTAAATCAATAAAAAGATGGAAACGAACGTTAGAATGAGAATGAGCGTGGCAACAGCCGTCGCAGTAATGTTTTTTATGGTAGCAGGTGTTTTCTCTGCCAAGGCGCAATTGTTATTCAGAGACAATCATCTTTTTGTAGGGCCACGGCCTGCAAACTACACTTCGGTGGCTTCGGCTGCTTCCCCGGGTCTCTTTCTCGGCCCCAATCATAGTATTGAGTATTGGGACGGAGGCTTGAACTTTTGGACACCTAATCAGGCTTCTCCGAACTTCAAGCTCTTCGTTGGAGACAACGGCAATGTCGGAGTCGGCAGAAAGCCGTCTACTTACAAATTGGAAGTCAACGGTCAGGTATGGACGTCGGCCGGGTTATTGATTACATCGGACGAGACGAAAAAGAGAAACATTAAGAACATGAGAGAACAGCGCTCTGTTTATGTGAATAACATGAAGCGACTGAATGGAAAGATGTACGATAAACTGGTTGAATCGGAAAAAGACAATGCGGCAGAAATAGCAAGAATGGTTGAGACCGGGAAAATAAGAGCCCAGGATGCACCGTCTGCATTGAGTGAACTGAATAAAGTAAAAAAAGACAAGTACATACGGGAATATGGGTTTATTGCTCAGGAGGTAAAAGAATTATTTCCCGAACTTGTCGATGAGAATGCGGAAGGAACCCTTTCGATTAACTATACGGGACTAATCCCCGTATTGGTAGAAGCTATCAAAGACCTGCAAGAAAGGGTTGAGAAATTAGAACAAAACGGCAATCAGGGTATATCGTTGAAGAAAGGCGTATCATCTTATTCCGATAATACGGCAGGAAAAATTTCCGAGGACGGTGAATATCTGTCTCAGAATGTTCCCAATCCTGTAGACGGGAGTACCGTAATCAGTTATCAATTACCCGAAGGTACAACACAGGCTTCTATCGCAGTTTATTCGACCGGTGGGGCCGTTGTTAAAACGATTCCTCTCGATACATCCGGGAAGAATGGTTATATTACCTTGTATGCGTCCGATCTTGCCAAGGGAGTAAATTTCTATCGATTAATGGTAAATGGCGCTGTTTTAAGTTCAAAAAAATTAATGAATCCGTAAGAAAACATTATGAAATCTACTATATTTATCAGACACCTCTGTATCTTGTTGCTGTTTACGGCATGGCAGTCGTGTGGAAAAGAAGACGGTCCGGACAAACAGGATGATGGTATCAGGATTGAAAATCTGGATACGAGGTTGCGGATTGTGGTTTCACCCTTGGTGGGCAGCGATGTCGAGCACGTATGGCGTGCCAATCCCGAAAATATGCTGATACATTACCCTCCGTACGGTTCGTATAAAGGAAATACATACTTCGGCTATACGGATCAAAAGGGAGAAACTGTTCTGTGTAAGGTAAAAAATCTTCCGGCATCCGTAAAAGAGTGGAAAGGAGAATTTGTTTATAAGAACACATTAGATACGATCACAGAAGTCAATGTGCGGCTGAGTGGTATTGTACGGACCGAAACAGACAGTTTAGGTAAGAAGCATGGAACGATGGAGCTGACTTCGATTGTGCCAACCGGGCCTAAGCCGAAACCGGTATTGCAATTGGGAATGTATGCACATACTTATCCGATACTTGGTGGGAAATCAGTGAAAATCGAGTTTATCGATCGGAAAATACTCAAACTGATGGAACCCGGGCTTCCGGTAAAAACATATCATTATGAGATATTCGATACCGAACATGCAATTATGCTGAAAGATGTTACCGGAGTAGGATCGGAGCAAAAAATTTTTTTTCATGCGATAAGCGATTCCGAATTTGAAACGGATTGTTTCTGTGCTTATACGGCTGAATATCCGGGCCAGGTATTAATGACTTTCAAGAAAGCAGAATAATTAAAAAGTAAAGTTATGAAACGATTATATCTATGTCTATTTGTTGCACTTCTTGCAACGAGTCTGTTTGCCCAATCGGATTTTTTCTATTCGAAAGATGGGAAAAAAGAAGTGTTTAAGATTCGAAAAGACCTCGTTGTCATTAAGACGAAATCGCAGGATTGGCAGGACCGGGCTATTCGGCAATTCAAGTTCGAATCGTTGGATAGGCTGTCCGACGGTTTGGTAAAAGCGAAGGTCGACCCGAATCGATTCCGGGATGAAGAACTTATGCGCTCCGATAGGGTAGAAGATGTCTATTATATGCTGGAATATAACAATGCTGCACAGCTGGCTTTATCCAACAGTATTTTCGTCAAACCCTGCGAAGGAGAAACGATAGAAAACGTAATCCGGAAAAGCGGATTATCCGGTAAAATCAGAAAACAAGAACTGATTCTGCCGGCATCGGGAATATCTCTGCTGACGTTAGACTGCAAGATGAAAGATATGCTGTCCGTATGCCGTAAGGTATATGAAACGGGAACGGTCGATTTTGTAGAACCCAATTTTTATATGGAAGCGATGTTAGGCAATACGTATTGGCCCCAACAGTGGACATTCAAAAATACGGGGCAGCAAGGAGGGATACCGGGCATCGATATCAATATCGAGCCTGCATGGAGAATCACCAAGGGTAACGGTAATATCAAGATTGCCATCGTAGATGAAGGTGTTGATTTAACGCATCCCGATCTGGAAGCCAATCTGCTAAAGTATCTCGGATATGATGCTACCGGAGGTAATTCCAAAGGAAGCTATACGGGTGATGACGGTCACGGCACATGGTGCGCAGGTGTCGTAGGAGCTGTTGATAATTCCATCGGAGTGGTAGGAGTTGCACCGAAATGTAAGATAATACCGATAAGGTCAGCTACAGAAGGAGGAGGTTGGAGTGAACATTATATAGCCGGCCTTAGACATGCGTACCAATCTGGAGCTGATGTTATTAATAATTCATGGGGATCATCGTATAATTCAAATGTTTATGATGCCGTTATTAGCGAATGTATTCTTCGGGGAAGAGGTGGAAAAGGGTGCGTAGTTGTTTTTTGTTCCCATAATGATGGAAAACCTCGGGTACGCTACCCTGCCAATCTTCCGAATGTAATGGCTGTAGGTTCTGTCGATAATAAAGGAAAACGCGTAGGGAGTTCCAACTACGGTAAAGACCTGGATGTGGTCGCTCCTGTTGGTCCTGATGATAATAATGAAATCACAACAAGGGTATACACGACCGATTTGCAAGGAGAGAAAGGGAAAAACACAGCTCCCGGTCCGGCCGGCGATTATCGTGTCGGTTTTCGGGGTACTTCGGCTGCCTGTCCGCAGGTAGCGGGGATTGCCGCATTGATCTTATCCGTTAATCCGCATCTGTACGAACATGAAGTCCGGAGTATTATTGAAATGACATGCCGGAAGTTAGACAACTACGTTTTTCAAACGACGCCGGCTCATCCTAACGGTTCCTGGAATAATGAAGTGGGGTACGGCTTGGTAGACGCCGAAGCCGCCGTCCAGGCAGCAAACTGCGTAAACAGTTTGGCGAATAACATATCGTCCAACCGATTTGCCCGGAGCTGCGGTTCCGGTTTTACATTGCAGAATGTAACGGTGTCTAATCGTGCAAAATTGACGGTCAAATCGCCAGAAACGTCCGTTAACGGAACATTTGAGGTGAATTCAGGGTGTTGCTTTGAGATAAGATAATAAAAGGAGATAACAGGAACTCGTGTCCGGAGAATTTTGAGGGTGTGTCTAAACGCTATGTTTGGGCACACCCTCTTTTAGATGTGTAAATTCCTCCGGACATTGTATTTAGCCTGTTTGGTGCTGTTCGAACAGACTGTTGTGACCGGATTTGACAGGTTGAAACTACAGATTAAAATATCCGTCATTTTATCTTTTCAATCAGTTCATCCATACCGACGGATTCCTGTTCGCCGGACTGCATATTCTTGAGGTTGATCTTTCCTTCGGCCATTTCGTTTTCGCCGACGAGGGCTACGAACGGAATCCTTTTCGCATCGGCATACCCCATCTGCTTCTTCATCTTCGCCGCTTCGGGGTACAGTTCGGCACGTATGCCAGCCGCACGTACCCGTGCCATAACGGGCAACAGATAAGCCGCTTCTTTCTCACCGAAGTTGACGAACATGACTTGCGTCGTTTGGAGCGAATCGGCCGGATAGAGATCGAGCCGGTTGAGCACGTCGTAGATACGGTCTGCTCCGAACGAGATGCCGACCCCCGACATACCGTCCATCCCGAACACACCTGTCAGATTGTCATACCGACCTCCGCCGGTGATACTGCCGATTTCGACATCGAGTGCTTTCACTTCGAAGATGGTGCCGGTATAATAGTTCAGTCCGCGTGCCAGTGTCAGGTCGGTTTCGAGCGTAGCCGTAAGCGGCAGCTGCTCGATATGATTCAGGATGTATTCCGTTTCTTCAATCCCTTTCATCCCCGTCTCGGAGCTGGCGAGCATCTCTTTCAGCACGGCCATCTTCTCGCGGTTATCGCCTTGCATGACAATAATGGGTTGTAACCTTGCAATCGCTTCTTCCGAAATACCCTTGCTCCGCAATTCTTCGTTGACATTGTCGAGACCGATCTTATCGAGCTTATCCATCGCCACGGTGATGTCCGTGATTTTATCTGCCTCACGGATCATCTCGGCAATGCCGGTCAGGATTTTGCGATTGTTCATTTTGATGCACACGCGTATGCCGAAACGGCGGAACACTTCGTCCATGATCTGGATAAATTCCACCTCGTTCAGCAACGAATCCGACCCGACGACATCGCCGTCGCACTGATAGAACTCCCGATAGCGTCCTTTCTGCGGCCGGTCGGCACGCCATACGGGTTGTATCTGGTAACGCTTGAACGGAAACGAGAGATCGTTGCGATGCTGTACGACAAAGCGGGCGAAGGGTACGGTCAAATCATAACGTAACCCTTTCTCACAAGCTTTGGCTGTAAACTTGAGCGCATTTCGTTCACGCAGTTCCTCATCCGTAAATCCCGACAGACAATCGCCCGAATTCAGAATTTTAAACAGCAAACGATCGCCCTCTTCGCCATACTTCCCCATTAAGGTGGAAAGATTTTCCATGGCGGGCGTTTCGATCTGTTGAAAGCCGTAGAGATGATACACGTCACGAATCATATTAAAAATATAATTACGCTTGGCCATCTCTTCGGGCGAGAAGTCGCGCGTTCCTTTCGGAATAGAAGGTTTCTGTGCCATTCGTCAATTTCGTCTTCCTCCTAAAAAGATCAGGATGTAATACAAAAGGGTGGCCAGCGAGCCGAGTGCGGCAACGACATACGTATAAGCCGCCGAGCGCAAGGCGTCTTTAGCCATTCCGTCCGTCTGATAATTCGTGATACCGGCTGTTTTCAGCCATACCAGGGCACGGCTGCTGGCATTGATTTCGACCGGCAGGGTGATGAAGCTAAACAGCGTCGTCACGGCAAACAGGATGATGCCGATCAGCAACAGCTGCGGAAAAGCTTTCAACATCAGCATGCCTCCGAGCAGTACCCACTGCACGATATTGGAAGAAAAGCTGACGACAGGGACAAGCACCGAACGCATCTTAAGAGGACCGTAAGCCGTTGCGTGCTGTACGGCGTGCCCGCATTCGTGTGCCGCTACGGCAGCAGCGGCAATGCTGTTGCTTGCGTAAACCGGCTCGCTGAGGTTGACGGTCTTGGTAACCGGATTGTAATGATCGGTCAGCTGACCGGCCACCGAGATCACCCTCACATCCGTGATACCGTTTTCGCGCAGCATCTTTTCCGCCACCTCTCTCCCCGTCATGCCGTTGGGCATCGGGATTTGAGAATACTTTTTAAACTTGCTCTGCATCCGGGCCGATACAATCCAGCTGATGACGGCAATGCCGATAAAGAGCACCCAATATAAAGAATACATCGTCATCGTTTCTACAATTGAAGTTAATACTATATCATCACTGGCTCTGATGCAAAAACAGTGCCAGTCGACAAAATGTCAGTTACCTGCCGAAAACGCATGCGGGAAAATCACTCGGTATACCGGATAATCGTCTGTTCGCGGTCAGGTCCTACGGATACGATCTTGATGGGAACGCCCAGCTCTTCTTCAAGGAAAGAGAGATAGGCATTAAACTCTTCCGGAAATTCGTCTTCACTTTTCATCGTTGTCATATCTGTTTTCCATCCGGGCAGCTCCGTATAAATAGGAGTAGTTGATGTTTCCGTCACTTCAAAGGGGAAGCGGGTCACCTCCTTCCCATCGATCTGATAGGCGACGCATGCTTTGATCGTATCGAACGTATCGAGCACATCGCTTTTCATCATGATAAGCCGGCTAACGCCATTGATCATCATCGCATACCGCAACGCTACGAGGTCGATCCATCCGCAACGACGTTTACGCCCGGTAACAGAGCCGAATTCGCATCCGCGCTGACACATCTCTTCGCCCGTTTCGTCTTTCAACTCCGTCGGGAACGGACCGCTTCCGACACGCGTACAATAAGCCTTGAAGATGCCGTACACCTCGCCAACATTTCGCGGAGAAATGCCGAGTCCGGTACAACAACCGGCACAGACGGTGTTCGATGACGTAACGAACGGGTAAGAACCGAAGTCGATATCAAGCATCGTGCCTTGCGCCCCTTCGGCCAGTACCGACTTGCCCTCGGTCAGGTATTCATTGATCTCATGTTCGCTATCGATCAGTTCGAATTGCTTCAGGTATTCGAGTGCTTCGAACCACGGTTTTTCCAGATCGGCCATATTGTATCCGTAGTTCATGGCACGCAGCATATTTTCATGACGACGTTTGGCCTCGGCATATTTCTTTTCAAAATCATGGAGAATATCCCCTACGCGCAAGCCGTTACGGCTGATCTTATCCGTGTAGGTCGGGCCGATGCCTTTGCCGGTCGTGCCGATCTTTCCGGTACCTTTGGCCGCTTCGTTGGCACGATCAAGGATACGATGCGTCGGCATGATCAGATGAGCTTTCTTCGAGATACGCAGTTGTTTCCGGATATCGTATCCGCTGGCGGCCAACGCCTCGGCTTCTTCCCTGAACAATAACGGGTCGAGCACGACACCGTTTCCGATGATGTTGATTTTACCGCCCTGAAAAATACCGGACGGGATGGAGCGCAGGATATATTTCTTTCCTTCGAATTCGAGCGTGTGTCCGGCGTTCGGGCCTCCCTGAAAACGTGCGACCACATCGTAAGACGGTGTCAATACGTCAACGACCTTTCCTTTACCTTCGTCGCCCCATTGTAAACCTAAAAGAACATCTACTTTCATCTTCTTATATTATTTTTGTTTGTTTTTCCGTTTCTCACGTAGCGACCGACTTTTTGCTCCGGTGTGCCATCCGGAATTTGCATTTCGAACAGATCCCGTAAAGATAGAGCGAATGATACTCGTACGTGAACCGCGGAGTACGTAAACGCGATACTCCGTCCGAGAGACGTTCGTCTTTGATTTCCTTGACCGCCCCACAGTAACTGCATATCGCATGGTGATGAGTTGCGGCTGCATCGTGCAGCTCGTACTGTACCAGTTGCGCGGTGAATTGATGACGGATTACGATATGCGCATCCATGAGGGTCTCGATCGTGTTGTAGATGGAGGCCCTGCTGACATGGAAATGATCGTCGTCAAGCTGTTTGTGCAGCATCTCGACATCGAAGTGCCCCTGAATCCGGCAGATATGATCCAGAATCATGAAACGCTCCGTTGTTTTCCGCATCCCTTTTTCAATCAGATAGCGTGAAAACCGAGCTTTCATTTTCTCGAAGTCATACAGATCGGGAGTCATTTCTTTTTCTTATCGTTTTTAAGTAAACAATCAATCCGTCAATCTTAATTATATGTAGGCAGGAAGGAATATTCCTTGCTATACCGCAGCATCTGCTCTATATACCCTTCGGTATAATCGAGCGTAATATCGGTCACTTCGCCCTGTGCATTCTTAACCTCCTTCATGACCGGATTGACAAACCCTTTGTATGGAGCGAGGTTCAGACGCTGATAGCGTGCCAGCACCTCATCGTGAAGGGCCCGGTCTACTTTAACGCCATACGTTTCCACCAATTGCTTGCCGGCATTGAAATCACCTTCGCTCTTGATGCGTTGAAGTTCCGCCAGCAGCTCGCCGAAGAGCGTCCGCAACTTTTCGTAGTCGTTAATGGCAACGAACGTCTTACCGTCACGTTTCTCGAATGAGACGACATTGTCCGGCTTCCCTTTTTCGTAAGCCCAGCGGGCAATAAGCTGCCGGTTTCGCATGTGTGCCTCTTCGATGTCTTTGCCCGACTGTATGCGCACAAGCTGAGTCATCAAGCCATTCATAAGATACTTGTAATATTCGGCCTTGTAAGCTTCGGGATCGCTCAACAGCCCCAGTTCGAGCAGTTTTTTATCGGCCAGATAGTACAGCGCAAAAATGTCGGCGCGCGCCTCTTCAAGGGTCGAGCTGTATGCTCCGAGCGCATTCGGGTCTGTGCCTTCGAGCAGCTGTCCCGAGCCGTGTCCGAGGCATTCGTGCAGGTCGGTATGCAAGTTGTCGGTAATGAAACCGTATTGCTCGATCCGTTCGCGTTCCGCATCGTTGATCACAAACTCTTCCTTGAATCCGTTTCCTTTCGCCGCTTTGTCGTAGGCCTCCGTGATATTCTCGATCGTCACCGACTTGGAGCCGTAGTGCTTGCGTATCCAGTCCGCATTCGGCAGGTTGATGCCGATCGGCGTTGTCGGGTAACAGTCGCCTCCAAGCATTGCCACGGTGATCACTTTCGCGGTGATACCTTTTACTTCTTCTTTCTTAAAACGCTTGTCCATCGGCGAATGGTCCTCGAACCATTGCGCGTTTTCGCTGATGATTTTTGTACGCTTCGTCGCTTCCCGATTGATGAAGTTCGTAATCGACTCCCAGCTTGCTTTCATGCCCAGCGGGTCGCCGTATGTCTCCGTAAAGCCGTTGACAAAGTCTACTTCCGACGCAAGGTCTTTCACCCAGAGGATGGCATAGGCATCGAACGTTTTGAGGTCGCCTGTACGGTAATATTCGATCAGCTTCTCGATAACGGCTCTCTGTGCGTCATTCTCGGCAAAGGCCACGGCCTTTTGCAACTCGTCGACGATGCGTTCAATCGCTTGCGTATACAATCCGCCAACTTTCCAGACTTTTTCAACGAGCTCGCCGTTTACCTTAGCCAGCCGACTGTTGAGGCCGTAGGAGACAGCCATCGTATCGTTCGGGAGACGCATGCGGGCATAGAAATCTTCCGCTTCTTTCTGTGTGATGCCGCCCTCATAGTAATTATTTGCCGAAGCCAGAAGGATATCGCCTTCACCGCTCTGTACGGTCCGTTTGGGCATCACCTTCGGATCGAAGATGACCGGCGTGATTTCTTCAAGCCACTGCTCCACGCTCTGTCCCTCGCGAAGGGGTAAGCGGGCCGCATCAACCTGACGGATACATTCCGCAAAGAATTCCGGCGTAAGACCCGTCGGTTCAAATTTGTCTTCGGCATAATGATGGTGGATACCGTTAGCCAGCCATACGCGTTTAAGGTATGTTTCCAGCGCCTTAAACTGCGCGTCGTTCCGATCGCCTTTATATTCCTGATACACGGCTTCGAGCGAGCGGCGAATAGCAAGGTTGTAACGGCAATTCTGATCAAAAAGAATATCGCGGCCCATCAACGCGGCTTCCGAGAGATGGTAAAGCAACTGTTTTTGTTGCAAAGCCAAGGCTTCGAATCCGGGGACTTCGTAGCGAAGTACTTCGATGTCGGCAAAACGATCGACCGTGTAGTCGATTTCCTGTTGTTTTGCAGCTTCATCATGAACAGTCTGCGATTTGTTGCCGCAGGCAGTAAACAGTACGGTTGTCATAAGTGATAGAATTAACTTTTTCATCGAGTTATTATTTTCAAGACGTGCAAAGTTAATGATTAATTTGGAAACGTCCGCTTTTTCGTAACCATAAGCAGATGTTTAAAAGGAGTTGCCGCCTTCTTACCGCATGTCTCAAGCCCCCTGTCCCAACTTCTGCTGTTGAAAAACATACTATCCGTTTTCTTTTTCCAATAATTTGCCGTACCTTCGTGTCCCGTAATGATAACAGATGAATTAAAACGACTATATCGCCTGCAAACCGGTACGGAGGCAAGCGAAGTAACAGAACTTCCTTCGTCAGGTTCGAACCGGCGTTATTTTCGGCTGGCAGGCAAGACCTCATTGATCGGGGTATGCGGCACCTCTATCGAAGAAAATGCAGCTTTTATCTATATGGGGCATCATTTCAGGCAGCAGGGATTGCCTGTTCCTGAAATCTACACCCACTCCGACGACAAACGTTTCTATCTGCAGGAGGATCTCGGTGACACGCTGCTTTTTCACGCCATCGAGAAAGGACGGCAGAGCAGTGTCTTCAGTCCGGAAGAGCGGGCGCTACTGAAGAAAACGATCTGGATGCTGCCGGCGTTTCAGTACACCGGTGCGCAAGGGTTCGACTTTTCGCGATGCCATCCGCAGCCCGAATTCGACAGCCGATTGGTCATGTGGGATTTGAATTATTTCAAATACTGCTTTCTGAAAGCCACCGGTCTCGAATTTCAGGAGGCGCGACTCGAAGACGACTTCCAACAGATGTGCCGTATGTTGTTACGCGACTCGGAAGAAACTTTCCTGTACCGCGATTTTCAGTCACGTAATGTGATGATCAAGGACGGAGAACCCTATTTCATCGATTTTCAGGGAGGACGCAAAGGGCCGGTCTATTACGATGTAGCCTCGTTTCTTTGGCAGGCCAAAGCGCGGTATCCGAACGAGCTACGGGAAGAGCTGCTCGGCGAATATATTCAGGCACTCCGAAAATATACGGACGTGAATGAGGCGGCATTCCGCAACCGGCTCAGACAGTTTGTATTGTTCCGCACCCTACAGGTATTGGGGGCGTATGGGTTTCGCGGCTATTTCGAGAAAAAACCTTACTTCATTCAAAGCGTACCGTATGCGTTAGAGAATCTGCGCGAACTGCTACACGAAGATTATCCGGAATATCCGTACCTCTGCACTATTCTGAAACAACTGATTCAACTGAAACAGTTCTCGGAAGAACACCGCAAACGCATGCTCGAAGTAAAGATCGTGAGTTTTGCCTACAAAAAAGGAATCCCGAACGATCCGAGCGGCAACGGCGGAGGCTTTATCTTCGATTGCCGGGCCATCAATAACCCCGGTAAGTACGAACGATTCAATCATTTCACGGGTCTGGACGAACCGGTTATCCGTTTTTTGGAAGACGATGGTGAAATCACTACTTTCCTCGGCCATGTATACTCGCTGGTGGATGCATCCGTCAAACGATACATAGACCGTGGATTTACGAATCTGATGGTTTCTTTCGGATGTACGGGCGGACAACATCGTTCCGTCTATTCAGCCCAACATCTGGCCGAGCATTTACATCAGAAGTACGACGTTAAAGTGCGGCTGATTCACCGTGAGCAGAACATAGAAGAGACTTTTGAGCCCAAAGAAAAATGAAAGCCATGATTTTTGCCGCAGGGCTCGGGTCACGTCTCAAACCGCTGACCGACGAGACGCCTAAAGCATTGCTACCCGTCGGCGGGAAGCCTATGCTCGAACATATTATCCTGAAGCTGAAAGCTGCCGGATTCACCCATCTCGTCATCAACATTCATCATTTGGGCGAACAGATCATTGAGTTCCTCACCTCAAAGAGTCATTTCGGGCTTCACATCGATATCTCGGACGAACGTGACTATCTGATGGATACCGGAGGCGGAATCAAACAGGCACAATCGTTTCTGAAGGGCGACGAACCGTTTCTGGTGCATAATGTGGATATCTTCTCAAATGTCGATCTGGAAGCGCTCTATCGTCATCATCTGACATCGGATGCACTGGCCACGCTTGTGGTAAGCCACCGCCAGACCGCACGCAGACTGCTCTTCGGGCAGAAAAAAGACCATCGTCTCTACGGCTGGCGTAACCGCAACACAGGGGAGGTACGCTCGCACTATCCGCAGTTCGACCCGTCGAAATACTTGGAATATGCCTTCGGAGGTATCCATGTCATCTCCCCCAAAATCTTCGACCTGATGGAAGAATGGACCGGCAAGTTTTCAATCATCAACTTCTATCTTTCAGTCTGCGCCAAAGCTCCGATCTGCCCCTACGTGCAGGACGGCCTTCGCCTGATAGACATCGGAAAACCCGAAGCGCTCGCCGAAGCGGACACATGGCTGCGCGATAACGGGTTGTTATAGGACGAGAAAAAGAATCGGCAGTAAGTCTTTTAACTCCACCCTCAATTGTTTTAAAGCTTGTTGAATACGATAATCAACTGTTTTGGGCGATACATTCAGCCGCTCAGCAATTTCTTTATACGTAAGCTGATGGAAGCGATTTAGCTCAAAAGCCTCGCGATAACTTTCCGGAAGACGTGTCAAAGCCTCTTCGATCCGTCGGGTCAACTCTTCGTAGTCGTAGAAATCGGGATTTTCGAAGTGCGATGACATCTTTTCATGGACGATATGGTATACTTTTCGTTTCAGCTCATTGCGATCAATCAAAGAGAGACAACGGTTACGTACCGCACGGAACAAATAGTTCTTCAGCGACGTTTCAAACGAAACCTGCCGCCGGTTTTCCCACAACCAGACCATAACATCCTGTACTACTTCTTCGCCATCTTCCGGCTCGATAAACTGCCGCGTATAAGCCCATAGCACCGGATAATATTTTATAAAAAGTGCATCAAAAGATTTCCCGCATCCGTGACGGATTTGCAAAAAGAGTGTTTCGTCCGATATTCTATAACCTTTATCCTTTCTCATGTTCTTATTTCTTTCACAAAAATACGATAAAAAGACGAAGATAAATCTTAGCTTCCCTAAAAATATCCCTCCCAACGAACGACCAAGTTTAGGATATTTGACATGTAAATCGTCTTCATAATATGGAAACAGGGAATAAGATCGATGAGGCGATTTTGCTGGAATATCTTTCCGGAAAGATTTTCGGAAAGGAAAAAGTCGATGTGGAAACATGGATTGCACAATCGGAAACTAATGAGCAACTGACTCGCGATATACATTATATATATTACAGTACAGAGGTACTGAGGACAATTCGTGAAGCAAAGACGATAGAAGCGTTGAGAAATGTCCGTCGCAAGATCGTATGGCGACGTCTGAGCACGGTCGGGCGATGGACACAAAGGATAGCCGCTATTTTATTCATTCCGCTCTTTTGTGTGCTACTTTACCAGCATCTCCCCGAAAAGACAATCGGAAATGTAGAACTACACACTTCTCCGGGCATGGTGGCAACAACCACTCTTCCCGACGGGAGCATGGTCTGGCTCAATGCTGACTCACGCATAACTTATCCGAGTGTATTCACAGGCCACTGTCGGGAAGTCGATCTTGAAGGCGAAGCATATTTCTCGGTACGTAAACATCGCAACCGGCCGTTCATCGTACACACCTCTTCCGGAGCAAAGGTCGAGGTACTAGGCACGGAGTTTAATCTGGAAGCTTATCGGAAAGATGAACTAGTCAACGCCACGCTGGTTTCCGGCTCTGTTCGCTTCACGTACCCATCGGGCGATCACGGGGAAGCGTCTATCGTGCTGAATCCGGACGAATATGTCCGATATAACAAAACGACGAAGCATTTAATTCTCAATACAATAATCCCCGAAACACAGATTGCTTGGAAAGACGGTTTGGTCATCTTCCGTAACACCCCGTTCAAAGATGCGTTAAGAATCCTCGAAAAACGTTTTAACGCTCAGTTCGATGTAAAAAACAATAAATTATACGAACATTCGTACACCGGACGCTTCGATACGCAACAACTACCGCTTATTCTGGAACATTTCCGTATCTCTTCGGGTATTCGGTATCGAATAATTGAGCCGGAGAGGAAGGAGGATGCGGCACAAGAGAAAACAATCGTAGAGATTTTTTAACACAGATATTATAATGATTTACCCAAAAACATGAAAAACAAACAAACAGACCGGAAAATCAGGCACGGAATCCTGTCGTGCTATTTGTTACAGTGCAAATTACAAGGGCTTGTGTTGATAACTTGCCTGTTGCTCTGCGCAGGAGGAATGCGAGCGGCGGAAAACGATGGACAATCAACGCTCCTGACACTGAATGCACAAAACCGCACGATGCAGGAGGTCCTGGACGAAATCGAGCGACAGTCTGAATTCCACTTCTTTTATAACAACCGTCGGATAGATATGGCGCGTGTGGTCACCATTAAAAGCGAGGGAAAAAATATCTTTTACGTATTAGACCGATTATTTGCCGACATGGACATTCAGTACAAGGTTCTGGACAAAAACATCATCTTATCTCCTAAAGAGCTATCGGCAAAAACGGTAGTACAGGATGACAGGCGAAAAGCTGTGACGGGCGTCGTCATGGATGCATCGAACACGCCAATAATCGGAGCAAACATTATCGAAAAAGGCACGGCGACGAATGGCACCGTAACAGATCACGACGGACGATTCGCCTTATCTGTCTCCAATCATGCCTCCCTTATTGTTTCTTATATCGGCTATCACACGCAGGAACTTGATACACGAAATAAAACGTCGTTTACCGTCGTGCTAATTGAAGATACGAAAAGTCTGAGCGAAGTAGTGGTAACGGCTTTAGGTATCAAACGGGAAGAAAAAGCGCTCGGCTACTCGGTGCAGAAAATCGGAGGGGAGGCGCTCTCTGCCGTGAAAGGGACCGATGTGGCATCCAGTCTGACGGGTAAAATTGCCGGTCTGGCTATTCATAACAGTTCCGAAATATCGGAAAAACCAAAGCTTATGTTGCGTGGGGAAAATCCGCTGATCGTGGTAGATGGTGTCGCTTATGGAAATATAACTCTACACGATCTCTCGGCCGAAGATATTGAAAGTATCGATGTACTGAAAGGTGCGACGGCTTCAGCCTTATACGGTGTGCGTGGTCGTGCAGGCGCTATCATGGTCACAACGAAAAAAAGCGGTGAGTCCGGCACACTGACTGTCAATATTTCGAATCATACAATGGCCGGAATGGGCTATCTGAAAATTCCGGAAGCACAAACGTCGTACAGTACGGGAAACTACGGACAATTAGAATACAACAGCGGTTATGTATGGGGAAACTACATGGATGGTCGCGAAGTAAAACAGTATGACCCGCTGACGATGGAACAGCAAATGATGCCCTTGCTACCGAGAGGAAAGAACAATATCTCGAACTTCTTCCGCTCGGGTATTATTACCAATACAAACGTGAGTATTTCGCAGGCCGGCAAACTGGGAGGTTTTCGTATCTCGGGAACACAAGTTCACGAACGAGGTTCCTATCCTAATACAAGCCTGAATAAATATATTCTGACAGGCAACGGCAACATCACATACAACAACTTTAAAATTGACGCCAGCTTCTCTTATAAAAAGGAAAAAGTGCCGAATATGCCGAGAGTCAATTACGGCAATGGCAATATCTTCTATAACATGTTGATATGGAGCGGAACGGAGTACGATGTATTCGACTACAAAAATTACTGGAAAGTCAAAGACCGGAAGCAAAACTGGCCTTTCGAAGCATGGTATGATAATCCTTACTATATCATGAATGAGCGGATTCATCAGCAGGATAAAAATCTGTTTACAACGAACGTTACGCTCTCATACGATTTTATGAAGAATCTCTCTGTCATATTCCGTTCGGGTTTCGATAATTACAACAATGATGAGGACTACCGCCAGTCGATCGGTGACAGCGGTCAGAAACGCGGATATTACAGATATGAACAACACGACGGATCCAGTTTCAATAACGACCTCATCGTGAAAGGAGATTATTCCCATAACGACTTTGGTATTGATCTAATCGCCGGTCTCTCGTCTTACTGGTATAAAACCGTTTCGTTCACAAGTAATACTCGTGGCGGGCTTTCAGTGCCGGGATTCTACTCCCTGAACGCTTCGGTAGAACGACCGAACGTTTCGAAAGAAATAAGTGAGAAAGCACTCTACAGTATCTATGGAAAAGCAGGTCTATCATGGAAAAGTACGATCTATCTCGACATCACCGGACGTAACGACTGGTCGTCAACGCTCCCTTCTTCTTCAAGATCTTACTTTTACCCTTCCGTATCAGGCAGCATGATCCCGACAGCTCTCTGGAATCCGGTCGAAGATATCCTGGACTTCTGGAAAATCCGCGCCTCGTGGACAGTAGCCAAAAGAGATCTGGAAGTGTATGAACTGAACCGGATATATTCTGTAGAAACAGATGTGTGGAACGGATTGTCTACTGCAACATATCCGACCACCTTGCGTGATCCGAATATCAAGCCCGAAACGGAATCGTCCTTTGAGTTCGGTACAGACTTCCGTTTCTTTAATAACCGGTTAGGATTCGATTATACGCTCTTCAATCGGCTACGCTACGACCGACTGATCTCATCCAAAATATCGACAGGCTCAGGCTTCGGACAAATCACAACGAACACTGCAGAAGAAATCCGGCAGCGAGGCATGGAGTTTACTCTCAGAGGTAAACCTGTCGTGAATCGCGACTTCACATGGGAAGGAGCATTGAATGCAGCATTTTTCCATTGGTATTACGACAAACTCGATCCGGTGTACAGTTCGAAAGACCCCCGCATCAAAGAAGGAGAACGTTACGATAAATTCTTCTACTACGATTGGGAACGCGATCACGAGGGAAATATCGTTCATCAGGCAGGGTTGCCTGTCAAGAATAAATATCAAAGTGTGATCGGAAACAGCGATCCGGATTTGATCCTGGGTCTCAGTTCCAGCTTCAGATATAAAGATTTCAATCTGAGTATTTCATTAGATGGTCGTTTGGGAGGTATGATGTATTCATGGACAGAACAGGCATTATGGCATGCAGGATCACATCCGGATAGTGATAATCAGTGGCGCTACGACGAGGTAGTGAACGGAAAGCAGAATTACGTCGCCCCAGGTTCGAAAGTAGTGAACGGATCTGCCTCATACGATGCTTACGGTCGGATGCTGCAAGATACCCGTACATTTGCACCGAACGATATCCCCGTATCATACCAGAGCTACACCATGGTTTATAATGAAAATCCGTGGGATCACCAGCCTCGCCAGAATATCCTCGATGCCTCCTTCGTCAAGCTGCGCGAAGTGGCGCTGAACTATTCCTTCCCTGCCCCACTCGCAGATAAACTACTTATGAAAAATGTGCAGATCGGCATAATCGGGCAAAACTTATTGATGTGGAGCAAAGCGTTCAAGTATTCAGACCCGGATCGCGGAAAAGAGAACCTGAACTCTCCGACCACCAGATATATCGGTTTTAATATTCATTTGACATTATAATACCTATCATTATGAAAAAGATAATTTATCCCTTACTCTCCGTCATGCTGATTGCTTGCGGCGATTTCAACGATATCAACTTGAATCCGGATACACCGACAATGGTGACTCCCGATTTTTTAGCGACAAGAGTCATTCTCAATACGACGGACAGCCCGGCAAGCAAATGGCTATTTGGCGACTCGTGGCTGATGAAGTCTACCGGCTTTACCGAACACATGGAATGGTATATGTACAATAAATTCGAACGCGGCAATTACGATGCTTATGCCTATCTGATTGACACGAAGAAGATGGTAGACCTGGTACATGCCGATCAAGGCATGGCAGAAAACAAAAAACAAGCCTACGAAGCACTGGATTATTTTATGCAGGCACTGGTCTTCTATAACGCTACCATGGCTATGGGTGATGTTCCTTGTTCAGAAGCCTTGAAAGGGGAATCCGAAGGCATTGTTTCGCCCCAATATGATACCCAGGAGGAGGTATTCGGAGTCATTCTGAAAAACTTACAGAAATCTTCCGAGCTATTCGGTTCGGCTTCGGCATTCGATGGTGATTTTATTTATAACGGGAATCCGGTCAAATGGCAGCGTGCAACGAACAGTTTCATGTTGCGTGTACTGAATATGTTAAGCAAAAAACAGACCGTGGCCGGTATTGATATACGCAACCTGTTCGAGAAAACAGCCGCCTCTCCTCTTATTGAGAGCGAAGCCGACAGTTATCAGCGCACATACGATGCCGGCAAAAGTAGCCAGTGGTATCCGTTCTACCATGAGAAACAGAACTTCTGGCCATATCCTGTTTTCACTTCGTTTTTCGTAAATATGTTGAAGGACTTACAGGATTACCGCCTCTTCTATTTTGCAGAACCGGCGAAAGCGTTGACTGCTGACATGTCTTCTTTCGATGCATACAGTGGTGTAAATCCCGTGCTGGAATACGGACAGATTCAAGCCGAATTTGCTGCCGGAAAACATTCTACAATAAACAAACGTTATCACCGCATGCCACAGGGCGAGCCGGTAAAGTTCATCGCCTACACCGAGACTCAATTTATCCTGGCCGAAGCAGCTTTGCGAGGATGGAAGACACCCGGCTCGGCCAAGGAGCATTATGAAAAAGGAGTCCGTGCCGCCATGAAATTTACGGCAGAACATACTCCCGAAGCATATCGGCACGGAAGAACGATAGATGATGCGTATATCGACGGATATTTAAAGGGTAAAGCTGCATTTAACGAGACAGAAGGGTTGAAACAAATTATGATTCAGAAATATATAGCATCATTCGTACAGTTACCGTTTAACTCATATTACGATTATCGGCGTACGGGCTATCCTGAATTGCCATTAGATCCGGCAACGAATATGAATGAAATCAAGACACAGTATCCGGTCCGATGGATGTATCCTGAAAACGAATATGAACGCAATAAGGAAAATGTAGAAAATGCAATAAAACGTCAGTTTAACGGAACAGACACCCCAAACGACGTTATGTGGTTGTTAAAATAATACACAAATTAAGATGAGACACTTGAAATATATTTTTGTTTTGTTCCTGCTCTGTGCCGGTTGCCGTCAAGAAAGCCCTAAAGAAATTACCCTCCTGCAGTTCAATATCTGGCAGGAGGGGACAATGATCGAAGGCGGATTCGCGAGTATCGTGAACCATATCGCTCGTTTGCAACCGGATTTTGTCACATTCAGCGAAGTACGCAATTATAACGACACGGATTTTATCGCCCGTCTGATTGACGCATTGTCGGAGGCGGGCGTAACATATTACGGCGAACGGAGTGTAAGCACGGGGATTATATCGAAATATCCCATTCTGAAGCAAGAAATCATTTATCCGCTGCAAAACGACCGGGGCTCCGTGTTGAAAGCCTGTTTTCGGGTCGAAGGAAGAGAAGTCGTTGTTTATTCGGCACACTTAGACTGGCTCAACTGCTCCTCTTACCTCCCTCGCGGTTACGGAAGCAGCGATTGGAAAAAGTTGCCTCAGCCGGTCACGGACATAGACTCCTTACTGGCCGACAACAGGGCCTCTTTTCGTGATGATGAGATACGCGCCCTGCTCTCTGACGCATTAAAAGAGCAGGACAAGATCGTACTGATCGGGGGAGACTTTAACGAGCCATCCCATCTCGACTGGCAAGCTGATACGAAAAACATACGCGATCATCGTAACGTTGTGATCGAATGGGACTGCTCGGCACTCTTGTATTCCAACGGATTTGTCGATGCATTCCGCGAGAAGCATCCTAATGCCGTCGACTATCCGGGCTTCACCTTTGCGGCGGATAATCCTGCGGCGAAACTCGATCAATTAGTCTGGTCGCCCGATGCCGATGACCGAGAACGTATTGATTTTATCTACTACCGTTCGGACAATACAATCGCACTGAAAGATATGCGGATCGTCGGACCGAGTGGCTCCGTTCTTCGGGGAGAGCGCGCTCCCGATTCCGGTAAAGATACGTTTATTGAACCGATGGGAATATGGCCGAGCGATCATAAAGCGTTACTCGCAACCTTCATCTTACTCCCGAAAAGTTCCGGCCAGCATTCGGCTTCATTTTCTCTGCATGACGAGAACCTTTTCCCCTCGCTAATGGTTGTACGATAAACGGCCGCACCCTCTGTTCTCAAAGTGTTTGGCTCGCTTATTTTTTTAACGATATCAAAACATAAAACAAGTGACATTCGAAGAAATACTGGTTCATCGCCGTTCGGTACGCAAGTACGACCCGACGAAAGAAATAGATTCCGAAACGGTAAAGCGTTGTATCCTGCTGTCCACACTCGCCCCGACGAGCAGTAACATGCAGTTATGGGAAGCGTATCATGTGACGGACCCCGAGATACTCAGACAACTTTCGAAAGCCTGTCTCGGTCAATTGGCGGCGAGCTCCGCAAAGCAGATGGTGGTTTTCGTTACACGACAGGACCTACATCGTCAACGCGCCCGTGCGGTACTGACATTCGAACGCGGTAATATTACACATAACAGTTCACCTGCCCGTCAGGCCAAGCGTATCGAACGGAGAGAGTTATACTATACGCGGATCATACCGTTTCTCTACGCGCGATGCTTCGGGTTGCTCGGAGCATTACGTAAAACTTTGACATGGTGCTTCGGGCTTTTCCGTCCCATGGTACATCAGGTCTCGGAAGGCGATATGCGCGTGGTGGTGCATAAATCGTGCGGTCTCATAGCTCAAACGTTTATGCTTGCCATGTCGGATGCCGGATACGATACGTGCCCGATGGAAGGATTCGACAGTCGGATGGTAAAACGTATGCTGAAGCTGCCACGCGGCACGGAGATCAATATGATTATTTCATGCGGCATGCGTTTGCCCGAAGGTGTCTGGGGCGAACGGTTCCGCGTGCCGTTCGATCAGGTTTATCGGAAGATTTAGAAACAAAAAACAAGGCGATAATCGTGCATTATAGGGCTTTCAGTTTTTGTAAGCCCCAAATATGCATTCATTCATTCTCGACAAATTTTTCTACCTTTGCCCGGCAAACAAAACAGAAAGCATGAAAGTCAAAATTATCAATACATCTCATCATCCGTTGCCACAGTATGCAACCCCTCTTTCGGCAGGGATGGATGTGCGTGCCAACCTGCGTGAGCCGGTCGTGCTCCGTCCGCTTGAACGTAGGTTGATTCCTACCGGCTTATTCATCGCACTGCCCGAAGGATACGAGGCTCAGATACGTCCGCGTAGCGGACTGGCGCTCAAACACGGGATTACGTTGCTGAACACGCCGGGTACGATCGATGCCGATTATCGCGGCGAGATCGGCGTTATTCTGGTGAACTTGTCGAACGAACCGTTCACAATAAACGACGGCGAGCGGATTTGCCAGATGGTTATTACCTCCCATGCGCACGTGACATGGGAGCCCGAAGAAATACTCGACGAAACGGAACGAGGCGCCGGAGGATTCGGACATACGGGAAAGGTATAAGATAAATCGAAAACTGAATCATAATCATACTGACGATTGAATAAAAAAGGAAACATACCGTTTAAAAAGAAGGTCATATCCGGGAAGGCTCGGCAGATCGGCGTCTTGTGTTTATCTCTGTGGGTCGGCATACTCTCGGCTGCACCACATGCTCCACTGAAGAAGAAACCGTCGCTGGCAGCCATACAGCGCAAGGTCGACTACTTTTTCTACGAAGGTGTGAAACTGAAGAACGAAGGAAAATATGACGCTGCATACGAAATGTTTTATCACTGCCTCCAAACGGATTCTACGGCAGCCGCGCCACTCTACGAACTTTCGGCTTTCTATTTGCAGCTCAATCAGCCCGAGAAAGCCGCCATCTTTCTGCGGAAAGCAGTTGCTTATGCTCCTTCCAACTTCCATTATAAATTGGCGCTTGCTTCCCTCTCACTCAACATCGGCATGTATGGTGAAGCGGCCGAGATTTATCGCGAACTTGTAAAGACTCACCCCGGCAAAGTGGAACTGAACTACTATCTCGCCGAAGCGCTGACCCAAGCCGGAGAGATTGGCGAAGCCATCGACCGATTCAACGATCTGGAGAATGCTGTCGGGATGAACGAAGCGCTCTCGACGCAGAAATACAAGTTGTACATGCAGATTGAAGAGCCGGAGAAAGCATTTGATGAACTGAAAAAGCTGGCCGACAAATATCCGTCGGATGCACGGTATCCGATCCTGATCGGGGATCTCTATCTCCAGCGAAACGATACGGTAAAAGCATACGAATATTACCAAAAGGCGCACGGTATCGACCCGTCGAATCCATATTATACCGTTTCGATGGCCAACTATTACGAACAGGTGGGTGATCATGAAGCCGCCGAAAAGCAGATACATACGGCTTTAATCAATAAGGACCTTGATGTGAGTACGAAGATGGGTATTCTGGCTCGTTACATTGGTCAGCTGCAACAGTCACGCAACGGTACGGAGGCGGCCAACGCGCTTTTTCAGACTCTGCTCGAGCAACATCCCGAAGATACGGAACTGAAACTTCACTACGGCAGCTTGCTGGCGATGCAAGGCAAAACCGATGAGGCACAATTCCAGTACCGGCTGGTTACCGAAATGGAACCCGACAATGAATCGGCCTGGCAACAGCTGCTAAACTTGGCCTTCCGTGCCGAAAACATCGACGAAGCCATCCGCATCTGCCGGAAATGTCAGGAACTTTTCCCCGAAGCGCCGGGATATTATTTCTACCTCGGCATCGCATATTACCAGCAGAACGATTACCGGAAGGCGCTCGAGACCTATCGGGAAGGGCTGGCCAAGATACCCGAAGACAACCGACCGCTGCGCTCCGACTTTTACGGACAGATCGGTGACATCTATTATCAGATGAAACAGGTGGAGGATGCGTTCAATGCTTACGAACAGGCGCTTAAATACAACGACAAGAATGTACCCGTGCTAAACAACTACAGCTATTTCCTGACGCTGCGTAAACACGACTTGGATAAGGCCGAGCGCATGAGCGCCCAATGTATCAAGCTGGAGCCGAATAACCCGACGTACCTCGATACGTATGCGTGGGTCTTCTTTATGAAAGGGAACTATACGCTCGCGCACATTTACATCCGCAGTGCGCTCGAAAAAGATACGACGAACAGCGCTGAACTCGTCGATCATTATGGCGACATCCTCTACATGACGGGCGATAAGGAAAAAGCCCTTGAACAGTGGAAGAAAGCGCAGGAGCTGGGCAAAGACACGGAAATATTGAAACGCAAAATAGCAGAAGGAATCTATATCGAAGACCCGAATGAAGAATAAAAAAATATCACTTAATCCGTTGTGGTTGTATGTGTGCGTCGTCTTGTGTATTCTGCCGGCAGGCTGTCGGACGGTAAAAGAGGGCGCAGGCGAAACGGATGTCGCACTGAAGGCCGAAACGGAATTTTTCCGTACCCTCGATGAGCAGTCGCTTCGCTACCAAACTCTTTCGGCTAAAATACAAGTTGAGTTCACTCCGGCTTCGGGCAAGGAAGTCGGCTCGCGTGCACAACTCAAACTGCGTCGCGACGACCGGCTGCAAATCTCCGTCCAGCCATTGCTCGGTATCGAGATGTTCCGGCTTGAAGTAAGTCGAGACAGTGTCAAGGCGATCGACCGAATGAACAAGCGCTACTTCGCCGAATCCATCGCCGACCTGAAAGCCCGCAAGCATCTCGACTTTACATTCGATAACCTGCAGGCGCTCCTCACAAACCGCCTCTTCCTGCCCGGCAAACAAGCCGTCACCCCGGATGACCGCGGCCGCTTCGGCTGGGAACGGATACCCGCCGGCTATCGCCTTCAAACGTCTGATGCAACCGGTATGCAGTACCGTTTCTTAGCCGATAACGAGGCTAAACTTCGTACTGCCGAAATCACGGATGCCGACAAACATACCCTCATGTGGGATTATGCGAATTTCCGTACCGTCGAAGGGCAACTCTTTCCGATGGATATGCTTGCGTCGTTGCGTGACCATAAGTTATCGATACGGTTTAATAAAGTTGAAATTAACACACCCGTCGACCTGAAATTCATCATTCCCGAAGGGTATGAGCGGGTGACTCCGGAACAAATCCTCAAAGCTCTGTCTCAATGAAACGCATACGCCTGATACGATATGTTTGGTATGTCGGTTACCTCGCTCTGCTGCTTTGCGCGGGTCGTGTAACCGCACAGACGCATACGATCAGGCAGCTCGAAGCGCAACGGCGAGCGGCACTTCGCGAAATTGAACAGACAACCCAGTTGCTTAACGAGGCGCGTGCCTCAGCCCAGACATCGCTCAACCACCTGCACCTGATATCGCAGCAGGTGATCGCACGGAAAAAGGTGATCAGTCTCCTCAATCAGGAGATCGCCGTGCTCGACAAGCAGATCGCTGATGCTACCCGTGAATTGGCTGTATTGGAGAAAAGTTTGAATGACCGGAAAGAACGATATGCCCAATTAGTGCGGAATCTGTACACGCGGCGTGCATCGCAACACCGGTTACTCTTCGTACTCTCGGCCGATAACTTCGCTCAGTCGCTCCGCCGAATGCGTTATCTGCGCGAATATGCGTCGTGGCAGAAAATGCAGGCGTTACTGATTGTCAGAAAACAGGAAGAGCTGGATAAAAAACGGGAAGAACTGGGGCAGACGCGTACGGATAAAGTAGCCTTGCTCGATGCTCGCGAGGAGGAAAGCCGGAAACTGCAGCAGGAAGAATCGGAACAGAAAGCGGAAGTACAGCAGCTCAACAAAAAAGAGAAGAATCTGCGGCAGAAGTTGGCGCAAAAAAGACGTCAGGCCGAAGCGTTGAACCGACAAATCGAGAAGCTGATTGCCGAAGAGGTAAAAAGATCGGGCAAAGCTTCGAGCGGAAAACGGAAAGCCGAAAGCAACGGCGGATATGCCATGACGAAAGCAGAACGGAAACTTTCGGCCGACTTTGCCTCGAACCGTGGTCGACTCCCCTTCCCTCTCAACGGGAAATATCGTATCATCTCCACTTTCGGAGAACACCAACATCAAGCTCTCAGGCATGTGCGTACGAACAACAACGGTATCGATATCCAGACTACGAGCGGAACGGAAGCCCGTGCCGTCTTTGATGGCGTGGTAACACGCGTCTTCGTCGTCCCGGGCTACAATAACAGTGTCATCGTACGACATGGTAACTACCTGACGGTCTACAGCAACCTGAGCCATGTTTATGTAAAAGCCGGCGACAATGTGACAACCCGTCAGAGCATCGGCAAAATCTATACGGATACGGAGAACAATAACGAGACCGTGCTCCACTTCCAGTTATGGAAAGAAAAGCGTAAGCTCGATCCTGAGCTGTGGCTCGACTAAGGCTTCCGGTGTTTCGCGTGTCCGGTCAAAAAGTCAGATTAAGAGATCAGTCCCCAGTTCATTTTCCGACGGAAAAGCGAGCTGAGCCGATCGTGCAGCAGCTTGTGTTCGGGCTTTGTCAGGTCGGGGTCGTTATCGAGTATTTTTTGCGCTGTCCGGCGGGCGCGTTGGAGGATTTCTCCGTCGTGTGCAAGATTGGCGATCTTCAGAAACAGCCCGTCGCCGCTCTGTTGCGTCCCTTCAAGGTCGCCCGCGCCACGCAGTTTAAGGTCTTCTTCGGCAATCTCGAAACCGTTGTTTGTCCGAACCATGATTTCGAGTCGCTTGCGTGTCTCGTTACTCAACTTGTACGATGAGATCAGGATGCAGTAAGACTGTTCGGCGCCACGCCCTACACGTCCGCGTAACTGGTGAAGCTGCGCCATTCCGAAACGTTCGGCGCTCTCGATGACCATCACCGAGGCGTTCGGGACATTGACTCCCACCTCGATAACAGTCGTAGCCACGAGAATGTGCGCCTCTCCGCCGGCGAAACGCCGCATCTCGGCGTCTTTCTCTTTCGCTTTCATCCGGCCGTGAACCATGCACACCCGGTATTCGGGAAACACTTTTTTGAATGTCTCGAACCCTTCTTCCAGATTTTTATAATCGAGGTTTTCGCTTTCTTCGATAAGCGGATAGACTACATAAACCTGCCGTCCCTTGCGAATCTCGCTCCGCAGAAACTCATAGACGGCCGCTTTTTTCGTATCGTAGCGATGAACGGTTTTTATCGGTTTTCGGCCGGGAGGCAACTCATCGATAACGGAGACATCGAGATCGCCGTAAAGCGTCATGGCCAAGGTGCGCGGAATGGGTGTAGCTGTCATCACAAGTACATGAGGTACAAATTGGTTTTTGACCCATAATCTCGAACGTTGTGCCACGCCGAAACGGTGCTGTTCGTCGATTACCGCCATGCCGAGGGCTTTGAAAACAACCGTCTCCTCGATAAGCGCATGCGTACCGATCAGGATATCGACCTCGCCCGAGGCTACGGCAGGCAGTAAGGCGCTACGCTGCTTTTTCGTCGTCGATCCGGTAAGCAACTCGACCCGCACATCCATGTCTTTCAGAAACTCCTTTACCGTGGCCAGATGCTGATTGGCCAGAATCTCGGTCGGAGCCATCATACAGGCCTGAAAGCCGTTGTCAACGGCGAGCAGCATCGCCATCAGGGCAACGAGTGTCTTGCCGCTGCCCACGTCGCCCTGCAACAGCCGGTTCATCTGTTGTCCGCTCTTCATATCGGCATGGATCTCACGCAACACGCGTTGCTGTGCACCGGTCAGCCGGAAGGGCAGATAATCACGGTAGAACGTATGAAAAGCATCGCCCACTCTGCGAAAGGCAACCCCTCTGAGCTTGTTTCGCCGAAGCGTAGCTGTACGCAGGATGTTGAGCTGAATGTAAAACAGCTCATCAAATTTAAGACGTTGCTGCGCCGCCTGCAACGTTTGTGCCGATTCGGGGAAGTGTATGTTCTTGATAGCTTCCGAGACAGACATCATCTGAAAGTGCGTCACGATGGCTTCGGGCAATGTTTCGGGAATCTGCCAGTCGAGCGTCGAGAGCAACGTATACTGCATATCTTGGATGGCGCGTGAATGAAGAAACGCCTTTTTCATCAGCTCGGTCGTATGATAAAGAGGGGTCAGTCCGCTGGCTACCTGCGGTGCATTTTCCACCGGATCGATCTCGGGATGAGAAATGTTCACCGAGTGACCGAATGCTTTCGGTCTGCCGAAGACGATGTATTCCGTTCCCGGCCGGTACTTGTCGGTGATATATTTAAGTCCCTGAAACCAGACGAGATCAATAGTGCCGGTGTCGTCCGTGAATTTACCGATCAGTCGTTTTTTGCGTCCTTCACCAACCGTATCGAAGAAGACAATGCGTCCTTTGAGCTGGATGTAAGGCATGTCGCCCGTGATCTCGCTGACCCGGTAGAACCGGCTGCGGTCGATATGTTTGTAAGGAAAATAGTACAACAAGTCTTCGAAAGAGACCACGTCGACCTCTTTCTTCAGAAGTTCGGCACGTTTAGGCCCTACTCCCGGAAGATACATGATGTTACGTTCGCCGATCGTCACGTTTATTACAAATTACAAACTGTAAGCCGTTTGAAAGGCAAAGATAGAGATTTCCGGAGAAACTGGCATAGCGGGAGATAAATCACAACTGTGATTTATCAGAAACAATTTGCGGGAGATAAATCGTTACAGGAATTTTAACCAATCAACTTGCGGGAGATAAATCGTTACAGGAATTTTAACCAATCAATTTGCAGGAGATAAATCGCTACAGGAATTTTAACCAAACGGCGTTGTGGCTAATAAATCTCTACACAGATTTATTACAAACAATTTGCGGGAGATAAATCTTCACACAGATTTTTTCGTTTTACCGCTTTTCCCCCTTTGAAGGGATAACATCCCCCCTTCGCTTCCGCTCTTCCCCCCTTTGAAGGGGGGGAGGGGGGGATGTTCCTCCGCGTTCGGATACCGTGTACCACGCATAACAATTGACCATTAACCATTAATATGTCATTCAGAGCGAAGCGAAGAATCTCTTCCCTTTACCCCGCGAGATTCCTCACTGCGTTCGGAATGACAAGAGGAGGTGTTCGGAATGACAAAGGCTGTTATTTGCGTTGATTTGCGCCATTTGCGAAATTTGCGTTCGGACAAACCCGTCGCCACACAAAACAAAAGGGCGAACAGATCGTTCGCCCCTACACGGCATAACAATTAACAATTGCCCATTAACCATTAATTTGTCATTCAGAGCGAAACGAAGAATCTCCAT
>NZ_JUET01000105.1 GCF_001006485.1 Tannerella forsythia
GTATTTGCGCGTCGTCGATCAAGTCATCGACTCTATCTCTGTCAACGAGGCGTGTTCGTCGGGATGCGGGTCCTTCTTGCAAACCTTTGCTGCCGGCATGGATACCGATATCGAATCATTCTCCTCCATGAGCCTGCTGGCTCAGCATCCGGTAGATCTAGGTAGTCGCTGCACCGTCTTTATGAACTCCTCAGTCAAGCAGGCACAAAAGGAGGGGGCCTCTCCCGCTGATATTGCTGCCGGACTGTCCTACTCAGTGGTTCGCAATGCCTTGTACAAGGTCATTAAGCTTACTGATCCGGCACAACTAGGGAACAAGGTTGTCGTCCAAGGTGGAACCTTCCTCAACAATGCCGTCCTACGTGCCTTCGAAAAGCTCACCGGTCGCGAGGTCGTTCTCCCGCTGAGGCTGGCCTCATGGGAGCCTATGGAGC
>NZ_JUET01000106.1 GCF_001006485.1 Tannerella forsythia
ACTGATCGCTAACGATCATGTCAGGCTTACAGCCCTCCGAACAAGGTTGGACGGGACCCCACCCTTATGGGATGGGGCTGAAATATATCGGGCTTGCAGCCCTTTCGGGTAATGGTTATGTACAGGGTACACGGTGTCCGAACGCAAATTTCGCAAATGAACGCAGTACGCACCGTAGAGACGCAAATCATTGCGTCTCTACGACATGTACCTCTGTCATTCCGAACACCGTGAGGAATCCCGCGAGGAAGAGGAAAGATTCATCGCTGACGCTCTGAATGACAAGGAAAGTGCTCTGAATGACAGGGTAGAGGAAAGGGCAGTTCATGTAGGGGCAAACCTCTGTGTTCACCCGTCATAACGCCGATATGAACATCCCCCTTTCCCCCCTTCCAAGGAGGAATGCGGAACTGACGGCTGACCGCTGTAACAGCTCCGCAGGGGCGCATTAATTCAGCCCAATGTGTAGCGAAGCGAAGCGCTGGGGAAAAAGAATACCCACTCCTGCGAAGAGGGCTGTAAGCCTGATATAAAATGTTGATTTATTTAATGGTCGAGATGTTTTACTTAAACAAACTTGCGTGCTTTGTGTAACTTTTGCGTTCCTTGCGGTGATCTTACCGCCAAGTTCGCAAAGAACGACGCAAAGGACGCAAAAAAACAGACAAAATATTTGCATCTGATCAAAAAAATATTTATACCTTTGTCGTACATAACAAAAAAATATAAGACTATGGAAATAACAGCCGACACTCCACCTGACAAGCCGAAGCGCCTCGCAAACCGCACCGGAGGCACAGCGTAAAAGAAATATCCGGAACGCAGAAAACAATTACAAACCTTTAAAAAAAGAAGATATGAAGACAAAAATCATTTTATGGATAGGTGCCCTGCTTTTACTAACAGCAGGAGCAGGATGTGAGAAGAACACCGAAAAACCTGATACTCGGAAAGCAGAGGCTATAATTGACTATGCAAATCCGGCGACCGATGGCTGTGGTTGGCTTGTACTAATAAATAACAAACCTTATTTTCCTGTGAATTTGGCGGATGAATACAAAATAGACAAATTGAAAGTGTCTGTCGATTATCAGTTATTAGATTCAAAATATACTTGTTGGCCGGGGACATTAATCCCTGAGATTAAGATAATAACAATAAAAAAACTCAAGTAATCATGAAAAAAATATTTGTCATAATGCTATACTTTTGCTCTATATTTTTATCAAAAGGGCAAGTCGGTCAAATATGGCAGTGTCATACTCAACCGACGCAATCATCTTTCTCTAATTATTCAAGTACAGATTATTTTTCTGTTGACGAGAGTAATAAAATTCTTAACATTTACTTTCATGTGATTAGAAGAAGTGATGGAACTGGAGGCCTTACCAATACTCAAATATCAAATACTATTCAAAGGCTATTTAATGATTATTCTCAATATAATATTCAGTTTAATGAATTAGGGAGAGGATATATTAATAATACACAGTTCTATAATGATCCATATAGTAATTACAATGCCATAATAAGAACTAATAGAGAGCCTAATGCTATCAATGTATATTTTTTATCACCGAACGTAAGTCTTTCTCAGGCTGAAAATATTCCCTCCCTTGCATACTGTATAGGAGGTGTTTATTATGGGACATCTGTCATATCCCATGAGATGGGACATTGTCTTGGCTTGTATCATACACATTCAGGGAGCGGTTGTTCTGATAATGCAAATTGTAGAGAGAATATTAATGGCAGTAATTGTAGCACTTGTGGTGATTTAGTTTGTGATACACCTGCCGATCCATGTTTAGCTGGAAAAGTAGGCAATGATTGTAATTATATGGGAAATGATGGATATCAACCCGATGTTCGTAATATTATGTCTTATGCTCCACCTGGTTGTTTAACACGTTTTTCTAATGGGCAACGCAAGCGTATGCATTATACAATCATGAATAATCCTATTTTTAGCAATGTTTTCGTCTCTTCTTCCGGCATTCCTCGTGTATCTTTAGACCCTCCGGCTATGACATGTTTGAGCTTCGGAAGCACCCGTACTTTCCGTGCGGTTAACGAATTCGGGCAAAGCCTGTGTAACAATCCGAATGTAAGAGAAATCGAGTGGAAAATATTCGATTATTCATCGAATCCTCCGTCAATGATACAGAATTATACTACTGCGAATTGTAACAATCTGCTTAAAGAATCGTTGAGTATGTATATACACTCTCATTATCAGCCTTATGTTTTGGAGTTTGTGTGTAGAGCTAAAAGCAATTCCGGAACATGGGGAGAATGGGGGCCGGGACATGCATATATGGTACGTAGTAATTGCTCTTCACCTCAAAATATTTTCAACGCGTATTTCGATCAATCAAGTGCAACTGCTATTGTCAGTTTAACAGAAGAATATTACATCATAAAAGAAGCTGCACAGCAAGCCCGGTTATTTAAAGAACGAGCCCAATTAGGTGCATTCCAACATTCGTCATTGCGTCAAAACGATAAAGAAGACAGCTATGATATTGAATTATGGAATACAAACCAACGAATCAGCTCGTTCCGGACGAATGAGCCGACGTTCCAAATCCCGATGGCCGGACTGCCGGCAGGACTGTACTTCGTGCGCGTCGTCAAAGACGGACAGACGCATACGCAGAAGTTGATCAAAAAATGAGAAAAGTGAGAAACTAAAAGTGAAAAGTGATGCCCTTCGGGCGTTGAGTTGTTGAATTGTTGAGTTTGTTGAGTTGTTTGATTGTTGGATGGAAGCTGATGGCTGAATACTGACCGATAAATTACATCAGGCTTACAGCCCTCCGAACAAGGTGGGACGGGACCCCACCCTTACGGGATGGGGCTGAAATATATCAGGCTTTCAGCCCTTTCGGGTAATGGTTATGTACAGGGTACACGGTGTCCGAACGCAAATTTCGCAAATGAACGCAGTACGCACCGTAGAGACGCAAATCATTGCGTCTCTACAACATATACCCCTGTCATTCCGAACACCGTGAGGAATCCCGCGAGGAAGAGGAAAGATTCATCGCTGACGCTCTGAATGACAAGGAAAGTGCTCTGAATGACAGGGTAGAGGAAAGGGCAGTTCATGTAGGGGCAAACCTCTGTGTTCACCCGTCATAACGCCGATATGAACATCCCCCTTCCCCCCCTTCCAAGGAGGAATGCGGAACTGACGGCTGACCGCTGTAACAGCTCCGCAGGGGCGCATTAATTCAGCCCAATGTGTAGCGAAGCGAAGCGTCGGGGGAAAAAGAATACCCACTCCTGCGGAGGGCTGTAAGCCTGATATAAAATGTTGATT
>NZ_JUET01000107.1 GCF_001006485.1 Tannerella forsythia
GGCAAACCGCCGCTACTTTTCGGCAAACAACCGCTGGAGGGGTCAAATTTAGGCACGGCGTGGAAAGTGATTGGGTCTTTTTCTGCCGGTTCATAACCACGACCTTTTTTGGTCATGATATGCAGGAACTGCGGGCCTTTCAGGTCACGCATGTTCTTCAGCGTGGTGATAAGCCCCAGCACATCGTGACCGTCAACCGGGCCGATGTAGTTAAAGCCCAGCTCTTCAAACAACGTGCCAGGGACTACCATGCCTTTAATATGTTCTTCGGTACGTTTGAGTAGCTCTTTAATGGGTGGCACGCCAGAGAAAACTTTTTTCCCGCCTTCGCGCAGTGAAGAGTAAAGCTTACCGGAAAGCAGCTGCGCCAGATGGTTGTTGAGCGCGCCGACATTTTCGGAATTCGACATTTCGTTGTCGTTGAGGACCACCAGCATATCAGGACGG
>NZ_JUET01000108.1 GCF_001006485.1 Tannerella forsythia
TAGTCGCTCCTTAACAATTGATTTTCTTGAATAAAAAGGAATAAAAGTATATTTTTTCCTTTGGCAGAAACCCGTAAAAAATAGAACGCAAAAGATTTTCCTTAATCTTTTCCAGCATTTTCTTTAGATTCCAAGCTGTTGCTGCCATGTAGGCATTAATATGTATCCCTTTTTCGCCCCACAGATAGTTCTGTTCCATACGGAAGTCTTTTTTCAGATGTCCGAAGATAGGTTCAATACCTGCTCTGGTTCTAAATTTCTTGCGTTTCTGCATTTTCTGATATTCACTGTCAGATTTTTTAGGTTTGTTGGGAGTAATGATTTTTACTCCTTTTATTTCTCTGCGACCTCTCCCTCCCCTGTCGTACGCAAGTTCTTGAGGTAATTTCAAATCATTGTCTTCCATCTGTCTAAGAAGCGGTTCTATGGTGTCTCCATCATAAGGGTTGTCTAAGAATGTCTGTACGGCTGTAATGATTTTTCTGCCTTTCTTGCCTGTAGTAATGAGTCCGACTTTGTTCCCAAACTCATACTGTTTGTGTGCCTTACCTTTAGCTATGCAGCGGGTAAAGGGTTTGTGCAGACTGTAAATTTTATCCTTGTCATTTCGTTTTTGATTTACAGCTTGTTTAAGAAGCGAGAACTCGTTTTCGTACAGTCTCTTCTGTTCTTCGTTCATTTTGCGGTCAAGCTCACGCAACAAGGCATTGGCAATTGTTTTCAACCGCCTTTTGGCTTTATTGGCTTTTTTGACACGCTTGGGATGTTTTCCGTTGTAAGCGTCGCGAAGCAATTGTTTGCTTTCCCGGGTGTACCGCTGACGCTGGATGATTCCTTCTTTCTTAGCAATCTTATTGCATTTATCAATTACTTTCTTGCACAGCTTGGCATCCGTAGGAAAAGTAATGTTGTTTTCCTGCACGGTGGTGTCCGATAGGACAAACTTGGATTCTTTAGGCACTTCTTTGCCGTGCAGACGGACACTGTAAGCAAAAATCTTTCCTATCCCTTCTTCACCCACACGGGTACGGAAATGAACGAAATCACTCGGATCGAAAGGAAACTCATGCTCAAAAAATTCACCTCCGCAGAAATACTGAAAGTAAACATCTCGAACCCAAAATTCCGGTAGACGCTCATCTCCAAGATTGTATAGATGTTTTAACATTAAGCAACCAACCATCAGGCGGATGGGTACGCTCGGAGCTCCTCTCTCGGAATAAAGTGGAGCAAACTCCTTTTCAAAATAGGACCAGTCTATTTTGTCTGCAAGAACGGCAAGTTCGTGCTTCATGTCAATAAAATCTTTCAGCATGGGGCGGAACAAATCCCGCTGCCCTTTTTCCGGTAATTTTCCTAACATAATTCGCAGGGTTTTATTCTGTAAAGATACAAATTCCTGCAAATATATGCAACTGTTTTCAATATTATTTTGTTGAATCACAAAATATTAAGCAAATATTAAGGAGCGACTA
>NZ_JUET01000109.1 GCF_001006485.1 Tannerella forsythia
CCAAGCTTGTAGAGGAAAGTAACATACTTATATTCGCAATCTCCGAGACACACCGACCGTCACGGAGCCAACAGTCGTGTGTTATAGTCACCCAAACAACCGAATTTGGGAGGGATTGAGCAGCAATCTAAGCAAACTCACAAAATACGTTTTAGAGGAAAGGTACCGATTTTAGAGATGTGCCCCCAAAAATTTTTCGCTTGCGAACTATCTTATTGAGTAATAGAGTGTTACCTTTGAGAGATAGATGAATAGGTAACGATTTAGAAATGAGCGGAGTGCTTTGAGGCACACTGTTTTGAATAACCAAAGAACGCTCACTATTATCACTTGCAAAGGTACAGATTTGCGAGCGAAAGTGAGCGTTCTTACGTGATTTTCTTCTTAAAAAGTTTTGTCGCAACTGAAATACAACGATGAAAGAGAAGGAGGTCTTTCGGTTTTATAGCCGTTGCGAGCGATTACGATTGATAAGCTGTTTCCATTTCTGTTCGCACCAATCGGTAACGGGAAGTCCGTTGATAGTCAGTAGCGGTCGCTTCTTCTCATCCTTAGCGATGCGGATTTCACAACCCTCTTCCGTAAACTCTCTCTTGTATAGTCCCGAATAGGCTTTAGCCGTACCTCGCTGGGGAGCTTCCGTGCGATACATTTCTGCAATTCTGTCATCAGAGAAATTCATCTTTCGGAGCATCAGACGGATATTTAAGAGTTGGTAGAAACCATTGAAGAAGCGTTTTATCCAATTCCGCTCTTCCTCGTAAACCTGCATGGTCTCTTTCAGTTCGGCAATGGCTCTGTCTCTTCCCTTAACCGTGTCCTGCAAGAGAACAATCTCCTTTCGGATTTCATTCTTCTCCTTTTCCGAAAGATACCGCTGTCGTTCGGCTTCCTGTTCCAAGTCTGCGATGCGTTTTTCTGCCTTGTCGAGTTCAGAGTTGCCAAATATAGAATAAAACGTACCTTTCATTCGGAGTTTGCCTGCCTGCTTCTCCAACTCTTTTATCTTGGCAGTGAGTTCTGCTTCTTGCGCCTCTTTCTCTTTCGTGGATTTTAGGACTTCCTTGTAATACTCCATCGTGGTGCGGTGCTTGGCTTCCGAACCGTGTACGCCCCGTTCCAATCCGAACCGTTGCATTCGCTTGGCATAACTCGTCTGATAGTCTTCCAACTTTTTGGGCGTGAGCACATCATCTGCACAAAGTCGTACCTTATTCTTCTTTGTCTTGTACTTCCGCTTGCCGTTCTTGGCTTCCTCTTTGGCTTTCCGTCTTTCACCCGTGACAATCGGGACAACTGTGGCGTGAATATGAGGTGTGTCCTCATCTGCGTGCAGTGTGGCTGCGACCACATTGTCCGCCCCGAAAGTGGTGCGAAGCCAATCCATCGTTTCATTGCACCATTCGTACAGGCGTCCTTCTTGCTCTATGCGAGCCATATCCTCCGGTGAACTTGACAGGATAAAGCGTAAGGCTTTGACTTGGTTCTGTGCCACCTTTCGGTAGATACCTGCCGTGGCGATGCGATGCTCTATCGCTTCGGTACGGTTAGTTACATTTGCAGGGAATTGCACCAGCTCTCGATTGAGGTGTGTGCGGGAGGAATCGACGTTACTCGGCATGAATGTACGCGCTATGTGTGCGGTCATTGCCGAGTCGTTTCCTCTCGCCTTGTCTATATGTAAAACGGCGTAGCCCATTGCTTGAAGATTGATTTAGGGGTATCCAAAGGGGCACCGCCCCTTGGCTCAGGAGGGTATTTTTAGCGATAACGGAGTGCAGCGTAAAGAAAATACCCTAATGAGCTATGGCATTTTTCGAAATGTCCGCTCCGCCCTGCTCGTGCTTCTTTCTTGTTGCGTTGCATCCTGTGAATGCCTGCACGCTTTGTTTCTAAGTTTTGCTCTGCAAACTTGCTGTTCTGAGGAACTGCCGTAGCTATCGAAACAAAGCCGTTTATTCGCATACATTTTATTTTCTGCATCTTTGAATACCTGATGATAGAATAATGTTGTTTGCTCTCTTTTGCCTTATCGTCTAAGTCCTCGTTTGCGAGGTGGTATCACCTGCTTTAGTTCTGTTCTTTGGGCAACGTGGTACTCATTGAGGTCTTTGTATCGGGCATAGTATTGGCTCATATCCTCTACCTTGATGCCTGAAGATTGGATACCCTGAAGAGCTTGCCGTCCTGCTTCATCGTTGTCGAAGAATGCACGGACGGAGAGAATGCCATTCTCGCAGAGATAGGCGATGGCTCGTGGTAGATTGCTGACGGAGTTCAGAACTATGGAAGGCGAAATGCTTTCTTTCCCTTTCATTGTGAGATAGGAAAGGAAGTCCATAAAGCCCTCGAAGATGCAGAGAGGGGAGTTGTTCGTTTCTCCCGCAACTACGGATATATCCTTTGGTGCGATTGTTCCTTTGAATGTCTTGTCGTCCCGAAGCTCATACCCTCCTGCACGGTTGACAAAGCCGATGGCAGAATACTCTCGTCCTCCTACCTCATAGCGAACGTGACGGAGATAAGGGCTTGCCATGGCAAGGTCTATCCTGCGTACCTCTCGGAGATAGCTTTGCAGATGTAGGGGTAACTCTTCGCTGATGGAAAGAATGTGCCTTGTACTTGTGGAATTGCTCGTAGTAATGGTTGTTTCACGATGAAAGGAAGAAGGGGCGAGGGTTGTCGCTTTCCCTTCAGCAAGATGTGCCATTGCTTCGTAGGCACTGCATCCACGCATCCGCATCACAAGGTCGATGATGCTTCCGCCTTGGCTTGTGCCGTAGTCGTGCCACAGGTTTTGCCGAAAGTCCACTTTCAAACTGGCGTTGGAGTCTTCTCGGTAGGGTACGTGATAAAGGGCATAGCCATTGTAACGCTTGGCAGGCTCGATACCGCAGGCGTGCAGATAGTCCGCTATCGGTATCGCCTTGATGTATTGTAGGTCGTAATATTCGTTGTTCATTGCTGTTATCGTTGGATTTGGATTATTCATATTCATTTGTTCGTTATTTCATTGTTCGCTCTGTTTTCTCTTTTTGGAATTTTCCCCTTTTCATCTTACTACCCTTCGACACTCGGATAAGTATTTGACTGTGAAAGAGAAAAGTGTAACACTTCATTCGGATTTATCCTTCTACATCTCCTGTCTACACCTATCCTCTTTCATTCTGCCGTAGAAGCGTAGAAAGATGGTAGTAAGCTGTGTCGCAAGATGGACACCTCCTGCAATCCTTTCTCTTTCACCGTATTATCCTTGGTTGTAGTAACGTAGTAAGGAGGATAGGAAATAAAAGAGAAAGGGGTATTGCAAAGGGATTGCAACAACAGAGTGCTATGGCGGTTGCTCGGGGTAAACCTTACGGACGGCATAGACATACACGGGATTGCCGTTTATCCTGCGACACTCCCTCGTATAGCCTGCCTTTCGCAAGGCTTCGCCCATCCGTTTGCTGGAGAGCGGTTGTCGAGTATAGCAGGAGAGATAGCCCACTATCTCCGAATTGGTCATATAGAAGCGTTTCGTTGCCGTCTCCGCTTCCGTGGGAAAGGTGAAATAGCGGAGCAACAGTTCTATCTCTGTCGTATAGACTTGGAAGGCTTCGCTGTTTCTATGCAATTCAATAATCTCTTCATCATTGAACCAATAGCGAAACCCTTCATTCAATCGTGTCTTGGCTTCGCTGTAAACGGCATCCATCGGAATGCTCTTGGCTTGGTCTATATCTATTGCCTGCACTTCAAAGGGCAGGAAGCGTCTGCTCCCTGTCGGGTCAGTGAGGAAGTCGTTGCCATTGACCGAAGCCACGAAACTTGCCAAGTGGGGTCGCTCCTCAATGTGTTTCTCATAAGGCATACGGTACTTCACCTGCGGACAGGTGATAAGGTTCTTCAGTTCATTCTCGTCCCGTTTGTTAAGGGCTTTGAGTTGGTCGTCAATGTTGATGATGAGGTTTTGCCCGATAAGACTCAGCACGTCCTTCTCCTGTGGGTATATCTTCCCTGTATAGCGGTAATCGGAGAGAGACGGAGGGCAGAGCAAATCAAGGAACGTGGTTTTGAATTTTCCCTGATCGCCTGTCAGTACAAGGCAGGTATGGTTACGACATTGCTTGTCGTCCATCGCATTGGCAACTACTGCCACCAGCCACTTGGTGAGGTATTCCCTCCACTTCTCGGGATGGGTTACGCTCACGCAGTCGGCAAGGGTGGTGATAGTTTCCGTATTTCCTTTCGTCTGCGGTAAGGCTTGGAAATAGGCTTGCACGGGATTGATGCGTGGGGAGAAATCGCTTTCGATGATACAGTACAGGTTCTCGGGCGAGGTCTGTATATCGGCTTCCTTGTCCAAGGCTCGTTTGAGGGTATTGATGCAGTAGCGGTCTATGGCTGTGTAGTCGTCCGTTCCTCGTGGACGGTACTCCGCTCGGTGCAACACGGTGTTGTATCGAAACTCGTAGCGAGCCGAAAGGAACTCTTCTATTTGGGCGTTCTTGGAGGGGCTCTCCTTCTCTTCTTTTTTCATTGTTCGTACTTCTTCTGTTTGCTTGGTTTTGAACTTTCACCCGAAATGGGATGCTGAAACCAAGTTACAGAGGCGAACAGGTGAAGCCAAGCCTTGTGGCGTTGTTGCATCGAGGTGCTGCATATTTCTTCGGCAAAAGGAAAGGATACCTCATATTTTCTCCTCAAAAATCAGAAAACGACAAATGGAAGAAAGGGAAACGCTACCCGAATGGCTGTATCGGATTACATGCAGATGCATGCCTTTGCCTTTTCGATGAAAGCAGAGGGAAAAGCCTAAAAAGACAGGTAGGAAGATTCTCTCTAACAGAGCCATTTCATACCATTTCGACGCCAGAAGTATCCACTTAACAGGAATGGGGTAAACAGTATATGTCGGTTCGTTATTTTCGCATCGAAACAGGATTTTTTCCCTCGGAAGGAATTCGGGGAAACAGAGAGAAAAGGCAGGGAATCCCTTCTAAAAATAGATAGATTTTACTTATACATTTGCCTGCAAGTTCCTGTTATTTCCCTTGATTTCATCAGGTCAGAGAACAAGGATTTCGGCTGCATATATTTGCGCCAAAAAGAGAAAATAACAACAATTAAAACGATATTGATATGAGATTTACAGCCATCGACTCCTCCGCTTGGGAGGAACTGAAAAAGAGCATCGAAGAGTTGGCTCTTTGTATGAGAGAACATTTCGGGCTTCGTCCCGAAATGCCCGACTTATTGCACAACGGAGACGTGTGCCGAATCCTGAACATCAGCAAACGGACGCTCCAGCACTATCGGGACACGTCCGTGTTACCCTTTATCCAAATCGGGCATAAATGTTATTACAAACGCGAGGATGTGGAAGCACTCCTTGCCAAGTCCAATCGCCAATAACCACGACTATGGAACACGAAATTGTAAACAGAGAAACACCCGAAATGAAACAGCTCATTTCGGGCATTCAAGAAGTAAGCAAGCGTATTCGGGAGATTGCCCAAACGCACCGTCCGTTGTTCGGGGGAGAAATCTATCTCACAGGGAGAGAGGTATGCGAACGCCTTTTCGTCAGTCCTCGCACCTTGCAGGATTATCGGGACAAGGGCATTATTCCCTACACCCAAATCGCAGGGAAGATACTCTACCGTCTCTCCGACTTGGAGAAGCTTTTGGAAGAAAACTATAAGCAAAGATCTTTTTAGAAGCCCTCTGTTTGTGTATATGTTAGCAAGGTATGTTATTTATAATTTTCTTGTCAAAAAAAACGGAATTTGGAGTTATGTTATAAAAGATTATAGTGTATAACAGAGAGATAGAAGAATATGCCCAGGCAATCGTCTGTATAAGATAGTTGATTGGACTGTCGGGGTGAGGATTTCTTTCATCCATTCATTATCTTTAAGATGGAACACGTTCTCTCCCTGAAGTTTGATGTCTAACTTGTTTAATTTATATTTCATAGAGAAGTCTAAATCCCTAAAATAACGCTTGGCTTCGGCATCTTCAATTCTATTCGACTTGCCAGAAACAGAAAAAACAAAATTTCCTATATTTACATGAGTTGTTGCGAAACCTCCAAATTCTTGATTCCAAGAGTGGATATTGCTGTACGTAAATTTCTGGTCAAGACGACTAAAACGTACTCCTATCTCAAAATTAACCGGAGATTGGTACAGCCGTGAAATAAGATCCAATTTCGCATCTACTCTTTTGTTAATTAATTCGTCTTCTTTATCTACACGCATCAGGTTGTGTTTGCTGAGCGTATATTTACCTGATAATTTTATGTCCAATGGAAGGGTGCCGATTCCCTTACTCAAATAGGCGTTTGTTCTTAATGTATTGCTCCATCCTCCATCTTGATAAAAATTACTGATCAATAGTCCCTTTGAGGTTGTGACGGTAATATGCGTATCTCTATCCTTGATATAACTTAAATTGCCATACATCGAAAGCCGGTTAAACAAGCTGAAATAGGCATAGGATAAGTTTCCCTTAAACCTTTTTGCAAAAGGGTTCGATAATTTTGAGGGTAATTGGAGGTTATTGTATCCTTTAGCCAAAATCTGCTGAGAAAAGTAATCGATGGTTGAAGGAGAAACAGCTTCAGAGACAGACAGCATTAACCGATGCTGGTTACTCATTACTAATTCGATTGAAGCATGTGGCTCAATATAAAAAAGAGATTTCTCTCTCAATAGTTCCGGAGATGTTTTTTGTCTATAGGAGGAAAAATAAGAGCCTATGTTAAACCGGAATACCCCCTTGTTTTTCATCAGACTAATGTAAGGCCTGAATACTCTTAAATCGGCTGTTTCCTCGTTTATACTCGTAGGATAAGCCATCTTAAGTTCATTCCAATTCATCGACATGGAAAACTCACCTCGCAGATATATATTATTCAATACAGGATACATTCCACCTACGTAGGCGTTGAATCCTTTTTCCATGTCTTTTTTTATGTGTTCATGAAAATAAGGATAAATAGAATTTCCATTTATATGGGGTAATGGAAGCAGTAAGACATCGGTATATATATCACTATTGATCTTTCCTTTGTTGAAAACAAAACTTCCTCCACCGAAAAGAAGCCCTTTGCTCAAAAGCCATTTCATCTCAATATCCTGTTTGATACCGGAAAAGTGATTTTTCGGCTTTTCTAATGCATGGATATGATTATCATTGAATGTATTAGCATAGATATTATCGGCATTATGGTTTCGTATGTCTATCTTTGTCTTAGCACTGACAGAGAAAAAACGAGAAGGAATCCATTTCTGAGACAAATATTGAGATACAAGTTGGGTCTCTTTATCGGCAGTACCTGTTGATATATTTGTAAAATAATTCTCCGGCAAAGTATATGTATCCGTCTTTGTATGCGCCCCTTCTGATTTACCTTTGTTGAACAGTGTACTTGCTCTGAGTTTGTAGCTTGAGTGAGGGGTCCATGATATATTTATGTTTGCTAATCCTGCCGTACGTGCATGTTCATTCGTCGGAGGCAGTAAGAGTTGTTGTTCTTCAGGAGATAAACTTAAAGATGTCTGCGTTGAAGCTCCACTTCGGATCGATTCAAAGTCTATGATATTCGACATATAATCTTGAATCGAAAAAACAGCCTCACCTGTATTATTGGCGTTAATGATGGTACTGGCAGATATTTTTGGTAAGACTGTAATCAAAGATGCTTTGCTGATAAATTTGTCTTTCAGGCCGCCTCCGCCTTCAAAAGAACCGCTTAAAGCAACTTTTTTATTGGACTTCAGATTGAGGGCTAATTGTTCTTCTGCCTTGAAAGCATGGGCAATATCACCATCCGTATAATTCGAAAGCAATTCTATCGAATTGGCAAAATCAGGAGGAAGCGTATTCATGGCAACACCGGAAGAAGAGGATAAAATATCCTGCCCGTCAACCAAGACCTTTCCAATTTTCTTTCCTTGATATGAGATATTTCCTGTCTGGTCAACTTCCATACCAGGCATCTTTTTTACTACATCCCCAAGATTACGTTCATTCCCCAGTGTGTAATTCTTGCTGTTAAAAACAATTGTATCTCCTTTAGCATAAGCATCACGTGCTCTTGCCACAACAACAACCTCTTCCAGCTCTTTTGTGTCTTCTGTAAGAGTTATATCGAGAGGTGACTTAACTGCCCTAAGAGAAATTTGTTTATGAAATCCCAAGTAGCCAATTGAACGAACATGAATCCATCTCTTGTCAGGAATAGCCGAAAGTTGTCCTATCCTAAATTGCCCATGCTCATCCGTTACAGCATAGGAAATGTCTTTTTTAGATAAACTATCCGTTGAGATAACAACACTTGCATATGAGACAGGTTGTTTTTTTTCATCAAGCACTTGTCCTTTTATCGTAATTGTCTGTGCATATGAAACCTCATATCCGAATATCAATCCGAATAAAACAAAAAGAACATTTCGTGCAACATATCCAAAGATGTGCATGAGAACGATTTTTTCTTTACATTTTTATGATTTGAATACCTCCCGGCTGATGTTTGGGATCCACTCCTATTTCTTTCATTTTTTTCTCTCTCAGTTTTATGAACTCTTCCCGACTCAAAACTTCCCCTTTTGAAGGCGGTGTAATCTTTAAAATTGAAGCTGTGTACTCAACTTTCCGTGCCGAGTAAACAAAACTACCGCTTTCTATCTCCATGATTAAACCTGGTAAACCACAGTACCCAGCCGGGCCTATTTGTATAGGAATCTCTTCACAAAACCATGCAGTAATAGGCATCTTATCAATATGAGTAATAGCTTTCAAACAAGTTTTACCTAAAATAACCTTTGTCTCCTTACCAATCGTCCACGTTAAAGTTGCAAAGGGTTCTTTTACGATGAATTTTTTATCCATAATACCCTCTTGGGACACACGTTCTCGCTTCTTCATGTCTAAAAAAACACTTCGTTCTCCTCCGACAATAAAGTTTTTTCCTTGAAAAGCCTCCGAAAGAGCAGAGAATCCATAAAGTCCATCATGGAAATACATCGTGTATTCCTGACTTTTTTCTTGCATTTTTTGTATTGCAAGTTTTCGAATTTGTTCATTCTCGATTTGTTTTATTTTTTCAGGAATCTTCATTTCAAAAGAATAAGAAACCGTCACAGCTTTAGACTGCGAGAAACTTGGCAAAGCGCTCATCATTAAAAATATTGCAAAAAATAATCTGGCCATAACACAACTTTTTACCAACCAAAGCGAGAGTATTGCCTCCCGCTTTGATTATATTATAGGACAAGTTATCCAAAAGCCTATAGTCAAAAAACAGACTTAGTTCTTTTCGATAATAATAATAACTACTGTACCATCATCATAGATGATGATCCAAACCTCAACCTCTTGTTGCAACTGAGTTTGAGCCTCTGTTACAACGTTTTCAACTGCTACTTCCTGGGGAAGTGATACCATCTCAGTTGCACCTGCTGTCGGGGCAAAGCACATAGCAGCTAATGCTACGGCTAACGATGCGAAAAACTTTTTCATAGTCTTCTCTGTTTTTTTGTTTGTGAAAAATAAATTGTAGAAAGCACTCTTTTGCTTTCTCTCGCTGGGCAAGGTAGAAAAAAAAATATCGACTGCAAAACTTTTTGTGTGTTTTTCCGCGCAAACGAATGAAAAATACCCAATAATAGGGATGCGAAAATACGCCTCATTAAACACTACCATATAAACCTAACCTTGTTTTATCAACCTCTCCATATCGTTTGCAATCTTTTGGTCTGTGATTTGAGCGTAAATTTGTGTGCTGGCAATGGATGAATGCCCCATCATCTTGGCAATGCTCTCCATCGGAATACCTGCCTCCAAAGTCAGCGTACCGAAGCTATGGCGGCCGACATGCCAAGTTAGCGGAGTTCGAATGCCACACGCCAAACCTACGGATTTAAGGTAAGTGAATAGTTTGCCTTTGCTTATCGTGTCGGGGAATATCTTCGTGTCGGGGAGTGTCTTGCAATTGCTCTCGTTGTCGTTCTTATAATCCCTCTTGCTTTTTTCTTTTGTGTAAAGGGAGAGTATCTGCTCCGCTATCGGATGCAGGGGTATCAAACTCTCCACTTCTGTTTTCTGTCTTGCCTTGCGGATATATCGCCTCCCTTCGCTATTCGTTTCGATTTGCGAAGCTCGGAGGCTCTGCAAGTCGGCAAATGCCAAACCCGTAAAGACAGAGAAAAGAAACATCCTTCGGCTTAGTTCCGCCCCTTCCTCCTGCAACGGGAATGCCAAGAGCTTTGCCACATCGCCTTTGCTCAGGAAACGAGGCTTGCACTCCACGGCTTCATACTTCACCTCCTCAAACGGATTGAGGCGGATTGTCCCCTGGCTGACGGCTCGATACATCAGCCGACTCAACCAACACAAATGCCCGTTTATCGTTGCAGGGGCATAGCCCTCCTTCTTCAAATGGAAGCGGTAATCATCAAAGAAATCTATCGTAAGAGCCGTTAGGGGAATATCCTCCTCGCCACGACTTCGCACAAAGGCGTTAAGCTGTCTGTCGGAACACCGATTGTTGCTATACATTCCCTCGCTCTTGCTTTCTCGTTGGGCTTTAAGTTCTTCCGTACTAAGGGCAAGAAGTGCCGTTGGAGTTCTCCCGATGCCTTGCAGGTAGTTCTTCAGAAGCTGGGCACTGACCGCTCCATATTTGTAGAGTAAAGCATTGTATCCCTGTTCGATTTCTTCCCGAAAGTTTTGCAGGTGTTGATTGGTATTCTTGTCCGTTGTTTCCCCTCGCTTCACACTCCAATCATGGGGAACGACACTTTCTCCTGTGATTATCACTACGCTTGCTCCGTCAATGGTGATACGGCAAAGGATTGCCGTTGTGCCGTCCGCTTTGGTCTTGTTCTTATTGATATAGAATAGAATTTTGAATGTACTGCGCATAATCTTTTTCGTGTGCTGTATGAATGATAAAAACTTTGTCTTCTAAAGCTCCTAAGCTTTCGGGCAAAAGCTTTATTGCTTTCTTCCAAAAGCTTAGGTGCTTTTGAGGGCATATTCTTGAATGTCACAAAGAGAGTTGCAAATCTTCGGTGAAAGAGAGAAATCGCTCGAACTCGTCGAAGAGCTTCTTCGGGGTAACGTGGGCGTATCGCTCAGTCGTTTGGATGTTGCTATGTCCCAGCATTCGACTCACCGTTTCAATAGGAACGCCTCGCTCCAAAGTAATCAAGGTGGCAAAGGTATGCCTCCCAACGTGAGCCGAAAGAGGTATAGAGATACCAGCCCGAAGTTGGAGGGCTTTGAGTTGGGTGAGGTAAGCCGAGTAGACAATAGGCGCAAAGAGCATGCTGCGTTCCTCTGATTTATACCGCTCTATCAAACGCACCGCTTCGGATAGAAGCTTCACACGGCAAAGGGTGTCAGTCTTTTGTCGGCGGAACTTCAACCACAACGCCCCCTCATCATCCGTAAATAGATGCTCACGACCAAGGGCAACCATATCACAATAGGCTACCCCCGTAAAGCAAGAAAAGAGGAAGAGATTACGAGCTGTTTCCAACTCCACTTCATACGGCTCAAAAGTCAAGGCTTGCAACTTATCCAATGAAGCTCTGTCCAATGCACGAGGTTGTTTGTTCTCTCCTCGTTCAATCTGTATGTGAGCGAACATTTGTCGCTCTGTCAAGCCCTCACGATACGCCAAACGGCAGACTTTCTTCACCACTAAAGCCATCTTACGATAATAACCTTGCGAATATCCCAACTTCCCGACAGAATAGTGTTGCAAGCATTCCAAAAAGTCTTCCTCTATCTGTCCGAAAGAAATATCTGTCGTGTGATACTTCTCTCGGATAAAGGCTTGCAAGTGCTTGCGAACAGTGTGGTAACTACTCATAGTCGTAGCCTTTATTTCGATGCCCACCTTTTGCTCCATCTCTTCGACCATTCGGTCGTATCGCTCCAAGAAGGTGGTCTGGCTCTGCATACTTCCTTGAAACTGCTCCTTAATGCCTGTTGCCGTAAACACCGCACCTCGTTCGCAAAGAAGTCGATAAGCCGACTGTACCGAGAGAAGCAAGCGTTCCAACTTGCCATTCGTTGCCACTGCTTCACGGCTTTTGCCGTTCAGTCTGCTCTCACGAGCGTTCCATAACTTGGGGTCGCACGATAGCTTACAACTAAATTGGGCTATAGTTCGCTCGTAGGTTATCCGCCCCATGATCGGAGCTTTCCCCGACTTGTCCAATCCGCTCTTTTTCAGGTAGAGCAAAACTTTCATTTTGTCTTTTTTCATACACTTCTTTTTTATGGGCAAAGTTACCCGATTTTGAAGCGTTTTCAGCTACGCAAAACATTGTGGTACAAAGCATAAGCACCGTAATAGCAGAAAAATGAGTTACCGAATACTCTTCTGTCGGTTACCTTCTCCCGCCTCTTCGTTACCAATCGGAGAATGAACTAACGATTTGGTAACGGAACTTCTGCACAAATCCACATCTTCTGCACTTTATCTCAATACGCAAACCATAGAAATATAGCGCAAATCCATCTCATTTCCATCTACTTACCTCTCATCCTCTCTATAATGCCCTTTCCTCGAATAGTTCCATCTATTTTATTAAGGAGATACAATACAAAATCAACAGAAGACCAAGGGAAAAAATAAACTTTTCTACTCAAAAAAAGAAGTTCTTCAATTTAGTTTTGTATTTATTGCACTTGCCGATTGACTCTGCCGTCGGGAAATGACAGTAGGAGGGAAACAACCTACGTCATTTTCCTCCTACTCGATTAATCTGTAAGAATGAGTAAAATTGGGGAGAGGAGAGATCAGAATCTGATTTCCGTCAGTCCGTCGGCTGCCGCATTATATTCGGCAATCATCTGGGCCATGATTTGTCCGACCGGTTCGACCGTTCGGATCATGGATGCTGCTTGCCCGATTTCCAGTTCACCTTCATCCAGTTCGCCTTCGAAGATGCCTCGTTTGGCACGTCCCCGTCCGAGAAGTTGGGCGATTTCTTCGGCTGAGGCGCCGGCATTTTCGGCTTGCTCCACCTGACGGTAAAATTCGTTCCTGATCAGACGTGTAGGAGAAAGTTTCTTGAGTGAGAGTATCGTATCTCCCTCGTCGAGCGTAATACATTTCTGTTTGAATCGCTCGTGTGCCGAACTTTCCTCCGAAAGAGCAAAGCGCGTTCCTATCTGTACGCCTTCCGCACCTAGTGCCATTGCCGCCAGCATTCCCCGTCCCGAAGCAATGCCTCCGGCAGCAATCAGCGGCAGTGAGACGGCGCGACGCACTTGCGGGATAAGGGTCAGAGTGGTCGTTTCTTCGCGTCCATTATGTCCTCCGGCTTCAAATCCTTCGGCCACTACGGCATCGCATCCAGCCTCTTCACATTTGCGTGCAAAAGCGGTGCTACTGACTACGTGTACGACTTTGATTTTGTTTCTCTGTAACAGAGGCGTCCATTTCTTCGGACTTCCGGCCGAGGTGAAAACAATTTTAACCTTCTCACGCAAAATGATTTCGATGATACGATCCATTTCGGGATAGAGTAGAGGTACATTGATTCCCCATGGTTTGTCCGTGGCCCGATGCATCTTTCGGATATGTTCTTCGAGCGTTTCCGGATGCATCGAACCGGCACCCAGCAGCCCAAGTCCTCCGTGGTTGCTTACGGCCGAGGCCAGGCGCCAGCCGCTGCACCACACCATACCGCCCGAAATCATCGGGTAGCGGATTCCGAAAAGTTTTGTTATTCTGTTCATCGCTCATTCTTTTGTAGGTAAATAATCCATTCAAATCAGCCGGTAATATTCGGCTTTTCCAATCCGTATCCTTTCCGTTTGTCTTCGATCTTAAGCCAGAAGCCCATAACGAGTGCCAAAATGCCCAGCGAAGCCAACATCATGAGCGGATTCGTATAGTTATAAGAGACGGAGGCTACTTCGGGAGCTATAGTCCCGTCCGCCAGCTGCTGTACGATTTCGGGATTCGAGGCATTCAGTACTTTACCGATCAGTAGTGGGAAAAGCCATAATCCAATGTTTTGAATCCAGAAGATCAGGGCGTATGCCGATCCGATTACTTTGCTGTCGACCAACTTGGGCACACTGGGCCACAAGGCGGCGGGAACCAGAGAGAAAGAGGAACCGAGTACAAGAATCGTTACGAATGCCAGTGCGATACCGCCGATGTTGTTCCCTTTAAACTGGGGTAAAACGAATGCAAAAGTCAGGTGACAAATGATCAGGAGGATGGAGCCAAGCATTAACATCGTGGCTGCTTTTCCTTTGTTGTCTACATATTTACCCAGAATAGGCGTGATTCCTACTGCCAGCAGCGGGAATACGGCAAAGATTGACTCGGCCGATTGGCGTTCGTAGGACATGTAACAAAAGATGATCAGAAAGATGATTGAAGTAGCAAGCAAGGCTCCTTTCATAAGTCCTTTTTTGAAGTTACTGATGAATGATGTCGCCGCAACAACCAGCATCACGAAATATTGAATAAAGGCCACTTGGTCCGATGCCCAGAATGAAGACGGGTGAGGGGCTACAAAATCGATGTTGCATTGAAGCATATTCACGGCATACTTCTGAAATGGGAAGATGGCCGAATAATACAGCACACAAAGTAATGCCACGAGCCAGAAGACGCCGCTTGACAAGATTTTACCGAGATCACGTATTCTGAACGGATCGTCTTTCTCTTCTTCCTCGCCCGTTTGTGCATCCAGTTTTTTGTCCATAAAGAAGTAGACGATAAACATCATTAACGCAATTAACAGCAGAATGACTCCGAATGCGGCAGACCGTGAAACATCCGTGATACCGTACATTTTTGCAAACACAGGCGAAAAAATCATGCAAGTGGCAACCCCCAGACGGGCTAATGCCATTTCAGAGCCCATGGCCATGGCCATCTCGCGCCCTTTGAACCATTTCACAATTCCTCTCGAAACGGTAATGCCTGCCATCTCCACGCCGCAGCCGAAAATCATGAATCCGATGGCTGCAAACTTGGCCGACGCCGGCATTCCTCGATAAAAGGGGGAAACTCCTAACTCATCGAACAAAGGAATGTAATTCAGATGATCGGTAAACCATCTTTCCAGTTCGGAACCTTTGAACATTTCCGTGACGGCATACCAATTGATCGTTGCGCCGATAAGCATCACCAGACCCGATAAGAGTGCCGTGAAACGAACCCCCATTTTATCCAGAATAATCCCGGCTATGATAAGGAAGAAGATAAAGACATTGAGGAACGTTTCTGAACCCGCGTAAGTCCCGAAAGCGTCAGAATTCCATCCGCGTGTCGATTCTAATAAGTCTTTAATGGGGGAGAGGATGTCCATAAAAATGTATGAACAGAACATGGCAAAAGCTAAAAGCATCAGGGCCGTCCAACGTACCCAGTCTTTGTCCCTTAAAAGGGGTTGATTTTTTTCAGTCATAAGAATTTAGTTTGTTCGATTTATTTTCGTTGAATATTAGGAAACAGATGCAGAGCATCGGCTACAATGAACGTGCTGCCTCCGATAAAAATGAGATCGTCTTTACGAGCCTCTTCGGCTGCGGCTCGTACGGCTTCGCGCACCGTCGGGTAAGTCGTTCCATGCAGCCCGTATTTGAGAGCCTTTAGAGCAAGTTCTTTTTCAGGAAGGGCTCTCTTGACAGAGGCTTGGGTGAAGTAATACGATGCTTGCTTGGGCATCATACTTAAGACGCTGTCCACATCCTTGTCGCTTGCCATGCCGATCACGAGATGCAGGCGCGGATGATGTTCAAAGGCTTCGTTGAGCATTTGGCTTAAGTTCTCCCAAGCGCCGATATTGTGTCCCGTATCGCATATGACTGCAGGGGCATTTTGGATCGTTTGCCAACGTCCTATCAAGTCTGTCTCTTCCACTACTTTGGAAAACCCAATGGTCACTGAGTCAGGGTGTAACTTTACTCTTTGCTCTTTGAGTACGCGAATAGCCGTCAGTACGGTTTGTGCGTTCTCTTTTTGGAATGAGCCTCCTAATTCACCGTTGATTTCACCGAAATCGATCGATTCGAACCGCCATTTTCCATCCGGCATCATTTGTGCGGATCGCAAAGGCGCCTCGTCAGAGGCAAAGTAGATTGGTGCTCTCGATAGTTTCGCCTTATGGATAAAGACTTGTCGGACGTTAGCGTTGGAGGCATTTCCAATCACAACCGGTACGTGAGGCTTGATGATGCCAGCCTTCTCTTCGGCAATCCTCTCCGGAGTATTGCCCAGAAACTGCATGTGGTCCATGCTGATGTTGGTAATGATGCTCATGATAGGTGTCACGATATTGGTACTGTCCAACCGTCCGCCCAAACCTGTTTCGATGACGGCAAAATCAACTTTTTTATGCTTGAAATAGTCGAAGGCCATAGCCGAAGTCAACTCGAAGAACGAGGGGTTGATCGATTCGATCAACCCACGGTGGCTTTCGACAAAATCCACTACGTACTGCTGTGGGATTTTTTTTCCGTTTACCCGTATCCGTTCACAGAAGTCGGTCAGATGTGGCGAAGTATATAACCCTACTTTGTATTTCGATGTCCTCAAAATCGCCGCCAACAGATGGGATACGGAACCTTTCCCGTTTGTCCCCGCCACATGGATGATCCGATAGTTGCGGTGCGGACATCTCAATGCGTCGTCCAATGCGATGGCACGATCGAGTCCGGGCTTGTAAGCCGCTCCCCCGATATCCTGAAAGGAGGGGGTCCGCTCGTAAAGATATTGAAGTATTTCTTCGTATTTCATAATTTTAATTAGGGCGTAAATATAAAGACTTATTTACGATTGGAACAAGAATAGATGCTAAAAAAATGACAAATTGCTCGATTTCTTTTATTTTTCTCTACAAAAAGGACACTAAAGAGTCGTTTTAGCGCATTTTAGACTTGTTTTTTTCTTTTTTATCATGATTGTTTCCTGAAAAAGTCGTTAATTAGCGACCGAATTAACAACATCATGATTAAAGCATCAAAGCTATGGGAGTAAAGAAAAATTTTGTATTGGATACGAATGTGATTCTTCACGATTATAAATGTATCGAACATTTTCAGGAAAACGACGTTTATCTTCCGATCGTCGTATTGGAAGAGTTGGACAAGTTCAAAAAGGGTAGCAGTCAGTTGAATTACAACGCGCGGGAATTTGTGCGTGAGTTAGACCGGTTGACTTCCAGTGATCTGTTTCTGAAAGGTGCATCGCTGGGCGAGGGAAAAGGTATGCTTTATGTTGTGACGGGCGATAAGTATCAGGATAAGATTGCCACCTCGTTTCCGGAGCGTGTTCCGGATCATCGTATTCTTTCGTGTGCTTATACCGTGGGCTGTGAACATCCTGAGATGAAAACGATTCTGGTGACCAAGGACATCAATATGCGTATGAAAGCGCGCGCGCTCGGCATCGCCGTCGAGGATTATATCACAGATAAGGTAAAGAATACGGATTTGTTTAAAGATACGCAGGACACGTATGAAAATGTGGATTCCGACCTGATCGATCAACTTTACTCGTCGTTCGACGGGGTAGATGCCTCTCAATTTGACTTTGCCGATACATTACAACCGAATGCGTGTTTTATCATGAAAAGTTCGCGTAGCTCAGTGTTGGCACGGTACAATCCGTTTACGGAGAGGATCAAGAAGGTCGATAAGGGCACGAGAAATTATGGCATTCAACCGCGTAATGCCGAGCAGAGCTTTGCTTTTGAAGTTTTGAACGACCCAAACATTAAGTTAATAGGGATTACGGGCAAGGCCGGTACGGGTAAGACACTTTTGGCGCTCGCCTCGGCACTGCATCAGATGCAGAGTTACAAACAGATTCTTTTGGCTCGCCCGATCGTCTCGCTGGCGAACAAGGATATTGGTTTTCTTCCGGGTACCGAAAAAGAGAAGGTGGCGCCATATATGCAGCCGTTGTTTGATAACCTGAATGTGATCAAATCACAATTTTCGCCATCGGCGAAAGAAGTTCGCCAACTCGAAGAATTACAAAAGGAGGAACGGCTGGTGATCGAGGCGTTGGCGTTTATTCGCGGGCGCAGCCTCTCCGAAACGTTCTGTATCGTCGATGAGGCGCAGAACCTGACACCGCACGAAATCAAAACAATCGTGACGCGCACGGGCGAAGGAACGAAGATGGTTTTTACCGGCGATATTCAGCAGATCGATTCTCCTTATCTTGATGCGCAAAGCAACGGACTGGCTTATATGATTGATAAGATGCGCGGGCAAAATCTGTTTGCTCATATCAATTTGGTGAAGGGCGAACGAAGCGAATTGGCCGAGTTGGCCTCAGACCTGCTCTGATCGGTTCGTCTGTGTCATCAGCATATCCGGTAAGATGTCGAGGGAGAAAGAACTGAAAAATATTACGGTATGGAGTTTCATCGGTAACTTCGTATTGCTGGTGTTTAAGTTCGTAGCCGGCCTCTGCGGGCGTAGCAGTGCGATGTTGGCCGATGCCGTTCATTCATTGTCCGACTTTGCCACAGATATTGTTGTCTTTATCTGTATCCATTTATCTTCAAGACCGATAGACGATGATCATGACTACGGACATGGAAAGTATGAGACATTGGCAACGTCGGTGATCGGAGTGGTATTACTGTTCGTAGGTGTGGGTGTTTTTTGGAGTGGGGCAAGTAAAATCTATGGATTTTACGTATTGGGCGAACCGATCGTTTCACCGGGAAAAATCGCGTTGATCGCGGCGCTGGTTTCGATTCTGGTCAAGGAATCGTTGTTTCAGGTGACTATTGCGGTGGGGAGGCGTTACGAAAGTCAGACGGTTCTTGCTAACGCTTGGCATCATCGCTCGGATGCTTTTTCGTCTGTCGCGACAGCATCAGGTATCGCCGGGGCGATTTGGCTCGGAGACAGTTGGACGATCCTCGATCCCCTTGCTGCCGTCATCGTGAGCGTGCTAGTTGTGAAGGTTGCTATCAAACTGACTGTTCCGGCTGTTAATGACTTATTGGAGAAATCACTGCCTGAAGAGGTCGAGACTGAAATTCTGGACACCATCGGAGCGGTGGACAAGGTGCAAGACCCTCATCATCTACAGACGCGCAGGATCGGGAACGATTACGCTATCGAGGCACATATTCGTGTGGATGGCCGGATGGCGGTCAATGAAGCGCACGAAATCATGAGCCGAGTCGAACGGAAGCTACGTGAAAAATACGGACAGGGAACGCACATCACGCTTCATGTTGAGCCGGTGAAACAGCCCTCGAAAACTCTTTAGCAAGGTCGTTGGAGGGAAAAAGATTCCTTATTTTTTTCTCTGTGATATTTTTCCAGTCCTTCGCGTCTCAGCTGACAGGCAGGGCATTCACCGCAGCCGTCTCCCACGATGCCATTGTAGCAAGTGAGTGTCTCGCGCCGTATCAGGTCGAAGACGCCCAGTTCATCGGCAAGCTCCCACACGCCCGCTTTATCGAGCCACATCAGCGGGGTATGGATGACGAATGATTTGTCCATTGCCAAATTCAGCGTCACATTGAGCGATTTGACAAACGTATCCCGACAGTCGGGGTACCCGCTGAAATCGGTCTGCGACACGCCCGTCACCAGATGACGGATGGCGTGTTCGCTCGCATAGACGGCCGCGATACTGAGGAAAAATAAATTTCGGCCGGGGACGAACGTATTCGGAACGCTGTCCGCCGGTTTTTCTTTATCCATCGTCAGCGTAGGATCGGTCAAGGCGTTTCTGCCCAAACCACCGACGAACGACACGTCCATCACCTCACATTCTACCGAGGCCTGACGAGTTATTTCGCGTGCCACATCGACTTCGGCGCGATGCTTCTGACCGTAGAGAAACGTTAACGCTCGTACTTCTTTAAAATGCTTTTTCGCCCAATAAAGGCACGTCGTCGAATCTTGTCCGCCGCTAAAGACGACCAGCGCTATCTCGTCTTTCATCATGACGATTAAATTTCATTTACTTTCAATACATTGTACGAGACGTTCTCATCATATACGTCGGAACCATCTACCTTTTTGATATATTTTACGACACGGATAGTAACGGGAAGGATGATGATTTCGTAAAGTGTTTTGAGTATGGCCTGTACAATAATCATCTTTAGTAGTTCGTTAACAGGCATCAATCCTCCGAATGCGATGGGGAAAAAGAGAATTGAGTCCGCACTTTCGCCTGCCAGGGTCGATAAGACGGCGCGATAAGAGAAATGTTTACCTTGCGAAGCAATTTTCATACGACTCATTACGTAGGCATTCAGGAACGAACCGATGAGAAAAGCAAGCAAACTGGCTGCTACGATACGCGGCGCGAGTCCGAATACGAAGTTAAACGCTTCTTCTCCTTCCCAGAAAGGAGCGCCGGGCAACTGAATAGCCAACTGACTCAGACCAACGACAAGAAAGTTCATCGCAAACCCCATCCAGATAATCAGACGTGCTTTACGATAGCCCCACACTTCGACGATACAGTCGTTGATGATATACGAAATTGGAAATACGAGCAACCCCGCGGTGACGGAGATCGAACCGATACCAGGAATTATCCCGAGCTGAATCAGTTTGGTTTCCAATAAATTTGATGCTACAAGGCATACGCAGAAAAGGATGCCGAACATCATAAACGATACAGATACTTTATTCTTCATTATTCTTGTTTTTTACGTGGTGTTCAAGCACACGGTCGCAGCAACTGTGCGACAAACCACTACATCACCCTTTTTAGGAAAATGCGGGCGCAAAGGTACGATTTATTTTCACACAAACGCTTTCGGGGCTTTTATTTTTTTCGGGGAAGCGTTACTTTTGTCTCTCGTACGATAATTAAAATCAGATTGCTATGAAACGTTACGGAAGTATCATCGGCGTAAGGCCGGAAAAACTGGAAGAATACAAAAAGTTACATGCGGCAGTGTGGCCGGAGGTTTTACGAACCATTCGCGAATGCCATATTCGCAATTATTCGATTTATTACAAAGACGGGCTGCTGTTCAGTTACTACGAATATGTAGGGACGGATTACGAGGCCGACATGAAGAAAATGGCTGCCGATCCGGTCACACAAAAGTGGTGGACGTTCTGCGAACCGTGCCAGCAACCGCTTGATACACGCGCTGACGGGGAATGGTGGGCCGTAATGGAAGAAGTGTTCCATACGGACTGATCCCTATCGACCGATCGACGGTCATTTATTTTCTTCAGTTTAACATGTACGCGAAACATGGATTTATCGTATCTTCCTCTATAAATCCTTTTTTTTGCGGCTTAAAAAGCACTCTTATTGTTTGTTTACATTACTTTAGCACAATAAAGATACTAACGAAAGAAGCAGGTCTTTCGTCCAAATATAATTAAGGTATTGTTAAATTTATATAGTACTATTATTTTTGCTGAAAAAAACTATGGATTGTCCAAGATGTGGAAGCATAAATCATCGTAAAGATGGCATTGTCGGTGGTCGTCAGCGCCATTATTGTAAAGATTGTCATTATCGTTATACTGTTCAACAGAAATCTAATA
>NZ_JUET01000110.1 GCF_001006485.1 Tannerella forsythia
TATGACCGGACGGATGAAGATGTGGGCGAAGGAACTGGGCGGCACGCACTACACGCGCTGGTTTCGGCCGTTGACCGAAGGGACGGCGCAGAAGGACGTCTCGTTCATCGATTGGGTAGATGGGGCGGGCGGAAGCATTACCGGAGAATTTTCCGGCGAATTGCTGGCCCAGCAGGAGAGGGCGGGGTCGAGCTTTCCGAGCGGAGGCATCCGCAGCAGGTTCGAGGCGCGCGGATATACGGCTTGGGACCCTTTGTCGCCGGCATTTTCCTTGGATGACACATTGTGTATCCCCACAATTTTCATATCTTGTTTCGGTGAAGCGACCTACCTGCAAGCTCCGCTGTGGAAAGCCATTTATGCAATTATCACAGTTGCGACAGACGCGTGTCATTATTTCGACCTGAACTTGAAAACAGAACTGTCTTATCTGGGATGGCAGTAG
>NZ_JUET01000111.1 GCF_001006485.1 Tannerella forsythia
CAGACGATAAATGTCCCGTACGAAAGTCTATGCAGATTTTCACCGGAAAGTGGACACTGCTCATCATCTTCCAAATCAACCGCAGAATAATCCGTTACGGAGAACTCAAACGTGCCATTCCCGGCATCAGCGAGAAGATGCTTATCGACGAGTTGAAATTCCTGTGCGGTAAAGGACTGGTTAAAAAGAAACAGTACCCCGAAGTTCCTCCACGAGTAGAATACTCCCTCACGCCATTGGGCGAGAAAGTCTTGCCGATTATAGACGAGATAGCAAAGTTCGGTATGGAGAATCTGTAAGTGTTTAGTAGGCTCAGCATCCCTCATAATAATAAACTAATGATACTTGTAATATGAACGAATTAATAAACCCACGAAAGTCTGTCTTTGAACAGATTAGACATGTTGATGAGAATGGCGTAGAATATTGGTCAGCACGAGAAATGGCAAAAGTACTTGAGTATTCTGAATACAGACATTTCCTACCGGTAATAGAAAAGGCTAAAGAAGCGTGTGCCAATAGTAACAACAATCCCTTAGACCATTTCGAGGATATCCTCGAAATGGTCAGTATCGGATCTGGAGCAAAACGCCCTTTGGAATCTGTAAAACTATCCCGTTATGCCTGTTACTTGATTGTACAGAATGCTGATCCGGGCAAAGAGGTAGTGGCGAATGGACAAACTTATTTTGCCGTTCAGACACGGATTGCAGAGATAAAGCAAATGGACGAGTACAATCGTCTGACAAGCGAAGAAGAAAAACGTCTCTTTTTGCGTAATGAACTGGCTCGCCACAATAGTCAGTTAGCTGATGCTGCCAAGAATGCCGGTGTCGTTGAATCTCGTGATTATGCAATCTTCCAGAATCATGGTTACAAAGGTCTTTACGGTGGATTAGACGCAAAAGCGATTCATGCCCGAAAAGGTTTAAAGAAAAGCCAAAAGATACTTGACCACATGGGAAGTACCGAATTAGCTGCTAATTTGTTCCGTGCCACACAAACCGAAGAAAAACTACGCCGTGAAAACATAAAGAGAAAAACAAAGGCAAATCAGACACACTATGAAGTGGGGAAAAAAGTTCGCCAAACCATTCAAGAACTTGGAGGAACCATGCCAGAAGACTTGCCTGTGGCTGATAGTATAAAAAGTTGGGAAAGCAAGGAGAAAAAGCAGCTGAAGGGGAAAGGCAACAAGTAATAAGAGGAATGAATTTATTATGAAACAGAAAGTTTTATTTATCCTGTTAAATGAATACACAGATTGGGAGGGGGCTTTTCTCTCCACGGCTCTTCATGTGGGCGTGATACCGGGCGGTGAAATCAAGTATGAAGTGCATACCGTTGCCCCGACGTCGGACACAGTCTGTTCCATCGGAGGTTTCAGAACCTTGCCCGATTATTCTTTCGAGAATATGCCGAAAGATTATGCCGCCTTAGTGCTTATCGGTGGCAACCGCTGGGACTCGCCTGAAGCAGAACTTGTCGTACCATTGGTACAAGAGGCTTTGGATAAAAGTAAAATCATCGGGGCGATATGTAACGGTGCTTCATTCCTATGTTCACACGGTTTCCTGAACAATGTAAAGCATACAGGCAACGGTCTCGACCAACTCAAAAAATGGGGCGATATCGTTTACACTAACGCAGAAAACTATGTGGAAGCACAAGCTGTTAGTGACAAGAATATTGTTACGGCAAACGGTGTAGGGCATTTGGAATTCACTCGAGAGATGCTTCTATTGCTGGAAGCCAATACTCCGGAAAACATTGCGTCATGGTATGATTTCTATAAAAACGGATTTGTGAGATAAAGTTATTTTTCTGAAATTATATGGTCGTAATATCAAACATAAAAGCCACGTTTTCGTGCAATTTACAGAGCGTTTGGCAAGTTGTAACATCGCTAACAGACTATTCGTGGAGAAGTGATGTTGAAAAGATAGAGGTCATATCAGACACGCAATTTGTAGAAATAACGAAGAGTGGATATAAGACAACTTTCACGGTAACAAGATAAGAACCTTTTTGTCTTTGGGAGTTTGACATGGAGAATGACAATATGAAAGGACATTGGATCGGTGTTTTCAGTGGCAATGAAAAGAATGCTACGATTGACTTTACAGAACACATTGAGCCTAAGAAATGGTTTATGATTCCATTTGTGAAGATTTATTTGAAATATCGGCAAGCCAAGTATGTCAGAGATTTAAGAAACGTGTTGAAAAGAGTACAGCCATAGATTTTTGGAAACCATTATGATGAAATTAGAATTAATAATGCTGCTTCTCCCTGTTGTGTTCATGCTTCACGAATACGAAGAGATTATCATGTTCAGGCATTGGCTAGACAGAAATAGGGATGAATTGAAAAGGCGTTTCCCGAAATTCGAGCGGTTTCTTGCACGCAGGAGACATTTTGATTATTCCACAGCCACATTTGCCATTGGGACTGCCCACGAGTTCATTCTGATTTCCCTCATTTCTTTCTGTGCCGTATGGTTGGGTGCTTATCAGTGGTGGTTCGCTGCATTTGCAGGGTATTCCTTCCACCTTATAGTACATCTTGCTCAATGGACAATATACCGAAAATATATACCTGTTATCATTACCACATTTTTGACTTTGCCTTATTGTGTCTATGCCTTTGTTGAATTGGAAAAGACTTCCATTCTATCTCCTTTACAGATGTTCTTATGGTCAGTTGTCGGGATTATCCTTACAGTGCTTAGTTTACTCTCTGCTTTTTTCGTGATGAGCAAATTTCAACAATGGCAGGAGAAACATTGAGAGCGTATTGTCAATAATAAAGTAATAGAAAGAATGTCCCGATTCCCCATCCATAGAAGTTCGCAACTCACAGAATTCGGAGTATATCTGAAGACGGTCGCCTTTCGGACATCGACACCTTCAGAAAGATATGCTTTCTCCCATACCGATGATTATTATTTCTTCGGCTTCATAGAGGATGGGCAATGCCGTCTGAATATTGATTTTGAGGAATACACTTTCGGGAAAGGAAGCCTGGCTATCATCCGTCCGGGACAAGTACACCGTATCATCGACGCTTTCAATCTTTCCGCAAAGTTCTTGGTT
>NZ_JUET01000112.1 GCF_001006485.1 Tannerella forsythia
CCATGATCAAGTCAACATCTTTCGAGACACCTAAATGATCGCATGTACCGCGTCCTTGATTGCCAAGTACACCGATTCCATGGTCTTCATCCACCATGATGCTGGCATTGTATTGCGTGGCCAGCCGTCCGATTTCGGCCGCATGGGCCTCGTCTCCTTCCATGCTGAAGACACCGTCAGTGTCGATCAGTTTCACCTTGTCCGGCTCGCATCTACGGAGTTGTTTTTCCAACGACTGCATGTCGTTATGATTATATTTGAGCTTGTTTGAGAATGAGAGACGGATTCCTTCAATGATGGAAGCATGATTTAACTCATCCCAGTTCAGGTAATCATCGCGTCCGGTGATGCATGAAATGACCCCTTCGTTTACCTGAAAGCCTGTTGAGAAAGAAATAGCAT
>NZ_JUET01000113.1 GCF_001006485.1 Tannerella forsythia
TCCATAAGTATTTTCCCAAATAATGGCCTGGTCATATCCCATAATACAGAGATAAATGCTATCTTTGTGCACATCAAGGCCGGCAACTGTTCGAGTTCTGTTCATAATTATTTTTTTAAATTTTTTTTCCTCCAAGATAGTAAAATTGTGGCTAAGAACACGCAGAGGAGGGGACAGAAAACAGAGCGTCGGCCTTGTGTTTTTATCTGCCCGGTGTAAAATCTCGAGGATTTTATCTAAATTTGCGGCGCTTTTTTAAAGGCCTGTCGTCGTGTGATGGGAAATTAGGAAGCAGAAACTAATTTTGAGTAACACAATTTTTAGAAAAATGAAAACATTTGAATTGAAAGGAACGCCGCGGGAGAACCTCGGCAAGAAAATGTCGAAAAACCTGCGCAAACAAGGCATGATCCCGGCCGTTTTATATGGTCAGGAACCTGTTGCATTGCCCTATACGGGAAAAATGAATGCAGGAGAGAAACTGGTAGAAATCGGAGACGGTAAGGGAATCATTGTCACGGATTTTTCCGTATCGTTCGATGGAGTGCGCAAACTGATCTATACACCGGAAATCCATCTGGTTTCGATCGAGATGGGAGACGGAAGAAAAGTGAATGCTATTTTGAAAGAGATTCAGTTTCATGCTGTTTCGGATGCGATATTGCATTTGGATTTTCAGGAAGTATTTGCCGACAAACCGATCGAGATGCACGTTCCGGTAGAATTGATCGGTCACGCTGTCGGTGTGAAGGCCGGTGGTAAGTTGACGCAGGCCATGCGTAAGCTGAAAGTGAAAGGGCTGGCAGAACAGATTCCGGAGAAGTTGACGGTCAATGTCGATCATCTGGAGCTGGGCAAAACCATCAAGGTAGGCGAATTGCAGTTTGATCATGTAGAATTGATCAGTCCGAAAAATGCAGTTGTATGCGCGGTGAAGATGACACGTGCCGCACAGAGCGCTGCCGGAGCTGCCGCAGCAGCCGAAAAATAAAGGAAAGCTGTTGCTTTTGTAAACAAAGAGGGAGGAGATGTTTTTCGAAAGAGACATACTCCTCTTTTTTAATGATTCCATATCTATCGCGTGATGAAATATCTGATTGTCGGGTTAGGAAATATAGGCGAAGAATACTGGGGTACGCGCCATAATATCGGTTTCCGTATAGTTAACGAACTGACTGATGCAGCCGGCGCACACTTCACGGAAGAGCGTTACGGAGCCGTGGCACGTTTTCGTGTGAAAAATGCCGAGCTGGTAGTCTTGAAGCCAAATACATTTATGAATCTGAGCGGCCATGCCGTACGTTACTGGTTACAGAAAGAGTCGGTGCCCATCTCGCAACTGCTTGTGGTGGTAGACGATCTGTCGCTTCCGTTCGGCACGTTACGGCTGAAACCGAAAGGGAGCGATGCCGGACACAACGGGCTGCGGAATATCAAAGAACTGCTCGGCACGGAAGCGTATGCCCGCCTGCGTTTCGGGATCGGGAACGATTTTCCGCGCGGACGACAAGTCGATTACGTCCTGAGCCCATTCACCGACGAAGAACTTGACAAAATGCCGGACTGCGTAAAACTGGCTGCCGAGATGATACGCAGCTTCTGCCTTGCCGGAGCGGATGTGACCATGAATCAGTTTAATCGCCGATGAATATGGATGAAGTCAGAATCGATAAATGGATGTGGGCTACACGTATTTTCAAAACACGCACCATCGCGGCCGACGCCTGCAAAAAGAATCGCATCGCCATGGGAGGAGTGAACGTGAAGCCGTCGCGAATGATTAAGGTCGGCGATATCATCGAAGTGCGTAAGCCTCCGGTCACGTTCTCGTTCAAGGTGCTTCGTCTGACGGAAAACCGCATGAGCGCCAAATCAGTGCCTGAATATCTCGAAAACATCACCCCTCCCGAAGAGTACGAGAAACTGGAACTAAACCGGATATCCGGCTTTGTAGACCGGGCCAAAGGATTGGGACGCCCCACAAAAAAAAGAACGCCGCGAGCTGGAACAATTTACCAGCCTCGATATAACCGACGGCTTCTTCCGGAACGACGAGGAGCTATAGACTGTGCTAAAGCAAGTTAAGCAGTCAGGGTAATAACCCTGAAGGCGTTGAGGTGTTGACTCGTTGAGATGTTGATTTGTTTAGTTGTTGATTCGTTGGCCGAATGCGAATAAACGAAAAGTAAAAAGTGAATACCCGAAAGATTTTTCGTTCTTCATTCTTCGTTTTTCACTTTCACGCAACAACCGAACGCTGACCGCTGAAAACTGATGGCTGAATACTGTAAGAGCCCTGAAAGGGCGCGTTAATTCAGCCCAATGTGGAGCGAAGCGAAGCGTTGGGGAAAAAACAATATCCCCATTGGAAGGGCTGAAAGCCTGACATATAATTATTAAATATAATGAATGTCCGTATATATGCCTAAAATTAATTATATATTACTGATATACAGAAATTTATTTATCACTCTGTTCCATACATCCAAATTATTGTTATTAAATGGTTTAATGGAGCTTTTAGGTACAAACACAGATATTCATTTTAAATATTTATGCATGGTACATCTTGGGTATGTGTTCGACTTATATGACCATGGTATGCTTTGTGGCGGTGTATCATAACGGGCGAGCTGCTTCATTGCTTGCGGAATGCGAGCTCGGTCACATACCCCAGCATACCCCATCCCACTCATCCTTAACAACTTGCATTTCACCTATACTTACACACCTAAAGAAAGTGTGCCCAAACATGGCGTTTTGACACACCCTCAATATCAATTGTCAATGAACTATCGCAATAACTTTTTCTATCACGTAATTGGGGTTTAAAGAAAATGTAGCATCTTTTTATGATAATCACGTGAAAACTTATAAGACACTAAAAAAACAACCGTATATAAAAAAATAAAAATAAAAAGAGGCTGTCTTTCATTTTGAGACAGCCTCTTTCCTTATATAAAGCTATATTACAAAAAAAATACAGGCTTATAACTTCGGCCCCTCTCCCCATTGAGGTGCATTCTTATCCTGCCATATACGTTCCGAATTCAATATTGGCCCGGATCCTATCGAAAAACCTTGCCTCTTATATGCTTCTACAAGGATATTATACATCAAATCTGTGGGAGACGGCGCACTTAAAGCCATCCGGCGTGGTATAGATGTAACCGGTATTTGAGTGTACGCTTTACGAGGAAATAAAGCTGAGTTAAACTTCGGAATTCCCGAACGACGTGCTGTTGCATATTGATCAATTGGAGACAAATAGAAGTGAAATAGTTGTTGGAGATATACTTTTTCCAAATCATCAACTGTATTGCCGGTCAGTTTATAATCTGTATGTCCCATCAATATATCAATCTCACCATCCATTAGTTTTATTGGTTTTTCATTGGGATCATATCCATAATTTGTGTCATAATACGGAATTTTGTTTTTCCCTGCTACATAGTCATATTCAGCGACAGAAGCTCTAACAGCCTTATCAAAGTAATCAGAAGCCATTTTCGGCAAGTTTGCACCTAATAGCTTAAGTTCCGCTAAATAAAGATTGACTTCACCAGTAGTCATATACATACCATACCATGGCCTTCCTTCCTTGTTTGTCTGTATCACAGGATCATTCGGACGCGTAGGATATGTAAAATCCTTTCTGCCGTAAATCATCTCCGACATAAATTGGGATATAGGTCTGTAAGTATGCTTATCATCATACTTACACTTTTCTCCCCAATTAAACCAATCACCAAATTTAGCTGTCTCTTTTGCTGCATCATAATCTAGAGGAACACCATAATACCGTACCCAAGGCTCTCCGGCACCTTTCCATGCTTTAAATTTATACATACCATCAGCACCTACTTCATAATCGATATTATCCATTATATATTTCGGTATTTGATTTTGTTTTTTAGCTTCAAAAAACAAATCCACAATACGGGAATTCCAACTATTTTTGAAAAAGATAAAACGAACACGGGGGTCTCGGTTTTTAACCATAAAATCAATTACGTTTTGAGATGGAGATACGTTATTCAGAATACCATTTTGCCAATGATAAGCATAATCATCATTTTCCGTATTCTTAACGGCCTTGTTAAATATAAAATCATCACCTGCTCCATCCAATACGCCACAAGATGCAGCTATAACCTCTTCTGCTATTTTTAAAGCCTTACCCTTGTCTTGAGAGATTAATCGAACGGCTAATTTCAATTTTAATGAATTGGCCAGTTTAGCCCATTTGGCAGCATCTCCATTATAAATAGGATCTTGTACTGCAATAAACACTTGCTTTGACGTAGGAGAAGTAAAAGCCTTTATAGCCTGATCAAGACTATTCAGCCAAAGAGTGTATAAATCATTTACAGTATCATACTTAGGAGTTAATGTTCCTCCATGAATAGCTTGTGCTGCTTCTGTATGAGGGATATCACCAACAAAGTCTGTATCGTATAACCCTAAATATACACATAAGATGTCTAATGCTGCAGCACATTGTTCATATTGGGCTTTATCTTCTTCTTTCATGGTCGACCGCGCATACTTGATTTCATTTGCATATTTAAGAACATCAATACTTCTTAGACCTTGAAAAGAGGCGCCATTTGTAATATCTGTTGTAACACTGCCACTAGGTACGCCGGTTTGAATCCATTGGTATATTTCTGCTGCATTATAAAACCAATACGTATAACCTGATGGTTCAAACTCTAATATTCCCTGAGAGAATAAATAAGAAACATTCGCTTCTGTAACAGAACTCGGATCTTGATTCAATTCAGCAAAATTATCCCTGCATCCGACAAGAGAAAGAAGTATTATTACTCCAACTGATAATATTACTTTATATGCTTTCATAATGTTATATATCTATTTTTTTTTGAGATGACATTTATTAGTTTTCAGAATCCAATATTTACCGTAAATGTAAAACTGGATGTAACTCCCGTATACGAACGGATACGGAATTCTGCGGCCGATGTTCCAGAAACAGATTCAGGATTTTCTCCACTCGGAGCGGTATTCAGCAGATATCCCAAGTTATGACCGGCTAATATCAAATTCATACTTTTAGCATTCAATTTAGAACAAATGTTAGTCGGCATACGGTATGACAACATCACATCGCGCAGGGCAATATAATTCAACTTTTTCACCCAATCTTCGTTTACAACACCATAATTCCGGCCGGCCATTGTCCATGCATTATTTCGATATGTCCATCCAGATACATGTGTCGGTTCTATCACCCCTTTTTTTATCAGTTCTTCATACGATTCTCCGGCATCAGATACGCCTCCTTTACCTACAGTATAAACAGATTTGTCTGGTTGTGTTATTTTCGTTCCCTCTGGAAGGATACCATTTGGAATCACTCCGTCACGGTATGCAATACCATCATATTTCGAAGTCCATTCTACTCCTCCATGCCCGGGACGTCCTTTCAATGAATTTTCAGTAAACCCGTAAGCCGTACCGTAACGCGAATTATATGATGCAACATAACCTCCAAAACGCATATCCAACCCCACTCTCACATTCCAGTTTTTCCACGTCAAACCAGTAGATATACCTCCGATAAAATCAGGAAGCATCGAACCGATTTCCTGTATTTCTGCTTCGTTACGAAGGTAGTGAGCCGTTCTTTGCGCATCTCTCCAACCTAAAATAGGTAAACCGGATTTTTTATCATACTTCAATTCACTGTCTGTAAGAAGTAATCCATATGCTGAACCAACTTTTGCAACCGAACCGATACGATAATTACCATATGATACATCACCGCTTAACCGGATATAATCCGCTACATTTTCATGCAGCGATATGATTTTATTCATATTCTTAGACCAAGTGAAATCTAATGTCCATTCCCAGTTTTCATTTCTGAACGGTACTGTATTCAATGCCAATTCAATCCCTCTATTTTCGATATTTCCAGCATTAATCAACTGATTTTTGATGCCAGAGACTCCGGGAACTTCTATACTCATTATCTGGTTATAAGTATTTTCTTTATAGTACGTTGCATCAATACCAATACGATTGTCAAAGAAACGCCAATCTATACCTACCTCCCATGCGTTTTTACGCTCCGGTTTCAAATTTTGATCATATGATGAATCCGACAATTTAAGTCCATAATAGTTATTATTATTAGCCATCGTCGATGTATTAAGTTTATAGGCTGTATTGACGAGATACGGATCCGTATCATTGCCGACCTGCGCCCATGATCCGCGAACTTTGGCAAAAGAAATCCAGTCAGGAAGTTCTTCTCTAAACATATTAGATATTAACCATGAAGCATTAACGGAAGGATAAAAATAAGAATAGTTACCATGCTTATCACTGTATACTAATGAAGAAGCCCAGTCATTTCGTCCGGTTACATCCATGAATAACAAATCTTTCCAACTGAATCCAGCTTGAAAAGCCAATGAGAGAATTCGTTTTGTTCCCAATATACGAGCATTATATTCCGGTGTCTGTTTGGAGTTTTTAATGAAATATTGATTCGGAACAATCAAACCTTCTTTAGTTTTCATATTCTGTTCCTGACCGAAGTTATTATAATATTCACCACGGATAAAACCATTAAATGCCCAATCGCCGAACGTTTTATTAAAAAGTATATTGGCATTTAAATTGGTTTGTTCTCGCACAGACTGTTCAATCGCATATTCACCACCTTCGTTCGCATAATTGCTACCCGGATTTTTACGTTCAGCACGAACATAGTAGTAATTGTAACTACCCTCCATATTAAAACGCAGCCAATCTGTCAGATCAATATTCAATTTAACTGACGGACGAACAGAGGTCTCTTTTCGCATGTAATTGTTTTCGTAAATATTCCACCATGTCGCTCTGCCCGGATATACACCATATTGATCCCCATATTTAGACTCGGCAAGTCCACCATGTTCTCCTTTATATTTATCTTTCAATTCTGTAGGATCATACGAGGCTCCCCAAGTTCCATTTACAAAATTTTCTCCAATATTAATTGGACTATTTTTAGGTTGAGAATTAGCAAAAGTAATACCTGCTTCCAATTCTATTTTATCGGTAATCTTATGACTTCCTTTACCCATAAAAGATAAACGTTGGAAATTATTATTCGGTACAATACCATCAGCATATTTATATGATAAAGAGGTATAAAACGTTGTTTTTTCATTTCCTCCGGTTATTGCTAAATTTGTATTTGTATTAAATCCTGGCTGATATGCTTTTTTATAACGGTTAGAAATGCCTCTGTAAGGAATCATCGTACCGTCATAATATTCGATTTGGCTTCCATCAAATGCGGGCCCCCATGCCAATCCTTGATCGGGTATCAAGCTGGGAATGTTGTTTTTTGTCGTATTACGAGGAAACTGATGTTCCGAATCAAATGCATAATAATTCCCAGAAGCATCCTTTTCTCCGTATCCGACATAGCCAGCAATTGTCCCATTTCCAAACTCGCTCTGAAGACGAGGAGATGACGTGACAATATCGGCTCCCAACGTTTGTGTAAACTGTATCCCCAAACCCTTACTTGACTTACCGGATTTGGTTGTAATGACAATCGCTCCATTCATTCCTCTGGAACCATAAAGCGCAGTTGCTGCAGCTCCCTTCAGTACGGAGACCGTTTCAAAGTCTTCCGGATTCAAATTTTTCAACTCATTGCCATAGTCACCGCTATTGCTATCCCAATCCGGATTCCCTTCTTTAATATCATTATTCAAGATAACACCATCGACAACATAGATAGGCTGATTATTCTTTCCCAAAGTAGAAACACCACGGATCAGAATCTTACTCGAACCGAACAATCCTCCGTCTGAACCGGATATTTCCACTCCAGCTACTTTTCCTTGCAGTGCTGATACAGGATTTATCAACGTCGTATTCAATTCATCTCCTTTAATCTCTTTCATAGCATATCCTAATGCTTTCTGGCTACGCTTCATTCCCAACGCCGTCACCACCACTTCGCCCAGCACTTCGCTGTCTTCTTCGAGAGTTACGTTAATCGTTGTCCTTCCGTTGACGGCTATTTTCTGAACTTTCATACCGACGTAGCTGAATTCGAGACTCGCTTTGCTGTTAACGCCCGCCAGCGTATAGTTTCCGTCGATATCCGTCACCGTACCCTGACTCGTACTCCCTTCCACCACGACGGTAGCCCCGGTCAAAGGTTCATTGTTCCGATCCGTCACGGTTCCCCGCACGGTAATCGTCTGCGCCGAAAGCGAAAGTGTCGAAATACACAGCAACAGTGTAAGTAAACCTCTCGCCTCAAAAAGTTTTTTTACTTTCATGCTTTTTTATTTTTAGTTATACAATATAAATATACTTCACGTTAAAAATCTTCAACGTTCTTCCGGTAAGTCTGTCACATGGAGATATGCCCCATCACCTACCATAATCTTCAAAAAATGCGGCATAAACTGAATATGTCTTGCTTGTTTGCACGATTGATTTTCAAAATTGTGTTGACGCTGCAAAGATACACCTATATTTTTTAATCGTAAAATATTTTTTTTTATGTTGTAAAACATAGCAAAAAAAACCGTTCAAAAAAGTTCTTCCCTGAAATAGTTTCCACAACATACTCCTACAATCGACGAGAATTGTAGCCAAACATGTCCCCCCCCGAGCGCAATACGGCAAGAACTGTAAACCGGCATGAATTGGTTCACGGGGATATACAAAAAAGGCTGCCCGCATAAAAATTTACGGGGCAGCCTTCTGATCATATCCCTCCGGAAAACCGGAGAAAAAACAATTTACTCTACCATCACTTTGTAAACCCGACCATCCATGACTACGGTATAGAATCCCGCCGCTAACGGAAGGCTCGTATTGCCTTGTGGAATCATCTGCTGAGTATGGAGCTTCCCATCAAGCGTATAAAGTTGCATGATGGTGGCATATTGAGCTTCGATATAGAGATGTTGCCTGTGTGCCCATACCTTATGCTGAGGCATTGACGCATTGGAAACAGGACTGACACCGTTAATCGACACGTCCAGCGCTTCCCAGACTTTCAATATCGTAACGGTCACACTGCCGTCGCTGTTTTTGTTCATAATGATACCGTGTTTGTCACGAACGGGAATACCGGTTGTTACAGTCAGATATTTGAGGCTGTATCCTGCTTTCGGCCGTACGGTAAAGACAAAATTCTCTTGTCCCTTCACCATATGTATACCTGGTCCCGGTTCGGTAATCAGCCCCGGTACTTCAGGCAGGGTCACCGGACGCTCAATCGGATTAAACGTAAGATCTCCGGCATTGGACTCATAGGCTCCGATATCTACACGATTGTCGCTGATACGTTCCTTATGACTCAAATCGAAGCGTACGCCTGAATGGTAGGACGACTTCGGATATTGCAAAAGGATATCCCACGGTGTCTTTATCTGTAATAGAGCACCGTTATAGCCTCCGTTTACGGCTGGACTTAAATTCGCAAGTTTGTAATCGCCACGACGCATCGTCACACCGTCACTCTCAAACCCTTTGTGCAGGAACAGCGGATTACGGTCCATATTGCCCTGACTGTCTCGTCCGAGAGACGCATTCCATCCGCCCGAAGTTCTCGAACCGCCGATGATACTGAATGCATAAAGAGGAGAACCGCTGTCATTGACTACATCATTTGTTGCCGGAGCGTCTTCCGTAGCCACGTTGCCCCAGATAATCGTATTCGTAATCACGGGACTGCTTGCCTTGTTATACAATCCGCCGCCACGCATAGCCTTGTTGCCGCTGACCGTCACATTCAACATCTGCAAGTCTCCTCCATCATTGTAAATCCCAGCACCTTCGGATGACTGATTTCCACTGATTTCAGTATTGACAATCAATGATGCCGGATGACCGTGTAACGGTGCAGGCAGATAGATTCCTCCTCCCTGCTTAGTGGCTATATTATCACGGATAATCGCGTTAGCTACCGTACCCGAAGCGCTTTCGTAGAGCACGCCGGCACCTCGCTCGGCACGTCCGTCTTCGATCACGAACCCGTCAATACGGCTTCTCATCGAATTTTTCACCTTCCACACCGACGTCCCGTTTCCTTTTACGATCGTCGGATACAGGGCAATGTTACGCTGATACAAGTATTCTTCCGTTCCCTCAAAACCGCCATAAATCTCGATACTGTCTTGCAGAATCTCAAAGGATCGTCCGGACACAGGCTGATACGTTCCCTGAGCCACCCAGATACGGTCGCCCACCGTAGCATGAGCAAGCGCATCGGTAATGTTCAGGAAGGCATTTTGCCACGACGAACCATCTCGCTGTCCGCCCGTAGCCCGATGATTGACAAAGAACCCAAGCGAGTGCTGACTGATTTGAATATTCGTAGATACCCGCTTGCTGCATTGGATACCGGCATACGTAAATGTCACATCGGCAGTAACTGCTTTCTCACCCATCGTACTCCAGGTCACCATTAGCGAGTCAGCCGAAGCTTTTCGGATAACTCCTCCTCCGGAAACACTCCAGTTGGAAGTAACATGCGGCCACATCTCACGCGGAATATCAAGCACAAACTCCTGTACACGATTCAATTTAGCGCCCGTTGTCGTAATATAACGGATGGATGAACTACTGTTTTCCATCAGGAAGTACACATGTAGCGTATCGTTTACGATCCTGGTTCCATAGTTTGTGCTGCACACATAACGTCCGGATTTCATTGCATCAATGTTCTTCGTCGTCAGTATCCGTCCGTCGGGTAATATCCATTGCCAGGATTTTCCCTGCGGATCGCCATATAGGATACGCGGTCCCTCACACACAAACAACGTATCGTTGATCTTACCCGGATGGTTATTGTTCAGACTGTCCAAATCCCTGGTCCAATGTGCATCGAAGTTCAAATCCCCTGCTGTATTTGCCGGAATAGTGAATGTCAATGCCATGGGTGCTGTCGGTATTTCACGACATGTCCATCCGATGAAAATCGCTTTCGGATTCAAATGTGTCGGTTCGGTTGCAATGTCAACCGGTAATTGTGTTACATTATAAGTAGACGGATTTCCCGGCACATGGACTCCACCATTCAGATGATAGTGTAACGTATAGTTATTTAAGTCCCACGTAGCCGTAAAGGTCAGGTTACCCGGTACGCCCGGTGTCGTATTTTCGATCCGGAACGGATCCGGTGTGCCCGGCAGTCCGTGCCCCGTCCATCCTTTGAAAGTATATCCCAGGCGGGTCGGGGTCAAGTTTACGTCAAGTGGTAAATCCGTCACATTATATCCTGCCAGATTAGATGGAATCGTAGGATTCACTCCTCCATTCGGATTAAATGTTATCGTGTAAGCATTGGCGCTCCAGTGGGCCGTGTAGTTCAAATCGCCCGTTGATCCCTGAGGAACGGTAACGGTGGTTTGCGGCACCGAGCCGTTGCTTCCGGTCCAGCCTACGAACGTCCAGCCGGTACGTGTCGGAGGCACCAAATTAAAGGTAGCCGTCTCGACCGTGTAGGACGTAACGTGCCCTGCTCCTTCCGTTCCATGGTCCAGCGTATAATGGATCGTATACGTAATCGGATTCCAATGCGCCGTATAGGTCAGGTTTTCCGGCGTACCCGGGGTCGAGAACGTACTTGCCTGCACGTTGATGGTCTTGTTAGCAACCGTTAAGTCATGTCCTGTCCAACCGGTAAAATCATATCCCGTACGGGTAGGCTGATTGGCTGGAGCGGTCGTGTTGATGACAAACGGTACCTCAGTAATCTTAAATGTCGCCTTGTTAGGCGTAGCCGGTGCCATTCCGTTATTCAGGTTATACGTAATCGTATATCCGTTTTCCGACCATGTAGCCGTATAATTACGATCTCCGATAGAGCCGGTGGGGATGGTCACAGAGGTAGACGGAGTCGTCAGGTCAGTACCCGTCCACCCTGCAAAGGCATACCCCGTGCGGGTCGGGTTGTTCAGTGTGATGGCCGGAGTCGTTACCTGATACGAGGCAGGGTTCGTCGGAGAGACTGTCCCTCCGGCGAGTGTATACGTTATATTATAGGTGATAATGTTCCATTGAGCAATGTATGTCAGATTTCCCGGCACTCCGTTGGTAGAAGAGGTGATATTGAACGGTGCCGTCTGATTTGTCAACCCATGTCCGTTCCAGCCGGCAAACGTATACCCTCGATAAGTAGGTGTTACAGACACATTGTTCAAAGGCAACTTAGGCATATCATACCCTGTCCATATAGAGGGGATTGATGGATTAATCCCGCCGTTCGCATTGAACGTAATGGTATAAGCATTGGATGTCCAGATCGCTTTATAGGTCTGGTGCGCATGTGAAGACGATACTTTCGGAATCGTAATAGCCGGTCCTCCGCTTGCACCGGCGCCCTGCTCCCAGCCTACGAATGTGAAACCGGGTTTAGTAGCCGTAACAGAGAAGGTCTTAGGAAGTTCGGTATCGTTAAACTGTGTCGGGGCTCCGGCAGAAACAGTCGTTAATACGGTCGCTCCGTCATCATCTACATATTTAATCGTATACGTAATCGGGGTCCATGTGGCCGTATAGGTCCGGTTGCCGGTAGAGCCCAACGGAATCTGTACCGACATGGACGAACCGGAAATACCCGTTCCCGTCCAGCCGGCAAACGTATAGCCCGAACGCGTCGGATTATGGAGCGTAATCGTAGGAGTCGTGACGTAATACTCGTCGGGATTCGGTGTAGTCACCGTTCCTTCGGCCAGATCGTAAGTGATCGTGTATCTGTCAGCCGTCCACGTGGCCGTATACGAACGATGCCCGACCGAGCCCTGCGGAATCTGTACAGACATGCTCGTTCCCACGATACCCGTTCCCGTCCAGCCGGCAAACGTATAGCCTGTACGCGTAGGGTTGTTGAGCGTAATTGTGGAAGTTGTATAGGTATATGTCGCAGGATTTGCGGTTGCAACCGTTCCGCCGCCCAAGTCATAGTTCAGGTTATACGTATCCAGGGTCCACTGTGCCGTATAGGTCAGGTTGCCGGGTACTCCGTTGGTCGTAGAAGCGATGGTAAACGGTGCCTTATGATTCGTCAGCCCGTGTCCTGTCCATCCGTTAAAAGTATATCCTGTACGCGTAGGAGTCACACTGACACCACTTAGCGGAAGCTTAGACATATCGTAACTTGTCCAGTTCGGCTGAATCGTCGGATTTACTCCACCATTCGGGTTGAAAGTGATCGTATAGGCAATCGACGACCACGTAGCCGTATAGCTTTGATTCGCATGCGTATTGTTGGGGATGGTAATCACTTTGCCGCCATCTGCTCCGGCGCCGCCTGTCCAGCCTGTAAAGGTCCAGCCCGGTTTGGTCGGCTCATTGTTAATGGTAAGCGGCAACTGCGGATCGTTGAATTGCGTCGGTGCTCCCGGTACCGTAATGGTAGCCGAACCATCCAGATATGTGATGGTATAATTGATAGGTGTCCAGTTAGCCGTATATTCACGGTTTCCGGTCGAGCCTCGCGGAATCCTCACGTCCATCACTTGGCCGCTTAGCTCCGTTCCACTCCAGCCGGCAAACGTATACCCCGAACGAGTAGGCCTGTTGAGACTCAGTTCGGCCGATTCAATGGTATAGTTCGTCGGATTCGAAGCCGTCCCTCCGTTCAGATGATAAGTCAACGTATAATTGATCGGCGTCCAGTTAGCCGTATACGACAAGTTTTGCGGATCGCCCGTAGGAAGAAAGACGGCATTTGTTACATGGACGGTTTTTGTAACCGATGTAGCATTAGGCCCGGTCCAACCGGTAAAATCATAGCCGGTACGGGTGGGTTGATTAGCGGTGGCCGTAGAATTGATGTCAAAAGGCACCTCCGTAATCTTATAGTTCGCCTTATTGGGTGAAGCCGGCGCATTACCGGAATTGTAGTTATACGAAATCGTATACGTATTTTCGGTCCAGTTTGCCGTGTAGTTTTTATTTCCGGTAGAGCCTTGGGGGATCGAAACCGATGTACTCGGAGACGTTCCGTTGCTGCCCGTCCAGCCCGTAAACGTAAAGCCGGGTTTTCTGGGGGCTCTCAACGAGAAACTCGGTGTATTCACGTCATACAATGTCGGGTTCGAACCGCCCTCCACGACTCCGCCATTGAGTGTATACGTAATCGTATAGCTGTCAAGCCCCCAGTCGGCACGAAGGGTGAGGTTCTTATCCGTATGTGCGGGAATGACGAACGGTTTAGCCGGGGTTGTAATGTTCAACTCCTGACATGTCCATCCCTTAAACGTATACCCTTTTCGTGTCGGTTCATTTGAAATCGTCATCGACTGATCATACAAGTATGTCGCCGGATTGGATGTCGTCGGAGCTGTCCCTCCGTTATAGTCGTATGTAATCTTAAGTTTGGGATGCACCTTGATCGTAAATGTCTTCGGCGCTCCGGGACAAATTCCCTGCGGCGTAGCGGTAATCGTTGCCATAATCGGGGCACTGCTCTCGTTTTTTGCAGTAAACGAAGGCAAATTTCCATTTCCGGAAGAATTCAGGCCGATGCTCGTGTTCGAGTTCGTCCAGGTCACCGTCGCATTGGTTGGATTCGTTGCAAACGTTATGGCAGGTACAGTCTGTCCGTAATGGTATTCCAGATCGGGCAAGTTCGTCGTAATGACAGGGTGAACTTCATCATCCCGAATCGTAATGGTAGCCTGATTATTGGTCGGGCTTTTTCGTATCAAATCATTGCATTGACCGGGATCATCAATCGATATTTGGAAGGTAAGGTCGTTATTACACGTCGTATTATCTTTGATCGTGATGTTATTCAGGGTAATTTCCTTCGCCGTGTTATAATCTCCGGCAGGAATAGTAACTCCTTTCACATACGTAAAATGAGTACCTTGCTGAGCGGTACCGTTATGCAACGTGAAATTACATACTTGATCTTGAGTTAACTGCCCCCCACTGACACGTATCTTGACCGTGTTGGTTGCATGATCGCCGTTTCCTTCAGATTCGGAATAGGCATTCGAGGTAAGTTCAACCGTTACCGGAGAAGACGGCACACTCGGAACCTGAGGATCATCCACCGGGGTATTATCAAATTCTCCTTTATTGTTTCCATACCCATGCAGCACCTGCTTGGCGAGTACTTGTCCGGCCGTAGTAAATGGACCCACCGTAAACTCTACGGCAACTCCGTCATCTATACATGATGATGTATTGACTGTATTCGACAATTTAATATCTGATCCTATACTATTGCGAGAGCCATAATACCCTGTAAAATAACTTCTAAAACTCCCCTTAGTTTTAAATCCATGAGTAGATGGAGATATCCCTGAAGCATAACGACTGCAAGTCGAACTATTATCTGTAGGTAATCGATAATTACCCACAAATTGTCCTGTTGCATTTTCAGTTTTATAGCCACGCGAACCATCAGACCCTAAAATATTTGCATCATGATCAAGATATATATGAACTGTTTGATTAGGTGTCGAAAGATTGGATGGAGCCCGCACAAAATAATCTACCACAAAATAATTATTGGGGTGGGTATATGTTACATTCAATGTAACATAAAACAAATCCGATGAAATAGTAGATTGAACCCATCCGGTAATACTTGTTTTATACGTATTCCCATTCTGCTCCACAGGAGTCGTAGAACAAGCAGCCAAAGTTCTCGCAGCAGAATTAAATGAAGAACCTTGGCTAAAGCGGAAACTTAATGCCACTCCTCCTGTTGCCCCATTTGGCCAAACTTGCCCACAACAATATTGTGCTAAATTATTTCGATAGACAGCTAATGCTCCATTCAAGTTTACTTGAACTTTCAGCCCGTCACTTAATCCGGTTCCTCCCGTAGGATTGATTACCTGAGCAGTCTGCGCCCAAGCTCCGGACACGGCACATAATGCTAAAAACATCATCAGCCGGAAACGCATTTTCACACACACATGTTCTGCAATAAAAGCAGAAAAGGCTTTTAGCCTTCGTCGAAGAATGTAATTCTCTTTCATTTTTTTACTTTAAAAATAGTTGTTTATTTTATTGGTTTGGATGCGATTCAATATCCCAGAAAAAAGAACAGTACATACCCTATCCATTCCGGTGGGAATCCGGTATCTATGTGAAAAGCAGGTTTTTCGTCCATGGTATAAATCTGCCTCTCATAAAGCAGGGCCACATGCTCTACCTTTCCGTTCCGAGGTTCTACACGATAAAATCGATTTTCCGCGGGAATATAGTAGCCTGCCAATTTGTCTTCTCTGTTGATGTATTCTATCCGGTTTTCATCCGTTGGACGAGCATAATTGATCCCTAAATCTTCGCGACGCACTCCGTCCAACACTTCAATCATCCGCCCCTCTTCAATCAGAAAGGTTGATCCGGTAACATTGATTTGTGCATTGTTTACCTTTGTGGCGATTACCCGTCCTTGCCTGTCATACATCGATTGTGCATAACTCTTTCCTGCAAAGCAAGGCAATAGCAACAATAAAAAACACAAACTACTTTTCATTCCCACAATTCAATACAATAAATTTAAGTAAATTTGGAATTGCAAAGTTAATTATACCCTCACCACACATGCAAAAAAATTTTGTTTTTTTTTTATATGTATAACACTTGTATACACAATATAAATATCCAAAAGACAATCTTTTATCCACTGCACACATAATCGTCAGCAGAGATGTTTTACCTTATTCTGAGGGTTTTATGAGTAAGTATTAGGACTGTCGTTTATTCCACCTTCCGCAATAGAGATTTTCCACCCGATGTCAATAGGCCGTGCAGGGGCGAATAAGGAGGCGAACACACAAGTTTACCTCTACGTAACGACCGACTGCCGAACATTGACTGCTGACTAACTCAGGCTTTCAGCCCTTTTGTCGGGGTATTGATTATTCCCCAACGCTTCGCATTGGGCTGAATGATCTCGCCCCCTATTTATTAATGGTTAATTGTCAATGGTCATGCCGGGTACATGATTCGGCGTGTAACACGCATAACCATTACCCGAAAGGGCTGCAAGCCCGATATAATCGTTAGCGGTCAGTATTCAGCAATCAGCCAACAAATCAACAAATCAACATGTCAACAAATCAACAACTCACCGCCTCTGCGGGGTTTATAAGGGCCGAAGGTCTGAATTAAATTAATTGTTCAGCGTCAACCATTAATGGTTAGCTCTTAACGATCAAAAATGAGTGAAACTTGTGGTTAATCTGACTACTGACCACCAACTAAAGAATCTTAAAGAAAAACGCCACTGCCTTCCGGCTATTCCTTTACTTTTTATATCGAAAACAACTTTTTCCGAAAGTGTAGAAACTTTAAAATTCGGGGGGGGGGAGGGGAAACATGTGACGCCTCCTTGTTGTTCTACTAGGATTCGAACCTAGACAAACAGGACCAGAATCTGTTGTGCTACCATTACACCATAGAACAATGAGATAAGGAAAGAGTTTCTCTTTACTTTCCGGGTGCAAAATTACATCTTTTTTTTTCCCTGCCAAAAAATAATGACTTATATTTGTCCCGCAGAATTGAAAAAAGCAAGGATGAATCAAACAAAAACACTTGTCAATGCGGTCGTTAAAGGCCTGCAAGAAAAAAAAGGAAAACGAATCGTCACCGTAGATATGAGTCAATTATCGGGGGCAATTTGCGAATATATGGTCATATGCGAGGGAAACAGCCCGACACAAGTTTCGTCACTCTCCGACTCGGTTTGGGACATCGTCCGCACAGATGCCGGTGAGAAACCCCTCTCGATGGAGGGTAACCGAAATGCACAATGGATCGGAATGGATTATGGCACGGTTCTTGTTCATATCTTTATGCCCGAACAACGCTCGTTCTATAATCTGGAAAATCTTTGGGCTGATTCGAAGATTAAAGCGATTCCCGATTTGGATTGAATTTTTCGGCTTAATATAAAGGTATGGAAGAAAAAAATAATTTGCCGAAGAACGATAACGGCAACAAGCCTAAGTTCCGTTTCAACCTGTATTGGATGTACGGATTTGTTTTTATCGCATTGATGGGACTGTATCTGATGAATGATTTTTCGGCATCGAAAGAGTTGGGATGGACGGAATTTCAGCAGTTGGCAGCCGATGACGTATTCGATAAAATAATCGTCCACAATCGTAAAAATCTCTTGGAAGCTACCGTCAAGGCCGACCACCGGAGACGGGTATTCACTCGCGAAGAAGAGCCGTTCGATACGGAAGCAAAGGTGTATGTCAAAATTCCTTCGGCTGATAAATTTTCGGATTTTTACGACAAAGTGGTGGCTGAAAAACAAATCTCAGCGCAAGTAAGTTTCAAAGAAGGAGACGATACGCTGTGGAATCTGATCGTGTCTATCGGCCCGTTCGTTATTATCATTTTATTGTGGCTGTTTTTTATGCGCCGCATGGCCGGCGGGGCTGCCGGTGGACCGGGAGGCGTATTCAACGTAGGAAAATCGAAAGCGCAACTCTTCGACAAAAATTCGCACGTCAAAGTGACATTCAAAGACGTGGCCGGACTTGTCGAAGCCAAACAGGAAGTGGAAGAAATCGTCTCGTTCCTCAAAAATCCGGGGAAGTATACCGAATTAGGCGGAAAGATTCCCAAAGGCGCTTTGCTGGTAGGCCCTCCGGGAACGGGAAAAACACTTTTAGCCAAGGCGGTAGCCGGTGAAGCGCATGTGCCGTTTTTTTCCCTCTCCGGCTCGGATTTTGTGGAGATGTTTGTCGGTGTCGGCGCCTCGCGAGTGCGCGACTTATTCCGGCAGGCAAAGGAAAAAGCACCTTGTATCGTATTCATCGACGAGATTGATGCGGTGGGACGAGCACGCGGTAAGAACGCCAATATGACAAGCAATGACGAACGTGAAAGTACGCTGAACCAGTTATTGACTGAGATGGACGGCTTCGGCTCGAACAGCGGTGTCATCATCCTCGCCGCCACGAACCGCGCCGATGTGCTCGATAAGGCACTTTTGCGTGCGGGACGCTTCGATCGCCAAATTCATGTCGAACTGCCCGACCTGAACGAACGGAAAGAAATCTTCGGCGTACATCTTCGACCGATCAAGATCGATTCATCGGTCGATACCGATTTTCTGGCACGACAAACACCGGGTTTCTCGGGGGCGGATATCGCCAATGTATGCAACGAAGCCGCCCTGATAGCTGCCCGAAACGGAAAAAATTTCGTACAAAAGGAAGATTTCATGAACGCCGTTGACCGGATCGTGGGCGGTCTGGAAAAGCGGACAAGAATCACGACGGCGAGAGAACGTAAAAGTATCGCCTACCATGAGGCCGGCCATGCTTCCATCAGTTGGTTGCTGGAACATGCCAATCCGCTCGTTAAAGTAACCATCGTCCCCAGAGGAAAAGCACTCGGGGCGGCATGGTATCTGCCGGAAGAGCGACAAATTACCACACGCGACCAACTGTTAGACGAAATGTGTGCAACCCTCGGCGGACGTGCGGCAGAAGAAGTTTTCCTCGGGGAAATTTCGACCGGAGCTTCCAACGATCTGGAACGTGTCACCAAACAAGCATATGCCATGGTCACGTATTTCGGGATGAGTGAGCGACTGCCCAACCTGAATTATTATGATTCTACGGGACAGGAATGGGGCTTTACCAAACCTTACAGCGAAGAGACGGCACAACTGATCGACAAGGAAGTACAAGGTCTGATTAACGAACAGTTCGAACGCGCCAAACGGATTCTGACCGAGCATGCGGACCAACACAATCAATTGGCCGAAAAATTGCTGGTAGCCGAAGTCATTTATTCGGAAGACCTGGAAGCGATTTTTGGCAAACGCCCCTGGGTTTCGCGCTCACAGGAAATCATGGATCAGCAAGATGCGTCCGTGCCCGATCCCCCTCCTATTCCAAAACCGGAAAAAAACACGAAAACGGAAGTAGGCTCTTAAAAGACGCTCTGCACCTTGAAAAAATTATTCGTCAGAACAGTAACCGGAATGGTGTATGTAGCCGTCATCGTACTTGCGATGACGCTACATCCGTATGCTTACCTCACGTTGTTTATGCTTGTTGTAGGCTTGTCGCTGCACGAGTTTCATACGCTCATTTGGCATAATAACGGTACGGAGGCCTCCACCCTACATCCCCCCAAAAACTTTTCCCGATGGTTGGAAATCGCCGGAGGAATTTATCTTTTTGCGGCCTCTTTCTTCTATGCCAACGGGCGAATGTCCGAAATAATCTATGCGCCGTATTTACTTTTTCTGATCTTTATCTTGATTGCAGGCTTATATCATAAAAGAGAAAATCCGGTAAATCGGTGGGCAATGACGCTCTTCTTGCAGTTTTATTGCGCAGGGCTGTTTTCTATGTTGAATTTTGTGATGTTTGATCCCGTAGACAAGACATACCATCCCTATTATGGGCTGCTTATTTTCATCTTTATCTGGCTTAATGATACGGGGGCTTATATCGTCGGAACAGCATTCGGCAAGCACCGTTTGTTCCCGCGTGTTTCTCCGATGAAGTCATGGGAAGGGTTTGCCGGCGGGCTTGTCATTGCGTGGATCGCAGCGTTGGCATTGGCCGGTTCTTACCCTGAGGTGAGCTGGTACCACTGGACGGCTTTTGCAACAATGATCGTGGTATTCGGCACATGGGGAGACTTAGTTGAATCACTGATCAAACGTACTTATGGCGTCAAAGACTCCGGAACACTTCTTCCGGGACATGGCGGCATATTAGACCGTTTCGACAGCATGATGTTAGCCACTCCGGCCATTTGGCTCTATCTGAGACTTTTCATTCAAAGTTAAAGGTCAACACAATCAAACGTGAAGTAGCTCTCGATAGTGCTGCAGTATACACTCGATCAGGCTCGCTGATCAAATCGTTACGGTCTTTTTCCAGCACATCGGCCAGTCCGAAACAAAACTTCAACTCGGGACAAAGCTTAAAATAAGGTAAATAAATATCACATCCGAAGCCAATCTCTACTCCATAATCCAATGGCTTTAACAAGACAGGGGTTTCTTTTTTACGCCCCATGTCGAAACTGGTATAGACGCCGCCAAGCAAGTAAGGACGATAGTTATTAAGTCGCATCGCCGTATATTTCAAATCTAACGGCAAGGTAAGATAATTCGATCGGATCGATGTGGTAAATGTAGCATGGGAATCGGAAGCCCGTGCATCAATAAAAGTGAACTTCTTATCTCCAAAGTGAACGGTCGGCGTAAAACGCAAATTCAAATATGGATTGACATATAAATTGCCAATCACTCCGACACTGAATCCCGGCGAATAAGACGGTATTTCGGCAAACCACATTTTCCCGTCAGACGTTGTCACCCCCGAATGCGTTAAAATCAAATCTTGTGTATGCATCCCGACATGAAACCCGAAATGATACCGTTTCATATCGGCATACGGCTGGTTCTTTGGCCTTTGCCGTTGAGCATAAAGACTCGAAACAGCCAAAGCCCCCCATAAGATCATCAATATACTTCGTCTCAATTTGCTTTTATTTTATATGAATAACGGAAGAAGAAAAAAGTTATTGCAGCAAAGGAAAGAATAAAAAAAAAGACAAACATTTTTTTTAATCGGAAGAATTGCTTACTTTTGCATTGTTCTAACTTTAAAAATAAAAGAAAATGGCTTACGTAATTAGTGAAGATTGTATTGCATGTGGTACATGTATCGATGAATGTCCGGTGGAAGCAATCTCCGAGGGAGATATCTACCGCATTGATCCGGAAGTATGTACCGACTGTGGAACATGTGCAGAAGCATGCCCGACGGGTGCAATCAGCCCGGGGGCATAATCTACGCATTCCTAAACCTCTAAAGAGGGGATGTACCCAAACATTGCGTTTTGACACACACCCCCTCTTTTTTTATTGCAATCTCATACCTGCCGCTTCTACACTGACATCCTGAAAAAGTTAGATTCCCCCTCCTGACTTCCTGGCAGAAGCCCTTCCCTTCCTCAAATAAAAGTTATTCAAAAAAATCATCGAATCACGTATTTTAGAAAAACCTTTCATACGACAAGTTTTACCTTTTGGAAAACTTTTCACACCTCATAAAAATACATATCATTATATGTCAACTAACTAATAACTTTCTATGGAAAACTTTTCAACAGCTACATATTTTTTTGTGAAATAATTTAGCAAAGAAAATAAAGAATAACTACTTTTGTAGCCTAAAAGACACAACAAATAAATAAAGGAAATATGGGCTTAAAAACGTACACTTTCGATGAGGCATATCAGGCATCGTTGGATTATTTTACGGGAGATGAACTGGCAGCAAAAGTCTGGGTAAATAAATATGCGTTGAAAGACGCGTTTGGGAACATTTACGAACAAACTCCCACAGACATGCACCGTCGTTTGGCCGGAGAAGTAGCCCGTGTGGAAGCAAAATATCCGAATCCGTTGTCGGAGCAGGAGCTGTTCGAACTCTTCGATCATTTCCGATTTATTATACCGCAGGGAAGCCCCATGACAGGTATCGGCAATGATTTTCAAATCGCCTCGCTGTCCAACTGTTTTGTGGTCGGTGTAGAAGGTAATGCCGATTCGTACGGTGCTGTTATTCGCATTGATGAAGAACAGGTGCAACTGATGAAACGCAGAGGAGGCGTGGGACACGATTTATCGCATATTCGTCCGAAAGGTTCACCCGTAAAAAACTCGGCGCTGACCTCCACCGGACTCGTACCTTTTATGGAACGGTATTCGAATTCCACACGTGAAGTGGCTCAGGACGGGCGTCGCGGAGCATTGATGATGAGTGTCTCCATCAAACATCCCGATGCCGAATCGTTTATCGATGCAAAAATGACAGAAGGAAGGGTCACGGGAGCAAACGTCTCGGTCAAAATCGATGACGAATTTATGGAAGCGGTAGTGAGCGGTGCAATGTATCATCAACAATATCCGATTGCCGGAGACGACCCGATGGTTACGAAGCTCATCGACGCAAGATCGCTATGGAAAAAAATCATTCATAATGCGTGGAAATCCGCCGAACCGGGTGTATTGTTCTGGGATACGATCCTTAGAGAATCAGTGCCGGACTCGTACGCCGACTTAGGCTTCCGTACGGTTTCAACCAATCCGTGCGGCGAGATACCGCTTTGTCCGTATGACAGCTGTCGACTGCTGGCGATCAACCTGTATTCGTATGTCGTGAACCCGTTCAGTAAGGATGCCTATTTCGACTTCGACTTGTTTAAAAAACATGTTGGGCTGGCACAACGCATCATGGACGACATTATCGATCTGGAATCGGAGAAGATTGAAAAGATTCTGGAAAAGATTGCTTCCGATCCGGAAGGAGAAGATATTAAGCGCACCGAGCGTGAACTGTGGGAGAAAATTCAGCGAAAGACGCTGGCCGGGAGACGTACGGGGGTCGGAATCACGGCCGAGGGCGATATGTTGGCGGCTTTGAACCTGCGATACGGAACGGAAGAAGCGACCGACTTTGCAGAAAAAGTTCAGAAAACGCTGGCACTGGCGGCCTACGATTCCTCTGTTAAGATGGCCAAAGAGCGCGGAGCATTCGAAATTTACGATGCCAAACGCGAAGAGCATAACCCGTTTATCCTGCGATTGAAGAATGAGTCCCCGGCCCTGTATGAAGATATGGTAAAATACGGCCGTCGTAACATCGCATGTCTGACGATTGCACCGACCGGCACAACAAGCCTGATGACCCAGACTACCTCGGGTATTGAACCCGTATTTTTACCGGTTTACAAACGTCGGCGCAAAGTGAATCCGAACGACGCCGATGTACATATCGATTACGTAGACGAAACGGGCGATGCCTTTGAAGAGTATGTGGTTTTTCATCATAAATTTGTCACATGGATGCTGGCAAACGATTATCCCGTAACGAAAAAATATACGGCAGAAGAAATCGATCATCTGGTTGCGCTCTCTCCTTATTACAAAGCCACTTCGAACGATGTGGACTGGGTACAGAAAGTACGGATGCAGGGACGTATCCAGAAATGGGTCGATCATTCGATTAGCGTGACAATCAATCTGCCGAATGACGTATCGGAAGAAATGATCGATAAATTATATGTAGAAGCATGGCGTTCAGGCTGCAAAGGTTGTACGGTTTATCGAGACGGATCACGCTCGGGCGTATTGCTGTCGACAGAAAAGAAGAAAAAGAAACATGAAGACTGCATGGAGCCTCCGGTCATCGTCTCGACACGTCCGCGAGAGTTGGAAGCCGATGTGGTGAAGTTCCAGAACAATCGTGAAAAATGGATCGCTTTTGTCGGATTGATGAACGGACGCCCCTACGAGATTTTTACCGGTCTGGCCGATGACGAAGAAGGTATTATGCTCCCGAAAACGGTAGAAAAAGGAAGCATCATCAAAAGCTACGACGCTGACGGGCGCAAGCATTACGACTTTCAGTTCAAGAACAAGCGTGGCTTTAAAATGACGCTCGAAGGACTGGACAGTAAGTTCGAACCGGAGTATTGGAATTACGCTAAACTGATTTCGGGCGTGTTACGTTATGGTATGCCCATCAGCCAAGTCATCAAGCTGGTACAGGAAATGGAACTGAATAACGAGTCCATCAATACGTGGAAGAATGGCGTGGCACGTGCATTGAAAAAGTACCTTCCCAATGGCACAGAACTTAAAGGACAGAAGTGTCCGAATTGCGGCTACGAAACGCTTGTTTACCAGGAAGGCTGCCTGATTTGCAAAAACTGTGGCGCTTCACGCTGCGGATAGGATAGACATCGTCAGCTCATGAACATATCGTTTCATATCAGCTTTCGGGCTTCCTCGAAACAGAGAATGTGCGTGTGTGGCTCCATTCCCGAGTTGGGCTGTAACGAGCCGGTCATGGCAAAAGAAATGGCTTGTGCAGACGGTGAACATTGGTCGTTACGCCTTGAAATACCTGACGATATGACCGAAATCGAGTATCACTATCTCCTGAGAGATGCAGACCGCAAAGTAACCCCCGAGCCGTGGCGTCGAAAGCATCGCATCGCATTCGACCGTACAGCGGCAAGTTATTGCCTGTACGACTATTGGCGCGAAGAGCCGACGAATATCGCATTGTATACTTCAGCGTTTACGAAGAATCTGTTTGCTCACAACGGGTCTGAACCCATTCATGAACAGCCTGATCGCAGTTTGATCATTCGGGTTCCGAATCCCCGGGTGCGGAAAAATCAGCGGGTCGCTCTTGCCGGCAATCAGGCATGTCTGGGACATTGGGATACGACGCAAGCCAAGCTCCTATGCCCGTCCGGCGCTGCAGAATGGGAAGTTTGCCTCAATGCCGATGAGATCCGTTTTCCGTTTGAGTACAAATTTTTCGTCTGTGATGAAACAAAACACGTCTGTCATTGGGAGAAAGGCGACAACCGCGTGCTCACAGAGGCTCCCTCAGAAACATGCGAGGTCACGGTGATTTCAGAATATCCGTATCGTGAAGATTTGCCCGAATGGAAAGGAGCAGGGACCGTCATCCCTGTTTTTTCGTTACGTTCCGAACAAAGTTTCGGAGTAGGTGACCTGCATGACCTCCGATTATTGATCGACTGGGCCGAGCAGACACAGCAATGTGTTATCCAAGTGCTCCCGATGAATGACACGACTTGTACGCATACGTGGAAAGACTCTTATCCTTACAGCGCCATCTCGATGTATGCCCTGCATCCGATGTATATCTCGCTATACAGCATGGGAACCCTCAACGATCCGGACCGGATGGCTTATTTCCGAAAGAAACAGATTGCTCTGAATGAAAAGGAAGAAGTCGATTACGAAGCGGTCGAACGTTATAAAACGACATATTGCCGCGCTTTCTTTGAACAGGAAGGTGCGGCCATTTTATCGGGTTGCGATTTCAAACGTTTCCTGGAGAATAACCGAAAATGGCTGACTCCATACGCAGCATTTTGTTATTTACGGGATCAATACCATACGGCCGATTTCTCACAATGGGGGAAAGACGCGATATACAGTCCGCTCCGGATTGAAAAACTATGTGCGGAAAACAGCCCGGCGTACCCGGAAATTTCGTATGTCTATTTTCTGCAATACGTTTTACATAGCCAGTTTCAAGCTGTATCGAACCATGCCCGCCGGAAAGGAATCATCCTGAAAGGTGATCTGCCCATCGGTATTCACCGAACAAGTGTGGAGGCGTGGACGGATACCCGCTACTTTAATATGAACGGTCAAGCAGGTGCTCCGCCCGATGATTTCTCCGCCATGGGGCAAAACTGGTCTTTCCCGACCTATCATTGGGAGATCATGGAAGAAGACGGGTTCACGTGGTGGAAGAAACGCTTCGGTAAGATGAGCGATTATTTCGACAGTTTTCGTATCGATCATATTCTCGGATTCTTTCGTATCTGGGAAATTCCGCTCGATTACGTACAAGGATTATGCGGACACTTCCGACCGGCATTGCCGTTGACCGTCGGCGAAATAGAATCGTACGGTTTAGCGTTTAAAAAGGAATATACGTCAGCGGCAATTCACCGAAAATACCTGCCGGAGTTATTCGGGGAGCAAACGGAAGTTGTTATCGACCATTACCTCTCCCCCATGGATGCGGAACATATGATGCTGAATCCGTTTTGTGATACCCAGCGGAAAATACAGAGACTCTTCAAGGGGAAGGAAGATAACGTATCTCAACAGATTCAATCCGGTCTTTATGCATTAGCCAATGAGGTACTTTTTCTGGAAGACCCATACGAGCCGGGAAAATATCATCCGCGCATATCATCCTCGAAGTCACACCGTTATCAGGAACTGACGGAAACAGAGCAAACAGCTTTCGACAAGCTTTATGCTTACTTTTTTTACGAACGGCATCATGACTTTTGGAAAACGACGGCGCTAAGCAGGCTCCGTCCCTTGGTTGCAACAACAGAAATGCTGGTGTGCGGAGAAGATTTGGGGATGATTCCCGACTCCGTACACGAAGTGATGGAAGAACTGCACATCCTGAGTCTGGAGTTGGGCCGCATATCCAAAGTCTTCGGGCAAGAATTCACCGACTTGAAAACAGCCCCCTACAACTCTGTCTGCACGACTTCGACACACGATATGAGCCCTTTGCGTACATGGTGGGAAGAAGACCCAAAACGTACGCAACGATATGCTGAGTTTGTCTTAAAAGAAACCGAAGCGCCCCCCAAGGAATGCACCCCCGAAATAGCCGAGCGAATAATCGCCGAACATCTGCATGCACATTCCATACTGACCATCTTTCCTTTGCAGGATTGGCTGGCCATAGACCATTACTTGAGACGAAAAGACGCCTCACAAGAGCGTATCAATCTCCCGGCAGACCCTGATCATTATTGGCGTTACCGCATACACATCCCGCTCGAACAGCTTTTACAAGCCTCCGAATTCAATCAAAAAATCCGTGCGATGCTCTCAAAGAGTCATCGCACAAATACAATCACTTGATTGGAGTGACGTTCGCTTTCTTATTTCCGGGAACTTGCATTCCGTCCGTTTGATTCTTACCGGACATTGTACACGTTCCGTTGAAATGAGCGCCCGGTTCAATCTCGAGGGTCTGCGTAAAAATATCCCCTTTGATGATGGCGGTGGACTTAAAAACAAGCTTCTCCTTGATACGGATCGAACCTTCCACATCTCCCAATATCTCTGCATTGTCCGAGAGGATGTTCCCTGCGATACTTCCTTTAGGACCGATGACGATTTTTCCTTTACAATTGATATCACCTTCGATCCGTCCGTCTAAGCGAAAGTCAGAATCCGAGGCAATGCTTCCCGTCACAATCGTTCCGGCAGCTAATACGTTATGTACTCCGCCGCTGCTAATAGGTATTTCTTCATTTTTTGTGCGTACCATAATTTTTAAATTTGGATTGTCGCAAATATAGGTATTATTCTTTTCAGAAAAAGTTTTTTTGCTTATTTTTACAGACAAATTAACAGGAATGAAGGGAAAAATTGAATTACAAGGCATGAAATTCCATGCTTATCACGGGGTTTTGCCGCAGGAAACACGTGTAGGAGGAGAATTTGTGGTGAATCTGTCTTTTTCAATGTCGCATCTCCGGTCTTTACAAACCGACAACCTGGCTGACACCATCAGCTACGCAGAGGTATATGAGCTTGTAAAAACAGAAATGGAGGTTCCGTCGCAATTGCTTGAGCATGTAGCCGGACGGATTTCGGCTGCATTGAAAACACACTTTCCGGAACTGTCCGGACTTCGGCTGAAGATTTCAAAAAAAAGCCCTCCCTTAGGAGGTGAAGTGGAAAGTGCATCGGTCATACTCGAAGATGAATAATCCAATCAAAGAAGAAGAACCATCATGACCCACCGGTCACAATACCCATCAACTGCGATACCTTAATCCTAAAGCAGACCTATTCACTAGAAAAGAGGATGTATCAAAACGCAATGTTTTGGTACACCCTCTTTGACACATTGTCTTCTTTTTCAAAGAATAAGTAAAGCGTACTTACTTCACCACTCTTGTCAAGTCAGTACCGGGCTTGAACTTAATGACTTTACGAGCAGGGATGTTAATCACTTTCTTTGTCTGCGGATTCACACCTTTGCGAGATGCCTTTTCTACGACAGAGAAAGAACCAAATCCTAAGATAGACACTTTCTCGCCTTTCTTCATCTCGCCCTGAATCGTTTTAACCATAGCCTCAACGGCTTTTTTCCCGTCTACTTTGCTTAAGCCGGCTTTTTCGGCAACAGCATTAATAAATTCTGTTTTGTTCATAATGTTGTAAATTAAAAAGTAATAATGTATAAAGCGATAATCTATTTCATTTTTTCGTTTTATTTCAGGCCTCAAATATAGTTTGAAAATTTGACTATCAACAATAATAAGCCATTTTTTTTTCAAAAAAGTACAATTTTCCCCATACGGTCCTAAATATTTCCGTAAAAAGAGAAAAAAAGACAGGCTTGTAGAAGGGGCAACGCCTTTAATAAATCCTCGCATATTTACCTGAAATGATTTTTTATGCAAAAAAAAATAAGGCAATGACACTGGATATCCTTGCACCGTAAAAATTATTTTTTCATTGCCTTGCGGTTACCTTATCGCCAAGTTTGCAAAGAACAATGCAAAGGCACGAAATGAAAAGAGAGTCGTAAACCATAGAAAGTTCGGGTGATACGATGCTCTTGCCGGGGCGATCATGTTTTTTGCCGGAAATGGTCTATCTTTGCATACCGAATAGCAAAAGCAACGAAGGTGAACCATTCCATATTAGACGAGTTAAATGATAATCAGCGCGAAATCGTTCTGTACTGCGACGGTCCAGCCATGGTAGTAGCGGGCGCGGGCTCGGGCAAGACGCGCGTCCTGACGTACAAAATCATTCATCTGCTTGAACAGGGACTGGCCCCTTACAGCATTCTGGCGCTTACGTTTACAAACAAGGCTGCCCGCGAGATGAAACACCGTATCGCTACGCTGACGGACGAGTCGCTGGGGCGTCGGCTGAGCATGGGCACGTTTCATTCCATCTTCTACCGTATCTTGCGCCGCGAGGCCAAAGCGATCGGTTACCGGCCGGATTTCACGATCTACGACGCGTCCGACTCGAAGAACCTGATCCGCAGCATCATCAAAGAGATGCAGCTCGATGAGAAGACCTACCGCCCGGGCATGGTGCAAAGCCGCATATCGAACGCGAAGAACAGGCTCATCACCGGCGAGGCATACGAACGAAACAAGGAGCTGCTCGAATACGATACGAAGTCGAAAGTTCCCATGCTGCACGAGATTTACAGGCGCTACCAGAGCCGCTGCCATCAGGCCGGCGTGATGGATTTCGACGAGTTGCTGCTACAGACGAATCTGCTGTTTCGCGACCATCGGCAGGTGCTGGAAAAATATCAGGAACTGTTCCGCTATGTGCTGGTAGACGAGTATCAGGATACGAATTTCGCGCAACACCTGATCGTGACGCGCCTGTGCGAGAAACACCGGCGCATCTGCGTAGTCGGCGACGACGCCCAGAGCATCTACTCGTTTCGCGGAGCCAACATCGACAACATGCTGCGCTTCAAAGATCAGTACCCCGACTATCGCCTGTTCAAATTGGAACGGAACTATCGTTCGACGCAAAACATCGTCAATGCGGCCAACAGCCTTATCCGCAAAAATAAAGGGCAAATCCCCAAGCATGTCTACTCCGAAAACGAGCCGGGCAGCAAAATACGCGTCCTTTCGGCATATTCGGACTATGAAGAAGGGTATCTGATCGCTTCGCAGATTCTCGAACTGCGGATGAACGAACGGAGCTCCTACGAACATTTTGCCGTGCTCTACCGCACCAATGCGCAGTCGCGTATCCTTGAAGAAGCACTCCGGAAAAGAAATATCGCCTATAAAATTTACGGCGGACAGTCGTTTTACCAGCGCAAGGAAATCAAAGACCTGATCGCCTACTTCCGGGTCATCGTCAACCCGCACGACGAGGAAGCGCTCAAACGGATCATCAACTATCCGGCGCGAGGCATCGGCGACGCGACGGTCGGCAAATTGCTCAGCGCCGCCGACCGGCATCAGGTCAGTGTCTGGACAGCGCTTTCGCAGCCGGCCGATTACACCGTCCCTATCCACGAAGGAACGGCACGCAAACTCCGTGAATTTCAAACGCTGATGGAAGAGCTGATGACGGAATCGACGCGTCTGCCGGCCAAAGAGATGGCGGAGCTTACCATCAAACGAAGCGGCATCGCGGCGCAACTTTTCCAAGACCGCTCGGTCGAAGGCATCAGCCGGCAGGAAAATATGCAGGAGCTGCTGAAGGCGATTCATGAGTTTTGCGAGAACAAACGCGAAGAAGGGAACGAACGCGTGTCGCTGGCCGACTTCCTGATGGAGGTCTCCCTCCTCACCGATCAGGACAGCGATAAAGAAGATGATACCGACAAAGTCACCCTGATGACCGTTCACGCGGCCAAAGGGTTAGAGTTCGACCACGTGATTATCGCGGGCATGGAGGAGAATCTTTTTCCCTCGTCGATGGCCATGGACAGCCTGCGCGCCATTGAAGAAGAGCGGCGGCTGTTTTATGTGGCCATCACGCGTGCCAAACGCCATTGTATCATTACCTGCGCCAAGAGCCGTTTCCGCAACGGACAGCACCAGACCAGCTCGCCCAGCCATTTTCTGGACGATATCGACCCGACGTATCTGCATCGGCCGGACGATTCGGGCATGATCCGCCAGCCGATCGACCCGCAACGATACGAACCGGCCTGTTCCCGCGCATCTTACTCCCCGCAGCCCACACGAAACACGTCCTCTCCCTCACGCCTTAAGCGTATCGAGCACAAGGAGGCAGAGATCGTGAAACAAGTCGAATCATTGAACGGCCTGCACGTGGGCGATACGATCCGGCACGAACGCTTCGGGAAAGGAAAAATCGTGTCGCTGGAAGGAGAAGGAGGCGACGCCAAGGCAACGGTACATTTCGATTATTCGGGCAGCCGCACGCTGCTTTTAAAATATGCCAAAATAACGGTTATCAAATAAAACAATGGATATACAAACCATCCCTTCGCCGTGTTACGTCATCGAAGAATCGCTCTTACGACGTAACCTGACGCTCATCAAAGACGTGAAAGAACGCGCCGGAATCGAAATCATTATGGCGCTGAAAGCGTTTGCTATGTGGAAAGTTTTCCCCATCGTACGCGAATATATTCCGTATGCCACCGCCAGCTCCGTGTACGAAGCCCGGTTAGTTTACGAAGAGCTGGGCACTCCGGCACATACGTACTCGCCGGCCTACACGGAAGCCGACTTCCCGCATCTGTTGAAATGCAGCAGTCATATCACGTTCAACTCGTTATCACAGTTCGAGCGATTTTACCCGATGGTCGTTGCCGACGGCCGTCGCATCTCGTGCGGGTTACGCATCAACCCCGAATATTCGGATGTCGCTACCGATCTGTATAATCCCTGTGCGCCGGGCTCGAGAATGGGTATCACCTCCGACAAACTGCCCGACCAACTTCCCGAAGGTGTCGAAGGACTTCATTTTCATACGCTCTGCGAATCGTCCGCGCAAGATCTGGCAAACACGTTGCAGGCTGTCGAACAGCGCTTCGGCCGATGGTTGTCGCAAGTCCGCTGGTTGAATATGGGCGGAGGCCATCTGATGACCCGCAAAGGGTATGATATCGATTTCCTTCTCCGACTATTAAACGAGTTTAAAGCCAAGTATCCGCACTTGCAGATCATCATGGAGCCGGGCAGCGCCTTCTTTTGGCAAACGGGATTTCTGCGGACAACGGTCGTCGACTTCGTCGAAAACAACGGCGTCGAAACGGCCGTTATCGACGCGTCGTTCACGTGCCACATGCCCGACTGTCTCGAAATGCCCTATAAACCAGCCGTTCGCCATGCGACGGACGCCGCTCCGGGCAAACCGACGTACCGTATCGGCGGATGTAGCTGTCTGAGCGGCGATTTTATGGGCGACTGGTCGTTCGACCGGCCGTTGCATATCGGCGACCCGCTGATCTTCGAAGACATGATTCATTATACGACCGTCAAAACGACGATGTTCAACGGCATTCAGCATCCTTCGCTGGCCATACTCCGCGAAGACGGTACACTCAATATGCTGCGCACTTTCACCTACGAAGATTACAAGAGCCGGATGTCGTAACTAAAAATGCTGACACAACCTTTATCCGTATATATTAAGGATGTGCACAAACGAAATGTTTGGGTACTCCCTCATACATATGCTCCCCTCCTACTCTTCTCTGCTTAAACCCACATTCGGCAATAGAAGAAATAAGAATGAATTTAATTCAGACCTTCAGCCCTTATAAACCCCGCAGAGGCGGTGATGCGGTGAGTTGTTGACATGTTGAATTGTTGAGTTGTTGGCTGATTGCTGAATACTGACCGCTAACGATTATATCGGGCTTGCAGCCCTTTCGGGTAATGGTTATGCGTGTTACACGCCGAATCATGTACCCGGCATGACAATTAACCATTGACAATTAACCATTAATAAACAGCCCTGAAAGGGCGTGTTAATTCAGCCCAATGCGAAGCGTTGGAAAAAAAGGCATCGCGTCTCGGCGGAGGGCTGTAAGCCTGACGTAACCCTTGTCGTACATTCGTACGTACATTATTAACGTAATGGTAAACGCCCAACAGTGTATCGCGTAATTTGGGGTAAATTGCCCTCCAAAACTCCATAAAGGATAGAATTGTAAATATCTCTTGTTTTTAACACATAATATTTGCATTTACAAGAAGATAATTTCTATATTTGTAAAATTTAATTTACATTAATATCATAAATCATGGAAACTCTATTTTGGTTTGTCCCTCTGGCCTCCGTATTAGCGCTTCTGTTTGCCGGTCTTTTCTACAAACAAATGCGCAAAGCCAGCGAAGGAACGGAAACGATGCGGGAGATCGCCGCACATGTACGAAAAGGAGCAATGGCTTACCTTAAACAACAGTACAAAGTCGTGACAGTGGTTTTCATTGTTCTCGCTCTATTCTTCGCCATATTGGCGTATGGTTTTAATGTGCAGAACCCCTGGGTGCCTTTTGCCTTTCTTACCGGCGGATTTTTTTCCGGTCTGGCGGGATTTATCGGCATGAAAACGGCGACATACGCCTCGGCCCGGACGGCTAACGCAGCCCGTAATTCGCTGAACGAAGGGCTGAAGCTCGCATTCCGGTCGGGAGCGGTGATGGGGTTGGTCGTAGTCGGCCTCGGACTGCTGGACATCTCGCTCTGGTATCTGGTTCTTGATTATTTTATCGACACCACCGGCGCACAGAAGTTGGTGATCATCACCACGACGATGCTGACCTTCGGCATGGGTGCATCGACACAGGCGCTGTTTGCCCGTGTGGGCGGAGGCATTTACACCAAAGCGGCCGATGTGGGCGCCGATCTGGTGGGCAAGGTCGAAGCGGGTATCCCCGAAGATGACCCGCGCAACCCGGCGACAATCGCCGATAACGTGGGCGATAACGTGGGCGATGTGGCCGGTATGGGCGCCGACTTATACGAATCGTACTGCGGCTCGATCCTTGCAACGGCCGCACTCGGAGCATCGGCGTTTTACGACGGTGCAGACCTGCAGGCGAAAGCCGTACTTGCTCCGATGCTGATCGCCGCCGCCGGTATTTTGCTCTCGATTGTCGGTATTTATACGGTCCGGACGAAAGAGGGAGCAGGCATGCAGCAGTTGCTCAAATCGCTCGGCACAGGAGTAAACCTGAGCTCGGTACTGATTGCCGTAGCTGCTTTCGGCATTTTGTATCTGCTGCAAATGCCCAACTGGTTCGGAATTTCGTGCTCAGTCGTTGTAGGATTGATCGCCGGGGTGATTATCGGACAGTCGACCGAGTATTATACGTCTCACTCGCATAAGCCGACGCAATCGATCGCTCACAGTTCGAACTCAGGCCCGGCCACCGTCATCATTTCGGGCTTGGGCATCGGCATGGTTTCGACGGCGATCCCCGTCCTCACCATCACCTGCGCCATTATTCTGGCTTTTCTCTGCGCCACGGGCTTCGATACGGCCAATCTGCTGACGGCCGGGAACCTCAGCCTGGGACTCTATGGCATCGGCATTGCCGCCGTCGGGATGTTATCGACCTTGGGTATTACGCTGGCAACCGACGCTTACGGACCCATCGCCGACAATGCGGGAGGAAATGCCGAGATGAGCAAACTCGAACCGCATGTGCGCCAACGTACCGACGTGCTCGATGCGCTCGGTAATACGACGGCGGCAACAGGCAAAGGATTCGCGATCGGATCGGCGGCGCTGACGGCGCTGGCCTTGCTGGCTTCGTATATCGAGGAGGTGAAGATGGGATTGCAGCATATCGGCACGACGACGATCGATATCGCCGGACGCACGGTAGAAGTAACACGAGCGACCATCCCCGACTTTATGGCGTATTATCAGGTCGATCTGATGAACCCGAAAGTCCTGATCGGAGTCTTTATCGGTTCGATGATGGCCTTCCTCTTTTGCGGCCTGACGATGAACGCGGTCGGTCGTGCGGCTCGCAAGATGGTGGAAGAAGTACGGCGTCAGTTCCGTGAGATCAAAGGCATCCTGACCGGAGAGGCAACGCCCGACTATGCGCGTTGCGTGGCGATTTCGACACAGGGGGCACAGCGTGAGATGCTGTTCCCGTCAATATTGGCTATTATCGCACCGGTACTTGTCGGGATCATCTTCGGGGTAGCCGGAGTTATGGGATTGTTAGTCGGCGGATTGGGTGCCGGATTTGTGCTGGCCGTTTTCATGGCTAACGCAGGAGGCGCCTGGGACAATGCCAAGAAATACATCGAGGAAGGTCATCACGGAGGCAAAGGCTCCGAGGCGCATAAAGCGACGGTAGTAGGCGATACGGTAGGCGATCCGTTCAAGGATACATCGGGGCCATCGCTGAATATTCTGATCAAACTGATGTCGATGGTAGCTATTGTCATGGCAGGTCTTACGGTAGCTTTCAGCCTTTTGTAACGGTGTTTCTCATATTTTTCCAGATCGAGAGACAAGGTGTCACAACCTTTCAAACATCTCATTGTTCGTGAGATGAAAGTTTGGGGGCATACTAGCCGTATGCTCCCGAACCTTCATCCATAGCGTCCCGAAATTTTGCCCCTTCTTACACACCTGAAGAGGGTGTGCCCAAACATTACGCTTTGACACACCCTCTTTTTTCTGCCGGCAAGAGACGAAATCCTTTCGTATGCTCTCCAGATCGACTCATCTGCAAACGGAATTTATTCCCCCGATTTTGTGAGGGGAGCAGCCGTTTTATACGTACGTCCCGACAGCTCCTTGTCGAGCATATACAGTCCGTATCCGTTGTCTTTTATCATCTTCAGGTTATTGATGATATCCAGAGCCGTTTCCTCTTCTTCTACCTGCTCGTCGATAAACCACTTCAACATGCTTTGGGTAGCATAATCGGATTCTTGCAGTGCCAACGTATACAAGTCGTTGATCAGACCGGTCACAATCCGCTCGTGTTTTAACGTTTCCTCGAACGAATTCAGCAACGAGTCCCATTGGGTCGGAACGGCCTCAATCGGTTTAAGAGTAACGCGTCCGCCGCGTGAGATGACATAGTTAAACAGAATCATAGCGTGATCCTGCTCTTCTTTGAATTGTACCTGATACCAGTTAGCGACTCCGTTATATCCGTTGTCGTAGCAATAAGCCGACATAGACAAATACAAATAGGCCGACCATAATTCGGCATTGATTTGATCGTTGATTGCCGTTTCAATTTTTTTGTTAAACATAATTGTCATTTAATTTGGGTGAATATTTTAAAAGATCAGTAGTCCAAAGATAGGGAATATATTGCAATAAACATGTTAAAAAAACAATAAAACCGATCCTTTTGTAAGCCGCACGTATTACTGCCGCAGATGAATAATTTTTTATTGATTTAATTATCAAATATATAAAAACATCTTCCGAACAAACCTCTTTATTGATGCATTTTATTTTTAACCTGTGTAAAAACCCATCTCACAATCATTGAAAATATCATCGAGCCGCACAAAACCACCCAAACAGTCATTATGTATTGGATCCATCCATTTCCGAGTAGTTCGTTAATATGTATTTTCTTTATTAGTTGAAAAATTGCCATATGCGAAAGATATATCTCCATACTAAATGCACTAACAATTCCTATTATTTTATTATTCAAAGACTTATTTGGATGCATCTGAATAAAGTAAACAAGCATACCGGAGGATACTAAAAGGCACATAAACGATCCGCCGATTAAATAATAACCAATGAGAGACAGCAGCAATTGCAACCGAAGCCGCCTTGATTTTTTCGATGATAGCCTATGATTTAATGTCTCTGTTCCGACTCTTTGTTCTTCAAGAAAAAACGAAAAAAAAACACGTTCCACACTGCGTTACCGAACTTTGCTTTTGGTGCATATTTTGAAAGGGCAGGCGATACGCTCAAACTAAAAATAGCACTTACTAAAAAACGCCGAAAATGGTTCATCGGACGATGGGATTACCCCCATAAATCTAAACCCCAAAATCCCTATCGCATAATTTGGAATGATACGGTTCTGAACGAAATCAGCTGTCAGTTGGAAATAAAAGGCGTGATTGTCAAGCGAGGCACCATCGTTAATGCGAATATCGATAAAAACGCATTATGTAGTCACTTTTGCAGAGGTCTCAAAATAGGGGATTGATACATTTCGCATAATACACGGTAGAATCCGACAGATGGATCTGTTCGCGAGCTTCCGTAGGGATCGTATAGTTCATCTCATCCACGGGAGTTAGCGGCTCTTCTCTGTCGAAAAACAGAGCATAACACAAAATCACAGCAAAAAAAGATAATAACAATGCCTTCATTTTTTATGCTTTTACTTGCATGATGCAACTTTATGTAGAAACGCTGCATCAAATGGAATTATTGTTCAAAATAAACTTTTTATGATTATCCGTATTTATACCTAAACTCATTTTTATAGGTTACGCAAGCTACGAGCAATCTTCCAAAGAGGGCTTCTCCCCAGTATCTTCGATTAAACTTATAACAGAATTCATCGAGATAATTTTGTAAGAATTCGGGCT
>NZ_JUET01000114.1 GCF_001006485.1 Tannerella forsythia
AATCGTTGAATACAAAATTAATGGAGTAGGCCCCTTTCGATTCAATCGCCATTGTCCAGAGTCTTCCGCTTTCTCTATCTGTCCATTCTCCGTCGGCTAAGGTGATATGGGTGTCGAATCCTTCTCCAAAACGAAACGGCACATTGTCGTCCTTTTCCTGTTGTCTTGCAGATGCTATTTTTTGTATGTCGAGCAGGGGCATTGTTTTTATTTTCGTTCTTCCCCGGTGTTCTTTCAGCAGGCGGTTTTGTTGCAAAGCGTCTCTGTTCGGAAAGAACGTTGTTTCTACCTGTCCGTGTGTTCCTAATATACATACGGACAGAAATATGGCTGTAAACAGTATCTTTTTCATGTTATCGGATTTTAAAATTGATTTTGAAATGAATATCTTCAGTGAATTGCTTTTTATGAATCATATACTTAATCCGTGTATGAATTATGGTATAATAATCACCTTTAGGTAATGTTTCTCTACTCTCACTCATACAAAAAGGATAGTCGGGTCGAATGTCATATGTCAATTTCCAAGGGCAGCTTAACTTTCTGGTTGTTAAAGGTGCGATCTTTATTTCTGTTGGTTTTCTTCTGAATTCACACCATATCCCAGTCCATGGCGTACCTCTATCGGTATTGTTACTTTGATATACCCGATAGAAATCATTGTTTATAAAATCGGCTGAAACAAAAATATCATTTTGTGTGATATTCTTCAATGAAAAATAAAAGGTGAAATTGTCTCCTTCTTTAAAAAGCGTGTCTGGTTTTCCTTGTTTATTAAGGAGGCAAAATTTAAGAACCAATCCGTTTATTTTTTTATCCTTAACTGCTTTTTTTCCATCAAGTAATATCTCTATCTCATTATCCATACTATCGTCTGTTGTTCCTACTACTTTTTTAAACCGTAAATAATTTTTGCCACCGTTATAATATAACTTGAGTTTTTGGGAGGCTATTTCGAAGCGATCGACTTTTCGAATTGTTTCTAAAAAAACAGGTCTGTCCCATAATTCATTGATGTATGTTTTCAGCCCAAAAAGAGGAAAATGAAGCTGATTGCTCTTAATTTCATACTCTCCACCTATTTCATTTGTAGAGCTTTCCCCTGTCAACATTCCATTCCGAAGGAAGATAAGCGTATAGCAGACCGTACAATCTTTTGGTTCGGCTTCTCGAAACGCGTTGGTTTCCGTATCGCCAAAACCTTCCAACTTCCATGAACCGATCAGCTCCGAAGGGATAACCGGCAATGCCTCATTCTTCTTCCGATAAAAAAGCAGCTGGTTCTGACCGTTGTCGTAATATAGTTTTAACAAATCGCCCATAAAATGGATACGAGAAATGTTATGCATAGCACTCACATATTTCTTCCCTTCAGGTTGTTCATTTGCGGATGTCCCCTCCCATTTGACAATACACAACGTCTCATCCACCTTATATTTGCCTCTGACCTCATTTGCCGAAGTATATCCTGAAAATGTTCCGTCTTTCAGAAACGTAATGGTATAACAGTTTGCACAATCTTTTGATTCTATCTCCTCGAATGCATTGTCTGTCGTGCGCACAAAACCTGCCAGTTTCCATGAGCCGATCAATGCTGTCGGTATCACCGGCTCTTCTTCCGGCTGATTCGTATTGGGTTGACCTTGCTGTTGTAAGTGATTGTCATTGTCCAACACATTCTTTCCCACTTTATCGCACCCCGCTCCTGCTGTTAGTAAAAGCAGGGTACTTATCCATAAAATGATTTGCTGTTTCATGTTTTTCTGTTTTTTAAAGTTTATACTTGTTTCCGCGTTCCGGATATTTCTTTTACGCTGCGCCTCCGGTGCGGTTTGCGAGGCGCATCGGCTTGTCGGGTGGAGTATCGGTTGTTATTTCCATAGCCTTGCGTTTTTGATGATACTACAAAGTTATAAACGATTTCTGAGAATACGTAAATATTTAAGCTATTTTTTGCGTCCTTTGCGTCGTTCTTTGCGAACTTGGCGGTAAGATCACCGCAAGGAACGCGAAAGTTACGCAAAGCACGCAAGTTTGTTTAAGCAAAACATCTCGACCATTAAACGAATCAACATTTTATATCAGGCTTACAGCCCTCCGCAGGAGTGGGTATTCTTTTTCCCCCGACGCTTCGCTTCGCTACACATTGGGCTGAATTAATGCGCCCCTGCGGAGCTGTTACAGCGGTCAGCC
>NZ_JUET01000115.1 GCF_001006485.1 Tannerella forsythia
ATTGCCGCTTCGATCCCATCCCAACCATGAAAAACGGGAGTCGCCGGCGGGAGAGTTTCTCAGTTCCATTAATGCAAAATCGGTATTATTCCACGCTGCCCTGAATGTAGCCCGGTTATAGGTCACTCCGCTTGTTACATGACCTCCGCTGCATGAAGACATTTTGTATTGGAACTTAAACATCCAGTTTTCGGCATTGGATATTTCGGAGGATGATAATGATCCGTTCGGCAAATCCGTATCGATACAATGAAATGCCGAGAGAAAATAGGGTCTGAAACTCAAATTGGCTGTCATCAGCAATGAACCGCTACATAATTCAGCACCGTTGGAAAGAAGAACCAAGGCCACAGCATCCGACTCTTTACTCCAAACAGGAAAACAAGCGATATTATTATTACAGTCAAGAGAACGATCTAAATTACCATACAAATCTAAATATGCATGCACAACTCGTTTTATTGTCAATTGAGATTCGTTTCTTTTGTTCGAAGGTTCGAACAAATAGATGGTTACTTTATCTCCTTTGATCAGGTCGGTCAGGAAATGACCGTTCTCCGTATTTACTTTCGAGGTAACCGGACCATAAAGCATATCTCCTTCTTCGTTGGATATGTATAACTCAGCACCTTCCGGGAGGTGGAAATCGTTGAATACAAAATTAATGGAGTAGGCCCCTTTCGATTCAATCGCCATTGTCCAGAGTCTTCCGCTTTCTCTATCTGTCCATTCTCCGTCGGCTAAGGTGATATGGGTGTCGAATCCTTCTCC
>NZ_JUET01000116.1 GCF_001006485.1 Tannerella forsythia
ACACTCGTTAGGCCACAGAAATCATTGATTGTTATTTTGAAGCTTTTATACGGAAGCATTACGACAAGATTCAGTGGGCCTTGAATATAGACGACGAAACCTTGCGAGCCGTTTTACATGAAATAACGGTACTTAACCTCAAGCTCGGCAACGGCTGGAACGAATCTTCCGAGAGTGCCATGAACGAAATCACACCCGATTTCATCGCCGAAAATCACAACGGTGAACTGACGCTGAGTATGAATTAGCGCGATGTGCCCGACTTGCGCATCACCCGTGAATACAGCGATATGTTTCGCGATTATGCCCGCAACAAGACGAACCGCAGCCCGGAGATGCGCAATGCCGCTCAGCTTGTCAAACAGACACTCGATGCTGCA
>NZ_JUET01000117.1 GCF_001006485.1 Tannerella forsythia
CCGCGTTGCATCGGGACGGACGTATCGCCTTCGGACAGTTCGATTCTCCGAACTAACTGGCCGGCTACCGAGTAGATGCTCGCGATATCTTTACGCTCTACGCGGATATAGATCGTCTCGCCGTGCGACCATACGGCCGTACCTTCGATCGACATATTCGCTACATGGTCCGGACCGAACTTCAACACGATATGCTGTGTCACCTGAGGAATCACATATTCGTATTCACCGTTGGCATTCTTCTTGCCTTCCAGTATTTCTTCCGTCTTCCCGTCAATCTTACGGTCTGTACGTACCACGAACGGTTTTTCGAACGAATACTTCGCCTTAAACTCGAAGTTCGAGCGTGCAGGCGTGTACGCGATGCCGGCCGGAGGAGTTGTCGTTACACCCGTTACCGAAGGTATGGTTACGGAATAATTTATCTTCGGAAGAACAGCATTGCCGACGCACAGGTAAACCACACCTTCTTGCGATACATCGAGAGTAAGAGGCACTATCTCACCGTCGATCTTGATGCTGCTCGGTACCAACTTCAAGTTGTTCAAGCTACCCGGCGTAACCGATTGATAATAGATGATCGGATAGCAACGGTTCTGCATTCTTTCGCACGGACGGATTTCGATGTTCACGTCTATCGTGCCGTAGGTTGTCAGTCTCTCTACATTGATGGCATCGCTGTATTCCATGTTGATCCCCTTTGCCGTACCTACCGAGAAATGAAGCTGTGCGCCGCCGTCGAGACGAAGGTCTTTCATCTTGAGCGTACCGCACTTCTGCTCGTAGCACTGTCCGCGCAGACGCAATGAGGTAAAGCCCGGATTCAGATGAGCCATGTTCTCTACATGCACATCGGAATGCTGGTATCCGAATCCTCCGAAGGTAGAGGTCGTGATCACGTCGAGCGCCAGGTCGTCCGA
>NZ_JUET01000118.1 GCF_001006485.1 Tannerella forsythia
CTTACGGAAATGGGAGAAAGATTCGTGATGCTTGCGGATGTGTAAGATGATATTACTTTGCAGGACCGGTAGATGATAAATATCTTAAAGCTACTAGAAATTGTGCAGCCCGCCACCCCGGCACAGTACCGCACCCCAGACCGTATCGTCGCACAGATAATCTTTGTGGCCTACGCTGTTAAGCAACTCCATCGACACGGTCACGCCGTACTTCTCTGCTGTCGGCATAATGCCCCCGCGTCCTTTGGCGCAATTTTCTCCTCCTTGCAGACCGGTCGCGCCGTTGCGCCGTCCGGTGAAACAAATCAGGTTTTTCAATCCCGCATCGGCCACCATTAGGATCACTTTCTCGTAGCTCGCCACAAGTTCGTCGTGCAGCGACGGATCGTTAAATCCGCGGTCTATT
>NZ_JUET01000119.1 GCF_001006485.1 Tannerella forsythia
CGCACGGCGAGACGATCTATATCCGCGTAGAGCGTAAAGATATCGCGAGCATCTACTCGGTAGCCGGCCAGTTAGTTCGGAGAATCGAACTGTCCGAAGGCGATACGTCCGTCCCGATGCAACGCGGCGTATATGTGGTAACACTCAAAGACGGTACGGTGCATAAGGTGATCGTGAAATAAAAAATACAGCTTCGCTTAAAGCCTTGTGAAAGGCCAGAAACTGTCAGGTGTTTAATGGAGAGAGGGGGGATGTCAAAACGACATCCCCCCTCTTTTTTCCGTTGTTAAAGTGCTGATTTAATTGTCGGCAATGGTTATGCGCGGTGCATGCCGAATCGTGTACCCGGAATTTGTGTTCCCGCCTTTTCGGTCAATCAATCGAGCAGGTCACGGAACTTATTAAATATCCGGTTTTTGATAGACGGTGAAGGTTGAAAATTCTCCGCGCCGGCTAATTCTTTGATTTTGCTTTTTTCCGTTTCCGTAAGCTTTTCGGGGATATAGACACTGATGTTAATCAACAAGTCACCTGTCCCATAGCTGTTTACAGAAGGAAGGCCTTTGTTTCGCAGGCGAAGCACCTTGCCCGGTTGTGTGCCCGGTTCAATTTTTACTTTCACTCGCCCGTCTACCGTGGGCACTTCGACCGAGTCGCCCAAAGCAGCTTGTGGAATAGTCAGCAGAAGGTTATATACCAGATCGTTCTCATCGCGAATCAGCTCCGGATGACGTTCCTCCTCGATGACAACCAACAAGTCGCCGTTTATTCCGCCCCGTCGTGCGGCGTTTCCCTTACCGCTCATCGACAGTTGCATGCCTTCACCGACTCCCGCCGGGATATTCAACGTGATGACTTCTTCGGCGCGTGTAACTCCTTCGCCGTTGCAGTGCGCACATTTACGCGTAATCGTTTCGCCCGTGCCTCCGCAAGTCGGACAGGTCGACTGGGTCTGCATCTGACCGAGAAACGTGCTGGCCACCCGCGTGACGAAGCCGCTGCCGTGGCACGTTGAGCAGGTCGAGATCGCCTGACTGTCGGCCGCGCCACTGCCATGACAATACGAACACGGCACATACTTCTTGACTTTGATTTTCTTTTCTACCCCGGTCGCAATCTCTTTCAGGGTCAGTTTGACCCTCACACGCAGGTCGGAGCCGCGTTGTACGGCACGAGAACGAGACGACGACGAACCAAATCCGCCGAACCCGCCGAAATGCCCGCCAAACAAGTCGCCGAACTGCGAGAAGATATCTTCCATCGACATCCCGCCGCCTCCGAACCCACCACTTGCTGCCGAACTGCCGACCCCTGCATGTCCAAGCCGGTCGTAACGCTGCCGTTTTTCCTCATTGCTCAACACATCGTATGCCTCGGCCGCTTCCTTAAATTTCTCTTCAGCGTCCTTGTCGCCCGGATTGCGATCGGGATGAAACTGGATCGCTTTCTGCCGGTACGCTTTCTTGATCTCGTCGGCCGTCGCATCTTTACTTATGCCCAATACCTCGTAATAGTCTCGTTTTGCCACTTCCTTTAATCTTTATGTCTGCTCTTATTATTCTCCAACCACGACTTTGGCATGTCGGATGACTTTATCATACAATGTATATCCCCGTTGTACACAGTCCACTACCTTGCCTTTCTGCGCTTCGTCGGAGGCTGGAATCGTGGCAACCGCTTCGAACAGTTCCGTATCGAACGGCTGTCCGACGGCCTCGATCGGTTTCACGCCCTGCTGAGCCAGATAGGTCATGAACTTGTTATAGATCAGCTCCACTCCTTCGGCAACGGCAGCACCTGCTTCCTCCGTATTTTTCACTGTGTCGAGCGCCCGCTCAAAGTCGTCGACAACAGGAAGCAGGCCCGTCAATGCCGTTTCGCCTCCCATCTTAATCAGATCGGCTTTTTCACGTAAGGTACGTTTGCGGTAATTATCGAATTCAGCTCTCAAACGCAGATGCGAATCATTCAGCTCGTTATATTTCGTTTCAAAATCGGCAGACTCATTTTCTTTCGATATTTCTTTGCCGGGCGCAGCACCCTCTGCTCCCGTCACATTGTCAGTCGCATCGTCTTTTTCTGACGTATTTGCAGTGGTTTCCTGCTCTTTTGTCACCTCCGAACCGTTCTCACATTGCATTTTCTCTGCCTGTGTTTGCTTCTTCATCTCTACTATATTTAGTTTATATCTATTGAATTACACTCTTTAACCACATGCCGGAGCACCGATGGCACCATGTACCATCGTACTGCCTGCATGGCTTTTATCTTTAATTATGATCAAATATATTGCCAAGCCCTTCGTTTGAAAAAAAATATCTTTACCTTTGTGCGATTAAAATAAACAGTGGCAAACACTGTCAGTACATATTCAATACATTATACTTATGAAGAAGTTTTATTGTTTGGCTCTTTTTGCCTGTCATGTCCTCACCTCTCCAGCACAAGACGATGTAAGCTGTCGTTTGGGATTCAGCTATGAGTTTAGCAGTAACAAGAATTGGGGAAAAGACAGGCCGGTCATCATGAAAGTATATCCCAATTCGCCTGCCGAGAAGGCTGGTCTGAAACAGAATGATATTATCGAAGGCATCAACGGAATGCGGATCGATGAGATTACGCTCGATGATGTGGATTCGTTGATCACGGATATGGATACCCGCGAAATCAAGTTGGTGATCCGTAATTTTGCGAATCAGGCACACCCCGTAACTCTCGAAAAAGAATGTTATTCGACCACAGCCTTAGGGGAAGATCAATTGGCAACGGCATTCTCGATGTATAGTGTCGAAAATACGCACGATCGTCTGTTTGTCTGTCCGTTTACGACAAAAACAACGGATGATGCGATCGAGTTTTCTCAATTTAAGACATTTAATTTTAACGATGTAGAAGATCATACGGTCTCGAAAATCGAATCGATCATCAATGAAACGCTGAAATCGGAACTGACGAAAAAAGGACTGCAACAGAACACCCTCGATCCCGATTTTCTGATTCATACGTATTATACGTTCGACAAAAACCCGAACTTCAAAAAGAAAAGCAAAGAGACGGAAGAACAGGCGCCTGTATTCCGTTATGACATTACACGCGACAAAGTGACACAGTTTCCTTTTTACAATGCAAATACTCCCGAATCGGAGGCCGAATATGTGTTGCAACTCGGTATTCGTTTCATTGACCAGCGTCACATTCCGGGACGTGTGCTGTGGGAGTGCGAGGCAAATGAGCTGATGAGCAGTCCCTACGCGATCGAAGAATATGCTGCGATTCATATCCCGTTGATGAGTATGCAGTTTCCGTATGTGAAATATCAGCGTAACGCGCAGTTTATCCTGACAAAGAAGAATTACAACTATACCGGTATTCGTTACAGTATCTATCAGTTGAATCGGGTGGTCGATGTAGATTACGGCTCTCCGGCCTCGAAAGCCGGCATCCAAAAAGGCGACCTCATCGACCGGATCGAAGGAAAACGGATGGACCATACGGCAGACGAATTTACGGCAGCTTATCGCCAGTTTATCACCAACACCCTGAAATATCGCGACAGCGGTACGCGCTTTACGAATGCCAACGGTTTTCCGAACTGCATGTTCTGGGATAAATTCAACTATACGCAGATCGCCAAAACATTTGCAAACGACAAAAACATAACCGCCTTCTCTTACCTTTATTATTTTGCGCCGTACGTGAACCCCTCGGGCACGAATATATGTACGTTCCAGCTGCGTCGCGGCACGGAAAAGCTCGAATATACGATCCGTCCGGAGTTTCGTTCGGAGAAAACCATCGAGCTGAACTGATTGATCGAACAGCGAAGGGACTCGTGACCTATCCGGAGAATTTCGAGCATAAGCTCGGTTTCGATAAGATTCGCGGGCTGATCGGTGCACAGTGCCTGAGCCCGTTGGGCAAAGAATTGGCGGAAGAGATCCGGTTTTCGGCTGACATGGTCACCGTATCGGAACGACTTGAGCAAACCGATGAATTTGTTCGTATCTTACAGGGGGAACGTCCGTTCCCCGCAAACTACTTCATCGACGTACGCCGGGCGTTGAACCGTATCCGACCCGAAGGGACATTTATCGACGAAGCGGAACTGTTCGACCTGAAACGCTCCCTGCAAACGATTGGCGACATCACCGCCTTTTTTAAACCGACAGACGACAACGACGAAATCAACTATCCGGCATTGGCGGCACTGGCGGCCGGCGTCCCGGTTTTCCCCGCCCTTGTCCGGCAGATCGACGGCATGCTCGACCGGTACGGGCAGATGAAAGACAGCGCATCGGCAGAGCTTGCCCGCATACGCCGGGAGAAGATCGCCACGACGGGTAGCATCTCGCGTAACCTGCAATCGATTCTGCGCTCAGCACAGTCGGAAGGATTTGTCGACAAGGATGTGACGCCGGCGATGCGCGACGGACGATTAGTGATCCCTGTGACGCCGGCTTTCAAGCGGAGAATCCGGGGCATCGTGCACGACGAGTCGGCAACGGGCAAGACGGTTTTCATCGAGCCGGAAGCCATCGTGGAAGCGAATAACCGCATCCGCGAGTTAGAAAGCGAAGAACGACGCGAGATTGTACGGATTCTGACGGAATTTACGGACCTCATCCGTCCGCAGATACCGGACATGTTGCAATCGTACGCTTTTCTGGCTACAATGGATTTTATCCGCGCGAAGGCAATTTTTGCCGGACAAATTCAGGCCATCAAGCCGGCACTGACCGACCGGCCGCTACTCGACTGGCGCGAGGCCGTGCATCCGCTGCTCTTACTCTCGCACCGGCGGCAAGGCAAACCGGTTGTCCCGCTTGATATTACCATAGACGACGAAAGGCGGCTGCTGATCATTTCCGGCCCTAACGCCGGCGGTAAATCAGTCTGTCTGAAAACGGTCGGGCTGCTGCAATACATGCTTCAATGCGGCATCCCGATCCCGCTTCACGAACAGTCGAAAGCCGGAATCTTCGAGCGCCTGTTTATCGATATCGGCGACGAGCAGAGCATCGAGAACGATCTGAGCACCTACAGTTCGCATCTGACGAACATGAAATACTTCGTTCGGCACGGCAACGAGCGTACACTGTTGCTTATCGACGAGTTCGGCAGCGGCACGGAACCGCTCATGGGCGGTGCGCTGGCCGAAGCCTTGCTCGAACGTTTCAACCGCAAGGAAATGTTCGGCATCATCACAACGCATTATCAAAACCTCAAGCAGTATGCTGAAGACCACGAGGGCGTGCTCAACGGCGCCATGCTATACGATCGCCACCTGATGCAGCCGCTTTTCAAGCTCTCGATCGGCCATCCCGGCAGCTCGTTTGCCGTCGAGATCGCCCGTAAAATCGGATTGCCCGAAGAGGTGATTGCCGAAGCGTCGGAAAAAGTGGGCAGCGACTACATCGATATGGATAAGTATCTGCAGGACATCGTGCGTGACAAACGATACTGGGAGAATAAACGCCAGCATATCCGCCGGCAGGAGAAACGCCTCGAAGAACTGACGGCACGCTACGAGAAAGACCTCGATGCCGTGAATCGCCAGCGCAAGGAAATCGTACAGACGGCTAAAAACGAAGCGCAGCAAATCATCCGCGAAGCCAATGCGAAGATTGAACAGACGATCCGCGAAATCAAAGAAGCGCAGGCCGAGAAAGAACGCACACGCATCGCCCGTCAGGCACTGAGCGAATTTAAGGAAACGGTGCATCAAACACAGGAAGACGATGCACGCATTGCCCGGAAGATGGAGAAATTGCGCGAACGGCAGGCACGTCGCAAACAACCCGAAGCCGTCACCGAACCGAAGGTGATGCCGGCGCCCGAAGAGAAAAAACTGGCGGTAGGCGATACCGTCCGCCTGAAAGGGCAGACAACCACAGGCACCGTGATCGAGTTGCAAGGGAAGCAGGCCGTCGTAGCCTTCGGAATGATTAAGAGCACGGTAAAAACCGATCAGCTCGAACTGGTCAGCCGCAGCCAGCTGAAAAAAGAAGTACGCAATCATACGTTCGTCAGTGCGCAAACGGCCGATGCGATGCACGAGAAAAAGCTGCATTTCAAGCAGGAGATCGATGTACGGGGCATGCGCGGCAACGAAGCCTTGCAGGCCGTTACGTATTTTGTCGACGATGCTATTCAGATCGGTGTCTCACGCGTGCGCATCCTGCACGGAACAGGCAACGGCATTCTTCGCCAACTCATCCGCCAATACCTCTCGACCGTACCCGGCATCCAACGTTTTCAGGACGAACATATACAGTTCGGAGGTGCCGGAATCACCGTTATTGATTTGGAATAGGACTGTTTGTTCTTTATTAGAAGAAGTAAGGGAACGGAATGTCTACCCTATCGGTTCATCCGGTAGCCTAATACCATTCCCCTTTTCCGGGTTCGGTTTTACACAGAACCGAAGTATTTCATGAACTGTGTACGTTCATACCTCGATGCGTTCGGGGCTTTCGAGAAGCTCAAGCGTCCTTTGAATTCGTCGATCGACTGATATTTTTGCTGCGCCATCCATTCTTCGAGGCAGGTAAGCATTTGTGTAACGATCTCCATGCCGTTTTTGTAGACGGTAGTACATAGTTGCACGGCCGACGCTCCCGCAAGGATACATTTGATGACGTCTTTCCACTCATGCACACCGGTCGATGCCGCCAACGAAACATCCGGAAGAATGCCTGAGACAAGCGCCGTCCAGCGGAGCGTGTCGCTCAAGTCGGAATGACTGCTAAATACCTGTCCGGACGTGATCTGACATGAATGAATATCAATATCAGGCTGATAGTAACGGTTAAACAGTACGACTCCGTCTGCTCCGTGACCTTTCAACAAATTCACCACCGCGGGAATGTTACTGAAACCTTTCCCGATCTTCATAATCACCGGAATAGAGATTTGTTCCTTCACCTTCTTGAGGATAGAGGTATAAACGTTAACCACTTCCTGTCCTGTGGCGTACAAGTCGGTGCAGAGGTAAAACACATTCAGCTCCAGCGCATCGGCTCCAGCTGCTTCGATCTGACGGGCAAAATCCACCCAGGTATCGGCCTTGTAACAATTCACACTGGCAATGATCGGAATCGTACATTGCGCCTTCGTCTCACGAATCAGGGTCAAATATTCTTCACTCTGATTAGCTTTGACATAGTGACGCACATAATCCACTGCTTCCGGATAGTCAGCCGCCTCTTGCATTAATACGTCGCTTTGCGCTTCGATCTGTTCTTCAAACATGGACTTGAGCACAATCGCTCCGGCACCTGCCTCTTCAAAGCTTTTGTTTCGTTCTACCTTGCTCGTAAGCCCCGAACTTCCTATAATCAGCGGATTCCTCAACGTCAGCCCCGCGTATTTCGTTTCTGTACGGATCATATTCTTTTCTTTTTCTCGAACGACAAAATTAAATATTTTTTTGATACTTCCCGTATTCCGTCCTGTAAAATGACAGAACAGGAGTTAATATATGCGGTTACCGAATATCTTCGTTCCCACGCGCACCATCGTACTCCCCTCTTCCAAAGCAAGAGGATAATCATCACTCATCCCCATCGACAGTTCCTTGAAATCATCTCCCGCAGAAGGCAAGGAGCGCAATTCTTCAAACAGCGAACGGAGCTTGCGAAACTCGCGACGCACCTGCGTCTCATCGTCTGTAAACGTGGCCATTCCCATAAGCCCGACCACCCGGATATGCGGGTAAGCGTTCAACGTATCTCGCGCAAACAACTCCCTGCATTCGTCCGGAGTAAATCCGTGCTTCGAGGCCTCTTCCGCGATATGCACTTCGATCAGAACCCGGATTTGGCGACCGCATTTCTTCGCTTCCTTATCCACGGCGGCCAGCAACTTCAGGGAGTCGATGCTCTGAATCACATGAATAAACGGTGCGATGTATTTGACCTTGTTCGTTTGCAACGTTCCGATAAAATGCCATTCGATGTCGGCGGGCAGTGCCGGCTGCTTTGTCATCAGTTCCTGTACCCGGCTCTCGCCGAACACGCGCTGTCCGCAGTCGTAAGCCTCCTGCAACGCATCGACCGGATGAAATTTGGAAACGGCTACAAGCGTAACGCCTGCCGGAATCGTCTGCCCGATACGCGCCAAACGGTCTGCAATTTTCATCCCTCAACGTCTTGTTTGAGCATCACAGCCTGTCTCTCCTTTGCATCTTCGGAGAACGGAAACACATCGATCAACGGACTTTCCGCCACCGAAGCGATCTCATAATCCGCCATCGTGCCTTTCATCCCTTCGTCGATGACCTCGATCGCCTCTCTGACCGACGAGGCTTGCGCCAGCATCTGCACCGCTGTTTTCTTCTCCGCTCCGCTCTTCTCGTCGAGCGTAATATAGCATACTTTAGCCTTATAATAACGGTCTCCCTGAGGGTTATAGAAGATCTCGCTCAACCGTGCCCGCTTAATATCGGCTACGGTAAACTCACCCGATATATACGGACGAATCTCCTCAATAATACGGGCTTCGGCCTCGGTAAACGACATGGCATCTACCAAATAAGGTTCCGTCACTTTCTTCTGCATCCCCCCTTCCATCGCCTTTTCATACGACACCTTGCACTCAAACCAGTTCATTCATTCTTCTACTTTTCTGTTCGTAACTTACTGTAAATATCCAAATCCGTAAACCGGCCGTCGGCCATGCGTTCCCCATCGCGTTCGTTTCCCTCATACCTAAAACCCAATCGCAAAGGGATGCGTTTGCTGCGCGTATTGCCGACAGCGCATTTGATCTGTATACGGTTGATCTTCAATTTTCCGAAGGCTAAATCACACAGTGCCTTCACGGCAAGCGTCATCAGTCCTTGCCCTTGATATTCCTCACAAAGCCAATAGCCGATCTCTGTCTTACAGTTGTCTCTATCGGTATCTTTAAACCCGATCAAACCGGCAAACCGGCCCTCACACACGATCACAAACGTATAATCTCCGCGATCCGCATCATTGACAGCCGCCCGCACAATTTTCAACGTATCTTCGATGCTGTGCGTCCTTTCGACAAACGGCAACCATTTACGCATATATTCGCGCTGCGTATCAATCGCATGAAAGATATCCGAGACATCCGATTGTTGAAGCGGTCGAAGCTCCGTTGTTTTATTCAATTTTATCTTTTCCATCGTTTTTTCAGGCTCTTTCGCGTCACGAACCTGCAGTTGATTTTCGTGACAAAACTATGATTTATTTTCGGAGTGGCAAAGCGTTTCCCGTATAAATTATGAACCGTATCGGGAAGCTGCTTTTATACCTGACTGACAATTATCGGCGCAGCTTGAGAAGAAACTTTTTCGGATGATTGAGTGCATAAGAACGGAATATTTCGAAGATGAATCTTTTTTCTTTTTGGGCAGAACAAAAATTTCATCTATCTTTGCAACCGTATTTCGCAGAAGTAGCAACAACGCGGAAGTAGCTCAGTTGGTAGAGCACAACCTTGCCCAAAAAAGATAAATGGTTACAACCTTGGCAAGACGAATGCAAAACCGAACAGACTGCAAAAGCAAAAAAAATAACGCGGAAGTAGCTCAGTTGGTAGAGCACAACCTTGCCCCAGAAGATAAAAGGTCACAACCTTGGCAAGACGAATGCAAAAACCGGCAGACTGCAAAAGCAAAAGAAAACAACGCGAAAGTAACTCAGTTTACGGAAGTCTAAAAGAAGATAACGCGGAAGTAGCTCAGTTGGTAGAGCACAACCTTGCCAAGGTTGGGGTCGCGGGTTCGAGTCCCGTCTTCCGCTCACGAAAAAAATCGTTGGCTCGAATGGTGGAATTGGTAGACACGAGGGACTTAAAATCCCTTGGCCAGTAATGGCTGTGCGGGTTCAAGTCCCGCTTCGAGTACACTCTACTCTATTGAGCCTCCATATCTTTAAAAAAAAGATTCTCATACGACAAGCTTTGTTTATTCGCACACTAAAGCAAGGTTTGAACTATCGGGACTAAATTATTATTTTTTTTTTAACTTTCACAGAGCACAGCAATCTGCTTTATTCATTACCTTTGCCTCGTTAAAATTTTAAATTATAATAATATGAAAAAGTTTTTTTATCGAATCACGCTGATTATAATCCATGCTATAGGTCTGTTATGTTTGGCTCCTTCTTTATTTGCACAAACCATACATGGTTTCGGTGAATCACCTGAAGGCCCCGGTCATCCGTTAAATACAAAGTTCGGACAACCGAGAATTTTAGCGGACACGATGCGTATAAAAGAATATGTAGGGATTGTGGATCCACCGTATCCCCTAACCGTTTCCATTAAAAAATTCAATAAAAATCTTTTGATCGATACGGCCTATATTTTTTCAGCAACGGGAATGATCACTTCGTATATCTCAAAATATTCGGATAAAGGCCGGCTGCTTTCCTTGTCGAGCTATTATCCGGGACATAAAGATCCGGTTACAGGCGTTGTTATCACGGAACCGAAAGAAAATCTGGTAGACGAATACGAATACGGTCAAGACGGACGGTTGCTGAAACATAAAACATACAAATTGGAGGGAGGTTCTAGATCACTTGATAAAATCTTTACCTATAAATATGTAATGACCGACAGCGGATATATCTCCAATGATTCCATCGAATACATCCTTGACAAAAAAGGTCGGTTGGCAAAACTGAAGTTTCTGAAAGCAAAAGATGAATATGTTGTCGACTCGGCAGATAACCGATACCGTGTAGGCGATTTCTATTATTCTTATTTCGAGGGTGGTTATACAGAATTGCGGTATTATCACCGTGGAAAAATGATTTGGGGAGCGCCGGACGCATGGGTAAAAACAGATTATTTTTTCCAGAAGAAGGGCTATCTGTCTAAAGAGATTACCTATCTGAAAGAAAAAGGTGAGACGAAGTGGAAAAAACTGAGGCATGACGAATATGCCTATTCCTACAGAGCCGGAAATCCGCACTCGAACCTCGTGTTCCAGAAGCCGGGCAAGGTCTATGCGGCAGAGGGCGCCGTCGTAATCGAAAACGAACAGCCTGCTCTCGTAGCTGTCTATACGTTCGGAGGACAATTAGTCGAACAGCGACGTATGGCCGCCGGCATTAATCGGATTCCTCTGCCCAAAGGGCTTTATATTGTCGTTGTCGGCAGACAGGGGCATAAAATCGTCGTAAGGTAAATCCACGACGCGAAACTTATACTTTTACGCCCGTTGCGGAAGGTCTTCCCTTCTGTAACGGGCGTAAATTCATAAAGTCGTTACCTTTCTTTATCCCAAATTACGCGATACACTGTTCGGCGTTTACCATTAATCATGGACGTACGAATGCACGACAATGGTTACGTCAGGCTTACAGCCCTCCGCCGAGATGCGATGCCTTTTTCCCCAACGCTTCGCATTGGGCTGAATTATCTCGCCCTTTCAGGGCTCTTTCTGCAATCAGCAATCAGCAGTCAGCATTCAGCAATCAGCGGAGCCAACAAATCAACAACTAAACAAATAAACATCTCAACAATTCAACAACTCACCGCCTCTGCGGGGTTTACGAGGGCTGAAAGCCCGAATTATTTCAGCCCCATCCCGCAAGGGTGGGGTATCGACATCCGGACCTTGTTCGGAGGGCTGAAAGCCTGAATTAAATTCATTCTTATTTCTTCTATTGCGGAATCTGGGTTTATTCATTCTTCAGGCACGATGCTTTCCATCTCGTTCAGGCATCGGACGGCAGCGGCCACGTTCGTAACGTTTTTGATGACCACGCTTCTTCTTCCGTTTTGTTCGCGCAGATTGCAGACACGCGGATAGCGTTGCACGTAGCCTAACAGCTTGCCGAATGCACGACTTTGGTAGTAAGGACTGTCCCTGTCGGTCGGCAGATAGAGCGCCATCATACCTTTTTTCAGGATGACTTTCTCGATCCCCAATCGACGGGCTGTCCATCGCAGCCCGACGATGCGTATCAGCTCCTCGCCTTCGGTCGGTATCCGTCCGAAGCGGTCTTGCAGCGAAGAGACAAAGCCGGCCAGTTTTTCCTCGTTCTCGATCGAGTCGAGTTCCCGGTAAATACCGACGCGTTCCGAATCGTTGGGGATATACGTCGGCGGGAACATCAGAGCGAGATCACTCTCGACAAACGTTTCACGAACATACCGGTCGCCGTTGTTTTCCTGAGGGTCGGACGCATACAACTCGGCAAACTCATCGGCCTTCAGCTCGTCGACGGCTTCTTCCAGAATCTTCTGATACGTCTCATAGCCCAGATCGGCGATAAAGCCGCTCTGTTCGGCCCCCAGCATATTCCCTGCCCCACGGATGTCGAGGTCTTGCATGGCGATGTGCATGCCGCTTCCCAGCTCGGCGAAGCTCTCGATGGCCTGCAGGCGGCGGCGCGACTCGGGAGGCAGCGTCGAGAGCGGAGGAGCAAGCAGGTAACAGAACGCCTTGCGATTCCCTCGCCCGACACGTCCGCGCAACTGATGCAGCTCCGACAGCCCGAACTGATGAGCGTTATTGACGATAATCGTATTGGCGTTCGGCACGTCGATGCCATTCTCGATAATGGTCGTGGCGATCAGCACATCGTACTCGTAGTTTACGAAATCGAGAATGATTCGTTCCAGCTTTTCGGGTTCCATCTGTCCGTGTCCGACAGCCACACGCACGCCGGGTATTTCGCGGCGTACAAGCGCCTCGATCTCATAAATGTTCTGGATGCGGTTATTGATGATGAACGTTTGTCCGTTGCGGCTCATCTCGAACTCGATCGCCTCACGGATAATGTCCGCATGAAAACGTTCGATCTCCGTCTGAATCGGGTAACGGTTTGGCGGAGGCGTCGTGATATTGCTCAGGTCGCGTGCTCCCATAAGCGAGAACTGAAGTGTACGGGGAATGGGCGTGGCCGTGAGGGTGAGCGTGTCGACATTCGTTCGCAGCTGGCGCAGCTTCTCCTTGACCGACACGCCGAACTTTTGCTCCTCATCGATGATCAGCAGCCCGAGGTCTTTAAACTTAACATCTTTGCTCACTAACCGGTGCGTGCCGATAAGGATATTCAACTCGCCCGATGCCAACCGGGCCAGCGTCTTTTTAATCTCGCCGGTCGTCCGTGCACGACTGATATAATCGATGGTGCAGGGAAAATCCTTCAGTCTCCGGCTGAACGTCTGATAGTGCTGAAAAGCCAGCACCGTCGTAGGCACAAGCACAGCCACCTGTTTATTGTCTGCAACGGCTTTGAAGGCCGCACGGATCGCGACCTCCGTCTTGCCGAAACCGACATCGCCGCAAATCAGCCGGTCCATCGGCCGTTCGCGCTCCATATCGGCTTTGACGTCGGCCGTCGCCCTCATCTGATCGGGCGTATCTTCGTAGATAAAACCGGCTTCAAGCTCATCCTGCATGAAGCTGTCAGGACCGAACGCATAGCCTTTCTCCTGTCGACGTTGCGCATAGAGTTTGATCAAGTCGCGGGCGATATCTTTGACTTTCTTCTTCGTGCGGTCTTTCATCTTTTCCCATGCACCGCTGCCCAGCTTGTTCAGCGCCGGCGCTTCGCTGTCTTTCCCTTTGTATTTCGACAGTTTATGAAGTGCATGAATACTGACGAAGAGGATATCGTTGTTACGGTAAATCAGCTTGACGGCTTCCTGTATCTTGCCGTTCACCTCCGTACGCACAAGTCCGCCAAACTGCCCGACGCCATGATCGATATGCACGATATAGTCGCCGGAAGTGAACTGACTCAGTTCTTTGAGCGAGAGCACTATTTTCCCGCTACGCGCCTTGTCGCTCTTGAGGTTGTACTTATGGAACCGTCCGAAAATCTGATGATCGGTCAGGAAGCAGCAGCGTAACGAATGGTCTATAAAACCTTCGTGCAGCGCACGGTTGACCGCGGTGAAAGCAATCGCTTCGCCACGGTCTTCAAAAATGGCGCGGATGCGTTCGATCTGTTTCTCACTGTCGCTAAGCAGATAGATCGTATATCCATCGGCGATATATTGTTTGAACGCCTCGCTGACGCGCTCGAAATTCTTTTGAAAAAGCGGCTGCGGCGAAGTGTCGATACGCAGAACTGCAGATGCATCGTCCGGCCGGGCATGAAAACGGATATGCCTCAGTGATGCTGTTGCTTGCACGAAATCGTCGGCCCGTACAAGTTTCCGACGCATCGCCTCACGATCGGCAAACCCTTCATCGTCTTTGTTGACAGGCTCTTCTTCCCAAAGACTGTCGATACGTTCACGACACCACTCCATATCATGCGTCACAAGCGTAGCGCCGGCAGGCAACAACTCCGCCAGCTGATGGTTGGCCGTATCGTAGCGACTTATTTCGGGAATAATCCGTATCTCGTTCAGCTTTTCCTTCGACAGTTGCGTCTCCACATCGAACGCTCGTATCGAATCCACTTCGTTCCCGAAGAAATCGACACGGTACGGATATTCGTTCGAAAACGAAAAGATATCCATGATACTGCCACGAATCGCATATTGTCCCGGTTCGTACACATAATCGGTCTGCTCGAAGTGATACGTATCGAGCACATCGGCCACAAAAATCGGGTCCAGCTTTTCACCGGCATGAATCATCAGGGTATTCTCTCGAAGGATACTTTTCGACAGTACTTTCTCGGCTACCGCATCCGGATAGGAAACGATGATAAACGACGGTTCGTCTGCCTGAAGCATGCTCAGCACCTCGGTGCGCAGAATCTCGGCCGCCGCATCCGTATGACCGTATTTAATATGCCGGTGATAAGCCGATGGAAAGAAATACACCTGCTTCCCTCCCGTGAGTTGCATCAGGTCGTTATAAAAGTATCCGGCCTCTTCGAGGTCATTCATCAGGCACAGGAAGCAACCGCCTCTCTGCCTGAAGAGTGAAGCGATCGTTACGGCTCCCCCCGAACCGTTCAATCCGGTAAGCAGAACGCTCCGCGCTTCGTCCCGGCCCGACAGTGATCCGATAGCGTTAATTTGCGGATGAGCAGCGTAAACAGAGAGTAGTTCTTTAATATCCATGCTTGAAAAACAGGGGCAAAAGTCGTGTGCTCGGCAAATTGCCGACACGCCTTTCTCATGGCTAAGTATATAGCCACTTGTTTTTACTCTCTGCGGTAGGCCTTCAAATCTTCGATGCTGAAGTTTTCGATAAACGAACGGATTTTGTACATCTCCGCTTTGCCGTAGCGGAGATAGACCTGCATAGAGGACAGAAACGAATTGTCCGTATGGGTGCTCTGCAGCAACAGGTAACCGAACACGCAATGGGTAGCTGCTTCAACAAGGCGCCGGGCAAGGAAATCGAGGTATTCGTTGTCTTTCGCTCCCGTCACTTTTGTGACTAACTGCTCGTACGTATCGGTCATAGCGATGAGGTCTTGCTTCAGCGACAAGAGCTCGGGCTTGTATTCCATCGCCTCATATTCGCGAAGTATGGACAGGTACGTGCCGGTGGTGACGTGGCGGATGGCCGCAACGACCTGTAGCTGTGTCGTTCCCTCGTAAATATTCGTGATACGTGCGTCGCGATAGAGACGTTCGCAGGCATAATCTTTCATGAAACCCGACCCGCCGTGAATCTGTATCGCATCGTAGGCGTTTTGGTTCGCAAATTCGGTCGACATGCCTTTGCCCATCGGGGTGAACGCATCGGCCAGCTTGGCGTATTTCTTCTGTTCCCGGCGCTCTTCGGGCGTAAGTTTGCGTTCGCGCGAAATGTCGTCCAGCGCCTTATAGACATCGACAAAACGTGCCGTTTCATAAAGCATGGCGCGTACGGCATCGGTACGGGCACGCATCATGGCGACCATCTCGTAGACGGCCGGAAAGTCTAAAATGGCTTTGCCGAACTGCCGACGTTCCTGCGCATATGTGTATCCTTCCTGATAGGCCGCTTCGCACAGTCCTACGGCTTGTGCCATAATACCCAGACGGGCGCCGTTCATCAGAGCCATGACATATTTGATCAATCCGAGCCGTCGCTCACCGCACAGTTCGGCTTTCGCATTGTTAAACACTAATTCGCAGGTAGGAGATCCTTTGATACCCATCTTATTTTCGATACGGCGGACGTTCACACCTCCATTGCGTTTGTCGTATATAAACATCGAAAGGCCGCGTCCGTCTTTTGTTCCTTCTTCCGAGCGAGCAAGCACAAGGTGGATGTCCGAATCGCCGTTAGTGATAAAGCGTTTCACGCCGTTCAGCCGCCAGCAGTTCTCTTTCTCGTCGAACGTTGCTTTAAGCATCACCGATTGCAGGTCGCTACCGGCATCGGGTTCGGTCAAATCCATTGACATCGTCTCCCCTTTGCACACGCGGGGGATATAGCGTTTGTGCTGCTCCTCGTTCCCGAATTCGTAAAGGGTTTCGGCGCAATCCTGCAATCCCCAGAGATTTTCGAATCCGGCATCGGCACGCGACACAATGTCGGCAGCCATGATATAAGGCACGATGGGGAAGTTCAGCCCGCCGTAACGGCGCGGCATGGCCATGCCCATCAGCCCGGCTTTACGCACGGCATCAAGGTTCTCCTGTGTGCCGCGGGCGTAGGTTACTCGTCCGTTGGCTACCGTGGGGCCTTCCCGATCAACGCTCTCGGCATTCGGGGCAATAACTTCGGCGCTGATCTCGCCGACCATCTCGAGCACGCGCTCGTAGCTGTCCATCGCATCGTCGAAGTCGATCGGCGCATAATCGTATTCGTCTTTATCTCTAAATTCGCGTTCTTTCAATTCCACAATCCGCCGCATCAGCGGGTGATGCAAGTGATGACGCAACGAGGGGGTATCTAAATAAAAGTTTGCCATGATAATCGTTATTTACTGTTCTTCTTGTAGTATTTAATCATTTTGGGGATCACGTTTTCGACTGTGCCGGTGATCACGTAGTCGGCCATCGCATTGATCGGGGCGTTGGGATCGCTGTTGATCGAGATGATGATCGAGCTTTCCTGCATTCCCGCGATGTGTTGAATCTGTCCGGAGATTCCGCAGGCGATATACAGTTTGGGGCGTACAGTAACGCCGGTCTGTCCCACCTGACGGTCGTGATCGGTGAATCCCGCATCGACGGCAGCACGCGATGCGCCTACTTCGGCATGCAGTTCTTTGGCAAGATCGAACAGCAGCTTGAAGTTCTCTTTCGAGCCGACGCCGTAACCGCCGGCGACAACAATCGGCGAGCCTTTCAGGTTGTGCTTCGCCTTTTCGACATGGCGTTCGATTACCTGCACGACATAATCCGTCTCGGAAACGAATTGCGATACGTCGTGTTTGATAACCTTGCCCTGATAGTTGGCATCGAATATTTCTTTCTTCATCACCCCTTCGCGCACGGTCGCCATCTGCGGACGATGTTCGGGGTTGATAATCGTCGCGACGATATTTCCGCCGAACGCAGGACGTATCTGGTAGAGCAGATTTTCGTATGTCTTGCCGGCTTTTTTGTCTTCGTGCTTGCCGATTTCGAGCGCAGTACAGTCGGCCGTCAGTCCGCTTGTCAGTGCCGACGATACGCGCGGTCCAAGGTCTCGGCCGATGACAGTTGCTCCCATAAGAGCAATCTGCGGCTTCTCTTGTTCGAAGAGCTTAATCAATATCGACGTGTGGGGCAGCGAGGTGTACGGGTCGAGTCTCTCGTCGTCGAACAGATGCAGCACATCCACGCCGTACGGCATCACTTGTTTTTCCACCCCGTCGAGCTTGTTTCCCGCCACGACAGCCTCCAAGCCGCAGTTCAACTGATTAGCCAGCGAACGTCCTTTCGTAAGCAATTCAAGGCTGACATCGGCAATCGTGCCGCCCTCTATTTCGCAATATACAAATATGTTGTTCATATGCAGATATTTACTTATTTATTTTAATAATGTAGTCATCATGTAATGAATGTAGTCTATGTAATCCATGTAATCCATATCATCCATGTAGTCTATGTAGTTAAAGCCGCTAAAGTAGTTAAAGTAACTAATGTAGTCCGTGTAGTTCATGTAGTTTGTGTCGTTAAGTACATATTCGTACCCCTTCTGCCATACGATTAACTGTTCAACAGACTTGGTTGCCATTGTCTTACTACCTTAAATTACTCTAACTACTTTTCTCTCCCTTTATCCGATCGTATGGTTATTGATTAATTCTTTCATCAACTCTTCGATATCACCGTCCGATTCGGTAAACGATTTATTTTCTTTCGTCTGGAAAACGATATTTTCGACCGTTTTCACTTTCGTCGGAGAGCCGGACAAGCCGCATTGCGCCACATCGCCGTTCACGTCGGCTACCGACCATTCGATGATATTCAAGTACGGACGGTTCTCATACATCTCGGCATAGGGCAGCGCTGCACCGTTTTTCGTTTGCTCGGCTTTCTCCTGCGCCCCCAATGCCCGTTTATACTTCTGCACCAATTGGGCGTTACGCGGCCTGCACGGTGCGGCCGATCCGTTGACCGTTACAACAATGGGGAGTGGCGCTTCGACCGTCTCTATGCCTCCGGGTATTTTACGTTTGGCCGTGATCCGGTTCTTTTCGATCTTGACAATTTCTTCGGTGTACGTAATTTGCGTCAGTCCGAGTTTCTCGGCCACCTGAGGGCCTACCTGTGCCGTGTCGCCGTCGATAGCCTGTCGTCCGCCGATGATCAGATCGTACGATCCGATTTTTCGGATAGCCATGGCGAGTGCATACGATGTTGCGAGCGTATCCGCCCCGGCAAAAGCACGGTCGGTCAGGAGATAGCCGTCATCAGCTCCCCGATATAACCCTTCGCGGATGATTTCTGCCGCACGTCCCGGCCCCATGGTCAGGATCGTTACGGTTGTACCCGGATGTTGTTCTTTGAGACGTAATGCTTGCTCCAGCGCATTGAGGTCTTCCGGATTGAAGATGGCGGGGAGCACGGCGCGATTAATCGTGCCGTCTTCTTTCATGGCGTCTTTCCCGACGTTGCGAGTGTCTGGCACTTGTTTGGCCAATACAATAATTTTCATTCGTATATATTATTTTATGTAAATAATCGCTTGCGAATATATAGAAAGTCGTTATATGTTTTGGAACAGCCTCGGAAACATGTTAAAGTGCCCGTTGCAAACAGTTTCGACCTGTTTTCATCTCTGCGTTATCGCTTGCAAAAGTAGTGAATGATTTCGGATTTCAATGTTTTTAAATAAGAAAATGCACATCCGATCCGTTTTTGTGCATATCTTCGACGCATGTAAAGTTCTCTGTTCACAAAGAGGCAAGACATTATTTCGCATTGAGTTTTTAATCGCTATTTTGGTCTTCCGGAGTCCAACCCTGAAACTTTTAAGAGTATTTCATTTTGGGGGATGCTGTTTAATCAATCGCAAAAAATGAAGTTGTTACAAAGGAATACTCAGCGGGAGAAAAGAAAATTTTCCTTTTTTTTATTTTTACGGATACTGTACCGCTTGACGTACCCGTACCAGTTTTGTCAGAAGGCCCTCCAACAGATCGAGCGGAAGCATATTGGTTGCGTCCGACTTGGCTTGTGAAGGATTAGGATGCGTCTCGATAAACAACCCATCTGTACCTACCGCCACGGCGGCTTTCCCGATCGTCTCGATCATTTCGGGCAGCCCGCCCGAAACGCCCGATGCTTGGTTGGGCTGCTGCAACGAGTGGGTGATGTCCGTAATCACGGGGAAGCCGTATTGCCGCATCTTGGGGATACTGCGAAAATCGACAACTAAGTCGGTATAGCCGAAAGTCGTGCCGCGCTCGGTAAGGACCACGTTCGGATTGCCTGCATCCACCACTTTCTGTGCCGCATACCGCATTGACTCAGGCGCAAGAAACTGTCCTTTTTTGATGTTGACGATCTTTCCGGTCTTTGCCGCGGCAACGAGCAGATCGGTCTGACGACAGAGGAATGCGGGAATCTGTAACATATCCACGTAGTTGGCGGCTAAGGCGGCTTCATACGTCTCATGGATGTCCGTAACGATTGGAATGTCGAAAGTTTCGCCCACCTTACGCAGGATACGCAGCGCTTTCTCGTCGCCGATACCCGTAAACGAATCGATGCGCGAACGGTTGGCTTTACGATACGAACCTTTGAAAACGTATGGTATATGAAGCTCTCGAGTGATCCCGACGATTTTTTCTGCGATACGTAATGCCATCTCTTCCCCTTCGATAACGCAGGGACCGGCTAATAAAAAGAAATTCTCCGAGTTTGTTAATCGTTCAATAGTCATTGTGATATGATGTTTAATAAGTCAATTCATGCCATAAGTAGCGCCTTGCATCGGGTTATTTTCTCTTCCGTCGACCATGCCTGATCGATCCAGTGAATCGTAAATCCGCGTCGTTCCATACCGCGAAACCAGGTCATTTGTCGCTTGGCAAACTGATGAATGGCTATCTCTAATTGTTCGACCATTTCGCGGTAAGTCAGCTTGCCGATCAGATGCAGAGTGATAAATTTATATTCGAGACCGTAGTAAATCAGGTCGTCCGGTGCGATACCCGAATCAAGAAGTGACTGCACTTCTTCGATCATTCCGTGTTCGAGGCGTACATGAAGCCGTCGGGTGATACGTTGGCGTCGTTGTTCGCGATCAATGTTAAGACCGATGATCAGACTGTTTATCGGTGTAAATTCGTTCCGGTCGGGCGCCTGTGTTTGATAAAATTCTTCGATTTCGATGGCTCGAATGGCTCGCTGGGCGCTGTCTACATCCGTTTTATTATGCAGCGTTTTGTACGAAGACAGCATCGTTTCAAGCTCTCGGAGCGACTTGCCTCTGAGCGATTCGCGCAGTTCCGGATTGGGCGGCACATCGAGCAGCTTGTAACCTTTGAGTACGGCTTCGATATACATGCCCGTCCCTCCACACAAAATCGGGGTAATACCTTTCCGTCTGAGATTATCGAATATATGGAAAAAATCGTGTTGATAGCGGAAGACATTGTATCTCGTGCCCGGTTCGCAAAGATCGATCAGATGATACGGAATGTTTTTCTTTCCGACCGTATAGTCCTCCGTATCTTTGCCGGTCCCGATGTCCATTCGACGGTAAACCTGGCGCGAATCGGCGCTGATGATTTCAGTATTCAAATCCGCGGCCAATGCTGCGGCAAAGCTTGTTTTGCCGCATGCGGTTGGCCCTAAGATCGTAATCAGTTCGTACGTTCCCATTTTTCAGTCGTACAAATGTAAGAAGAAAACGGAAAATGCCCAAATCGGACGAACCTTCCATTAAGTGAGTTGACCGTCACTAAAAGAACATGTTATAGCAGGCGGAAAACTTTTGTTTTTTTACTTTTACACCTGCGCTGCCCTCCCGGACGTTTGCGCCGCTTTCGGATACTTCAATCCGAACTTCCTGACCTTCGCAATAATAATCCCTGTTCGCATAGAGGTCATTCTTTGCGATGTCATTGTTCCCTGTTTGGGTCTTTAGAAGACTCTTCGAAAAAAATGCTTTCATCGCTCCTGATTTTAAATTAGACATAAAGATGAAAGGGATGCGAAAATCCTAACATCGCTATAAAGATAACATAAAAAAGCCGGATTGGTTTCTCCGGAATCCTGTTTTTATATTTATTTAACTTTCTATTTTTTTTAATCCGGGGAGGAAATTTGTTGACCAATCGGTGAATTTACGGATTTGCTTCAGTTTTTTCGGTATGGCTTTCATTGCTCGTATTCTTATACATAGAGAGGGCATGCCCAAACCTTGCGTTCAGACACACCCTCCTCTGCGATAAATCGAAAACGGGTTATCCGTTTACTTTGGCCATGTGGGCAATCAAATCGAGCACTTTGTTCGAGTAGCCGATTTCGTTATCGTACCATGCAATCACCTTCACGAAGGTATCTGTCAGATATACTCCGGCATTGGCGTCGAAGATCGATGTCAGTTCGCAGCCAAGGAAATCGGAAGAAACGACAGCGTCTTCCGTGTATCCCAGAATCCCTTTCAGTTCACCTTCCGCAGCTTCTTTCATAGCCCGGCAGATGACTTCTTTCGTAGCCGGTTTTTCGAGGTTGGCCGTCAGGTCAACAACCGAAACGTCCAAGGTCGGCACACGCATGGAAATACCTGTCAATTTACCGTTCAACGACGGAATGACTTTTCCTACGGCTTTAGCCGCACCGGTCGAAGACGGGATGATGTTGCCTGAAGCAGCACGTCCGCCTCTCCAGTCTTTCATCGAAGGACCGTCTACGGTCTTCTGGGTTGCTGTGGTCGAGTGGACGGTCGTCATCAAGCCTTCTTTGATCCCGAACTTGTCGTTCAACACTTTGGCAATAGGAGCCAGACAGTTGGTCGTACAAGAAGCATTCGATACGAATTTCGTTCCTTTCTCGTATGCGTTGTGGTTCACCCCACAAACAAACATGGGCGTATCATCCTTCGACGGAGCCGACATCACGACATACTTTGCGCCTGCATCAATATGTCCCTGAGCTTTTTCTTTTGTCAGAAACAGCCCGGTAGACTCTACTACATATTCGGCACCTACTTCGTTCCATTTCAGGTTGGCCGGGTCTTTTTCTGCGGTGACGCGAATCGCTTTCCCATTGACGATCAACTGGCTTTTTTCCACGCTGTATTCAACGGTTCCTTTGAAGCGACCGTGCATGGTATCGTACTTGAGCATATAAGCCATGTAATCTACCGGACAGAGGTCGTTAATTCCAACGATTTCAATGTCATTTCTTGTTTGGGCGGCACGGAACACAAAACGTCCGATACGGCCAAATCCGTTAATACCTACTTTTGTCATTGTTGTATAGTTTTTAAAAAAGTTTGAAATATAATGCTTTTTTGACTTTTCTGTTCAACAGCCACAAGGGGTAGCGCATGATACGCATACCGATAATATGCTTGCGATCATTGTTGAAACCATGATAATACGCTTCATGTTTAATCTTTTTGCCTTGATTTTACGGGCGCAAAGGTATGAATTTTTTTTCGTTTGAAGCCTGTTCGGGAAGAAAAACATGCTTCATAACATAAATTAAATTTTGGCCATTTACTTTCTCTTTGAAGAGAACAAATGTCCGATCCATTTCTTAGCCCGCCTGATCCCCCAGGCGATGAGCAAAGGTTGTGCCAATTCCCAGACATAAGGAAAGATGCCGGTACCTAACGACAAGATATCGGCCGGTCGGAGCGACGAAAGCGAAGCGGCAGACGAAGCCGGAGAAAGGACGTTTTTTTTCTTTTCCGATTTGGATGAGCCGGAGGTAGAGAAAAGTGCAGATATGCCCGAGAAGAGAAGACGGCCTGCATTTTCACGCATATACAGAACTTCTTCGTTCAGTTTCTGCTCCTGTATCCGGCACAACAGGTGGAGACGCTGTTTATCAGCCTGTAATTTACTCAGTGGGGTCTGCTTCAGAGATGTTTTGTTCATCGGTTTCATCGGTTTTATGGTCATTGGCAATCAATGCTGCAATTACGGTATTCAAAACGAAAGTCTGGATTTTATCCTTGAAAAGAACGACTCCTCCAATCATCAAAAGATAAATGCCCACCACAATTGAGAAACCGGTCCCTTTCGAATCAAGCCACTCTCCCAGAAAAAAACCAAGTGTAAGAAAAACAAAGAGACTCAGAAAGAATCCAAGGATAAGCAGTATCAGGCCATAGGCAAGAACAGCAATGACTTTTCCTGTCCGTTCATACGTTCCTACTTTGAGCAACTCGAATTTTAATTCACCGTAAGTGGTGATATCTCTCTTTAATTCCCGAAAGAAATGCTCTGCATTCATTTTCATAAATTCATAAAGAACTATTTTACTTTAATTACCTGAGTACTTTCGAGGGCTTCATGTACACGGTTTCCTTTGAATTTGGAGACAGCCCACTGAAATCCGTCTTTCACATTCCCAATCAATTCGTTTAATTCGTCGGATAACGGTCCTCTTTTTTCCGTTGCGACTAGGTAGCCTACGGTTACCCCTACTGCAGCTCCTATCACGAGGCCTGACAGTAAGCCTGATAGTAATTGGGAATCTATATTTCTGTTCATCGCAGTTACATTATAAAAACATGAATACTATTACAAATATCGCATTTTTTTCAGTGATTCAAACGACATGAATATGATTTAATATTATTTATGAATTACCGTTATTCGTGTTTTTGGGTTCGAACGGCAGCCCATTGATTGCGGGAGGTATGCGTAAGGAGCGTTAATCCGTTCAGGCGGCATTCTTGTTCTATCGCAGAGAGATCTTCTTCGTAGAAGCCGCTCATGTACAGACAACCGCCGGGCTTCAATATCGGAGCATAATGGCGGATGTCATTCAGCAGGATATTTCGATTGATATTGGCAAAGATATAATCGAACGTGCCGCACTGCGGAAGGCATTCTGCTCCGCCCTGTTCTATCCGTATATCGAGCGTATGGTTGAGCCGGCAGTTCTCAAGCGCGTTACGGTATGCCCACTCGTCGATGTCGACAGCCACCACACGGCGCGCTTGTTTGCGAGCAGCCAAAATGGCAAGTACGGCCGTGCCGCACCCCATGTCGAGTACTTCCCTGCCGTGCAGGTCGAGCGACAGCATTTCGCAAAGCATGAGATAGGTGGTGGCATGGTTGCCGGTTCCGAATGCCATTCTCGGGTCGATGATGATGGTCTGCTCATACCCTTCTTCCGGCTGATGGAACGATGCACGAATGAGACATTGCCTGCCGATACGGATGGGCTGGAAGTAATTCTTCTCCCATTCCTCGTTCCAGTTCCGAGCAGCAATCAACGTATACGTATGATGAATGGCCGTGTCTTCGAGCGGAAAAGCGAAAAGGCAATTTGCCAGGGCGTCAGGCTGAAAAGCGGAAACGGGAATATAGGCTTTTAACCCGTTTTCGTCAGCGACAAAACTTTCAAACCCGACGACTCCCAGTTCGGTTGCCAAAATATCGTTGATCATTTCTATAGCTACAGGCGAGATGTAGCTGAATTGAAATTCATAATAATCCATAATGCATGCTTCATCAGTCCGACAAAGATAGTCAATTGGGGAGATATCCGTTAGATTTTTTTATACTTGTTCAAATCTGTCGTATCAAAATTTTCTATTTCTTTTTTTTTAGCTAAATTACGCCGGAAATTACATACTTTTAACAGCTAAAAACGCTCCTTCTAAGAATATATTATCCCTTTTTGAAACTGCGAAATTGACCCTATGTGAAATATCCCACAATCAATAAAAACGTTTGGGAGTGTTTGAGATTTTATCTGATTGCTTTACTTTTATTTCACTTCATGTTGTAACATTTTACTTCTTTTCGTATCTAACGGATGAGAAAATAAAAGAAGCAGCGGGTTATGCAAACGATCGTGCTGAATTTGTATTTTATTTTTTTTTTCGGTTGGACTACTTCTTTACATGTATGAATATGTTGCTTTCATGCCTCTCTGGAAAGCCCATGTTGCCTACCTGTCTTATCATTGTCTGGATTATGCTGAATTGGTTTTACTTTCGTCCGAAACAGATTCGAAAGCAACAGCAACAGCTGGATGACATCATCGATCGTTTACAACATATTTGCGACCAGAAGAACCGGTCGTAAAAAGCTTTTTTTTAGAAATTACTACGTATTTAATGACACCAACAGCGGTGCACGGACAAAAGTAAATCAAAGAAACCGTGTATGTTAGAGGTTTGAGATAACTGCGTACTTGTGGCGTTGATATGGATAGAAGTGGCGTTTCGGAAGAAAAGCGAACGGGATATGCAGAAAACAGCATATCCCGTTCGCTTGAAGAAGGAGAATCGTTTCTCACACCCACTTATCGCGGATGGCGATTTGCACCAGTTCCGCCGCATTTTTGGTGCCAAGTTTGAAGATGAGGTTCTTGCGGTAGGTCTTGATGGTTTCGACACTGAGAAACATCCGGTCGGCAATCTGCTGATTGGTGCAGCCGTCCACGATGTGGCGCAGCAGCTCCTGCTCGCGGGCAGTCAGCCATACGGAATGGTTGATGCGCTTCTTCATCATGCGGTCGATGTCGCGGCTGAAATAGGTGTCGCCCGTCATGACGGTCTCGATGCCTTTCACCACCTCTTCCGAGAGGGCGTTTTTCTGGATGTAGCCTGATGCTCCGGCGGCGACGGCGCGGCTCACCATCGTGTATTCATCGTAGGAGGTGAGCATCAGAATCTTCATGTCGGGATATGCCTCGTGCATCTCCTTGCAGAAATCGATACCGCTGCCGTCGGGCATGGAGATATCCAAGAGCAACACGTCGGGATGCCTGAAACGAAGCGTGATGCGACAGGCGGCGAGCGTGTGCGAGGTATCCACAACCTTGGCTATCCCCGAATCCTCGATGGCTGCCTGCAATCCCTCGACCAGCATGCGGTGGTCGTCCGCGATGTGTACTTGTATCATGATGCGAGTTCTATTTCGATGGTTACTTCCGTGCCTGCGCCGGGCGAGGAATAGACGCTGATTTTGCCGTTGTAGGCTGAGATGCGGTTGCGTATGTTGGTAAAGCCTGCCCCATAGGTTACCGTATCGGGGTCGAAACCCCTGCCGTCGTCCTGCACGGAAAGCGACACGAGGCGTGCATCGACGGTCAGTTGCACATTGATACGTGAAGCTTCGGCATGTTTCATTGCATTGTTGACAAGTTCGTAGGCGCAGCGGTAGATGAGTACTTCGAGGCGGTTGTCGAGGTGCGTATCCTCTCCGAAGAACCTGAAGTCTGCTATCGGAATGGAGCGGCAAAAATCCTCTAATGCAGCCTTGAGACCGCAATGTGAGAGCGATTCGGGCATCAGGTTGTGCGCCACGCGGCGAAGTTCTACCGCCAGTTCGTCGAGCATCACACGAGCTTTGGCAAGTCGTTCGGTATCCGCTTCCGTCAGTGTGGAGAAATTCCGGATGCCATGCAGGTGCAACTTGATGACCGAGAGCATGCTGCCCAATCCGTCGTGCAGGTCGCGTGCCAAGCGGGTACGCTCGGCCGTCTCGCCGTCCAAGAGGGCGAGTGTGGCGACAAGCTGTTTTTCCTGTTCCAGTTGCTTCACCTTCCGTTCGGCAAGTTCACGCTTCCCGCGGTTGAGGCGATGGCGGTAGAAAAGCAACCCGAAGACAATCAGGAAGATGAGCGCGCCCGACACTCCCATTACTATATAGAAGCCCCTTTCCTTTTCGAGAGAGGCTATCTGCTGCTGTTTCTTTTCGGTTTCATACACGACCTCCATTTGTGAGAGTGCCTCGTGGTAGTTCCTGTCCGTTCGCTCGTTCATCATGCGGTCATACAAGCCGAAGAAACGGGCAGCCTCGTCCCGTCTGCCGAGCATTGCTGAGGCGAAGGCGATGTTAAACGCCGAAACGGGTGCCGTATTGATCGACACCGAGTCGATGCTCCACGCTTTCAGTGCGGCAGTACGACATTCGTCGTAACGACCCTGCGCACGGTAGATGTCGGCATAGATGTTCCATGTGAGCGTATGGATATACGGGTCGCCCAACCACTGGGCAGCATACTTGCATTCGGCCGCACACGCGAGGGCTTCCTGATACTTTCCTTTCATCAGATAGGCCTTGACAAGGGCTTCGCAGAGGTCTGCATAATTGACTGGTGCAGACCGTTCTTTCGGCTTCACTTTCAACATGCATTCCAGCGCCTTGTCCGCATCGCCCAATGCCAGATACACATAGCCCAGTTCGCAGTACGACTGTCCGATGCCGGTCGGTTCACCGTATTGCTCCGCCAGTACGCGTTCCCGTTCTAAATAGTGCAATGCCCGCTTGGGATTGCCCATACGGCGGTAGCACTCGCCGATATTGCCATGGGCAATGATGTAGTCGCGGCTGCTCTCGTCGCCGTCGAAATGTTTCAATATGTTGAGATAACTCTCCACGGCGAGGATGAATTGCCCTTGGCGTGCGTAGAAGTTGCCCGCCGCCTGCCATGCTTTCTGCACGAGTTTTTTGTTACCGGAGGATTCTGCTGCGGCGACTTGCAGGTCGAGATATACCTTGGCGGTGTCGTAGGAGCAACGGTAGGTGTAGGTCGAGCCGATGTAGTTGTAGAAACGGAATATCAGTGCCTTGTCATCGCACCGCAGGGCGGCCTCCAAGCCCATCGTGCCGTATTTGAAGGTGTTGGGCATGTCGTGGGCACAGTACGACTCGGTGATGTCGGCATATAGTTTCGCCCGTTCGAGGTCGGTCATCCGTTTCGTCTGCACGATGTGCAGCAGCGAGTCGGCATAGCGGTTCTTCTCTTCCGCAAAAGCAGAGAGAGCGACGAGCGCGAGCAGGAGGATGGCGGCTGTTCTCTTCATCTTGCAGGGAATTTGATGTTTAATGTTTTGCAAAATTATGTCCCTCGTCCGAAACGCAATACCCCACTTGTGGGAGTTTTTGCGTTACAATTGCCGTTTTCCTTATAACAGTTCCGCCAATTTCCACGCCTGCACATGGCGGATGCCCTCACGCAGCGGGAGCGTCAGGTCGTCGAGCGAAACGACGACTTTCTCAAAATTGTCGGCGATGGCTTCGAGCGCAGAATATTCCCGCTCCACCGTCGCCTCGTCAGCAAGCAGGTAGGCGCATTGCAGATAGACGATCCTGTCGGCTTTACGGGCGACGAAATCAACCTCCTTCCCTTTCGCCACGCCCGTATAGACATCGTATCCGGCACGGCGCAACTCCAAGTAAACAAGGGTTTCGAGCAGGTAGCCGAAACCGTAGCCATAGCCCGGATAGAGATAGTTCCGGTAGGCGAGATCGTTGACATAGTATTTCGCATTGCCCGCGATGGTGTCTTTGCCCCGTATGTCGTAGCGGTCGCAGCGATGTACCAGAAATGTGTCCTCGATGTAGCCGATGTAGTTCGACACGGCATCGTAGCTCGTCTTGCGTCCCTGACTCTTGAAATAGTTTACGATGCCGCTCACCGATACAAGGTTCGAGGCGTTGTTCACCAGGAACACGAAAATGTCTTCGAGCAGCTTCGGGGCGCGGATACTGTGGCGTTGGATGATGTCGCGCAGCAGCACCGTATCCTTGACGGCAGCGACGTAGTTGCGTTTCAGTTCGGGGTGCGGCAGGGCGAAGAGTTCGGGTAGTCCGCCGCCGTTCATGTATTCCGTGTAGCATGCCTTGTCCGCCACCTTGCCGCTGATGCCGGCGTATTCCGAAAAGCTGAAAGGGAGTATTTCGAAACAGACATAGCGACCCGAGAGCAGCGTGGCGAGTTCGCCCGAGAGCAGGCGGGAGTTGGAACCGCTGACAAACACCTCGTACTCCTCGGCATAGTCCTGCGAACAGGAATTTACGGTTTTCTCCCATCCCTCGATCATCTGCACCTCGTCGATGAAGACATAGACTTTCCCTTCCGGTTTCAGCTCCGACTTATAGAGCCTGAGCAACTCTTCGAGGTCTTGATGGGTGACAAGGAAGTCGAAGTCCGACAACTCGCGGTTGATGATGAGCGTGTTTTCCGCCTTCACGCCGTCCTCCACGAGTCGCCGCGCCACTTGGCGCAGTAGGTAGCTCTTGCCTGCACGCCGCTGTCCCACGAGCACTTTGATGAGGCGGTTGCCCATGTAAGCCGCAATTTTGTCCGTATATCCGCTTCGCTCGTATCCGAAGTCAAACGGGGCGGAATCCCACAGGTTGTATTTCCGGAGCGTCTGCAATTTTTCGTCCATAACCGATTATTTTATTCCAGAAAATTTCTTCCTCTCTTCCTGCTGAAGGTAGAACAACTGCTTCTGGGTTTCTATTTCCGCACGGAGTTCCTCCTCTGAGGGCAGATAAAGTTTGTACTTGGAGGCAAACAACTGTTCGTTCCCATGAAGGATGGAATACCGTGCGATGTCTTCGTCAGTGTCGGCACAGAGTATAATCCCCATCGTGGGGTTATCTCCCTCGTTTCTTTTCAGTTCGTCATACATCCTGACATACATATCCATCTGTCCGATGTCCTGATGACTTACTTTTGTCGTTTTTAAATCGAACAGGCAGAAGCATTTAAGGATATAGTTATAAAACACAAGGTCTATGTAATAGTCATCTTTCCCGGTATGGATGTGCTGCTGTCTGGCGACAAAGGCAAACCCCTTGCCGAGTTCCATCAGAAACTTCTGGAGGTTATTGATAATAGCCGTTTCAAGTTCTGTCTCGGTAAAGTCGGGCAGGGAAGCAAGTCCGAGAAACTCCGCCACAACCGGATTCTTGACAAACTCCAGTTTATCGGTCTTCTGTAGCGGAGCGGTGATTTGCAGCATCTCTTTCTCGACCAACTCCTTGTGTTGCGATTGCAGGAGACGGTGATAATACTGCGAGGAGATATTTCTCTGGAGCGTCCGCACGCTCCAAGTCTCCCGGATGGCTTCATTCATGTACCATTCCCTTGCAACGGGGTCGGTCACTTGAAGCAGCGTCCTGTAATGCGACCAATGGAGGGAATTTTCCACATGCGTGTGGAAAATGTCAGGAAAGGCACGGTAGAAGTCCATGAAACTGTATAGATTGGTTTTGGTAAAACCGTTGCCGTACTCGGCGGTAAGCTGCTTTGCTAACTTCTTGATGATTTCCGCACCATACTTAGCCCTATCCTCTCCTTTCAATGACTCTTCGGATATTCTTTTTCCCAGAAGCCAGTTCCTTTGGACAAGAGTGAGGTTGATCGCAGAGTATGCGACGGTTCTTGCCTCATCGATGATCTGTCTGGCATCCGAAAGCAAGTCGATGCTTTTGCTGTAATGAAGAATATGCTTATTGTCTATCATAATGGCAATCTGTCGTCCATAACCGATTATTTTATTGCAAAGATACTGTTTTTCGTCCGTAACCGAGAAACTTTTCTCCGATTTCCCGCTTTCATGTGCATTTTTTGTCTCCCGACGGTAAAAACTCCCACAAGTGGGGTATTGGCGCTTGTGGAGAGAGGGTAATTTTGCAACATGATACAGAAGAATGTAACACATATTAATAATTAATAAGGTAAGGTTATGAAACGGATTTTGTTTATCGCCCTTCTGGGCATCATCACAATGGGACTTGCCTCCTGCGGAGACAAGGAAGAAGTGAAAACGTACTTCACCGTGACGTTCGACGCCGACGGCGGCACGCCCGTGCCGGAGGCGCAGCGTGTGGAAAAAGGCAAGACGGCTGTCGCTCCGTCGCCCGCACCGACAAAAACCGGATTTGTGTTTGTGTGCTGGTCGGCCGACGGCACAAACGCCTATAATTTCCAATCGCCCGTAACGCGCGACCTCACCCTGCGTGCCAAGTGGCAGGCGGAAGCCGTTGCCGAATACTGGCAGGTGGCGTGGGATCTGAACGGTGGCGCATGGTCCGCCGAGGGCGACAATCACGCCATGCAGGTACTCAAGGGCGGCACGTTGGCAGAACCCACTCCGCCGGCAAAGGCGAACCATACTTTCGAGGGATGGTACAAGGAAGCAGCTCTTACCAATAAGGTAGATTTCCCCTACAACGTAAGCGGTGTAACGGCCAATTTTACCCTTTATGCCAAGTGGAAAGAGAATGGCGGAACAGTTACAGAAAGTCCGAAAATCGGCGATTATTATTACAGCGACGGCAGTTTCTCCAAAGAGCTGAACAATGGTAAGACTTGTATGGGAATAGTGGTTCGTGAGAAAACTGCACAGCAGAATGGACTGGTTGTATCACACGATGTGAAAGATGCGGGCGGATGGTGGATGCCAGTTACTGCAACAGGCTTTGTTTATAAACTCACGAATGCCAAAGACGAGAACGATGGTGCTAAAAATCTGGAAAAGATTAAGAAATGGAGAGATTGGGAGAAATGGTATCCCGCCTTTTCATGGTGTACCAAAAAGGGTGACGGTTGGTATCTTCCTGCTATTAACGAGTTGAAGACTCTTTGCGATTTATTGTTCGGAAATGCCGCACTGAATGCAAGGCTCGAAGCCATTCCCGGAGGAAAACCGTTGACATTGCCCCAATACTGGTCATCGACGGAAAAATCAGATCGCACGGCGTTCGTTTATGTTCCCCAATTGAAATCCGTAGTAGCAAGGAACAAAACCTATGCTCAATCAAGCAGCGTGTCTACCCGTGCTATTCGTGCTTTTTAAACCTAACCCCATGAAGAGATGATGATACAAAATTCTTTTTACGTGAGCCCAAGCCGGTGGAGGCACATCGGATATTTACTTTTCGAGATGAACGAAAGTCAACAACGGACAGTCGTCCCCAAACTATCGATTATAACTAACCCGCCTCCGGCAGCGGGGGCATAAAACAGAAAAAGTATGTTGTTCTTTTGGTGGAAAAAGTACGAGGGCGCGTGGTGGGCGTCACAAATATCATTTGTAGGCACATTATTCATAACGGTTACAGCAATAATACTAGGAGCTTTAGTAAAGCTTCACTTTTCCTCTGTGCCTGAATGGGTCATCATTGTTATAGTGGCGGTAATTTTCAGCATATTGAAATATCTGTTGAATAGGCTAACTGACAGAATAGCGAACCGAACTATTGAAAAAGAAGCGAATGAACAAAAACGCTGGGCTACTACTGCCAATGTTACTTTGCAGACACCCGCCTCATTGACAATCATCCGCGATTCAAGCCCTGTTACGGTACTTGTGCCTACAATTATATATCTTAATAAGACAGAGATTGCATCAATAAAAAACGGAGAGTCCGTAACCATACCTCTAAAGATGAAAAACAACCTGTTACAGACAAATTCAGTCGTTGGACTTAACGGCCGATTGGAAAGATATGAATTTGCCGTACAGAACGGTGCACATGTCACAATTCATGTGAAGGGCGGTATTTTTGATAAAAAGAATGTAGTGTGGAATTAGAGAAATGTAGTATTAACACGCCTCCGGATAGTGGAGCATAAAATAGAAGGAAGAAATTATGAAATGGTTTATTAAAGCGTTTCGGCAGTATGCCGATTTCAGCGGCCGGGCAAGCCGGCAAGAGTTTTGGATGTTTGTGTTGTTCAACCTGCTGTTCGCAATGGCATGGGCGCTTGTCGCCGGACTGCTCACGGGGCTGTTTGGCGATTCTTTCGATCACGACAGCGACAGGCTGATATTCATGTACAAACTGATAGCGATTTATTATGCCGTGACGACGGTTCCGGCCATGGCGGTCGGTGTACGCCGCCTGCACGACACGGGTCGTAGCGGTTGGTGGATGCTCGTCAGTCTTATTCCTTTTGTAGGCGGCATCTGGCTCATCGTATTGATGTGCCTGGACGGCAGCGCGGGCGACAATCGCTATGGCAGCCCTCCCGACGAGACAACGGGGAATGTCCCGAAATATGATTTGCGACAAAAGGCACTGATGTGGCTGACGGCATTCGCCGTTTTCAGCATCTATATGTGTTTGCTGAACCTTGTCGATGTATTCAGTAACCGGTGGTACACCGGTACCGATCAACTCAACATGCTGTTGACTCTTTTGGGTAATTTTTTAGTCTCCGTCTCTTTCATCATCATGGGAATCGCCTTCCTGCAAAAGAGGGACTACTCCCGCACGGTGGGCGGATGGATAATTGCCGCGTATGTTCTCCTGCTCATCTTGGAAATCCGGTGGACTACAGTAATAACCGATTTCCATATTAATATGAGATTTGTATTGAATATTATGCTATTCCTTGCTTTTATCCTTTACGGCGGATTGCTGCTGGCAAGAAAAGGGCGTTTGCCGCTGGCAAACTATGTGCTGATGGCGGCAAGCGTTTGCAGCGTTATCCTTACACTTTGGAGTATGACTCCAATCGAAGTTCTCTTCTTACGAGAACATCCTGATCTTTTTGTGGACAAACTCCAAATTATTGTACCACTGTCGCTGTTGGTGTATGCCGTTGCCAATCGTGTCGCAGCGGAAAAGGAGACCAAATACAATACAGACAATACATAAAATCATCATGAAAAGAATAGTAATACTGACCGCCCTGCTCGTTGCCGTTATCGGTTCGGCGATGGGGCAGACGGAAATCCGCACGGCAGAGGAGCTGGCCGCTATCGGTACGGACAGGGAAACTCTGAGCGGTTCGTACATATTGAAAAACGATTTGACGCTTGACGACTGGGTACCTATCGGACGGATGGACAAGGATGGAGAGACGGCATTCGACGGAACGCTCGACGGTAATGGCCACACGATAACCATCAACGGCTTTTCCACCGATACGGACAACACGGCGTGCGTTGGGCTGTTCGGGCTGATAGGTGAAAAAGGTGTGGTGAAGAATCTGCGCATAACGGGCAAATTAACTTATACAGACAAGCTCGACATTCTGTATATCGGAGCCTTCGCCGGTGTGAACATGGGCCTTATCACTTGTTGCGTCTCATCTGTCGATTTGACCTGCGAATACATCAAGAGCGGCGCGAAAACGAAAACAAAACACCTGTTTGTCTATGAGAAAGGGCAGTTTGGAGGATGTGTCGCAGGCATCAACTACGGCAACATTTCGCACTGCTATTCCGATGGCACCATCCGTGTAACACAGGGACGGGCAGCAGGCATCGCCGCTGGAAACGGGAAAGGTGTCAAGGGAAGTTTCGGCATCAGCGTGGGCAGTAAAGGTATGAGTATGAGTGCCGCTCCGGGCAATCTGCCGTTAGTCACGAAGCGCATCTCCTATTGTTATTCTACGGCTTCGATTTTCGGTAAAACCGACGAAGAGGGTCGCGGATTGATAAAGGTTGTGGGGGCAGCCAACGGACTTGTCTCAATTCTGCGTTCAGAATCGTCGGTAGTGTACCACTGCGTAGCCCTTAACAAGGAACTGGAAGCCAGGGGTGACGGCAAAGCGTTTGCGCAGGCATCACCTTTTCCGCAAGCTATATTGGGCATCACGGGAGTGGAAGCTCCCATCTTCCAATTTTACTACTGTGAGGAGATACCCATTCGTCGCTATGTAAACGACAAATTACTGGAAACAAAGAAACTGTCGCCCAAACGCGCCGTTTCCCTGTCTGCCACGCAGGAAGAATCGTGGTGGCGGTTGCCCGACGGGTTGGACAAGAAAGAACAGCGGTATATACCGGGCTTCCCGTTCGGTACAGACGATACGGCACCGTGGCAGTGGGATGCGCAGCGTAAACGCCCTGTACTTTATTGGGAAACGACAGAGAAAAAGAATGAATAATCCACTTCCGGAAAGGGAGCATAAAGAAAAATGGATATGAAAAAGAAAAACAAGATTCTATCGGTGACATTCGCAAGGCAGATTGCGCTGATGACAGTGTGCATGATTGGAGTTGCCGGAACGATGCAGGCGCAACAGCAGGAAAAGGTAGAGGGGAAAAATCGTACGCAATGGGGCGTAAAAGCTGCCCTGAACATCGCTTCGCTCGATTTCGATGCCTCCAACGGTAAGTCGGAAAGTACCAAATCGGTGTTAGGCGGTGCTGCGGGTCTGACGTTTGCCTACGCCTTTAATCCCAATTGGCGTATCCATTCAGGGATTGAGATGTCGATGAAAGGATTTTCCGCGGATGAGACGGGCGGTAGTCGTGAACTGACTGTACACGCTGCCTACATACAGGTTCCCGTGACGTGCGGCTATGTAATCAACTTAGGCAAATGGAACTTCGAACCTCGTCTCGGTGCTTTCTTCGCTTACGGCGTGGCGGGCAATTACAGCGTGTCGGGGGCGGACAGCAAGCAGACTTTCAGTGACAAACTGCTCAATCCGTTCGATGCGGGCTTAGCGTTCGGCTTGTATGCCGACAACGGAAAAATAGTCTTTGGCATCGGTGGAGAGTTTGGACTGACGGAAGCCAACGGAAAGAACTTCTCTGTGTCAGGCGGCACCGTCCACACACGCAATACATTTTTAAGCGTAGGTTATCTGTTCTGAACATCGAAATAGAATAAGGAGAGCGCATGGGAACCGTGGCAAGGCGGATTCAGTGCGCTCTCATTTTGTATATGTCAAACTTCAATCGAATAAAAATGAAAAGACTTGTTGAAACCCATTCGTTTGGGAAATTGTTCCCGGACAATTTGACTGTAGCAGAATTGCGTACTGTAACGGACGGCTTCATCGATGAAATCATCAACCTTTGTGAAGTGGAAGAGTCGTTTCCCTCGCTGTTTCGTACACTTCATTACACACGCTTCCGCCTGCAATCTCTCGACGAAGCATCGTCCTCCGCAAACGGAATGGGGAAAAAATATATCGGAGCTACTCTTTGTCATTGACACGGAACTGGAATTGTTGAAGATGCGGATGCAGGGAGTTCTTCCTGCGTTGCCCGTCAAACCAGTCCAGAAACTCCGTTGGACAGGTAAATCAACCGACTTGGTCGAACTCCTTTACGCCCTTGACACCTACGACTGCATTAACATTGGTAAAATCGGTGTAGAGGAATTGTCAGACGCCTTTTCTGAAATCTTCAGCGTGGAAGTCAAGAACTGTTACAATGTCTATATGAACATGAAGCGCCGCAAGGACGACAGCCGCACCTATTTCCTTGACGAACTCCGGGAGAAACTAAACAAGCGGATGGTGGAGAGCGACTTGAAAGGCGGAAAATTCAAGAAGCGGTAAGTGAAACAATGGGAGATACTCCGAACCGGAATATCTCCCATTGTCTTATTCTTTGATAAACAGTTCCAATTTCTTGGCTATATCCTTGGATGCCGGAAGCAGTTCCTTGTATTCTTTGGGGAATTCGGAAAGGGTTTAGTGTTCGTTTTCTCTGCAATACATGGTAAAAACGCATCAAAAATCCGTACTTTTGCTTCCGTTTGAAATACAAGAATATGGAAATTTATAACAAACCACCATTAACATATACTGAGCAGGTTGAACTGTTGAGGTCGAGAGGAATGGTCATTTCCGATAAACAACGTACGGAAAGACATCTTTCCAATATCAATTACTACCGTCTCAGTGCCTATATGCTACCGTACAAGCAAAAGGAAAGCGGAAAGATACTTGATTCTTTTCGTGAAGGCGTTACTTGGGATATGGTGTATAATCTATATGTGTTTGACCGGAAATATTCACTCCTTCCAAGACCATTACTTTGCGTGACGGGAGGACAGTTATGATAGATGTATATGGTGATATTCAAAGCATATTAAGGAACAGTTACACAACAACAAGGCAGAGGTTTTCATTCAGCATTACTGCAATAAATATAACAACCCCATAAATCCGCCATCTTGGATGAGCGTTGAGGTCATGTATTTCAATCACCTTTCGCGTATCTGTACTGGACTGAAACTCCGTGCCGATATAAACGGCATTGCCTCCTATTTTTCCTTGCCGCCCAAGACGTTCTGTTCGTGGCTTCACACAATAAATTATGTACGTAACATATGTGCCCATCATGCAAGGCTTTGGAACAGGGATATGAACATCGTACCTAAAAAATTGGCTTTTTCCAAAAGCCTTGACTGGGTAAGTAGCCCAGACACGGTAAAAAGAAGCAAACTCTATTATTTTCTGTGTATGCTGAATTATATGTTACAAACAGCAAATCCCACCTCCACTTTCAAACATCGGCTAAAAGATTTATTGACAGAATATCAAGAAGTAGCATCCCTTAATGCAATGGGATTTCAGCCGGACTGGATGAATGAAAAAATGTGGAACTATTAAAAATAATCGGCAAGAGTATTGTTTGTTGGATAAAAAGTCGTACCTTTATAGCGGTTTTCAGATTAGACAGTTCTATAACTAAAAGATAATAAGCCTCTCAGGCGCGTCGAAAGACAGCATACTTGAGGGGCGTTCTTCATTTATAAGGGAACCGAAATGAAGAGAACACAAGATGCAGCAAATCAAAAGGGAGGTATTCCGGTTTCGGAGTATCTCCCTTGATTTAGTTTCTGCAACTATTGGTTGCAGAAACTCTTCGAGTCTCGCAAAAAAAGATTAGAAAAACTCCAACCCTTAGTTGGAGAATTTGCCACCTCTTATCGAAAAGCCCTGATAACTCTATAGACAGCCCACAAGCAGGTGAAAGGAGCGGTAAAGACCCCGATGACGACAAAGAGGAGCCGTTTGAAGATATAGTAAAATACCCACTGCCCGTTTATTCCGGCAATCATTTTATAGGGAATGAACTTTTCTGCTCGATGCGTTCGGAGAAGTTAGCGGTATCTTGGCACTCGATATCTGTCCCTGAAGCTGGTCGGCAGCCCCTCCGAGCCAAGCGTCCATGGTCTTAGACGTATTCGCCTGAAAACAAGCAAGGCCATCGTCCTATGTCCTTTTCGGCTTATTTCTGTTCGTGAACGGTAAACCCTTCCGGAATCGTAAACTTGTCGGCCGGTATCGTCTCGTTCTCTCTGATTTCTTTGGCTTCATCCGTGACGACTACTTGTCCCTCGTTGACCGATTCGAATTTCAGCATGATCCCTTCCCATATCCAGACCGTCGCCTGGAACTTCGTGTCTCCCTGCGGAATGTCGAGCGTATATTTTTTACACAATTTACCGGCTATTTCTTCTTCGCCGCCTTCCCTGATGTTGTATTTCGTCCTGTCTTCCTGCGTCAGATTACGGTAGTTCTTCGGTTCGTCAGATGCAGGCATCCGGTAAGCTTTTTTCTCCTCCAAATCGATGGCTACGTTCGTCTTTCCTTCGACAATGGTACGCATGAGCTTATCCATATTCGTCACTTTGATATGTAGCTCGGCCGCCTCCTTTTTTCCGTAATCGTCGAAATAAAGCGTATTCTGCATCTTTTGTCCCATGGTTGTCACTTCTTTTTTGATGACAGCCGATTTGATGCCGTACTTCGTCATTTCCTGCGCGGAAAGCCGGATGCCTGACAACAAAAGCAGACCTGTAATAAACAGTCTCATTTTCATATCATTCGTTTTGCAATGAGGTTATAAACGGTTACATAATTTCTTTTGCCATTCCCATGCCGATTTAAGCGTATCGGCCAATGTCTCCCGAGCTGTCCAGCCCAGCGTTTCGTTGGCGTGTCTCGGGTCTGCCCATACTTTCTCGATGTCTCCTTCACGACGTCCGATAATCTTATGAGGTACCTTGACGCCTGTGGCCTCTTCGAATGTGCGGATCAGTTGGAGTACGGAAACGCCGCGCCCTGTGCCGAGATTATATATTTCGAGCGGCTTGCTCGAGGCATTGTTCAACATCCGGTCAATGGCAATGACATGCGCCTTGGCCAAGTCTACCACGTTAATGTAGTCCCGTATGCAGGAGCCGTCCGGAGTGTCATAGTCGTTTCCGAAGACACACAGTTCTTTACGTATACCTGCTGCGGTCTGTGTCAGGAAAGGAACGAGGTTTTGCGGAATGCCGATGGGTAACTCGCCGATTTCGGCCGAAGGATGTGCACCGATCGGGTTGAAATAACGCAGCAGGATGCTTTTAAACGGCGCTCCGGCATGAATCGTATCGCGTATGATCTCCTCGTTGATCTGTTTCGTATTGCCGTAAGGTGAGCAGGCCGGCTGAATAGGCGCCTCTTCAGTAACCGGCAGATGGCCGGCGTCCGGCTGTCCGTAAACGGTGCACGACGAAGAAAAAACAATCCCCTTAACACCATGCTTGGGCATCAGTTCAAGCAAGTTAATCAGTGAAACAAGGTTGTTGCGATAATATTTCAACGGTTCCTGTACGGACTCGCCTACCGCCTTGCTGGCTGCAAAGTGAATGATCCCCTCAATACCCGAATGATCGGTCATCACCCGGTCTAATGCTTCCTTATCGTTACAGTCAACCGCCTCGAAAGCAGGTCGCCTCCCCGTAATCTTTTCAATACCGTCGAGCACACCGATCTCCGAATTGGATAAATTATCGATGCTGATCACCTCATAGCCTGCGTTTTGAAGCTCTACCGTCGTATGCGAACCGATGTATCCGGTTCCGCCTGTCACTAATATTTTTTTCGTCATAAAAGAGTTGAGTTTTTTATCGCCAAAGGTAGGTAATTTATTTCGTTCCGTAATGTTGTTCTTTTGAAGAGAGCTCATAGAAAAAGAAAATCACAACAAAGCGGACTTTGCTGTGACTTATACCCATTGTATGGGTTGTCCAATAAATCTTACAGTGATTATTGAAGTGTCGTTACTTCTTGAAATAATCTTTTACCGAGTCGTTGGGAATCATTTCTTCTTGGAAGATATATGCACCCGTTTTGGGCGATTTTACCATCTTAATCACTTTGGAATAAGTACGTCCGCCTTCTCCCGACTTAAAGGTTGCCACCGTTTTTTTTGCCATGGTTCAAATCTCCTATAAAAAATTATTACTTAATTTCCTTATGTAAGGTCATCTTCTTTAAAATCGGGTTATATTTTTTCAACTCCAACCGTTGCGTCGTATTTTTACGGTTCTTTGTTGTGATATAACGCGACATTCCGGGAAGACCGCTTTCCTTATGTTCCGTACATTCGAGAATGACCTGCACTCTGTTTCCTTTTACTTTTTTTGCCATTGTTTGTTTCCTCCTCTATCTACGTTATGCACCTAAATATCCCTTATCGGCAGCTTTCTTGATGGCCGCATCCAAACCGATCTTGTTGATCAGACGCAAGCCGGCAGCCGATATGCTCAAACGAATCCAGCAATCTTGCTCTACCCAATAGAACTTCTTGGTAAACAAATTCACATTAAACTTACGCTTCGTCCGTACATTCGAATGTGCGACATTGTTCCCCGACATCGCTTTCTTTCCGGTAATTTGACAAATCTTAGACATTGCTTTATTACTTTATTTTTTTTCTTCTTGTTTTTATCCACAAAAGACGCCAAAAGCGACCTCCTCCTCTTATCCCCTCGGTAAGGGAGGAAAAAACGCTACGCGTCTTCTTCTTACGTACGCAGGATGAGATTTGAACTCACACACCGTTGCCGGCACTACCCCCTCAAAGTAGCGTGTCTACCAATTCCACCACCTGCGCATATTGAAGGGGTGCCCAGAACAGGACTCGAACCTGCATGCCTCTCGACACACGCACCTGAAACGTGCGCGTCTACCAATTCCGCCACCTGGGCTTACTTCAATTTTTTTTTCAAGGCGATCGCTTCTCGCTCTTCGTACATCCTTTGTCAAGGAGAGTCCCCGTATCCCGGCTTTGCAGCAACAAAAAAAGAGGAGAAGCCTCCTTTACATCGTGAGCGGAAGACGGAACTCGAATCCGCGACCCCAACCTTGGCAAGGTTGTGCTCTACCAACTGAGCTACTTCCGCACTATTTTCTTTACGCATTTGCAGTCTGCCGATGTCGCTTTTCCCTTGCCAAGGTTGGAACCTTTTATCTTTCCGGGGCAAGGTGGTGCTCTACCAACTGAGCTACTTCCGCACTATTTTCTTTACGCATTTGCAGTCTGCCGATGTCGCTTTTCCCTTGCCAAGGTTGGAACCTTTTATCTTTTGGGCAAGGTGGTGCTCTACCAACTGAGCTACTTCCGCACTATTCTCGCTACGTATTTTTATGATTAGCGGGTGCAAAGATATGGTCTTTTTTTTATATTGCAAGCATTCTGCCACTATTTTTTTTGAAATGCTTGTTGGAATAATGGCAAAATGCCGCTTATCAGACGTTTTTGCAGCCGATTATTTTTTCAAACCAGTTGCTTCCAACCACACATCAGCCATCAGTTGACGCCCCGGCAGGTCGGGATGTACGCCATCTACAGACCAGTATCGGGCAGGAGCCAGCTTCATCGCCGCATCAAAAGCTGACTGATAAGGCACAAAGACTGCTCCGAATTCATTCGCCAACTTTTTTAGCGACTTTCGATATGCATCGAACATCGGGAACCACTTCGGTTCGTCGATGGCCGAGCCACCGCGAAGAGCAAAAGGTTCGCCCAAAACAAGCTGGATATGAGGAAGCTTCTCCTTCGTATAATTCAACAGATCGCGAAGATCATTTTCATACGTTTCTGCCGTTCCCTTGTATCCACTCGAAAGCGTATGCCAGAAATCGTTCACACCAATCAAAATACTCAGGATATCGGGCATAAACGTCAAGGTATCGACTTCCCAACGGTTGCGCAACTGATAGACCTTATTCCCGCTGATACCACGATTGTAAATTTTGAGTTGCCTGTCGGCATATGTCTTGAGCAGTTGTGTTGCTGCCAATAATGCATAGCCGGGCCCCATCATATCGAACGTGTTACAATCGACGGCCTCCCGATTTCGTCCGCAGTCGGTGATTGAATCGCCTTGAAAAAGGATCACGGCATTGTTTTTGACCGTAATTTTGGGAGCTGAAACGCTGTGTTGTTCGTTAACTACTGCTTTGGCCAATTCAGGGAGGGATAACATACCTAATCCGGCCAATGTTGTGTTTCTCAAAAAATCTCGTCTTGTCTTCATCGTATTCATTATTTATTTTTTTGTTCGTTATATTTATTCGTAGTTTTCACTTTTCACTCTTCACTTTTCACTCTTCACTTTTCACTCTTCACTTTTTTATAGATCATACAAATCGATCCATTCGTATGTATTCTGCACATGATCCATAAAACGCATGAAATCGCTGTTCGAGAGGATGAGCGAAGCCGTATTGATGCACGGATGAAAACTCAATCGCGAAGCTTTCTGCAAGTTACGGTCAAGAAAAACATGTACATGGTGCGTTTCGTCGTGAATCAGTCCGAAAGGTGTTACCGAACCGGGGGTAACGCCAAGAAACTTCACCATTCGCTTCTCGGAAGCAAAGGTAAGTTTTCCCTGTCCAAGTCGTTTTTCTATGGCATGTATATCCATCGCACAATCACAATCGAGAATGACCAAATAATGGCAGTTTCCCTTATGATTGCGGAAAAACAAGTTTTTGCAGTGCTTCGCATCGTGCCCGGCCCAATATTGTTTGGCGATCTCGATCGTCGGGGCAGGCGGATGTTCAAGGTATTCGAACTTGATACCGAGTTGCTCCAGCAATGCGTAAAGACGCGGGTCTCCGTTCATCGTTTGCAAGAGAGGTACATCAGATTCGTTTGATCAACTCGGAGAAGAGCCGCGTCATGACATCTGTGGCGCGGTTGGCCGCTTTGACTACTTCGTCACCGTCGTTCTCAAAATCATCTGCAAAATGGTATCCTTCGTTCGTGATGACCGACATGCCAAAGACACGCAGTCCTGCATGACGGGCAACGATCACTTCCGGAACCGTACTCATGCCGATAGCATCGCCGCCTGCTTTGCCATAAAACGCATATTCGGCCGGTGTCTCATACGAAGGACCGGTAAGGCCGACATACACGCCCTTTTTGAGTGGAATATGATGTTCTTCGGCAATCGCCTCGACGTGCTTGATAAGCTCACGGTCGTAGGCGCGGGTCATATCCGGGAAGCGGGTCCCGAAGGTCTCATTGTTCGGACCGATCAACGGGTTCGGCAGCATATTGATATGGTCGCGGATGATCATCAGATCGCCTACATGAAACGTCTGATTGATGCCTCCCGCCGCATTCGAAACGAGCAGATTCTTCACACCGAGCAACTTCATCACACGCACGGGAAAAGTGACTTGTTGCATCGTGTATCCTTCGTAATAATGGAAACGTCCCTGCATGGCCATCACCGGCCGCCCCCCCAGCATCCCGAAGATTAAACAACCCTTGTGCCCCATGGCTGTAGAGTTCATGAAATGAGGAATCTCAGCATATGGGATAACCGTCGCTTCTTCAATTCTGTCGGCCAGCGCTCCCAGCCCGCTACCGAGAATAATCGCTGTCTCCGGCTCTCCTTTGATCTTTGGAGCCAGATAATCCGCAGCTTCCTGATACGTTGTTTTCATCTAATTCGAAATTCGTTTGTTCACTCCGCAAAAGTAATAAAATTCATCTTTATCCGCAATGAAATCTTTTCTGTCTCTAAATTTTTATCAGAACAAAAGAATCTATTTCGTATTATTTTTTGCACTATTATGTTATTGTAGTTTTTGTGAATAAAAACACAACAATTTTAAACAATAAACATTAAAGACGTTACTTTTGCCGGTTTTCATTTCTTTTTGTACTTTTGCAGCCGCAATAAATAATGGATTGTTGTATTGATTTCGGGGTGTAGCGCAGTCCGGTTAGCGCACCTGCTTTGGGAGCAGGGGGTCGTGGGTTCGAATCCCGCTACCCCGACCATCAGGAGAAGCCTTTAAAAGTCATAATAGTAGAGACTTTTGAGGCTTTTTTTATGCTCAAAAACGAATGAATCCTTTTGTCAATACACTTGCTTTTTGGGTAATAACGTGTATTTTTCGTAGCCTTGATATTGAGCAAAAATTGAGCAAATGCATATCCGAGTAACAAGAGCCCAAAAAGCCTCGGCACTTTCAATCCCACCGTATTAAACTAAAGATATGGCAGCCATCGCTATTCTTGACACGGATAAACCGAACATACCGGTTTCGAACATAAAAAGCAGATATTGAGATATCAAAAAAACACAATATCTTTGCAATCGTAATACATAAGCACCCGCCGGGGAGTATGTTTTCAAAGCACAAGTCAAAATATGGACACATGTCGTTTTCTCGAAAAAAACAACAGACGAGCTTCTTTCGTAAGTCAATTGGAGTAACGCTTTGTTGGATGATCTGTTTATCGGTTCCCTCTCATGACGAATACCGTCGTTCTCAGATTCGGGAATTACTTGATAGGGCTGAAGAAATGTTAAATGCCGACCCGTCCAAAGCAATATATTATTCGAGTCAGGCCATTACCGAAGCGCAGAAAGTAGGAGATACGGGGGGAAGTACGATGGGGCAAGCTATCCTCGGTGAAGCATATATGAGTCTTGGCGATTTCAATATCGGCTTTGAAATATTGACTCATGCAATGGAGGTTTGTCCGCCGGACAGTCTGCATCTGAAGGCTTGCATATTTCTTCACTTGTCCGGAGCATACTTGAAACTGAAAGATTTGCATAAGGCTTTTATGTACGTGGACAAAGCAGCCGATATTTACCGGGCACAGAATGATTCGCTTCATTTGGCCCGTTGCTATAATGCAAGAGGATTAGTTTATATCCAGAAACCGGATAATGTTCGCGCCGAAGAAAATTTTAAGGCGGCTTTGAGCATCAATCGTAAGATGAACAATCTCTCATCGTTGGCAGCCAACCTGAATAATCTTTGTTTGTATGAGGGAAACAGTACTGAAAAAGTAGCTCTGTTAAACGAGGCGATTGCGATTAACCGGACCTTGGAAAAGATTTGGGCTTTAGGTGAAAATTACAATAACCTCGGCACACAATATTTTTATGCACGAGATTATGAACATGCTTTGGCTGTTCTGGATACGGCCGTGAGCTATGCCGCAAAAATCAATGCAAAAGAACTGGTGGCAGATAACTATCGTTATAAGTCGTGGGTTTACGAAGCTCGAAAAGATTACAAGAACGCATATGCCTATCTGCTGCTACTTTATGGGGCAGAAAAGGAATTATTGATGATGAATGAAATGAGACAAATCGAATTGAATATCGTACAAAAGCACCTCCGTGATAAGGAGCAGCAGATAATTATGCGGGAGCAAGCGTATCAAATCGACTTTCTCCGTTTGTGGGTATCTATCGCTGTATTGGCTGTAATTGTCCTTATGCTCGCACTCTCTTATGCGGTATATCACTATCGGCAGAAGAAGAAATTGGTGTTGCTTGAAGCGGCCAGGCAACTCGAAAATCATGAAAAAGAACTGATGGCACTGAAATTAAAGGAGTCTGAGCATGAGGCGCAGACTGTACAGCAGGAACTTGAGCACCACCGGAAAGAGTTGACCAATCTTGCTTTTTTTATTCGTAGCCGGAATGATTTATTGGCACAGATACAGGAAAAAATAAAAGCGGGATATAAGCTTTCGCCTGCCGAAAGTGAACGTCATTTACGCAATATTTATACCTATATATCACAATTCAGCGCCCGTGATACGGAAACGGGAGTTTTAATCGACGAAATAAACCGGCAGTTTATCGAACGTCTCTCACAGATTCACCCTAATCTTTCCGGAAATGAGAAACGTTTATCCTCTTTGCTACGTGTCGGATTGTCGACGAAAGAAATTGCATCCATCATTCATTCGACACCTAAAACGGTCAATATGGCGCGTTATCGGTTGCGAAAACACTTGAATCTCGAAACAGATGACAGCCTCACAGAGTATATGAAGCAGATATAGATGATCTCATTCGTCTGTAAAAGTTGATTACCAATTTGGGTATGTTCTTAAGTGTAGATAAATGTTTTTTTGAATCTATACAAAAGATCATAATGTAGTATATGTTGTAATGATTATATATCTGATAAAAAGTATTTTATTTTTTCTTTTGTAGATATAAATAATTCCTTTTAATGGGCTTTGTAGACATAAAATAGGATTGAAAAAACTTGACAAATGAACCTTAAATATCTAATCTTGTCAAAAATTTTAATTTGAAATACTATGATAGTAACGCAAAGTCAGAATCGATTAGGTATCGGTTTAAATTTTAAAACAATGTTTGTAGGACTGTGTTTTCTCCTCTTACCTTCGTGGAGTATAGCACAGCAAGTCTTAATTAAAGGAGTGGTGTATGATGATCATAATGTGCCGGCTATCGGTGTAAATGTGGTCAAGAAAGGAAGCACTGAAGGAGTGATAACAGATTTGAATGGACAATTTGAGATTAGGGCTTCACAGGGCGATGTGCTTATTTTTTCGTATATTGGCTTTGCTACACAGGAGATAACCTGCGATGGACAGTCAAATATCATTGTTCGGCTAAAAGAAGATACCGAGGTTTTGGAAGAGGTTGTTGTTGTCGGTTACGGAACAATGAAAAAGAGTGATCTTACGGGTGCAATTTCTTCGGTGAATGTGGAGGAACTGGCCGGCCGTGCAACAACAAATCCGGCAGAGGCGTTGCAGGGCAAAATCTCGGGTGTGAATATTCGTAAGTCGGGAGGAAATGCGGGCGCCGGAGTATCGGTTAAAATTCGTGGGGTAAAATCTTTCGGAGATAATGAACCTCTGTATATTATCGATGGTTTTCCCGGGAATATCAATAATATCAATCCGCAGGATATTGCTTCAATGGAGGTGCTTAAAGACGGTGCTGCTGCCGCTATCTACGGTTCTACCGCTGCTAATGGAGTGATTATCGTAACGACCAAGAATGGAAAAAAAGGAGAGCTGAGGGTCGATTTTAACACATGGCTTAGTATGGTGCATGTCGCCAATCGGTTGTCGATGCTTGATGCCAAGGGATATGTACAGGTACACAGGCAGATGTATGAGAATTACAATCTGCAGTTTCCCAGCAAAGCTATTGAACTGCCAGAGTATATAACGAATCCCGGTAATTCGGATACGAACTGGCAGGATGAGCTATTTCGTACCGGTCTCTCACAACATTACATGGTTGGTCTGCGCGGAGGAAGTGAACAGGCTCGTTATGCTGTTTCCTTCAGCCATGCCGATGATAAAGGGGTATTATTAGGTAATCGGTTCAAACAGGAAAATGCACGAATGAAACTGTCGGGACGGAAAAACATTTTCGAATTTGAAGCCAACATCGGTCTTCGTGCAACCCGGAGTTTACAGCCGCAATATTCATTGAAAGAGGCCTACATGATTTCACCCTTAGTGCCTGTTTATGATGAATCAGAACGTTATGGATATGGACTGACAAACAGGAATGGACTACCGAGTAATCGGAATGTTCTGGCTGATCATCATTTTCGGAAAGCCGTCACGAACAGATATCATATAACGGCAAATGCTTCGGTCACAGCTCACTTTACAGAGTGGCTCAATTTTCGTTCTGCTTATTCTTATCGTGGAGATCATCAACGGTATAACTATCATACGCCTCCGTATGTCGCAGATGTCAAATCACCGACAGAATATCCGCTACATACCGAATCTTCTTCCTATTGGCAAGAACAGGTAATCGATCATATCCTAACATTGAATAAGGCATTCGGCGATCATTCGGTCAATGCGATGGCCGGAAATTCTGTTACTTTGCAGGATTATACTTGGAATAGCGTCTCGGTAGAAGGTAAGACGCTGGTACATGAAGTGAAGGACGGAAAATTTGTCACTCATGAGAAACCGGGCGGATTTCTTGATCCTTATTTCGGGACCATTAACGCCGGAAAAGGGGGCACATATACAGGTGAAGGTTCCCTCTATGCATATCGTAGGGTGTCTTTTTTCGGACGACTGAACTATGCTTATGCCGGTAAGTATATGTTACAGCTGACATTCCGTCAGGATGGTTCTTCCAAATTTGGTCGTGACAGCCGTTGGGGATTTTTTCCTTCGGTTGCATTGGGATGGCGTATTTCTGAAGAGCGCTTTTTCCCGAAGGACGGCGTGTTCAGTAATCTTAAATTACGTGCCAGTTGGGGACGGCTTGGGAATGAGCAAGCTTTAGGGTATTACGATTTTCAGGCATTGATCTCTACTTATAATAATTTATATGGAGGTTATGTACAAGGTTCAGGTTCGACACCTTGGCCGGGCAGTACAGCGAGAGGATTGGCTAACCGTAACCTGCAGTGGGAAACGACAGATACGAAAAATATAGGATTTGACTTCGGGTTGTTTAACGGAAAATTGTCCGGATCAGCAAATTATTATTACAATCGGACGGAAGATATGCTGATTACTAAAAAACTTGCTCCTTCGGTTGGATTATTTGATCCCGTCATGAATGTCGGGAAGATACGCAATACCGGTATTGAGTTGGAAATGAGTTGGCAGGATAAAGTCGGAGTTCTTCAATATCATACAAGTTTCAATTTAACGACTACGGCCAATAAAGTTGTTGAGCTGTCAGACCCGAAGCAAGCTCTTTACGGTGATGGGCTGAAATGGGGAACGGAACATTTTCCGACACAAACGAGAGCGGGGTATCCGATTGCAGGGTTCTATTTATATCGTACCGAAGGTATATTCCAAAGTGATACCGAGGCAGAATCCTATAAAAACGATAAGGGAGAACGCTTGCAGCCGAATGCGAAGGGGGGAGATATCCGTTTTGCCGATATAAATGGAGATGGCGTGATCAATGAAGAAGACAAAGAATTTTGTGGGGCTGCTATTCCTAAAGTCGAAGCTAATCTAACATTCGGTGTTGACTATAAAGGATGGGACTGTTCCTTCTTGCTTGGCGGAGGCTGGGGCGGTAAATTATACAATGCGAATCGTTATTTTTACGAAGGTATGAGCTCCGGCTCTAATTTCCTGGAAACAACACTGAATGCCTGGACTCCTGAGAATAAGCGAACGGATATTCCTCGTGCGATATTGCAGGATATGAACGGGAATGCGCGTGAATCAGACCGTTTTCTTGAAACAGGCAATTACATTCGCATGCGCCAACTACAACTAGGATATACGTTCTCGCCATCCGTATTGCATAAACTACGAGTGGAAAATCTGCGTCTCTATACCAGTGTAGAAAATCTCTTTACAATTACCCCTTATACGGGAATCGATCCCGAATTTTCACGTAAGAGCGCTGCCAATCCGACATCGGATGTCTTGAATGCCGGAGTGGATACACATATCTATCCATTCACGCGATCATATATTGTGGGATTGCAACTTTCATTTTAATAACTCCTTAATACATCATAATCATGATACAAATTAGATATATAACGTTTGTTCTTTTATTGTCCGGTATCCTTACGGGCTGTGATGATTTTTTGACAGTCAGTTCCCCCGACGAGTTGACCTCCGAGTCGTTCTGGCGAAATAAATCGGATGCGGAAGCCGGATTAGCCGCTGCATATTCGAAATTGGAAGCTTCTACCGATACATGGGAATTTCCTGAGGTTTTTTTCCCCGTAGAAGCTTATCGCGAAGATATTATCAAGCCGGGATCGGATGCATATAATTATCCGAATTGGATCGAATTGGCAAATTTTAATTACACGAACGGCAATTCTCAATTCTCTGCTTATTGGCGGGATAATTACTATGGTATTAATTATTGTAATCAGGTCATTGAAAATCTACCCCATATACCGGCTGATAAAATAACGGAGGCCGATCGTGCAATGATACAGAACGAGGCTTATTTCCTACGGGGGTATTATCATATGAAATTATTATTGAACTGGGAACAGATCGTTATTCGAGACAAATATATTTCTTCGGTGGCCGAGCTGGATAAACCGTTATCTACTCGTGCCGAAGCATGGGATTTTATTATCGATAATTTCAAAAAAGCAACAGCATTACCGGCCAACCGAACTTCCGAAACAGTTGGACGAGCTACTCAGGGAGCAGCTTATGCTTATCTCGGATGGGCACATCTGACAAGAGCATACGAAGAAACAGGTCGGAAAGATGCGTCATTAAATGCAGCTGTCGAGGCATTGAACCGGGTGACGGGATACGAGTTGGTGAAAGAGTTGCGTACCTTATTCGATGGCACAAATAAAAATTCGAAAGAGAGTATTTTTGAGATACAACTTACATTAAGTACGGCCAATGGAGCGCGTTACCGCACCCAGCTTCATCGATTTATCGGCTGTTCCGAATTGCAGGGGTGGGATGAGGTACTCCCGACGGATCTGCTGATACAAGCTTACCAAAAAGAGGGTAAGACGGCGACAGACGGTCGTTATGACGGTCGTTTGTATGAAACGCTCTTTTTTAAGGATGAATATTTCAATGATACTGTTGCAAAACGCGTGTATGACAAGACTTATGACGAATGGTTTCAAGGTGCTGATAAACAGGTGTTCCGTAAATATATGCCGGCAGATGCGGCTGGTTTGAGTGCTGCATATTTTGCTCCGAATATTGTTTTGATGCGTTATGCGAATGTTTTGCTCATGAAGGCGGAAGCTTTGAATGAGCTTGGCCGTACCTCTGAAGCGATCCCTCTTGTTAATGAAGTGCGTAAGCGTGCAGGTATGCCTGCGATGAAGGGGGCCACTCGTGAAGCTGTGCGCGCACAGATTGAACATGAACGTATGCTGGAATTTCCTTTGGAAAATATGCGTTTCTATGATCTTCGTCGTTGGGGAAAGACGAAAGAGGTATTGCATGCAGCTGGACGCTCGAACTTTGATCCGTCCAAACATAATTTTTATCCGATTCCGATTCAGGAAATCAATTCGAATAATGCAATAGATTGATAGTGTTTTTTTGAGTAATATCCCCGTATTATGAAGAAGAGTATTGCGATTTTTTTCCTGTGGCTCCCTGCGACCTTGTTTGCCCAACAATCCAAAGAGTGGGAAAATCAGATTGTGAATCAGTTGAACCGGGAGACTATGCATGCCCATTTCGTTCCTTATGCATCGGAAGAAGGAGCTTTGCTTCAAGACAGCTCCCAACTGCGAACATATTTATTGAATGGGACCTGGAAATTCCATTACTCGAAAAATCCGGCTTCTCGTCCTGTCTTTTTTTATGAAGATCGTTACGATGTGGCGGATTGGGCTGATATACAAGTTCCGGGGAGTTGGGAGTTGCAGGGTTTCGACGTACCGATCTATACCGATACGCGTTACCCTTTTCCTCCCAATCCGCCTCATGTTCCCAAAGAATATAATCCTGTCGGATCGTATAAAACAAGCTTTCGGATACCGGAGTCTTTTGATGGATCCGATATTCTACTTCATTTCGGTGGGGTCGAATCAGCTTTTTATTGCTGGGTGAATGGTCAATTTGTCGGTTATAGTGAGGATAGTCGTCTGTCTGCTGAGTTTTTGATCAATCAGTACCTGAAGCCCGGATTGAATAGTCTTGCGGTAGAGGTTTATCGGTATAGTGATGGTTCTTACCTTGAGGCACAAGACTATTGGCGTTACAGTGGAATCGAACGCGATGTTATGTTGATTGCACGTCCCGCGGTACGGGTCAAAGACTTTGAAGTGAAGGCGTCACTGACGAATCGTTATGTAGATGGGAACTTCGAAATCGATGTGTTGCTGGACAACCGGAGGGAGGTTCGTGGTACGGAAATACAGTTGAATGTGTTTGACGACAATAAACAATTGATCGCTTCTTCTCGCTTGAAAGCAAGAAATCAATCGGATACTCTTCTTTCTTTCCGGAAAATATTTCAACAAGTGAAACCTTGGACTGCCGAAACGCCAGATTTATATACCGTCACGGTTTCAACGGTCGATCGGAAAGGAAGAGTGACGGAATCGTTTGCACATCGTTTTGGTTTTCGCACTGTTGAGATAAAAAACGGCATGTTGTTGCTGAATGGCGTACCTATACTTATCAAAGGCGTGAATCGGCACGAGCATAACATGTATACGGGGCGTACAATCACCGTCGAAAGCATGGAGGAAGATATTCGTTTGATGAAATTGTTTAATATCAATGCGGTACGATGTTCGCATTATCCTAATTATCCTCAATGGTATGAGTTATGCGATAAATATGGCATTTATCTGGTTGACGAAGCCAATATCGAATCGCACGGTATGTCCGATCATCCCTCGGTTCAGACGCTGGCCGATTGGGAGAATTGGGACATTCCTTTTCGGGAGCGCATGATGCGTATGATGGAGCGTGACAAAAACTTTACATCTGTCATTACCTGGAGTTTGGGTAATGAATCGGGCTATGGGAAGCATTTTGAAAATCTGTATCATGAAGCTAAACGACGCGATCCGAGTCGTCCCGTTCAGTACGAAGGAGGACACATGGCGGGTTTGTCCGATATTTATTGTCCGATGTATGCCCGTATTTGGGCTTTGCGCCAATGGGTAAACGAACGGCAAAAACGTCCTTTCATTTTATGTGAATATGCCCATGCGATGGGTAATAGCGTGGGAAACTTGCAAGATTATTGGGATTTAATTTATAAATATGATAATTTGCAGGGAGGCTTTATTTGGGATTGGGTAGATCAGACTTTTGCACGGAAAGACGATGATGGTCGTGACATCTGGGCTTATGGTGGAGATATGGGGTTTGTGGGTATTGTGAACGATTCGAACTTTTGTGCCAACGGACTTGTTGCAGCCGATCGCAGTTTGCATCCTCATATCTGGGAAGTAAAACATGTGTATCGCTATATTCATTTTGAGAGTGTGCCTTTCTCGTCCGATCTTATCCGGATCACCAATCGCCACGATTTTATCGACGCAGATATCTATGATTATAAATGGAAAATTAAAGCGGATGGTCGCATATTATACGAAGGAGTGCTCGACGTCCCTTCCATCAAACCGCATCAGAGTATGAACGTGAAACTGCCGTTACCTTCATTCCACAAGGATCCCAACACCGAATATTTCCTTCATCTGACAGCTTATACACGAACTGCTACTCCACTGATTCCTGCGAGACATACGGTTTCTGCCGCCCAATGGCTATTACCGGGAACGAGGATATCGGAAGAGACTCCAGTCCAAGGGGTGTTGACATGTCAAGATTTGGATGAAAAGGTGGTCTTTCAGATGGCTGGCATTTCATTGTCTTTCTCTAAGACAAATGGCGAGTTGGTCAGTTATGTTACCGGAGATAAGGAATTTCTGATCGAAGGGTTGCGTCCGAACTTCTGGCGTCCGATGACGGACAACGATGTTGCCAATAAAACCGGAGAACGTTGCGCAATCTGGAATGAAGCCGGAGAGCGACTGATACTGCAGGATTTTGAATATACGCTTTCGCGTGACCGTCAGAAGGCTATGGTGTCTGCTTCTTATGCGATGCCGGAACAAATGTTTATATGTCGTGTGACATATACTGTTTACGCAGATGGAGTTATTAAGGTGAACTTTGTATTTGAACCGGGCGAATACCCTCTTCCGGAGATGCCCCGTCTGGGAATGTATATGATCCTTAAAGAAGAGTTTGAAAACATGACCTGGTTTGGCCGAGGACCTCATGAAAATTATTGGGATCGCAAAAACAGCGCTTTGGTCGACTTGTACAGTGCATCGGTTTGGGAACAATATCATCCGTATGTACGAGCTCAGGAGACCGCTAATAAGACAGATGTACGTTGGGCGGCTCTCCAAAACGATAAAGGCGTGGGACTGTTAATCCGCACAACCGACGAGCCTCTCAGTGTCAGTGCATGGAAATTTCCGATGAAAGCGCTGAAATATATCCCCTCTGGGACCAAGCGTGTGCATGGCGGAAGCATTCAAAAGCAACCCATGGTATGGGTTAATATTGACAGCCGGCAAATGGGAGTTGGAGGTGATACGACGTGGGGGGCGCATACGCATCCGGAATATACGATTACCCCGGTGAAACAGAATTACGGCTTTCTGATTGTGCCGATACGGGAACAGGATGAATTAATATCAAAAACCAAATTGCTGAGATAGAATAGCGTAAAATTATATGTTTGTTGTAATAGGGCTTATGTTTACCGGAATCGCTTTGGGGTATCTGTTTCGAAAGAGATTGACACTTAGGCGATTCAGCAACCTGATGGGTTGGACTGTCTACTTGTTGCTTTTTTCTCTCGGAATTTCAGTAGGAAATAATCGTGAGATAATTTGTAATCTCCCGGCATTGGGAGGGCAAGCCTTATGGCTGGCTTTTGCCGGTACATTGGGTAGTGTTTGGGGAGCTTGGATCGTATATCGGAATTTCTTCAAAAATAAATCATAGTCTGATTTTTATATTTTTGATAACAGATGAGAGGGAGCCTTATTGTTGTTGCTTTTTTCGTAGCTGGATGTCTGACGGGTTGGATATTGGATACTTACGATATTCGCATCGAGGATGATCCGACACGTTATATTCTCTATTTTTTGATGCTTCAAGTTGGATTAGGAGTAGGAAGTGATAAACATATCATGCAAATACTGAAGACGGTACGTTTGCAATTACTATTGGTGCCGGTCGCTACGATAATAGGCACTCTCCTTTTTTCGACTTTAGCGGCTTTCTGTATTTCCCAATGGAGCATTTATGATTGCTTAGCCGTAGCGAGTGGCTTTGCCTATTATTCTTTATCGTCTGTGATGATTACTGATCTGAAATCCGTTTCATTGGGTGTACAATCGGCTGCGGAACTGGGTACGATTGCTTTAATAACTAATATTATTCGAGAAATGATGGCGCTTTTGGGGGCTCCTTTATGGGTTCGATTCTTTGGTCCTCTCGCTCCGATCTGTGCCGGTGGTGCGACAACAATGGATACTACTCTGCCTGTCATTACAAGATATTCAGGCAAAGATTTTGTCTTTATAGCCGTCCTGCATGGTATACTCGTTGATTTGACCGTCCCATTTGCGGTGAGCCTCTTTTGCGCATTGTAAACACTCGTCTGTGTTGCTGAGCCTGCCGAAGCGATACCAAAATCCAGCCCGTTACAAGTGGTGCATGAGAAGACGGAGATTTCGCACATAGGGAAATAATACGTACTTTTGCGGCAAAAAAATGGGATGCGGATGTGAACATCTGCGTCAAGGGGAACGATGAAGCTATTTTTTTTGAGCTTGGCCAGCGGGAGCAGCGGAAACTGTTATTATGTGGGTACATTCGATTACGGCATCCTGATTGATGCCGGCATCGGCATCCGAACCATTAAAAAAGTGCTGAAAGACCGGGGGATCGAATTTGAAAAGATTATGGGAGTACTTGTGACGCACGACCATGCCGACCATATCAAGACGATCGGCTGTCTGGGTGAACGTTGTCACATCCCCGTCTATGCCACCGAGGCCGTGCATGAGGGCATCGCCCGCAGCCGATATGTCGAGGAAACGTTGGTTCATTCGCGCCGCATGATCGAGAAAGAAGTATCGTTTATGATCCGTGACTTCCGGATCAAAGCCTTCGAAGTACCACACGACAGCAGCGATAACGTCGGTTATCTGATTACTTACGGCAGTCATCGCCTGACAATTGCTACCGACGTGGGACATATCACGGACACGGTCAGCAAATATATACAAATGGCTAATCATCTGGTGTTAGAAGCAAATTATGACGAAGAGATGCTGCACTATGGAAATTATCCGGAATTCCTTAAAGAGCGTGTAGCCGGTCCGAGAGGACATCTGAGCAATCGTCAAGTTGCTGACTTTCTGGCTACTCATTATACGCCAACCTTAAAAAACATCTGGCTTTGCCATTTGAGTCGCGAAAACAACCATCCTGACCTGGCCTATAAAACGGTGGATTTACGCCTTTCGGAAGAAGGGATACGGGTCGGGAAAGATGTACACCTGACTACGCTCAAGCGCACGACTCCCTCCCCTCTCTTCGAGATCGATTCGTGAGACTACTCCAGCAAGTCGCGTATCTTAGCGTCAGCGCGCAATTCTATTTCAGGGGTAAGATTGTCTTTGAGATGTTTCATCAGAATGGCGATGACGGCCAAATCGTCCGTATAGCCCAGTCCGGCAATAAGATCGGGAACAAGGTCGATCGGCAGAATAAAATAGCCTAACGCCCCCACAATGTAAGCCTTGTCACGTAAGGGCACATGCTCGCTCTTCATCATATAATAAAGGAGAAGCACGGGACGCAGCACACTCGTACCGGCTTTTCGAGCGATACGTCGAACTTTGCGCCAAAAACGGTTGTCATCGTAATATTTACTGTACGAACCTGTTTCTTCAAGGCGTCGAATGGGCAGATTTTCATTATTCAATTCGTCCATTTCAGGCTGTTTCTGTTGTTTTGTCAAGGCAAAGATAATACATTATTTTCGGAATAAGGATAGAATCGGAAAGAAAGATTTGCAAAATCCGGAAAACGTATGTAATATTGACGGCATTTTTGGAGAATCGATTAGAAACATGATAAAATATTGAACAGACATGGGAGAACATAGATTCCAAGGCGAATGGCCGAAGATCGGGATTCGTCCGACGATTGACGGACGAATGGGAGGAGTGCACGAATCACTCGAAAAACAGACAATGGATATGGCGAAAAGTGTCGTAAAACTACTGACAAAGACGCTGCAATACCCCGACGGCACACCGGTTGCGTGTGTGATCGCCGATTCAACCATCGGACGGGTGGCCGAGAGCGCCGCATGCACCGAAAAGTTCAGACGCGAGAACGTGGCGGTGACGATTACCGTCACCCCCTGCTGGTGCTACGGAAGCGAAACGATGGACATGGACCCGCACACGGTGAAAGCTGTCTGGGGATTTAATGGGACCGAACGTCCGGGAGCCGTTTACCTGGCAGCCGTATTGGCAGCTCACGCGCAAAAAGGACTGCCGGCCTTCGGCATCTACGGACATGAAGTGCAGGATGCTGATGCGAAAGACATCCCGGCCGATGTGCGCGACAAACTGTTGCGTTTTGCACGTGCAGCGATGGCGGTCGCTCTGATGCGCGGCAAGTCGTACCTGTCGATCGGTGCCGTATGTATGGGAATTGCCGGTTCGATCGTCGATTCGAATTTCTTCGAGAATTACCTCGGTATGCGTTGCGAAGGAGTCGATGAGGTCGAAATCATCCGTCGCATGGAGAACGATATTTACGATAAAGAAGAATATAAAAAAGCGTTGGCGTGGGCAAAGAAAAATTGCAAGCAAGGCGAAGATATCATTAACCGCAAAGACTTGGCAAAGACGAAAGCCGAGCACGAAAAAGATTGGGAGTTTATTGTTAAGATGACCCTGATCGTGCGCGACCTGATGGTGGGTAATCCCAAACTCAAATCGCTCGGATTCGGTGAAGAAGCCCTCGGACATCACGCAATTGTTGCAGGTTTTCAAGGGCAGCGCCAATGGACGGACTTCTATCCGAACGGAGACTTTACGGAGGCGATCCTCAACTCGTCATACGACTGGAGCGGTATCCGCGCGCCATTCATTCTGGCCACCGAGAACGACTCGCTCAACGGAGCAGCCATGCTGTTCGGCTATCTGCTGACGAATACGGCGCAAATCTTTGCCGACGTCAGAACGTACTGGAGTCCCGAAGCCGTACTGCGTGTAACCGGTAAAAAGCTGACCGGCAAAGCGGCACAGGGAATCATCCACCTGATCAATTCCGGAGCGGCGACCCTCGACGGCTCCGGCCAGCAGAGCGACAAGAAAGGAAAGCCGGTGATGAAACCGTTCTGGGAGATCACAAAAGACGAAGCACAGGCTTGCCTCGACGCTACGACTTGGATGCCTGCTAATCGCGAATATTTCCGCGGTGGGGGCTATTCCTCGAAATTCCTGACCAAAGGAGGAATGCCGTGCACGATGATGCGCTTGAACATCGTCAAAGGCCTTGGCCCCGTACTGCAACTGGCCGAAGGATGGACGGTAGACCTCGACGAGAAATCATTCCGAATCCTCGATGATCGTACCGACAAGGGTTGGCCGACGACGTGGTTCGCACCGCGACTCACCGGCAAAGGCCCGTTCAAGGACGTCTATTCGGTCATGAACAACTGGGGAGCCAACCACGGAGCCATCAGCTTCGGACATATCGGCGCCGACCTGATCACGATGGCCTCAATGTTGCGGATCCCCGTTTGTATGCACAACGTGGAAGAAGACGATATCTTCCGGCCGGCTTCATGGAACGCCTTCGGTATGGATAAGGAAGGAGCGGACTATCGCGCCTGCAGCTCTTACGGTCCGCTCTACGGGAAATATTGAACGAAGAGCAGGCCATGAAGAAACAGTCGATCTTACATAAGGACGGGGTGAGCTATGTCATCCCGTTCGTTTTAATTACGTTTTGTTTCGCCCTGTGGGGCTTTGCCAACGACATCACCAACCCGATGGTCAAGGCGTTCTCAAAAATATTCCGCACCAGCGTGACCGAAGGAGCGCTCGTTCAGGTCGCATTCTACGGAGGTTACTTTGCGATGGCTTTTCCGGCTGCGATTTTTATCCGTAAATATTCGTACAAAGCCGGTATCCTGATGGGACTTGCGTTGTATGCCGCCGGTGCATTCCTCTTCTTTCCGGCTAAGATGACCGGAAGTTATTACCCGTTTCTGATCGCTTATTTTATTCTGACCTGCGGACTCTCGTTCCTCGAAACGAGCGCTAATCCGTATATCCTTTCGATGGGAACGGAGGAGACGGCCACACAGCGGCTTAACTTCGCCCAGTCGTTCAATCCGATCGGCTCGCTGATGGGGATGTTCGTGGCCATGACATTTATTCAGGCACGGTTAGACCCGATGGATACGGCGCAACGTTCGATGCTCGACGATGCTCGGTTCGAAGCTGTCAAACAGTATGATTTGGGGGTGTTGATCACGCCTTACCTTATCATCGGCGTCGTCATTCTTGCGATGTTTCTCCTGATCCGTTTCGTGAAGATGCCGAAGAATGCCGACCGGTCGCACGCCATCGATTTCTTTCCGACACTGCGACGCATCTTTTCGCTTCCCCGCTATCGTGAAGGGGTGATTGCGCAGTTCTTCTATGTCGGTGTGCAGATCATGTGCTGGACGTTTATCATTCAGTATGGCACACGAATCTTTATGGAACAGGGCATGGCCGAGAAAAATGCCGAAGTGTTAAGTCAGCAATACAACATAGCTGCGATGGTGATTTTCTGTTGCAGCCGTTTCATTTGTACATTTCTGCTGAGGTATCTCAATCCCGGAAAACTGTTGATGATTCTGGCCGTTGCCGGTGGTCTGCTGACGCTCGGCGTCATCGGTTTCCGTGACATCAAGGGGCTATACTGCCTCGTGGGGGTGTCGGCCTGTATGTCACTGATGTTCCCGACCATTTACGGTATTGCGCTCAAAGGGCTTGGTGAAGATGCCAAGTTCGGAGCCGCCGGACTGATCATGTCCATCCTCGGCGGATCGGTGCTGCCGCCGTTGCAGGCCGCCATCATTGATATGGACACTCTCGGGGGCTTTCCGGCAGTTAATTTGTCGTTCGCTTTACCGCTGGTTTGTTTTGTCGTGATTGCCGCCTACGGCTTTCGTACATTTCGCTCGAGGGAAGTAGCTTAATACTAAGACACATAGCGAATTGTTTCCCGGAGGTTATCGCTCGCATGTAGCACCTCTCCCGGGAAACTTCGTTTTTGCAGTGTATAGAAAAATATCGTTGTGCCGTTCACCTGTACTTTAAGTCGTATTTTTTGAAAAGATGGCACATAAACAGGAAAATTTATACATTTGTCCCGTAGTAACGTAGTAAAGAAGTAATGTGGCAAGGTCGTATAAACTTTGTGCTTTTCACTCTTCTTTACGCCTTAATCATTTCACTGCTTTACTGCATGGAATATTGAATACTTACTTATAAGAGAATAAGAAATACGAAGAATGGGAAAAAAGAAAGTTTTTGTCAGCGGATGTTACGACATGCTACACAGCGGGCACGTTGCTTTTTTTGAAGAAGCGGCCACGCACGGAGACTTGTATGTCGGCATCGGCTCCGACAAAACCATCCATGAACTGAAAGCACGCAAAACGATTCACACGGAAGACGAACGTCTTTACATGGTCAGAGCCCTGAAGAGTGTCAAAGAGGCATGGGTGAACAGCGGTAGCGGAGTGCTTGACTTCGTCGAAGATCTGAAACGCTTGCAGCCGGATATCTTTTTCGTCAACAGCGACGGACATACGCCGGCTAAGGAGCGGCTATGCCAAGAATTGGGCATTCGGTACATCGTCAGTCAACGGATTCCGCACGGCGGTCTGCCCGTTCGTTCAACAACGGCGTTACGGAAAGAATGTCTGATTCCTTATCGGCTTGATCTGGCCGGAGGTTGGCTCGATCAACCTTCCGTCAGCAAGTATTGCCCCGGCGCTGTTCTGACAATAAGTATCGAACCGGACTACGAATTCAACGATCGTAGCGGAATGTCGACAAGCTCACGTAAAAAAGCAATCGAATTATGGCAGGCGGATCTTCCGGAAGGAGATAAAGAAAAACTGGCGCGTACTTTATTCTGTTTTGAGAATCCGCCGGGAACGAAATACGTCAGCGGCTCACAGGATTCGCTGGGTATTGTGCTGCCGGGATTGAACCGGCTCTACTATAACGGAGACTACTGGCCGGAATCGATCGAATCGATAACCGATCGTGATCTGTTGGGATGGATCGAAGAGCGTCTGTGGCTTGTCCCTCTGTCTCCGCGTCATGCCGAATACGACGTACTTGCAGACACGCACATCAACGAATCCGATGCACAGCGCCTGAGTCAGGCGGCCGAGGCATGTTGGCAAGCGTTGAAAGCAAAAGATGTAATCGCTTGGGGAAAGGCAGCGTCAGACAGTTTCGAGGCGCAGGTGGCTATGTTCCCCAACATGATCATCTCCGAAGTGTCAACTGTTTTAGAAACATATAAATCAAAGGTATTGGGATGGAAGATAAGCGGTGCGGGCGGCGGAGGCTATCTCGTTTTCGTCAGTGAGCAGCCTGTCGAAAAGGCCATTCAAATACGTATCAGAAGAGGATAACAAGATGAAAGGAATTGTTTTAGCCGGAGGTTCAGGGACACGCCTGTACCCCATCACAAAAGGGATATCGAAACAGATGATCCCTATCTACGACAAGCCGATGATATATTATCCAATATCGGTACTCATGCTGGCCGGTATACGGGATATTTTGATTATCTCTACTCCTTGGGACTTACCCGGTTTTCAGCGTCTGTTAGGCGACGGATCGGACTGGGGAGTCCGCTTCGAATATGCCGAACAGCCTTCGCCCGACGGATTGGCACAGGCGTTTATTATTGGGGCGGATTTTATTGGAGAAGAAGATGTTTGCCTTATATTGGGCGATAACATTTTCTACGGGCAACGTTTTACACAAATGTTAAAAACCGCAGTTTTTAACGTTTGCGAAGAACAAAATGCAACCGTCTTCGGTTATTACGTAAACGATCCCGAACGATATGGCGTAGCGACGTTCGATAAGCAAGGGAACGTACTGAGCATTGAAGAAAAACCAGAACATGCGCAATCGAACTATGCCGTTGTCGGACTTTATTTCTATCCGAACGAGGTGGTCGAAATAGCTCGCAACGTTCGACCGTCAGCTCGCGGAGAACTGGAAATCACTTCGGTGAACCAGGCATTTCTAAATCGCGGACGACTAAAAGTCGAGCTGCTCGGGCGTGGGTTTGCATGGTTGGACACCGGTACCCACACCTCTCTGACCGAGGCTTCCACTTTTGTAGAGGTGATTGAGCGGCGGCAGGGGCTGAAAATCGCTTGTGTAGAAGAAATAGCTTTCCGGCAGGGTTGGATCGGTACGGATCAGTTGAAAAGAAATGCAGAACCGATGATGAAAAATCCGTATGGAGAATATTTGATGAAACTATGGATGGAAAGTCAGAACAGTCTGTAGAACATCCATCAAACACTCGTATGAGAAACGGGAAGACGGATTCATAGATATCTGGTGATCAACATAAGAAAGAGTAGCGAAGGCATTGAAAAAAATTCAGAACAAAATACATATTTTATTTGTTTGGAAGAAAAAAAGGATTACCTTTGCCGCGAAATGTGTATTAGCAAATGTATAGATATAATAATAGGTTATTGTTTAATAAAATATGAATAGATTATGAAGACTAAGGTATTACTTTTAGCGATGTTATTCGGAGCTGCATTGTCTGTTTCTGCGCAGCAATACCAGCCGCAGGTAGGCTTCAGCACCGAGAACGGTTCGAAAACGAACTTTAAGAAAAACAAGGCAACGGATAACATGTTTATCTCGTTGGCCGGAGGTGGAAACATCTTGTTTGGAGACTTGAACGGCAATGCCGACTTTGCCGATCGTATTGCCCCGTCGGGAGCGATCTCTATCGGTAAATGGTACAACCCATACATGGCCTTCCGTTTGCAAGTGAATGGCGGTAAGATGAAAAATTACAGCTATGTAAAAGATTATAAGAGCGATAACGCACAAGATTTCTGGTGGATCAATCCGCATGTGGACATCATGTGGGATGTAACCAATTTCTGGGCTCCTTACAAAGAATCGAAAGTGTTCCGCTTCATTCCGTTCGTAGGTCTGGGTTACGCACTTCGCCCGGGTTATAGCGACAAAAATAACAACAGTTTCCCGAGAGCTGAGTCGGCATCGATCAACGGGGGTGTTCAATTCATGTTCCGTCTGGGCAAACGTGTGGATTTGTTCTTAGAAGGACAATACACCCTGCTGGGGGAGCACTGGAACTGGGATTCTCACGCACGTCCTCGCTACGACCGTCCGGTACAGGCTATGTTGGGTCTGAACTTCAATCTCGGAAGAAAAGAATTTGAAGTACTTGAGCCGATGGATTACGATTTGCTGAACGACCTGAATTCTCAGATCAACGCATTGCGTGCTGAAAATGCTGAGTTGAGCAAACGTCCGGAATTCTGTCCGGAATGTCCGAAGTGCCCGGAAGTGAAAGAACCGCGTGAAAATCTGCAAAACGTAGTTTACTTCCGTCTGAACAGCGCAAGAATCGACAAACATCAGGAAGTTAGCATCTTCAATACAGCCGAATATGCAAAGAAACACAGCTTGCCGATCAAGTTGGTTGGTTATGCAGACAGAAAGACAGGTAACCCGGACTACAACAAAGGCATTTCTGAAAGACGTGCAAGAGCGGTTGCGAAACAGCTTATCGACAAATACGGTATCTCTTCCGACAATATCTCTATTGAGTGGATGGGTGATACAGTTCAGCCGTATGCTGAAAATGCTTGGAACCGTGTGGTTATCATGAATACAGACGATAAATAATCAATCGTAAGACCATAACCGAAAAGGCCGGTGGATTTCTTCCATCGGCTTTTTTTTGTCTTTATATTTTTGTAGCTTTGTCACCGCTATAAACAACATATGTCTCCGATTGAAAAAATAATGTCTTCATATCGAACGATGTTGCTGTTGTTCACGATGTATGCCGTGGGACTCTCGGCAGCAACGCTCATCGAGAAAGCGCATGGTTCGACATTGGCTAAAGTATTGATCTACTATTCTCCCTTATTTTTTCTCCTTCAGCTTTTACTGATCGCCAACTTTGCGGCCATTATACGACGGCGACAGTTCTTGCAAAAGAAGCGTTGGAGCATGTTGCTCGTGCATTTCTCATGGGTTGTCATCCTGTCAGGATCCGTCATATCGCATCTGTTCGGTGTAGAAGGCACGATTCATCTGAGAGAAGGAGAGAAGAAGGACCGGATTCATATTCGTTCCAATCACGGACAACGGATGGATCCCTTACCGTTCGAGATCGAACTGGAACGATTTACCTTGACCCGTTATCCCGGCTCCACAAGCCCCTCGTCGTACGAAAGCAATCTACTCGTTTATGTTGATGATGGGGAGGTGCATCGGGAATGTGTCTTTATGAATAATGTGCTCGATGTAAAAGGCTACCGTTTCTTTCAGGCATCGTTCGATCCCGATGAGCGCGGCACGATTCTTTCCGTCAACAAAGACGTGGCGGGACGTAATGTGACGTATGCAGGCTATCTTTTACTCATGGTCGGATTCATCGGGTGTGTGGTGGGACGAAACAGTCGTATACGCCGGTTGATCAGTCAACTGAAAAATCATACGACCGTTTTTCTTTTCCTGCCCTGCATGCTTCCTGTCAGCGTATGGAGCATGCCGGATCGGGCTGCAATGAAGAAAGCAGTCTTGCAAATCCATATTCCAGACGAGCACCTCGCGCGGTTCGGATCGCTTCCGGTACAATCGATGAACGGACGCATGATCCCGGTCCATACATTCTCGTCCGAGATATTGCGCAAATTGCATAAAAAGAGTACAATCGACGGGCTAAGCGCCGATCGTTTTCTGTTGAGTCTGTTGACTATGCCGGAGATGTGGATGTATGTGCCTTTCATGGCATTGCCGGATAACGAACTGGCAGCATATTATGACCTGACAAAAGGCGAATGCGCCTATGCCGAGCTGTTCCATCCGGATGGAACATATAAGTTACAGGTGCGCCTTGAGGAAGCTTACCGAAAAATACCGACACAGCGGTCGGGATTCGATAAAGACCTCATCAAGCTGGACGAACAGATCAATATCTTTCATCAAGTAGCAAACGGACAGCTGCTCCGCATCTTCCCGCATGAGACGGACACCAACAGCCGCTGGTATGCTCCGGGAGACGATTTATCGGCATACGGCGGAGCCGATTCGGTGTTTGTTTCGCAGAGTTTTGCAGCATATCTCTCGGAGGTGAGGCGGGCATTGAAGTCGGGCGATTGGAGCAAGGCTGACGATGCGTTGCAGAGGATCAGAAACTATCAGGAAGAAAAGAGTCGTACGATCGACATCGATGCGGACCGCATCCGGTTGGAAGTGATGTATAATAAACTGGATCCGTTCCGTCGATGCAAGATCGGTTATTTATCTTTGGGCGGGATGATGCTATTGCTTTCGTTTATCTTGTTCTTTAAAGATTCCCGATGGATTCGCCGTATGCTCGGGGTACTGTCCTTGGGGGTGGGAACAGTCTTTGCGTTTCATATTCTGGGTATGGGATTTCGATGGTTTATAGGAGGCTATGCCCCATGGAGTAACTCGTATGAAACGATGGTTTATATGGCATGGGCTACCGCTTTGGCCGGCTTTTTGTTTATGCGCCGCAACCCGATGACTTTTGCATTAGCCACCCTGTTCGCCGGCGTGATCCTGTTCGTGTCGGGGCTGAATTGGATGGACCCGCAGATCAATCCGTTAGTGCCCGTTTTGAAGTCGCCGTGGCTTATGTTTCACGTAGCTGTCCTCATGATGGCTTACGGTTTTTTCGGCATCTCCTGTCTGATCGGAATAACGAGCCTGACGATGATGAGCATACTCGGAAAAGAGCGGATAAAACATCACGCCCGGTCGTTCCGTGAACTGGGTATCATCAATGAAATCGCTTTACTTGCGGGGCTGATGTTGATGACGATCGGTACTTTCATGGGCGCCGTATGGGCCAATGAATCATGGGGACGCTACTGGGGATGGGATCCGAAAGAGACGTGGGCGTTGATAACGATCGTCGTTTATACGATGGTCACCCATCTCCATCTACTGCCTCAATGGTACAACCTCTGGTCGCTCAATCTGTGTTCGGTTATAGCCTTTGCTTCGGTATTAATGACGTATTTCGGGGTGAACTATTTCCTGAGCGGCATGCATTCGTACGGGCAAAACGACAGTATCCAAGGCCTCTTTATCTATCTGTATATCATAGCCGGTATAGTAGCCGTACTGATTGTCACCGCACGGAAAGGACGGTTCCTGAAAATGAATCGCATAAAACACAACTTATATGAAACATAAAATCAATCGTACATGTCAGACGGGTCTGCTGTTTGTACTGGGTCTTATCCATGGTTCGGCACAGAGTGCAACTTTGACGACGCTGCGGGGAGTCGCTCCGCTCGAAGTAGACCAACCGTTGGCCGTTGACTCGGTCGACCAGAAAGGTAACTCGTTTAATCATGAGAGGTTACTGAAACTAAATCTGACGGTGCCGGAACAAGCGGCCTTTACCCAGCCATACGAAGCCGATACGGCCGGACTGTTTCATCTCGCTTCAGGAACGGAGAAGCCATTTGTACAACTTTTCTCTTTCTATGTGCACGGAAAAGCATACGGAAAAGTGAAGGTGAAGGTCGTTACCCCTGCATTGGCCGAGCTGTTTGTGAATGGCACATCGGTTTCGACAAAGACGACCGCCGAAGAGTCACAAGCTCAGGCGAAGGAGTTATCCGCTACGCTCGCTCCGTATCCGCAGGCCGCCCGGGTGGTAGTTAAGTTATTCTCTCCGTCGGCAACAAACGCGGGGACGACTTTGAAAATAATGCTCGAAAACGACGCAAAGAGTTCGGCCGGATGGTTGGTCTCGCATGATTCGAAACGCCGGATCGTGCTGGACGATATCATTAAGGGAAAACGTGTGAGCGGAACGTCGATATCTCCGCAGGGAAATTATGTGTTGATTTCCTATACCAAGTCGTATGGAAAGAGAACCTCCTACTCCACAGAACTGTACCATGTCCAAACCGGCCGACGGGTAACGATCGATACAGACCGACAAAAGCGCGGTCTACGATGGATGCCGAGAACCGAGCGTCTGGTTTACCATCCGAAAGCAGACGAACGGATACGTCTTATCGCGATCCGGCCGGAAACGCTCGAAGAAGAGATATTAGCCGAAGATATTCCGGAGGAATCGTTCCTGATCTCGCCGGACGAGAAAGCGTTGTTCTACACAAAAGCCGATGAAACGGACGAGAAGCCGGGAAACATTTTCCGCATGCATACGTTGACGGAACGCGCCGGACATAAACCGCGCCACGCCTTTATTTATCGTTACGATTTAGCGACGGGACTGACCCGCCAGTTGACCTTCGGGGCACATCACACGCAGTTAAACGACGTGAGCCGGGACGGTCGCTATATCCTGTTCTCGACTACCGAAGAGACGATCACGGAACGACCTTTCCGTAAATCGTCCCTGTTCCGCCTCGACCTCAAGACGATGACGGCCGATACGTTGTGGTGGAAAGATCGGTTCGCATCCTACGCACGGTTTTCGCCTGACGGAAAGCAGCTCTTGATTCTGGGCGCTCCCGAGTCTTTCGGCGGGATCGGGCTGAATGTAGCCGAGGGGCAAATTGCCAACAGCTACGATACGCAGGCTTTTCTGATGGATTTATCGACAAAGAAGATCGAGCCGATCACGAAGGATTTTAATCCGAGCCTGATGAGAGGGCAATGGAGCGCCGACAGCCGGACGATTTACTTTCAGGCGGAAGATGAAGACCGTGTTTGCCTGTATAGATACGATCTGAATACGAAACGATATACGCGCCTGCCATCCGAAGAAGAAGTGGTGAACGGGTTTGAAGTCGCAGAACATGCTCCCGTGCTTGCTTATTCGGGAGTGAGCCTTTCCAACTCGACACGTGCCTATATATATAATGTAAGGACAGGAAGAATGACCCGGATCGCCGATCCTTACCGGCGGCAGCTGTCGCAACTGACGCTCGGCGAAGTGCAGAACTGGAACTTCATGAATTCGGATCGTACCGAAATCAAAGGATACTATTACCTGCCCCCCGACTTCGACGCCACGAAAAAGTATCCGATGATTGTATATTATTACGGAGGCACTTCGCCTGTGGAGCGACGTTTCGAAAGCCGTTACCCGATGCACGTTTACGCGGCGATGGGCTATGTCGTGTACGTGCTTCAACCAAGTGGCGCCACCGGATTCGGCCAGCGGTTCTCTGCCTTGCACGTCAATACGTGGGGACGGCGTTCGTCGGACGATATCATCGAAGGGACGAAGAAGTTTATCGCCGAACATCCTTTTGTCGATTCCACGAAGATCGGATGTATGGGCGCGTCATACGGAGGTTTCATGACGATGTATCTCCAGACGCGCACGGATATGTTTGCCGCCGCCGTATCGCACGCGGGCATCAGCTCCATCAGTAGTTATTGGGGCGAAGGCTATTGGGGGTATTCGTACAGCACGGCAGCCAGCGCCGGCAGTTATCCGTGGAATAACCGGGAGTTATACGTCGATCAGAGCCCGTTGTTCCATGCCGATAAGATCAAGACGCCGATCTTACTCGTTCATGGTACGGCCGATACGAATGTGCCGCCCGGAGAAAGCATTCAGATGTACACCGCCCTGAAGATTTTGGGCAAGCCGGCTGAACTCCTTCAGGTTGAAGGAGAGAATCACCAGATCCTCGATTACGAGAAACGCCTGAAATGGAACGAATCGATCTTTGCGTGGTTCGAGAAATGGTTGAAGGGAGACGCTTCGTGGTGGAACGATCTCTATCGGGATTGAATTTAGGATGGAGAATGAATAGAATTAGCAGGAATGTTTTATTTATAAATGATTCGATATGAAAGCCAATTTTACAGCCAGCACAATCTGCCGGATGAAAATGCTTGCTCTGACAGTGCTGTTCTTCCTGATGCTGTCGGGGTGTTCCATTTTCAGGAGTTCGTCCCGATTCCGGAACGAAGACATCAAGCTGGGAGTTAGCAAAGCGTTTATTTTGGAAAAGTACGGTCAGCCTTTTAAGGAAGAACTATACACGGAAGATGGCGATACGATTGAAGTGTTATGCTACAAGGAAGGTCTTTATGCGAGCCTGAATGAGCACATGGTAAGCACGTTTTTCGTTTTCAGAAATGGGAAACTTGAGAGGAAAGAACAGACAGATGAATTAGTTAAACGTAATAATGAGTAAAATGAGACAAACAAAGATTCTGCCAAAAATGAAAACGGCCGGCGCGTGGGGCTTCCTGATGCTCGCCATCGTGGCAACGGCCTGCAAGCGCAGCGGCGGAGAGGAGGGCGGTCAGCCTTCATCCTTACAAAATCTGACACAGTATGTCGATCCGTACATCGGGACGGGCGATCATGGGCATGTATTCGTCGGGGCGAACGTTCCGTTCGGGCTCGTACAAGTGGGCCCGACGAATTACAGTCAGGGGTGGGACTGGTGCTCCGGTTATCATATCACGGACTCGACGATTATCGGGTTCGGACAGATGCACCTGAGCGGGACGGGTATCGGCGACCTCGGCGATATCTCGTTGATGCCGGCCGTCGGCGAGGTGAAACTGACACGCGGCGACCTGAGCGATCCCGCTTCGGGCATCTATTCGCTGTTCAGCCGATCGACGGAGAAGGTACGCCCCGGTTATTACGCCGTGCGGCTGGATCGCTTCGGCATCGATGTGGAACTGACGGCCACGAAGCGCGTCGGGTTTCATAAGTTCACCTTCCCGAAATCGGCCGATGCCCAAGTGATTTTCGACCTTGAGCACGGCATCGGGTGGGATCGCCCGGTCGATGGTGTCGTCATGCAAGAAAATGATACGACCGTATCGGGTTATCGTTGCTCGCAGGGATGGGCTCACGATCAGCGCATCTATTTCACGGCCGTCTTCTCGAAGCCGCTCAAAGGCTTCCGGCAGGAGCGGAAAGAACTGAAAGAGGGGGCATCGGCAGCCTACGGACAGGCGTTCTTCGAGACGGAAGATAACGAGACGATCTACGTGAAAGTAGCCCTCTCGCCCGTGAGCGCCGAGAATGCGAAAATGAATCTGCAGGCCGAGCTGCCGGGCTGGGACTTCGAAGGGACAGTGGCTCAGGCCGACAAGGCGTGGAACGAGGAGCTGAACAAGGTGATGATCGATGCCGACGAACGCACGAAGCGCATCTTCTACACCGCACTCTATCATACGATGATTGCTCCGTCGGAGGTCTGCGATGTCAACAAGGACTATTTCGGGACGGACAAAGCCGTGCACCCTCAGGCCGGATTTACGAACTATACAACCTTCTCGCTGTGGGATACCTACCGTGCGGCACATCCGCTGATGACGCTGATTCACCCCGAGAAAATGTCGGATATCGTCCGCACCATGCTGGCGATTTATCAGGAGCAGGGCAAACTGCCCGTTTGGCATCTGATGGCGAACGAAACGGATTGCATGGTCGGTAATCCGGGCATCTGCGTGGTAGCCGACGCCGTGCTGAAAGGGTTCGACGGATTCGATAAGGAGCTGGCCTTCGAGGCGATGAAGACCTCGGCCATGCTCGATGAAAGAGGTCAGGGTTACATAAAGGAATACGGCTATATCCCCTTCGATAAGGAAGTGGAGTCGGTAGCCAAAACGATGGAGTACGCGATTGCGAACTGGAGCGTGGCGCAAGTAGCCAAACAGATGGGTAAGGAAGAAGATGCCGCCTATTTCACGAAGCTGAGCAAGGCTTATACGCATTATTTCGACCCGTCGACCGGGTTTATGCGCGGAAAAGACTCGAAGGGGAATTTCCGTACACCGTTCGATCCGTTCCACTCCGTGCACCGTGAGAACGATTATACCGAGGGAACGGCATGGCAATACACGTGGCTCGTACCGCACGATGTGGAAGGACTGGTCGCACTGTTCGGCAGTCGCGAAGCCTTTGAGCAGAAGCTCGACTCGCTCTTCATCGTCTCCGGCGATATGGGTGCGGATGCCTCGCCCGACATCAGCGGACTGATCGGCCAGTATGCGCACGGCAACGAGCCGGGCCATCACGTGCTCTACCTCTATTCGTGCATCGGTAAGCCCGCCAAGACGGCCGAGAAAGTGCGTTTCGTGCTCGACAGCCTTTATTCCGACCGTCCCGCGGGACTTTGCGGCAACGAAGACGTCGGTCAGATGTCGGCATGGTACGTCCTGTCGGCCCTCGGCATGTATCAGGTAGAACCTGCCGGCGGACGTTACTTCTTCGGCAGCCCCGTGGTGAACGAAGCCACGCTGCAAGTCGGCAACGGCAAGACGTTCCGGATCGTCGCCAAGAACAACAGCGCGGCGAATAAATACATCCGGTCGGTTACGCTGAACGGCGCTCCGTATGATAAATCGTACATCGACTTCGCCGCGATAACGGCCGGCGGAGTGCTGGAGTTTACTATGGGATCCGAACCCGCAGATTTTTTGTAAGTTTGCACCCCAAAAACGTAAACGAATGAATGTTTCTTCAAGAACGAAAGGACTTGTTATCATATTGCTTGCTATCCCCTTCCTACTCTTTGCGCAAGGCGAAGACGAAGATTGGCGCGAACGGATGAAATTGCTGATTTATACCCCACGTTATTTCGGGCCAAATGCTTTCCCGATTTCGGAACTGCGGAGCGGTCGTATCGGTACACGCTGGGAGTTGGAACTGAGAGGAGACTATCATTACTATGCGGGTGATAAGACGAGCGATCTCTTCGCCCGGCTCTTTATTCCGATAGCCCATGGCAAGGCGGGGGTGGAAATAGCCGGAGTCGTCACGGAAAATTACGAGACGACGGAGGCTGTGAAGCTCGAGCGTCGTGCCGCAGAAACAAAACCTCCCTTCCGCTGTTACGGCGACGTGCTGATTCATTCGTTCTATCAGGTGCTTCGCAGCGATCGCTGGTGTGACTTGATGGTGAGCGCCAACCTGAAAACGGCCAGCGGAGGCCGCCTGGCCGATGCCCGTTATACGGATGCGGCCTCGTACTGGTTCGATCTGACAGCAGGCCGCAACCTGCTTCAAAATGCCGACGGATCGGCAGCGCTGCGCTTGCAGGGCCTGCTCGGCTTCTATTGCTGGATGACGAACGACCTTGTGCATCGCCAGAACGACGCCTTGCTCTACGGCTTCGGGATGAGCGTGAAATTATACAACGTATCGCTCGCGGCCGATTATTCGGGATTCTACGGCTACAAAAACAACGGCGATCATCCGGTTACTTTGCGCACCAAATTTGAATACGAAATTAAAAAGAACATCATCTCCATACGCTTTAAGCACGGAATGTACGACAATCTGTACGACAGCTATTCGTTAGCCTATATCCGGTGTTTTTAGCGCACCCGCCCCTATATTTTCTTCCTGTCCCACGCCGACCAGCGCAAATAGGCGACACTGACGATCAATAAGCCTGAAAAGTAGACGATTTCTGCAATAAAACAGATATGCACGGGCTGTTGAAGCCAAATACCCGAAACATAAATAAACAGGGTGTAGACGACCAGAACGATCATCTCAAGCCCAAACGCCGAACGCGTATTTCCCGTACCCGATACCCCGCTGAACACGATACTCGCCACCGAGCAACACAATGTGGCCAAAGCAATGACATAAACCGACGGTACGGACGATGCAATCAGCGATACGTCGTTCGTATAAATCGAAAGAATCGTTTCCGGAAACAAAGAGAGCATGGCCGAGAATAAGAGCATGATGCCCATCGAGATTCCGGCAATGCGGCGAATCAGCGGAATCACCATCGGGAACTTACCCGCTCCCATCAGGTTGCTGACCATCGTGTTCGTCGTTGTAGACAATGCATTGACCGGAATGAACATCACGATGTAGATGCTCCGGACGATGTTGGCAATAGCCAGTTCACGCTGTCCGAGCCGTTCCACGACAATGAAAAACAGGAAGAAGGTACTCATCGACACGAAATATTGCAGCATCATAAATACCGAAATGTTCAGTACCTGACGGAGCAGCTTCAGGTCGAACGAACGGAAACGGTTCAAACCGTACTTCCGGCGATCGACCGTCAGAAAGGTGTAGACAAGGAAGAAGCCGACGGCAAACGCCTCGGCTGCCACCGACGCGATGGCCGCGCCCTGAAGACCCATCTTCGGCAGTCCGGCATGGCCGAAAATCAGCAGATAATCCAGCATAACATTAACAACCGCCATCACCGCGGCACTTAGTGTCAACACTTTCGTTCTCGTTATTCCGACAAACAAGGCGCGGAACATGACATTGACGAACGAAAAGAAAAACCCGAACAGCCGCCAGTCGAGATACTCCATCGTCGCGTTCCAAATCTCTCCCGACGAGATCATCAGCCGCATCAGATTACCTGCCCACATCCGCGAAACCAGAAACAGCCCCCCCGCTAATGCCATGAGAAACAGGATGCCCTGAATCACCACAGGGCCGATGGCCGGAAAATTCCGCTCGCCGTTCCGGCGGCCGATCACGATCTGAGAACCTGTACTGAACCCGAATGCAATCGTAAAGGCGCAGATATAATACAGCCCGCCCATGGCCGAAGCGCCTAATTCCACTTCGCCCACACGCCCCAAAAAGGCCGTATCCGTTACGTTAATCACATTTTGCGCCAGCAAACTGAGAAAGATCGGATAGCTTATATTCCAGATATGTCTGTTCGTATACATCGATAAAAAAGGTCTGTCGTCTTGTGCCGGCAGACCTGTCCTTTTCTTTTAAACGCCCGATGCGTTACGCTTTTATTTCAGTTTATTCGTTGCCGTGTCGGGGAAAATGACAGCCGGTTTGAAAGTTTTCGCCTCCTCGAAATCCATCGTAGCATACGAAAGGATGATCACGATATCGCCGGGTTGTACCCTCCGCGCGGCCGCTCCGTTCAGGCAAATAATCCCCGAATCGCGCTCGCCGGCAATCACGTAGGTCTCGAAACGCTCGCCATTGTTATTGTTCAGTATCTGTACTTTCTCGTTCTCGATCAGGTTGGCGGCCTCCATCAACGACCGGTCGATCGTGATGCTGCCGATGTAGTTCAGGTTGGCATCCGTGACCGTCACCCGATGAATTTTCGATTTTAACACCTCGATAAGCATACTCCTTTTTCTCCCTTTAATTTAATATTTGATATTATCAATCAGCCGCACATCACCGCAATAAACAGCCGCACATCCAACCGCCCCGGCCGTTTCGTCCCATGAACGAATCGGCTGCAAACTCGTTGCATCAACGATCTCAAAATATTCGACACGCAACGGCGGATGCTCGTTCAGCGTTTTCGTTACCCATGCTTTCGTTTCCTCCACCGTTCTTGAGGCTGCAAAGATACAACTTTCTTTCAACGTACGCGAAATTACCGGAGCAATCCGCCGCTGTTCAGACGTCAGACGTACGTTGCGGCTGCTCAGTGCCAGCCCGTCCGCTTCGCGCACAATCGGACAGGGCACAATCTCTACAGGCAGCTTCAACAGGCGGGTCATCGATCGGATCACGGCGATCTGCTGAAAGTCTTTCTCTCCGAAATACGCCCGATCCGGTTCGATAATCGTGAATAACTTGCTGACAATCTGAGCTACTCCGTTGAAGTGCCCCGGACGAAAAGCACCTTCCATCACCGTAGCCACTGCTCCAAGGTCGAACACACGGGTGTCCGGTTCGGGATACATCTCCTCGTCCGAAGGAGCAAAGACATACCGGCATCCGGCTTTCTCGAGCAATGCACAATCCTGCTCCAAGGTGCGGGGATACGTCTCCAGATCACGTTTGTCATTGAACTGAGTGGGATTGACGAACACACTGACCACACATACATCATTCTCCTCCACACAACGGTTTACCAGACTCAAATGACCGGCATGCAATGCACCCATCGTAGGCACTAATCCCACACGCTTGCCGGCACTGCGTTCGGCATCCAAAGTGGACCTCAATGCTGCAATACAATTTATTATCTTCATTTCTAAATAGCTATAGTTACTTATGAAAAGCTGAACCCTACGTTCCAAAAATCGACTGCAAAGCAACAAAATAACTTGAACATAACACCGTCTCTTCGGCAACAAATACATTTCTTTTAAGATTCATTCTGAAAATGAAAGCACCGTTTAACCGTTTTTTTTACTACCTTTGTGGTCGATTTTATTTTGCCGAAAAAATGGACGCTAAGAAAATATTGTTTATCGCTCAAGAAATCTCCCCCTATCTGCCGGAGTCCGAGATAGCGAATATATGTCGCCATCTCCCTCAGGGGATACAGGAACAAGGATGCGAAATCAGAACGTTCATGCCCAAATACGGATGCATCAACGAACGCCGTAATCAACTGCACGAAGTCATCCGGTTATCCGGGATGAACCTGATCATTGACGATACCGATCATCCGTTAATCATCAAGGTGGCTTCGATTCAATCAGCGCGGATGCAGGTCTATTTTATTGATAACGAAGACTTCTTTCAACGCAAAGCGACGGTCTCCGACGAAAAGGGAAACGGATTTAAGGATAACGACGAACGCGCCATCTTTTATGTGCGCGGGGTCTTTGAAACGATCAAAAAACTTCGGTGGATTCCCGACATCATTCACTGCCACGGCTGGTTCACGGCCTTAGCTCCGCTGTATCTGAAACGAATGTATTCAGACGACCCGTGTTTTGCCCGTACGAAAGTGGTGTACTCCATTTATGATAAATCATTTAAGTCTACCCTAAACAAAGACCTGAGCAAAAAACTGAAACAAGACGGAGCCGCAACAAGAGACTTGAAAATACTCGAAAAAAATGATTGCATCTCGCTCTCCAAATTAGCAGTCCAATTTTCGGATGGAATCATACAGGGCAGTTCGAAAATAGACAAACGGTTAGGAGAATTTATCGCACAAAGCAAGAAACGTTTTCTTCCCTATCAGAATACGGAACATTATGTTCAGGCCTATAACGAATTTTATAATACGATTTTAAAGAGATAAGATGAAGATAAAACATGCAGCAGCCCTCCTGCTCTTAGGAGGAATTTCACTTTTCAGCGGATGCAACGACGACTTGACCTTGGTCGGTTCTACGATTCAACCGCAGGGGGATCGTAATACGGTCTATACCGATACGTTTCGGATGACGGCCTCCACCGTGAAGCGGGACTCGCTCTATGCCAAAACCACAAGAGGCTTGCTGGGGGAAATCTATGACCCGTTATACGGACATTTGAAGTCAGACTATCTGTGTCAGTTTTATTGCGCTGAAAATTACCGGTTCCCTCATAAACCTCACCAGGGAGAGGTGGATTCGGTGAAGTTGAATATCCGCTTCTATTTCTGGAATGGAGACGGGCAGGCTCTGATGCGAGCCAGAGCGTATGCGGTCAACAAACCTATCGAAAAGAACTATTATACCAACCTTAATCCCGCAGATTACTGCGATATGCAAAATGTGTTTGGAACACAAGTATATACAACATCCGGTTGCTTTAGCGATTCTGTTTCAACGGGACGGAAAGACCAGAAAACGAACAGGGAGATTAAACAGGCAAGGTACGCACTAAAGATCGCGTTGCCGCGAGAATGGGGCACCCGATTTTATAACGAAACGGTCAACAACCCGTCATCGTTTGCTACCCAAGAAGCTTTCAACCGTTTTTTCCCGGGATTATATATCACGACCGATTACGGAAGTGGAAATATTTTGAATGTAAGCGATACGCAATTGTATTTTTATTATCGGCGCCCGAAGAGCAGTAAGAACGACACGCTGGTACGTGACTCCGTCATGTTTCAGGTTACGAAGGAAGTGATACAGCACAGCCGATTCCTGCATACCGACGAGGAGAAATTGCTGACGCCGAACGATCAATATGCGTATGTTAAAACACCTGCCGGCATTTATCCCCGCTTAGTGATTCCGAGCCGGGAAATTGCCAAGACCATAAAAGGTCGTTTCACAAACAATTTGATGCTCAGCTTGAAATATGATCCCCAAGAGAACTGGAAGTACGCGATGTCTCCGCCTCCCTATCTGATGCTTATGCCCGAAGATTCGCTACGGACATTCTTTGAGAACCGGAGCATCGAAAATAATGCAACCACCTTCCTCTCAAGGGACAATACACGCGTAAGCACGCAGTATGGCTATGACCCGGCAACCCGGACGTATTATTTTTCGAACATCATCAACTTACTGAATATACACATTAAAGAAAAACCGGATGAAGACCTTCGCCTTCTGATCGTGCCTGTAGAAAGAGACTTTGCAACTACAACGGATCGATTCGGAAATGTAACGGGCTACTACACAAGAGCAATCCATAATTACCTGATGCTTTCGGGGGTAAAATTCCCGATTGATCAGGAACATATGAAGATCGTTGTCGTTTCCAACAAATATACAGGCAAGTGATTGATCCCCCCGCCCCTCACGGGATGGGGGACGGTTCTTGTCCAAGCCTCACGACGGGCTTGGAAGAATAACATAGGCTCTCTCAGCTTATTTTCATTTCAGATTGTCCAAATTCTAAAAGACTTAAACACGGACAGACCTCCGAATCCGGATAGGACATTTTACCCTGTGATTTTTTTTGCGTGGCTACGCAAAAAATCTCTTTTTTTATCAACCTCTGCGGTGTTCCTGCGCACCTCACGCCTACCTTTGCATCGTTTTAATAAAAAGAATAACGAATTTATTATGTAAACAAAGATGAATGAACTGTGACTGAAAACCCGGAGAAAAGTCGGGAAGACGGAGCTAAGATAAAGAAAAACAGTCCATGCAAAAAAAAACAGCCGATTTATTTGTTGCGTCAGAATAAAATCATTTACTTTGCACGAGTGTAAAAAAATGATAAAGATGCGACAATAAGACGCTGAAAATATTTTGCAAAACTTGCAGACCGATTATTAGACCCGGTTAAATCTGGAAAATTCAACAAGGGAGTCTGAGAATAATTTGTCGAAGCATATGATGCACCCTGCATAAGGGGCATGGACTGTGCTTTTACTTATTCAGACTCCAAGGTTTTCCAGAACCGAACCGGGTGAATAGCAGAAGTTGGGACGTGTCCCTCTCTTTTTTGCCTTTCGGTCACAGTTCAAAACAAAACAAACAATATGATGAAGAACGTACGATTCGCCCCGTGGGTAGGCAGCGCATACACGATGGGCATAGAAGGAAAAAGAATGATGGCGCTGGGCGAAAGTCATTACTGCGCTAACCCGTGTGATGCCGACTCCGGCATGACCAACCGTATCATCCGCCTGTTGTTCGAGCCTGACCGCGAGCACGAAGGGTTTATGAATACGTATACGAAGTTCGAGCGGGCACTGGCCGGAAAGCCGCTCTCGCTGGCCGAAAAAGAACAATGGTGGAACCGGATCCTCTTTTATAACTACGTGCAAAGTCCGATCTCCGGGCCGCGTAAAGAACCGACACGACAAGAGTTTGCCGATTCCGAAGCGGCTTTTTTCGAAGTGCTGGAAACTTATCGACCCGATGGCGTATTGGTATGGGGCAAACGGCTGTATGACAACCTTCCTAAACGGGGCAGACAGCTCGACGACTTGATCTTGCCCGAGGGCGACAGCATCGAGACATGGGCGTACGATCTCCGCAACGGTCATACCGTGCGACTGTTACCCATCACCCATCCTTCGGCCGCATTTACAACCGGATATTGGCATGTAGCCATCTCCACGTTTATCCGCGACATGAAATAACAAACGATTAATATATATATAATGTATGGGAACACAGAATTTTTATTGCGAATACTGCGGAAAGCGGTATCCAAGCGTACAACAACTGACGAACGGACTTTGTCCGCGTCATCCGGACGGGTCTAACCGGGTGAAGCACAAACTTTACGAAGGAGGAGAAAAGAAAATATACACCTGCAAGCATTGCGGAAAGGAGTATCCCACCATCGCTGCGATGGTAATCGGTCCCTGCCCCCGCCATCCTAAAGGAAGCAATCACGGCAAACACGCCCCGGCGTTGTGAGAAAGGAGAAGAGAGATATTAATCTATTTATCTTTGTACTATATATATAGATGAAAGCATGATAGATGACAATTACATATTAAATTATCATGGATAAGATTGAACAATTACGAAGCATAGCTGAATTTTTAGGTCTTAGCAATATTGCTAAAGAATTATCATTAATAGAACTGCGCTCAAAGCAGGAGAATGCAAATATAATTCTTCCTTTAGTGGGCGAGTTTAGTTCGGGTAAGACAACGCTTGTCAATGCGCTGACAGATAGTAAAAGTTTGGAAAGTGCAACGAAGCCAACTACTGCAACCATCTATGAAGTACATTTTGGTTGTGACACTTGTCGTGCAGAGGTGATTGATGCAGATGGCAATCGTATAGAAGTTTCTGAGATAAGTGACTTGAAGAACGATGCGCTGGCAGATGCAAAAGTTGTAACCGTGTTCGATACATCTACACGCGTACCTTCTTCTACTATCATTGTTGACACTCCGGGACTTTCTTCCCCTAATCCTAAGCATAGACAGACCCTTGTGAATTTTCTTCCTAAGGCTGATGGAATACTGCTCGTTACTGATATTAATCAGCAGATAACTCGTTCTCTGACAGATTTTATTGAGATGATTAAGTTGTCTCAACGACCTATTTATTTGGTGCTTACCAAAAGTGATACCAAATCAGAAGGAGATATCGAGTCAGCTAAAGCACACATTAGCAAGAACTGTGAAATCCCCTTGAAACAGGTAGCTGTTGTATCTGCTACAAAAGACTTACTTTCAGATTTATATTCATTGTTTGATGCTATTCAGCATGAGAAAAAGGATATTTTGAGACGTGTCGATGAGCAACGCCTAAAAGATATTGCGAAGTTCATGGCTGATCGTATTGAGGATTTAATGTCGGCATCTTCTTCTGACAAGAATTTAGATGAAGCTATTCTGCAGAGTCAATCAGAACTTAAGAGGATTAAGCGCAATATAGAGCGTCTTGTTGAGTCGGTGTCTGATGATATTGTAGAGCAGGAGCGTACTACTACTCGTAAGTTTGAAGATACAGTGTTCGATAAACTCAATACACTCGTAACGGGTAAGAGTACTGATTTTGACAATGATGCGCTTATGGTAATCAATAGTACAGCATCTTTGTTAATGAATAGTTATAGAAATGGTGTGCAGAATGCTATCCGTGAGAAGGCAAACCGACAGCGAGGAACGGAAAATGAAATATCCTTGAGTTCATTGGAGAATATGGATATTTCTAATATCCAGATGACAGGTCTGAGTGACTTTGTTGCAACGGTATAAAAAATAGGGGTTATTGGTATATTTTTGTATTTGCAAACTAAAAATGTAGATACATATGAGTACCTTACCAACACCCCCGCACAAAGATACATACAAAATAAGAAATTGGAAAGCATACAATCGAAGCTTATGCAACAGGGGACGTCTGACTTTATGGATAAATGATTCGGTACTGAATGAATGGGAGAAAGCTTCCCAGAAGCAAAAGATAGTTGGAGAACAGACTTATTGCGACAGTATTATCCAATGCTGCCTGTTGTTGAAAATCAATTATGGGCTGAAACTACGCCAGAGTACGGGTTTTGTTGAAAGTTTATTTACGCTGATGGGTAAAAGTCATTTGCCCGTACCGGATTACAGCACGCTTTGCCGCCGACAGAACAGCCTTCCCGTAGAAATCGGGGACAGGTTGGCAAGAGGCGAGAAATTAGCAGTGGGGATAGATTCCACCGGATTGAAAGTGTATGGGGAAGGCGAATGGAAAGTGCGTAAACACGGCTATTCCAAGCGTCGCACGTGGCAAAAACTTCACCTGTGCGTTGATTTGGATACGCAGGAAATCCTGTCGGTAGAATTAACTGGTAACGATGAAGATGACGCTTCGGTAGGAGCTAATATGTTGAAGGATAAGACGAATAATATCAAACGATTTGCCGGGGACGGGGCATACGACAAGTTCGGATTCAGGGAAGTTTTGGGAAGCGACATTCTTCAGATTATCCCGCCTCCCAAAAATGCGGTAATACAAAAGGGTAGTAAAAAGACACCTTTGCCCGATTATCTGATTCAGCGCAATAGAGCCGTGGAAGAGATAAACAAACACGGCTCCAAGCGTTGGAAACAGGAAAACGGCTACCACCGACGAAGTCTCAACGAAGTAGCCATGTTCCGGTATAAGACGATTTTCGGCGGAGAATTAGATGCCCGAACACTGAAAAATCAGACAACCGAAGTAAAACTCAAATGTTTGATGTTAAACAAATTCATCGGGACAGGTATGCCCGATGCTTACAAAGTATCTTAATTAACTGCGTAACGGCAGAAAAGAAAAATAACCTCTTGACTACCGTTGCAACAAAGTCGGTCTGAGTTATAATATGGATTTGAATTCAATGGGACATGAATATGATCGCTGGATTAAGGTTGGTGTCATTGCTGCAGCAGCAGTCGGCACTGTTGCTGTAGTTGCCTCAACTGGTGGTGTTGCTGCTGTTGCCACAGCTGCAGAGGGTGCACTTGCTGGTAACAAAGCGATTGACGTTGTCGATACAGTGTCGGATGTGGGGAGTATTATTTCTAACAAAAGAACTGTTAACAGAATTGAAAAAGCAGTTAGTCTTGCTTCAAAGGCTGTTGATAAGTACGAGACTATCGAGAATGGAGCTCAAAGGCTGTCTACAAGAGTTGGTAGTGATAAGGGGCTGATAGACTCTATGGTAGGTTTTGTTACAGATAAACTTCTCTCTAAGCCGCAGCGTATCCGTGCAATACGCAATTATATTGATTCGTCCTTGTCTCCCGATTTCAAGAACAGACTGTGTGAGATTTCTCAACAACTTGTCAATACAGTTAGAGAATCTCTGGGCGAGGAGGCTACAGAATTGATTGGTCAGAAGACTGAAGCCTTGAATCAGTTGAAGACTGAGTGTAAAGAGCAGAAGGAACAATTTGAGCAGAGAATGAGTCAGTTGCGTGAATATAAAACGATGCTATTAACTTTATAAGATTAAATGAAAATGATAGAATTGATTGGTGGGCTTGTCGTTGGTGGTATTGCTGGCGTAGCTCTTAAAGACAAAATTGTAGGTAATTCATCAAAGAATGATGCCAAACAGAGAGAACTGGATACGCTCTATGCTGAGAATGAGAAGTTCCGTAAGCGTAACAAGGATGCAGAGCGTCAAATCGAAGACCTCCTCTCAGAGTTGGAAAAGGTTCGTAGAAAGGCAAAAGAGAATGATGATGAACAAGACGACTTGGAGGACGAACTCAACAAAGCTAAACACGAGTTGAAGTCTCTGCGTCAACAGAATGATGATCTTGCACGTAAGGTTAAGGAATATAAAGACGCCTGTGAAGCCCAAGCTGCACAGATTTCTCTCATGAAAGAAAAGATGGGATAGTATGGATACAACAATGCTCGTATGTGTCATTATAGATATTATTATTGTCATCTTCCTTTGGATTTATTTTTCCAACAAGTCATCCAGCAGTAACATTTCTCAGTTAGAAACTGAAAATGAAGAACTGAAGAAAAAACTTGCAGAAACAGTTAAGAAGGTTCTTGACGACTCTGAATTGGAGGGCAAGATAGAAAAGATAGAGTCCAAATATCAGGCTCTATTAAAGGAAGCCAATGACCAATGTGAGCAACTTGATAAGCAGTTACAAAATGCTATTGATGGAAAGTTAGATGATACTGTAAAGGAACAGCTAGCTCAGACTGAAAAACTGAAAAAGAAAATCGAGGATCTTGAAAAAGAGATTGAAGACAATGAAGATGACATCTCTAACTTGAAAAAAAAGGTCCGTTTGAAGGATGATGACATTGCTGAACTTCAAAATAATCTTAGCAAGGAAAAGAAGAACGCGACAAGCCTGAGAGATGAACTCTCTTCTGTTTGTCAGGCGCTTGATGATAAGGTGGAAGAACTGAAACTCAAGATGGGTTCTTTGGACTTCATTCAGGAAATTCTTTCGGCAAAGGAAATCAGTACGGAGGATACACGGAAACTGTATAAGCGTATTGTTGCTTTTGAATCATTTGTGAAAGGTTCATATATAGACTTAAACACTTTCCTCTTCAAGAGTTATGGAATGTCATGGAATGACTATAAAGGAGATAAAGCACTCGATGCAAAGAAGCAGTATATCATGGATAGTTGCGACCAGTGGACAGCTACAAAGCGTAAATGTTGGTTGGATGGTAAAACAACGATTGCTTTCGTGGGTGAGTTCTCTGCCGGTAAGACTTCTATAGTTAATAGAATTCTCTCCCAAGATAATCCGAATATTCCTAAACTGCCAGTAAGTACTAAGGCGACGACAGCCATTCCTACATATATTGCAGGTGGTTCAGCTGTTTCGTATAGTTTTATTTCTGGTGATGGGAAACGTAAAGAGATTTTAGAAGGTACCTTCAAAAAGGTTTCAAAGGAGATTCTTGACCAAGTAAAGGGTGTCTCTTCTCTTATCAAGTACTTTGTGATGACCTATAAGAATCCTAATCTCAAAGGATTAAGTATTCTTGATACGCCAGGTTTTAATTCAAACGACAGTGAGGATCGTGAACGTACTATTGACGTCATTAATGAGTGCGATGCGCTTTTCTGGGTGTTCGACGTGAATGCGGGTACAGTAAATCGTAGTTCTATTTCTATCATTAAGGAGAAACTCAATAAGCCGTTATATGTTGTGATTAATAAGGTAGACACTAAGTCTGAATCCGAGATACAGAAAGTGGAGAAACTTATTAAGAAGACCTTGGCAGACGAAGAACTGAAAGTGGAACAATTTGTCAGATTTTCAGCTAAAGCACCTATTGAGGATATTATGAATCCAATTCATAATGTTAAGAAGATTAAGTCTCGCGAGGCATTTATGTCTGATGTTAAAGAGGACTTAGACGAACTTTCAAGTATTTTTATAGGGCTTGTTGACGAGGGACAAAAGAAGTATAATAAATTGTATTATGATGGAGATAATCTTATTGAGGAAATTAATGAGAGTATCAATTTACTCCGCCAAAATTGCGAGCAACTCTGTGATATTCCGAGATGGGAAACCCATTTTTTTGGAAGCGATCGTTTTGAAATGTCAAAAGATGAATATAATGACTTTGTAGGCTTAATTGATCAAATATCAATTGATAGGCTCAATGATGTTATTCATAAAGTTAGTGACCGTATAGATAAGGCAAGTGATATTCAGCAAGAATGGTCCGATTTGTGTGATATTAAATCAGCATGGCAGAATATCAATGACTGCCTGAAACAATACAAGAAAGTAACAAAAGAATTGTAATGTATGGAACACAATATGTTTGAGGAGTTGCAGGTTAAGAAACAGCAGCTCATTAAATTTGCAACGAAGGCTGTGGAATATGGATGGATTCCTGCAACAAAGGAAGCTACAGCTGATAAAGGAATTATCTCTTTGGAAGAGATAAAAGAGAAAATAGAGAAGGATATACTGACGATTGGTGTAATCGGTCAGATGAAGTGTGGTAAGTCAACCTTCTTGAATTCCTTCGTCTTTAAGGATGACATTCTCCCTGCAGCTACTACACCTATGACCGCTGCACTTTCGGTTATCACGTATGGAGAGAAAGAGCGCATTGTCGCAGAGTTCTATACCGCAGATGAATGGGCAGAACAGAAGATGCAAGCCTCGCGAAATGAGAATGATGCTGTTGATGCACTTGATGCTTCAAAAATAAAGGCAGCAAAGGAATTGGTATCTAAGGCAAGCAAATTGGGCTCTTCTTTGAATAGTTATCTCGGTAAAACAAAAGAGGACCGTTTTGACCAACTTATAGAATATGTTGGCGCTGACGGTAAGTATGTTTCCTTTACGAAATCTGTCACCATTTATTATCCTCATGAATATCTGAAGGGGGTTGAAGTGGTGGATACTCCGGGTTTCAATGATCCTATTGTTTCACGTGAAGAGCGTACCAAGGCTTTTCTTGCAAAGGCGGATGTTGTTATAATGATGCTTTATGCCGGTCGCCCGTTCGATGCCACTGATAGGGATATTATTTTCAAGAATGTACGCCAGTGTGGTATAGGTAAAGTGCTTGTGGGTATCAATAAATATGATATTCCTTACTGTAGTGAGACTAATCCTGAGGATGAAAACCAGATAAAGGATTATGTGAAGCAGGAGATTAGAAAGGCATGTCGCGAATGTAATGACAGTTCGCTTGTTGAGATTCTTGATGATGTTGAGCCAATCCCATTGTCTGCCGAGATGGCCTTGCTGTCTGAATTGCCGATGAGTAAGATTAGTTCGATGGATAGCTTTGACTTTGCATGGAAACGTCATTGCTCTAACTTTGGCATCAGTACGCAGGACGAAATGTATAAGTGGAGTCATTTGGATGAGTTTATTAAAGCCGTACGGAATATGATAGACAATGAGAAGGGTAAGATTCTTTTTGCAAAGCCACTGAATGCGATTCTTGCTGCCGGAGACAAATTGAAGTCGGATAATGAGAATGAAATCAAATTGCTGTCTAATGAGATTACACTCCTTTCTGCGTCTGATTCTGACCTTGATGAAAGAGAAGAACAGCTGGCAAAGGCTGATAGAAAAATCTCTAGGAAAATCAATTCACTGGGAGAGGATCTTGATGCAGAAATTCGTAATCTTGTAAGAAAAGGTGGTAATGAATTGGAGGACCTTGTGGATGCTTCATGTAACCGAATGCTAAATATCGTTCAGAATGAATGGGGATGTTTAAAGAGTGTTAAGAGTATACTACCAAGACTTGACAGGGAATTGCAGAGTCTAACAACAAGGAAACTGAAGCGTGCCACAGAGCAACTTTCCGACGAAGGTGAAAGGAAGTTGAAGCGAAGTGTTGCTGATTTCTTCTCTGATGCAGAAGAAATCTTGTTGAGGTATTTGCCTGATTTCGATTCTCGTTATTTTATAAAGTCCACTCAGAATAGAATGAACATGGAGATGGAAAAGAGTGATTTGTTCTCTTCTGAGTCTGACACAGAAGAAGAAGTTACTTGGGGAGATGTTATTGTCGAAATCTGTGGCGGAATCCTTAATGGAGCAACATTCGGTATTTTGGAAAAAACGAACAACGTTTTCTCTCATGGCGATAATGTAGCTCAGATTTCTGATTATATTAGTTCTTTAAGCAGAGATTTTGATCCAGAACCTTATCTTAAGCATGCATTCAAGAGCAAGGACAAAATTATAGAGTTTGTACGTAGTCGTTTTGTTAAGGAGCTAATCGAACCACTTAGAGAACAACTAACAAGAGTCCGTTCTCAAAAAGAAAATAAGGAAAAACAACAGCATAACGTAGAGGAGAAGCGGAAAAAGTTGGAAGAGAAAAAAGCACTTATCACCGCGCAGGTACAAGAACTTGCTGGGCTGAAATTGACAGTTCTATAATGTTTTATTCACAGAGGTAATAATGTTCTGAAAGCATACACTACTTATTCTACAATGCTTCTTGAAAGTTTAAAATGAACATCCGTATATATGCCTAAAATTAATTATATATTGCTGATATACAGAAATTTATTTCTTGCTCCGATCCATGCGTCTAAATTATTGTTATTAAATAATTTAATGGAGCTTTTAGGTGCAAACACGGATATTCATTTAAATAATTATGAATGTCCGTATATATGCCTAAAATTAATTATATATTACTGATATACAGAAATTTATTTCTTGCTCCAATCCATACGTCCAAATTATTGTTATTAAATAGTTTAATGGAGCTTTTAGGTACAAACACGGATATTCATTTAAATAATTTCATTCTGCCCCCCCCTCTGCGGGTTTTCTGCGTAGCTTATACGTAATTTTGCGGTGTCGATAAGGACAAAATATACATAGATAAACGGATATAGATGACAGAAAAAGAACAAATAGTTACTGCGGAGAGCTGTTCGCTGCATAAGGTCGTGGCGGATTACAGTTATGCGTTGGATCTGTTGGATCAGTACGACTATCGTGAAATCGAGGTGGAGGCCGTGAGCGGTCCTCCTCGGTTTCGCGCCACATACAGGGGGGCGATGGAAGCCATCCATAGCCTGAAGGAACGGTTTGGGGGTAGCCCGCTGTTCGGTAACGAGAAAGACGGGTCGTTCCACAGCTCTATCGGACAGATTTATCAAACGTTCGACGGCCGGGAGCTATACCCGTCGGCCGAAGAGAAGGCGGCCATGCTGCTCTATCTGGTGGTAAAGAACCATTCGTTCAGCGATGGCAACAAGCGTATTGCCGCGATGCTGTTTCTGTGGTTTATGCATCACAACGGCCTGCTCTACCGAAACAATGGCAGCAAGCGTATTGCGGACAACACATTAGTGGCGCTTACGCTGATGATTGCATGCAGTCCCGCCGAGGAGAAAGACCTGATGGTGCGGCTGACGGTCTGCCTGATCAATGCAAACAACGAATAACAAGCAATTTATCAATATAACGATCGTTCTATGGCAAAGCATCAATTCCGGAAATACATCTGGATCATCGACCGGCTCTTCCGCACGGGAGGTATCACGTACAAAGAGCTGGCGGAAGCGTGGGAAAACTCTTCGCTGAACGACGACGGCCGGCCGTTGCCCAAGCGCACGTTCGACGATTACAAGCGGGCTATCGAAGAGACGTTCGACCTCAATATCATCTGCAACGCGAGCAGCGGCTATACCTATCGTATCGAAAATACGGACGACATCAGCAAAGATCATATCAAGAGCTGGCTGTTGAGTTCGTTTGCGGTCAACAACATCATTCAGGAGAGTCGCAAGCTCAAAGCGCGCATCCTGTTCGAGCGCATCCCTTCGGGTAACGAATTGCTGATGACCATCATCGAGGCAATGCAGACGGACAGGCGTCTGCAAATGACGTATCAAAGTTTTCATTGTGAGCGTCCCCGAACCTTTCTGGCCGATCCGTACTGTGTAAAAGTGAGCCGGCAACGCTGGTATGTGGTGGTCTTCGAGCCGGAGTGCCGGAAGATACGGACATACGCCTTAGACCGGATGAAACGGATAGAACCGACGGACGAATCGTTCGTCTTCCCCGATACGTTTGATGCGGAAACGTATTTTGCCGATGCTTTCGGGGTGATTGTCGTCCCCGAAGAGTTGGATGTGGAAACGATCCGTCTGAAAGTCTCCGAGGCGGGGAATAAACGCAAGTATTTCCGTTCGTTGCCGTTGCACCCTTCGCAGAATGAGGTGGAACGCTATACAGACTATTCCGTCTTCGAATACCGGCTCTATCCGACGTACGACTTCTTTCAGGAAGTCCTCTCGCACGGTGCCGAAGTCGAACTTCTCTCGCCCGAATGGGTACGAGGCGAGCTTCGTTACATGGTCGAAGAAATGCACGCATTGTACCGGGAAGGATAGAGTCCTATGCCGAATTCTGCATAGGACCTGATGAAAATCAAGACGGAGGCGTTCATGCCCCCCTTCCTCTTTACCGACAAAACAAACAAAATATAATTTATGTAAAAACAACGGACATCCATACAAAAACAGCTATATTTGCCGCATCAGTCAACGGATACTCAAAAAGAACTATTTTCTGTCAAAATTAAGAAGAGGGCAAGTACTCATGAATTGGAGAGAAAACATCAAGAACGTCTTTCGCCATCCTGTTTTCAACCGCTACACGACTGTTGGCGTTGTATGGGGCATGGCTACGCTGGCAGCATGGCTGCTCAAACATCCCAACAATAATTTTATCATCTTCCGAAACGTATTTTGGCATGTCTTACACCAAATGCCACTCTATGCCGAATATCCGGAAATTTATCACGACATCAACCATTACGGTCCGTCGTTCAGTTTCATTGTTGCACCGTTTGCCCTCTTTCCGGTAAAGTTCGGATACCTGCTGTGGCTTGCAGCCATGAGCGCTTTGCTGTTCATAGCCATACGCACACTCCCTTTCGAGCGCAAAAAGCTTCTGTTCATCATGTGGTTTTGCGCCAACGAACTGTACACGGCACTCTGTTTGGCACAGTTCAATATTGTTATTGGCGCGATGCTCATACTTATCTTCGTCTGTATCGAAAAAGAGAAGGAGGTATGGGCGGCTTTATTGATTGTCATCGGCCTGTTTGTTAAGATTTACGGCATTGTGGGACTGGCCTTTTTCTTTTTCTCGCACCGCAAAACAAAATTGATCCTCTCCCTGATCGGATGGAGCCTCGTGTTTTTCGCGCTGCCCATGCTGTATTCTTCTCCCGAATACATCCTCCGTCAATACGGCGAATGGTTACCGGACTTAATCGCCAAGAATGCTGCCAACCATTTTTCTCTTTTCCAAAATATCTCGTTGTTGGGCATCGTACGGAAAATATCAGGCAACCCTGACTATTCCGACATGTGGCTGATCATCCCCGGACTGATTCTTTTCGCCCTGCCCTATCTGCGCACCGGGCAATATGCCTCTCCGACGTTCCGACGGATGTTTTTAGTCTCCGTCATGCTGTTCGTTGTCCTGTTCAGTACCGGTAGCGAGTCGAGCAGTTACATTATCGCCCTGACAGGTGTAGCTGTTTGGTTCCGGGGCGTTCCGTGGAAGCGTCCGAAGGGAGACATCGCGTTGCTTATCTTTGCCTTTGTCCTGACCAGCATGTCACCGTCCGACCTCTTTCCTGCATTCCTCTACCGGCCTTACGTTCAACCTTATGCGCTGAAAGCTTTGCCGTGTGTGCTGATCTGGTTCAAGCTGATCTATGAGATGATGACCCGCGATTATGCCGCGGCAGACAACCGGACGCCTGAGTTCAGCCCTTCCTCCCACAAAGAATAACCAAAGAGAGAGAACATGCCATCTAATTGCCTATGATACTGCTTAGTTTTGACATCGAAGAATTTGACCTGCCGTTTGAATACGGCCTGTCACTGTCGTGGGAAGAACAGATCCGCATCTCGTCCGAAGGTTGCCGGAAGATTTTGAGCGGCCTTTCCCGCCATGAGGTAAAAGCGACGTTTTTCTGCACCGCCCGCTTTGCGGAGAACGCTCCCGAGCTGATCCGTGAGATCAGTGAGAGCGGACACGAAATAGCCTCGCATGGCTACGCGCACAGCGCCTTTGAAGAAGCAGACCTGAAACGCTCGAAAGACTTTTTGGAGACACTCACCGGCCAATGCGTCGGAGGCTTCCGCATGCCCCGCATGGCCAACGTCTCGGACGCTGCGCTTGTCGAGGCCGGATACACCTACAACTCTTCCCTCAACCCCACCTTCCTGCCCGGACGATACAATCATTGGCACGAACCGCGCACTTGGTTCCGGCAGAACGGACTGCTTCAACTGCCCGCCTCAACAACTCCGAACATACGTTTCCCGCTCTTCTGGCTGTCTTTTCATCACCTGCCCGGAGCCCTCTACCGACGACTGGCACTCCGAACATACAAGCACGACGGCTACCTGCTCACCTACTTTCATCCGTGGGAGTTCATGCCCATACAGCAAATCAAAGGACTACCATATACGGTCACGCACAATGCCGGAAATAATGCCGAAATACGTTTGGATAAGTTGATCGGTTTCTTCCGAAAACGAAACGTACCATTCGGAACATTCCGCGAATTTATTGAAACATTACCCCCCACGTCATAACTTCTTCACGGGCGATACGAAAAAAATATCGGCCAATAACATCTTTTAACATCACTCTCGCATCAACATTACGAAACATTCGTACATTCGCGTTCGATTAGTAACATAAAACGATTGTAATCATGGAAAAATTAACACAACAAGAAGAAGAAGCCATGTTGATTGTATGGCAACAGGGGGAGGGCACGATTCGTAGCTATCACGAACAAAGCGGAAAGCCGCTCATGCCTTACACGACCTTTGCGTCCATCATTAAAAATCTGGATCGCAAGAAATATTTGAAGATGCGGCGTGTAGGAACGACGAACTTGTGTAAACCGCTGATTTCGGAGAAAGAATACAAACGTAAATTCATGTCGGGATTTATTCGCGATTATTTTCAGAACTCGTACAAAGAAATGGTCTCGTTCTTCGCCCGCGAAGAGAAGATTTCGGCCGATGATTTGAAAGAGATTATCCGTATTATCGAAAAACAAAAATAGAAAACGATGGAAACATGGACTTATTTACTGAAGGTAAACGCGGCTATCGCTGTGTTTTATATGGTATACAGATGGTGTTATCGGAATGACACGTTTTTTACCTTGCGACGGTATTTGCTTCAAGGCATCTTATTCTTGTCGGTCGTATATCCGTTTACCGACTTCTCGAAATGGTTTGTGCGTAGCCACACACTGACCGAAGCGGCGTTTACATATACGCAATATATGCCGGAACTGACGGTGACACCGTCGGTCGAAGCTCCCGCGACCTACTCATTGGGAGATTACGCGCTATGGCTGTATCTTGCGGTGACGGGATTTCTGTTGTTGCGGCTGATGGTTCGTCTGACGCAGCTCGTATGGTTACGGTGGCGCAGTCCACAGGTAGAGATGGAGGGCGCACGCGTCAGCCGATTGCAGCGGCCGGCTACTCCTTTCTCGTTTTTCAACTGGATTTTTATACATCCCGAGATGCACCGGAAAGAAGAACTGAAAGAGATTCTGGCACACGAACAGATACATGTCCGTCAGCATCATTCGTTCGACATCTTGCTGGCCGAGCTGTCCTGTGCCGTCTGCTGGTTTAATCCGATGGCATGGATGCTCAAGAAAGAAATTCACAGCAACCTCGAATTTCTCGTCGACCATCGCGTGGTGAAGGACGGAGCCGACGCTCGCAGCTACCAGTATCATTTATTACGCATGGCGCATCAGCCCGTGCAGGCCGCGCTCGCCAATCAATTCAACACCTCGCCGCTGAAAAAGCGCATCCGGATGCTTAACGCCAAGCAATCGCCCAAAGTGAAGCTGGTGGCCTACACCTTAGTGCTACCCTTGGCATTGTTGCTGCTCGTAGCCAATAACGCGGGCGCGATGACCGAGCGTATGTCCGGGTTGCTCGACGCTTCTCTGCCCATGTTGCAGGGACATACGGAAAACCTGTCCGACACGAAGAAAGAAGACACCCTCGTCGTATCGGGTACCGTAGTCGACGGGCAGGGAGCGCTGCAAGGCGTGAGCATCCTCATCAGCGGAACATACAGCGGCACGATCAGCGACGAGAACGGACGATTTCAGATTCGCATGCAGGCCGGAGACACGTTGAACTTCTCATATATCGGAATGGCGCCGGTACATCTTGTACCGAAGGCTTCGGGCGATGTCGGGAAAATCGAGATGAAACGTAAAAAAGAAAACCTCGATGAGATCGTCGTTGTAGGATATACCTCCTCCGAGAAAACCACACGAAACGACCGCAAACCATCAACCGGATCCGAAGGTGAACCGATCTTTACCGTTGTGGAAGAGATGCCTCAGTTTCCCGGCGGACAAGCCGCTTTGATGCAATATATCGCCCGGAATATCAAATATCCGGTGATCGCGCAGGAAAATGGCATTCAGGGGCGCGTAGTTTGTCAGTTCATCATCGATGAACGCGGAAACACGGCCGACGTACAGGTGGTTCAGGGCGTCGATCCGTTGTTAGACAAAGAAGCAGTTCGCCTCATCGAGGAGATGCCCCGATGGAAGCCCGGAAAACAGCGCGGCAAACCCGTATCGGTCGAATATACTGTACCGGTTAACTTCCGCTTAACCAAAGGAGCCGTATGCTCCATACAGAAAGACACGACACGGCAGACACAAAGCAGGCAGGCTCCTATCAGGTACTATCTGAACGGCAAAGAAATCTTTTCCGAACGGATGAAAAGCATCCCTCCCGCAGAGATTGAAAACATACACGTACTGAACACGGAGAACCGGCAGATGGAACATAAGGATAAAACCGCTTCGAAAATTATTATCATCACTACCTTGGACGCGACAGCCGACGAACGCGCCCGAAACGAAGAAATTAAGAAGAAGTTTAATTAGTTCTCAGATTACTAATTACTAAGCGATCGATTTCAAAAGGGTGTGCCCGAAACGTTTTTTCGGCACACCCTTTCGATATGTAGAAGAAGTATAGAAAAACAACGCGCTAAAGATAAGAGCAAGAGCCCCTACCGACAAGGAGAGCGAGTATATCATAGGCAAGCGACGGAATAATATCCCCATAGCGATGCACGAAACATTTTTGATACGTATCTTTGACGCGCCGAAAGTAAGCGGTACAGGGCACAACCCCTACAACAAAACATATACGCGTAAATAAAACGAAATGAAACAGTTCTGTTTAATCCTTGCCGGCGTGTTGATGATACTCGCATGTTCGCACGAAAAGAAAGTGACCGAGAAAAAAAAAAAGCCCGGAAACCATCATCGGAATGGAAAAAGATACATTGTCTATCGACCTCGACGATACGTCATTGCCCCACTATCATACCCTAGCGGCATTCAGCTTGAATACGAACGATTATTTAATCGGTTATAACGATCAAACGCATGCTCTAGACGTTTTTGATTTTACAAACGGGGTTGTCCGCGATATAAAGCTCTACCGCGAAGGAAGACAGGCGGTTGCCGGCGAAATAAACGGATTATACGCCACATCGCCGGATTCGATCTGGATTTTGGCGGACAAAATCGTTTACTTGCTCGACACGACCGGCATCATACACGAAAAACACGAATTAACGGTCGACGAAGGAGAATACATCATCAATACATCGAACTATTCGAACGCTTCGATCCAATTATATGTCAACACACACAGCCAATCAATGTATTACGTCACCCTTAAAATGGGAGATGAACCTATATTTTACATTAACGAGGCCGATTTACGGCAGGAGAAACACAAAAAAACAGTCCTTCCGTATACCGGCGCCGAGCAAGGAGTCGGACATCTATACGGATGGATGCAACATCCTAACGTCACCTACCATTTTCCGCTGGTGATCTACAATTTTCCTTTTAACTCGAATGTGTACACCATCGACCTGCACAGCGGAATCGTGAAAACTTACGGAGCAGACAGCCGCTATACGCGTAATACGGCGTCGGAAACACATTCGGTCACGATGGAAGACTGGTATCGGCATTTGATCGAAAATGTTCACTTCTACGAAGTCAATTACGACCCGTACAGGAAGCGTTATTACAGGCTTCATGTAAATGGAATCGATTTTACCGCCGGAATGGCGATTGATAAGCAGCTTTTTAAGAAGCAACTATTTCTGACGGTCTTCGATCAGGACTTAAACGTAATAGATGAATTCCCCCTGTCGAACGACACGTACAATCTGAACGGAGGATGGGGCGTTTTTGAAAAAGGCTTTTTTATCATCAAAGACCATCCCAACGCGGAATTTCCCGATGATGACAAGATGAAGTATGACGTTTTCCGTTTCGGATAAAAAAGAAAAAGCCGGAAAAAGAAGCGGATATATATCCTTATCGTCCAAGTGGTGTTTGTGATAAATGAAGTCATTTCAAGGTCTTAAAAAAACAAAAAACTGTCGTCGGCTATTTGGAGCTTATCGTCATAACTTGTATGTTTGTAGAAAAATCAGATAAAAAAAACAAAATACTATGAAAATAAAAGTTATATCCGACACATTAGTAGTTATTGTAAGTATAATAATAACCTTTACATTTTCTTGCTGCACACGGAGTAAAACAACCGAAAAACATTACGACGCAGGCGATCATGTTGTCAATGTACATGAACGGATCAAAGAAATTCATATCCCTGAAGAAGATGTTTTGATAAATACTCATTCATGGCCTTATATAATCGATAATTATTTGATTATTTGCGATTATCAATCGTACGAAAAACAACTTCTTTTTTTCGATAAAAATACGTATCGTTATATAACCGGTACCGCAGACAGGGGCATTGGGCCCGATGAAATTACACGAATCGGACATATTGTGTTTAATAAGGATAAACGTTTGCTGTATGTTTCCGATCATGGGAAGAAGAAAATTTTCAGTTATCATCTTGACAGTATTATTCAAAATAAAAATTATAAGCCTGAAACATGGTTAAGTATAAATGACAGTATTGCTCCTCTAAATTATATTTATATCAATGATACACTGGCTATAATAAACACAATGATCGCTATGGGTAATTCTGATTTTAATCTCTCAATAGCCCGATGGAATATGAAAACAGATAAAATAAACCCTATGCCGTATAAACATCCTGATATCAAGAAGAAACGATATGAGTTTGATGCATCTGAAGAACATAATCTTTATGTAGAAAGTTATACGAACCACGATTTGATGACCATTGCCGATCTCGACGGTAATTTAATTTGTAATACATACGGACCGGAATGGGGCAAAGACTATCCGAGGCCCAGAGGCTACCACACGAATGTATGGTTCTGTAGAGATAAAATTATAACCCTTTATACAGGAGATGATCGATTCGTCATAAACAAAAGAGAGATTAATCTTCCAACCAAATTTTTGATCTTCGATCTAGATGGAAATCATCTAAAAACATTGGAGACAGATTATCATATTGTCAGATTCTGTTACGATAAAGACTATAACCGGCTTATTATGTCGTTAGACGATGAGATTCAATTCGCATACCTTGACTTAAACGGATTATTGGATTAACTAACATAATACACACACTTCATTATAAATTAAATCCTGAAACAGATGAAACAAAACGTATTTTTATGGTTCGTAATCATGGGTTTTTCCATGTTATCAAGTTGTCAAATTTCGCATGAGACCTCTCCCACTTCTTTTATGGGATTCAAAGATCAGATCGTTTATGTAAAAGAATTTTCTCAGACTTTTACCCTTTCGGGCGAGACGGTTCCCGATATCGACATCATCGGTATACAGGATATTCAGATTTGCGATACGATGATTATTTTTTCCGGAAAAGGACAAGAGAATCTTTGGGCTTGTTATTCCTTGCCCCGATACGATTACTTGGGTAGCCTGCTAACGAAAGGAAATGGTCCGAACGAATTTATTCAGGCTCCCTGGGTGAGTTCGGCTACTTTTTTCAACGAGCGGGATGAGTTGCATGCCGGCATCTACGACTTTCAAAGAGGGAGAGTATTCAATGCCAATATTACGCAAACACTTAAAACCGGAAAGCTCGACATGCATCTTATGCGGGATTCATTGCCGCCTTTTCTGTTTAACTTCTTTATCATCGACTCCGCGCGCTATTTTTGCAAAGAAGCCAACCATCAGCAGACTCAGCAGACCAGATATCTTATCGAAAGAGACAAACAACTGCATCCGGCTGTTTTTGATTCATTGAATTGCGTTAAACTTGAAGAAATGCAAGATATCAACATCTTGTCGACCATCACCAAATTCAATCCGGCTCGCAATATCGTCGTAGAAATGCCTGTCGGACTGAATTATCTGAACATGTATTCGCTCGACGGAATGTTTACCCGAACCCTCTGTATCGGCGATAAAGTAGACGATATCGAAGATATTCAGAACAAAAAACTATGGGAACGAATCTATACGTTTAACGACATAGCGACTTTCCCTGATTTTTGGGGAGTTGTGTATATCAATGAAGATGCAAAGACCTATCAAACCGGCAGAAAAAAATTACCCTGCATTTATTTGTTCGATTGGGAGGGTAAGCCTTTAGCCGAACTGAAATTACAACATTTTATCACGACATTCGATATCGATCTCCGCAACCGTACGCTTTACACGTTCGATCTTGAGGATGAAGTCCTTCATAAATACGATATCAGCGAGATACTGACAAAAATCGGGCAGTAAGCAGTTTGTAGACATATAGAGGAATAAAGAAATCACTCCATCTATGGAATTGCCTATAACCCCGAAGGAATATGGGTAGAGTATAAACTATAATTGCTCCTCTATATGTTTTTTTCGGAAACCGAATAAGAACGTTTTATGAAATCCATTCGGTAATATGGCAAGGGTTTAAAAGTTAAAAAAGTAAAAAAAACAAGACAAACATTTGGATATATCAAAAACATGCTATACGTTTGCAGAACAAATTTTAAAGACTAAATACAATGAAGACAAAAATTTTAGGAGGAATATTTACCCTCGTAGTGATGGTAGCGGTAAGCTACGGAGTGGACAAAAGTAAAAGTATGCGAAATGATGTCAACCTCTCGGATATGACATTAAGCAATGTAGAGGCATTAGCAAGCGGAGAATTAGCGGATTGTGAGTATGGATGCTTTGCTAATGGGGATGGATGTTGGTGCTATGATTGGTATCCTTGTTACAGAGAAGCAAAATAGATTGCTCATAACGCTCACTCTCTTTGGAAAAAGATTGAGCAAAGTTTTTTAAATTAAATGAATATGGAGAGGACAAAACCCTCTCCATATATTATATAAAATCATCAAAAAAGAAGTATTTTTATGGAAAAGAACAGAATAGTTTTATTACTTTTGCATTTTGCTATAATACTTACAAGCTGCACAAGCAACTCTAAAACCGAGAAATATCAGGATAGAAAGAACAATATTGTAGATGTACATGACCAAGTTAAAGAAATACTAATCCCAGAAGACAAAACTATGATTGGTGCGATTAATCGGCTATTTCTCTTAGATAAATACTTAATTATAGCAGATTATCGCTCTCAGGATATGTTAATTTGCATTTTGAATAAAGATAATAATTTTGAACATGTGATGAATGCAGTGCCTAGAGGGCAAGGGCCTGGTGAAATTACTAACATGGGGTACATTGCAACTAATGAGGACAAAAGAGAATTTTATCTATCTGATCATGGAAAGCTGAAAATATTCAGTTATAAAATAGACAGCATTTTTAGCAATCCTTTGTATACACCTGATATTAAAAAAGAAATAAATAAGATTCAATTTCCAAGTGAATATGAATTTGTTAATGACACGCTTTCCTTTGCAAGAATTATCGTTCCTACAGGCAATTCTGGCTATAACGAATTTATTGCAAAATGGAATATGCAAACAGATAATATAACTCCTATTAAATATACTCATCCTAAAATTAAAAAGAAGCGTATAGCATTGGCTGTATCTATTGAAAACGATAAATATATCGAATGCTATCACAATCATGATTTGATCACTATTTTGGATTTGAACGGTAATTTAATGTGTAATATATATGGAAATTCTTGGAAGAATGGAGAGCAAGATCAACTTTATCATTTTGGGGGAGTGGTCTTTTGTGAAAATAAAATAGTAGCTTCATATTCTGGTGGTGATCGCTTATCCAAAGATTATCTGCCGACTAAATTTATTATTTTTGATTTAGAAGGCTACTATTTGAAAACAATAGAAACAGGCTATCATATATCTGATTTTTGTTACGACAAAGAGAATAAGCGACTTATCATGTCTTTAGACGACGACATTCAGTTCGCTTATCTTGATTTAAAGGAATTATTAGACTAATGTATATTATTCCATAATGAAAACACATGTCTTTGTAATCTTGAAGATATTTATCGTCTTGATCACTATAATTCTATCTTCCTGTCATAGGAACAATAAGAATAAAGAGATTATGGAGATGGTTAAATCATGGCAAGAAAAAGAAATCATCTTTCCCGAAGGACTTATTTTCACGAAATATGGAAAAGACACAGTTCAGTATAACATTCCGGTTTCGAATTATAAAATCATCATGTATGTCGATTCAGTCGGCTGTACAAGCTGTAAGCTACAATTACATAAATGGAAAGATTTTATAACCGAAGTTCATTCTTTGACAAATGATGCAGTTCCGATATTATTCTTTTTTTATCCTAAAGATCGACGTGAGATTCCTTTGTTATTAAAACAAGATAGTATTAATATTCCAGTCTGTATTGATGAGCTAAATAGACTAAATCAGATAAATCATTTCCCTTCTCATCAGATGTATCAATGCTTCCTGTTGGACAAAGAGAATAAAGTAATCTGCATTGGCAATCCCATCCATAACCGGAAGATCAGAGATATCTATCTGTCTACCATATCAAACGGTAAGTATAGTCCGCTTGTTCAATCATCGGGAATCACCCAAGTAAAAGTTGATCAAACGGAGATCAATTTAGGAGTACTAAAGAAAGGTTATAGTCCAAAAACGTGTATTACAATACGTAACATTGGTAAATCACCACTTATTATACATGACGCAAGAACATCATGCGGATGCGTACATATTGACTATATTAAGCAACCTGTTGCTTCCAATAACACCACCGAAATTAATCTTACCTATCATGCTGATAAGACAGGGCCTATCAATAAAACAGTCTCTATTTATGGCAATATAGACTCTTCACCTTTAATAGTACATCTAAAGGGCGAGGTAAAAGATTAAGAGATTGTCAACTTAGAATAGATCATATTTGAGATTAAAGCTCATTCTCCTCTATAATGTAGGTATCTTGTAAACTAGTTGTAATAATGTCATATGGAAAGACTCTCTCCCTTAATCAAATATCTTTTTTTATTTATTCTAGCTATTTTTATCCATTCTTGTAAAAATAAAGATTCAGAGTTGGAGGCAGCATTACAGTTTGCCGGTAATAATCGGAGAGAATTAGAAAAGGTGTTATTACATTATGAAAATGAGCCATTGAAATTAGAGGCTGCTCGTTTCTTGATAAAGAATATGCCAATACATTTCAGTTATAAGATACCTCATCACGATAAATGGGAAACACTTAAAGCTAAGTCTGTAAGAGACAATCACTTCACAAAAGAAGACTCATTAGAAGCTTTTATTTATGCCCGACAATCTGATCTTACAGAAAAGATTTTTGACAGTCATGTTATTACGTCTGAATATATAATCAATAATATTGATTTCTCATTTAAGATTTGGAGACACAGGGAATGGAATAAACATTATTCATTCGAAGAATTTTGTGAATCAATTCTTCCATATCGGATAAGCAATGAGCCACTCCAAGCATGGAAAGAAGCTTATTATAATGAATTTTCTCCTGTCTTAGATTCTCTCTATAAAGGAACTGATATGCTCGAGTGTTGCAATGCGTTAGTTCGACACATTACAAAACACGGATTTCCAAACAATTACAAGATACCGGCGGAACCACCTGTTTATGACGCTCTCTTTCTCTTGAAAAACAAAGTAGGAGGATGTAAAGAATCTACTGCCTTTTTTGCATATATGATGCGGGCATTAGGCATACCTGTAAATATTGACATATTGTTTTATGCAGATAAATTAAGTCAAGCTCACTATTGGAATTCTATTAGAGATAAAACAGACGCAACAATTCCTTTTTGGCTCGAGAAAGATATAGAGGATGTCCACATAAAAAAAGGGAATAATGATGATGATATAAGACCCAAGTGGAAAATATATCGACAAACATATAGTATTAAAGAGAAGAATGAGCTAAATCTCAATGGGCATTTTTTATCGAAAATTTTGGACAATCCAATATTAAAAGATATTACAGCAGATTACTATGGCAAGTCTACATTAATATTGAAGCCCAATATTGTAGAAGGTCAAGTCTTTCTGACAAGGCATTTTTTATTACCGGTTGATGCGGCAAATGTAGAGAAAGGAGTTGCTGAGTTTTACAATATTGGTCCTGATATGATTTATAGCCTGTATTACAATTATCAGAATAAATTACACGCAGTCAGTTTTCCTTTCCATTTTGACGGAAAGAGCGTACGTTATTTTATTCCGGATGAAAGCAGAATTCAGTTAATTAAAATAACAAGAAAAACAAAATTACCTCAGCGTATAATTAAACATTTAGATAATGCAATCGGACTAAAGATACAGGATATCAAAATGCCAACATCTTCTACAGGAAACGACCTATTCGAGATAACAGACACAATCCGAACAAATTACAACAATTATACAATTAAACCATCAAGAAGAATAAGATACATAAGATGTACTGCCCCAAAAGATTGCCATTTGGAAATCGCAGAATTATTATTTTTTCAAGACTTACAGATGAAAGATACGATTTCTTATCGGGTTCTTGATGAAAAGCCGATCTTGTCAGATAAAATGCATGATAATGATCCATTGTCATTTTACAGAAGCATTGAAAAAAACAAATCGATAATCATTGATCTGCAAAAGGAATATGATGTAAAAAAACTACAATTCATACCAAGAAATGATGATAATTTTATTCGTATTGGAGATGAATATGAATTGTTCTACCATATTGACAAAGATTGGGGATGGAAATCTTTAGGAAAAAAGAAGGCAGAAACTAATGCTTTGTATTATAAAGCTCCTTATAATGCATTATTATGGTTGAGAAACTTGACTAGAGGATACGAAGAACAATTATTTATCTATGAGAATGAAAAACAGGTGTTTTTTAGATAATGAATTATAGATAAATCTTCGAACAACGAATCAATATGCGTTTAAAATATAACCTGAATACCGTAGATATTTCTGTATTGCTCTTTATCTGTATGGTATGCATTACATACGACTATCGTTTGTCTCTTGCCCCCGAATCGCTTTTGACGATGATTCAGATGGGAATCTTATGGGGCTTATGCAGGCTTTGTTTTTTCTTTTTCCCTGCTCTATCAAAAGGGGCTGTCTATGGTATTTTAATCGTCGGTTTTGTCGAGGCAATCATCGGGTTAGGTCAGCTATACGGATTCTTTCCTTCCGGGCATCAGTTGTTTAAGACTACCGGAACATTTCTCAATCCCGGCCCGTATGGTGGATTTATTGCATTGATGTTTCCTTTGACTTTCCACTACTGGCTTTATTTCAGGAAAAGAAAGAAGATTCTCCGACATGTGTTTCTCTCCATCGGTATAGTCTGTCTGTTGGTTTTTCCGGCTACCTTAAGTCGTACCGCATGGGGTGCGGCTGTTATCGGTTGTATGCTCGTTGTGATATATGAGACCGGAATAACAGATAAGTTGAAAGACTTATATCAAAAATACCGGAAAAGAGCCGTCTTATGCATCGCATTGTTTTGCTTGTTATCCGGCGGAGTCATCTATGGCATCTATCAATTTAAAAAAGATTCTGCCAACGGACGATTATTTATATGGAAAATAACGGCCCTGGCCATCCAAAATACCTCATTGAAAGGTGTTGGTCTCGGTGGATTTCCTGCTGCGTATGCCCAATCGCAGATGAATTATTTTAAAGAAAAAGAAGCTTCCGCAATAGAAAAACATGTTGCCGGAAGCCCTGAATATGCGTTTAATGAATATCTGCGTATTTTTCTTGAGCAAGGAATAGCAGGCGGTATTTTGTTTCTTTTCCTCACAGGGCTGATGATTTGTCATGGAATAAAAAACAAACATACAGGAGCTGCCGGAAGTTTTCTAAGCCTGTCTGTTTTTGCAATCGCATCATATCCCTATTATTTGTGGGAGTTTTTGGTAGTTTGGGTACTGCTTGCAACAATTTGTATCTCTCAAACAGAGTTTTCTTTATCGAAGTTTTCTAAAAACCGCCAAATTTTTATTTTTACTTCCTTTGCTGTATTTATTCTGGTCGCCGGCTTATCGATTTGTATAATGCAATGGCTTTCTTATCATCGGGCAAGTAAGGAATGGGAAAAAATACGCCCCTTTTATACGATGAAGGCATACAAGAACATAATAGACCAATATGCCCGTCTGTATCCGCAGTTGAATCATGATCCGAAATTCGTTTTCGAGTATGCAGTGATGCTTAATGCTGAAAAACGGTATGAACAGGCCGACAGCATTTTATCACGTGGGCTCCGGATAAGCTGCGATCCGATGTTCTACAATGTCAAAGGACGTAATTATCACGAAATGGGAGCCTATCGCAAGGCGGAAGCATGCTATATGAATGCGATCTGTCTACTGCCCGAAAGGATTTATCCGTACTATTTGCTCACAAAGTTGTATGCCGATTCTGCTGCCGGTTATCCGGCTGAAAAAATGCAATGGGCCGCATCGATCGTTCTAAAAAAGGAAGCGAAAGTACATTCAACGGCCATTGACGAGATGCGTGACGAAGTCGAAAAAATACTAAAAGAGAAAAATGCGACCGATGATAAAAAAAACTAAACGACAACAGCTCGGAAGAGTGCTAAATATCGCCCTGAACGTATTCAACGGCATCTCGATGATCATCATCGGATTCCTCCTCATGCGTGTGTTCGTGTTCGGGTCGTATCACATACCGACCGACTCGATGACCCCCTCCATTATCCCCGGAGACTATGTCATAGTCAATAAACCGGCTTACGGAGCGCGCCTCTTCGATCTTTTCGATGCCCTCGAAGGGAAAAAAGTAAAAATCAGACGCACTCCCGGATACACCCATGTCAAACATAACGATGTAGTTGTTTTTCATATCCCCCACCCTCACGGATGGGATAAAATCGAGATGGATATGTTTAAATGTTACATCAAACGCTGCATCGGATTGCCGGGCGATACGTTGCGTATCGTGAACGGTTTCTACCGCATGAACTCCGATACAATCAGGCATTACGGTAATTTTTCTGCCGAGCAAAAACTGAGTCGGACGACACGGCAGGAAATACCCAAAGGCATTTATGATACTTTTCCGGGAGATCCCGTATTGGGATGGAATATCAAAAATTTCGGACCCATGTATATTCCTTGCAAAGGAGACTGCATCCGATTGGGTAGAACGGAAACGCTTATCTACAAAAAAATCATCGAATGGGAAACCGGACATACGCTACATATCGAACGCGATACACTATATAATGGCGACACCCCGATTACATCCTACACATTTACACACAATTATTATTTTATGGGTGGTGACAAGGTCGAAAACTCACAAGATTCACGTTACTGGGGATTGCTTCCTGATGAGTTGATCATTGGAAAAGCGTCATTTATCTGGAAATCTATCGATCCTGATTCTCATCAAGTCAGATGGGAGCGTTTTATGAAATCTATTCGGTAATACGGCAAAAATAAGCGAGATATTTTTGTCTATATTACGAAAATGTCGTAAGTTTGCAGCAGTAAATATAAATAAGATATGAAAAAGAAACATGTATTTTTTCTGCTTCTTTCCTGCTTTGCTTTTCTTCAGTGCAAGAACTCTACGGAGTCGGTAGATGAAGGTTATGCTGCTCCCGTATTTCCCGAAACAAAGGAGATAACCGTCGAATGCCTGAACGATTCGTTTATTTTCGATATCGGAGGCATCGATCAACTCGACACATTGCTTATCTGCTCCGGCAAGACGGATATAAACGACTATGTCTTTCATTTGTTTTCGAAAAACAGCGGGGCCTATATAAAGAGTTTCGGAACCATCGGACAGGGGCCCTGCGAAATCTCATGGCCTGTTATGGGATACTCGACCGATCGGAAAGAAGACAAAGTCTATTGTTACGACGCGATGCAAACCAAGATGGTGGAATATGCTATTCGTAACCACAACGGCGAGATTGTCGTCGAAGCTAATGAATGTATGTTGCCTCCCGAAGTAAAGAACACCACAGGCAATATGTGTTTTTCGATCGGAAACGGTCAGTTTATCATAGCCTATAGCAGTTTCTTCGGGAATTCTTACCGGTTTATCAAAACAGCCTCTGTCGATACGGTCAGTACGTGTAACGAATATCCCCGTTTAAACGAACCGGACGAATTTATAGCGGTCGAACATGCCTATTTCTCCTACATGGGGCGATTAGCCGTAAAGCCCGACGGCAAAAAATTCGTCCATGCCACATGGAGCGGATGTATCCTCGAAATTTTCGACTGTAAGGAAACAATCCGGCCTTCGGTTACGAAACGTTTCTTTGAGCCTGAATACAAAGTAACGAAAAAGAACGTGAAATATCCTTTCGTTCAATGTGCCGAAAACGTCGTAAACGGAATTTGGGGAATGGCATGTACCGACGCTTGTATCTATGCCCAATATAGGGACGATAGTTGCTATAAAAAATCCGGTCCCCTAATTGCCGTCTTCGACTGGGAAGGAAATCCGGCCGGGATGCTGCATTTTGACGACGGTCTGTATGATGTTGTTATTGAAAATAACGATAAGTACGGCTACGCAATCATGGGAGATAAAAAAGACGAGGGAATCAAACTAGTCAAATTCAAAATCGATTAATATCCTTTCCTTACAGACTTTGCCGCAACGATTTAAATCCGATTATCAAAGACATACGGAGTCAAATACGATCCAATAAATTTATCTTCGTGATTTTTTTCATTCAAGTACGATGCCTTTTAACGGTAAATTTAAGATAAGAGAAGAATACGGTCTTTGAATAATGATACAACAGTATTAAAACTGTTAATAATGCAAAAAACAACTCATTGTTTTGGATACATCAAAAAGATACTATATGTTTGCAAAACAAATTTTAAAACCAAAATACGATGAAGACAAAAATTCTAAGAGGGATCTTTGCCCTCGCAGTGATGGTAGCTGCAGGCTACGGAGTGAACCGGAGTATGCAGAAAGATACCGATTTTTCGGAGATGGCATTGAAAAATGTAGAAGCTTTGGCTGGAGAAATTGATGTATTTCTTCCTTGTATGGAAACGTGCTCTTTTTGCTGGTGCTATTATCCTCCAACAGAAAACGATCCGAATGATCTATTTGTAGAAGGTGAATTTTACTTATAGTAATTTCAACCAATGAGGATGTGTGAAAAAATTACATATTCTCATTGGCTGTTTGATTAATACAACTAACTGGAAAAATGAGACAATCAATGTGGGTTAAATACATCTTAAGTCTAATGTTGATACACATTTATACATCTTGCTCTGATAAAATCAATGACCCAATTGTCCACTTCAACAAAAGAGAAGAGCAAAAAATTAAACCATCTCGAATCATCCAATTAGAAGATTACGAAATATTAAAACCGGCCGATGCAATCCAAGTCGGCAGCAATTATTTTATCTATGACACTCAAGTAAAAAATATGTTTAACCTCGTTGATCCTTTATCGCGCAGCATGATAAAAGGAGGAGAAAGAGGTTCTGGTCCTCATGACGTCGGGATGCCCGGCAGTTTTCAATACAAAAACGATAAAATCGTATTTTTCGACATATCGCAAAAGAAAATCAATGAAATTCAATTTTCATCAGACATGTCTACACGGTTAATAATAAAAGAAATAGAGAAAATCAAGTCGCCGAATCGCTTGTTTATGGTGAACTGCATAGATACGAACTATATAGCGACAGGTATTTTCAACGATTATTGGTTAGCGCATATAGACAAACAGGGAGAAACCATTTCAACCGTGGACTTTCCGATATTTGAAGAAACAAAAGACATTCCTAAGACCCAACTTTCCATATTATACATCAGTACTTTGATGGCTAATTCGCCTGACAATCATAAAATGATTGCAGCTACACAAAAGCATGGTGTTCTTTCTTTTTGTCATATTAATAATAATGGAATAATAGAATATAAACAAATACTTTATTATGCTCCTATATTTGAGATTCAAGAAAAAGGAAATATTGCTTTCTCAAAAAATAACAAAGTAGGCTTCTGCGCTGTAGACTGTGATGACAAGTATGTTTATGCATTGTATTCGGGCAAAACATTTAATAAATTCGGAACATTAAATCATCATTGTGAAAATTTGCTCATATATGATTGGAATGGTAATCCTGTCAAGCGATATATACTAGATATTCCTCTTTATTCTATGAGATATAATAGAGAGACTCATTCTATTTATGGAATTGCTTATAATCCAGAAGGCATATTAATAGAATATGAACTATTATAGTAATATTATTTTGCTGCGCTATAAACAACCTATACGCCAAATCACGATTAGTCAAAGACTAAAAAGAATCTTACATATTGGCGTGTTTTATTTGGCTATAGGATTATCTCTTTGTTCATGTAGTAGAAGAAATACTACGAAAAAGAAGATAGAAGAGATGATCAAATCGTGGCAGGGAAAAGAGATCATTTTTCCGGAAGAACTTATTTTCACGAAATATGGAAAAGACACAGTCAAATATAATATATCGGTTTCGGATTATAAAATTATCATGTATGTCGATTCTGTTGGTTGTACGGAATGTAAACTTCAATTACATAAATGGAAAGAATTTATTACTGAAGTTGATTCTTTAACAAATGGTGCAGTTCCAGTATTATTCTTTTTTTATCCTAAAGATCTGCGTGAAATCTCATTCTTGTTGAGACGAGATAGCATCCATATCCCGGTCTGCATCGATAAGCAGAATAGAATGAACCGGATCAATCACTTCCCTTCTCATCAGATGTATCAATGCTTTCTGGTAGACAAAGAAAATAAAGTAATCTGTATCGGCAACCCGGTCCATAACCGGAAGATCAGAGATATCTATCTGTCTACCATTTCAAACGGTAAGCATAATCCATCTGTTCAACCGTCGGGAATAACCCGAATAGAAGCCGACAAAACGGAGTTCGATCTGGGTTCTTTAAAAGAAGGTGACAGCCGTAAAATCTGCGTTACGATACGTAATATCGGGAAATTACCGCTTATTATACATGACGCAAGAACATCATGCGGATGCGTACATATTGACTATATTAAGCGACCTGTTGCTTCCGGTAACACCACCGAAATTAATCTCACCTATCATGCCGATAAGAAGGGGCCTATCCATAAAACAGTCTCTATCTACGGTAATATGGACACTTCGCCATTAACGATAAACTTAAAAGGGGAAGTAAAGACAAATTAAAAGATCGTGATTAAGTATAATCGAATAGATATAATTGCATTTGTATTTATTGTCATCATTTTTTTAACATACGACTATCGTTTGTCTCTTGCCCCCGAATCGCTTTTGACGATTATTCAGATGGGAATCTTATGGGGCTTATGCAGGCTTTGCTTTTTCTTTTTCCCGGCTCTATCAAAAGGGGCTGTCTATGGTATTTTAATCGTCGGTTTTGTCGAGGCAATCATCGGGTTAGGTCAGCTATACGGATTCTTTCCTTCCGGGCATCAGTTGTTTAAGACTACCGGAACATTTCTCAATCCCGGCCCGTATGGTGGATTTATTGCATTGATGTTTCCTTTGACTTTCCACTACTGGCTTTATTTCAGGAAAAGAAAGAAGATTCTCCGACATGTGTTTCTCTCCATCGGTATGGTTTGTCTGTTGGTTTTTCCGGCTACCTTAAGTCGTACCGCATGGGGTGCGGCTGTTATCGGTTGTATGCTCGTTGTGATATATGAGACCGGAATAACAGACAAGTTGAAAGACTTATATCAAAAATACCGGAGAAGAGCCGTCTTATGCATCGCATTGTTTTGCTTGTTATCCGGCGGAGTCATCTATGGCATCTATCAATTTAAAAAAGATTCTGCCAACGGACGATTATTTATATGGAAAATAACGGCCTTGGCTATCCAAAATACCTCATTGAAAAATGTTGGTCTCGGTGGATTTCCTGCAGCGTATGCCCAATCGCAGATGAATTATTTTAAAGAAAGAGAAGCTTCCGCAATAGAAAAACATGTTGCCGGAAGCCCTGAATATGCGTTTAATGAATACCTGCGTATTTTTCTCGAACAAGGAATAGCAGGCGGTATTTTGTTCCTTTTCCTCACAGGGCTGATTATTTGTCATGGAATAAAAAACAAACATACAGGAGCTGCCGGAAGTTTTCTAAGCCTGTCTGTTTTTGCAATCGCATCATATCCCTATTATTTGTGGGAGTTTTTGGTAGTTTGGGTACTGCTTGCAACAATTTGTATCTCTCAAACAGAGTTTTCTTTATCGAAGTTTTCTAAAAACCGCCAAATTTTTATTTTTACTTCCTTTGCTGTATTTATTCTGGTCGCCGGCTTATCGATTTGTATAATGCAATGGCTTTCTTATCATCGGGCAAGTAAGGAATGGGAAAAGATACGTCCCTTTTATACGATGAAGGCATACTCCAAGATAATCGATGATTATATTCGTCTTTATCCGCAGTTGAATCATGATCCGAAATTCGTTTTCGAGTATGCAGTGACGCTTAATGCTGAAAAACGGAACGAACAGGCTGACAGCATTTTATCACGTGGGCTCCGGATAAGCTGCGATCCGATGTTTTATAATGTCAAAGGACGTAATTATCACGAAATGGGAGCCTATCGCAAGGCGGAAGCATGCTATATGAATGCAACCTATCTGATACCCGAAAGGATTTATCCGTACTATTTGCTCACAAAGTTGTATGCCGATTCTGCGGCCGGTTATCCGCCTGAAAAAATGCAATGGGCTGCATCGATTGTTTTAAAGAAAGAAGCCAAAGTACACTCAACGGCCATTGACGAGATGCGTGACGAAGTCGAAAAAATACTAAAAAAGAAAAATGCGACCGATGATAAAAAAAACTAAACGACAACAGCTCGGAAGAGTGCTAAATATCGCCCTGAACGTATTCAACGGCATCTCGATGATCATCATCGGATTCCTCCTCATGCGTGTGTTCGTGTTTGGGTCATACCGCATACCCACAGATTCGATGACACCTGCCATTATTCCCGGCGATTATGTCTTAGTCAATAAATTGGCTTACGGAGCGCGTCTCTTCGATCTTTTCGATGCCCTCGAAAGAAAAAAAGTAAAAATCAGACGCACTCCCGGATACACCCATGTCAAACATAACGATGTAGTTGTTTTTCATATCCCCCACCCTCACGGATGGGATAAAATCGAGATGGATATGTTTAAATGTTACATCAAACGCTGCATCGGATTGCCGGGCGATACGTTGCGTATCGTGAACGGTTTCTACCGCATGAACTCCGATACGGTCCGACATTACGGTAATCTCGCCGCAGAACAAAAACTAAGTCGGACGACACGGCAGGAAATACCCAAAGGCATTTATGATACTTTTCCGGGAGATTCCGTATTGGGATGGAATATCAAAAATTTCGGTCCTCTATACATTCCCCGCAAAGGCGACCGTATCCGATTAGGCAGAACAGAAGCGCTTGTCTATCGGAAAATCATCGAATGGGAGACCGATCGCACGCTACGTATCGAAAAGGATACATTGCGCGACGGAAACACCCCGATTACCTACTACACGTTTACGCATGATTATTACTTTATGGGCGGCGACAAGGTCGAGAACTCCCAGGATTCACGCTATTGGGGACTGCTCCCCGACGAGCTGATCATCGGAAAAGCATCGTTTATCTGGAAATCCGTCGACCCTCACTCCCATCAAATCAGATGGAAACGTTTTATGAAAATCATAAATTGATGTCGCCCATTTTGAAATAATCTACCATGTGACGATCCCATAAATTTATCTTCGTGATTTTTCTCATTCAAGTACGATGCTCTTAACGGTAAATTTAAGAGAAGAATACAGTCTTTGAATAATGAATAACAATATAACAGTGTTAAAATTGTTAATAATACAAAAAACGACTCATTGTTTGGATACATCAAAAAAACGCCATATATTTGCAAAACACATTTTAAAATCAAAATATGATGAAAACAAAAATTCTAAGAGGGGTCTTTGCCCTCGCAGTGACGGTAGCTACAGGCTACGGAGTGAACAGGAGCATGCAGAAAGATACCGATCTTTCAGATGTGGCATTGAGCAATGTGGAGGCCTTGGCTTGGTTTGAAGGAGGCGATGGCGATGGCAATACAATAGGTTGCCCAGGAGGAACTTGCTCTATGACTGACTCTTTTGGCAGATCGTGTACGGCATGTTGCCCTTCAGGATTAAAGCCTAAATGTGATTTGTCATTTGGTACTTGCAGTTGTGAATGAGCATTTGAAAGTCGGGGCATCAAAAATCATAAAAATAGTTTTTTAGACTGAAATTTGGTGCCCTCATTAATACACCAATCATGTAAAAACAAAAACAGAAAATTATCAAATTTAAAAAGAAAAGTTCGGACAGATAACTTTTATAAATAATCTCAGCACACATTCCAAAATAAATAAATTCAACATCCACATTGATATGAGATTAAAAAAAACAATCACATTATTCATTTTAATGTATGCGTTTTACGGATGCAATATAAGAAATAGCCAGACTTCTTCTGAGATAGAAACAATCAATATCCATCCCATGGAAGCAGATGAATTTATTCCATTATCAGAAATTGCAGATTCTATCAAATGCATCAAGCTGCAAATAGACTCAGGAGATGCAATGGGACGGATACGAGAAATCATCATCAAAAAAAAATACATCTATGCTGTAGATATAAGCCAACAAGTTATATTTGTTTTTAATAAAGAAGGTCTATTAGTGACAAAACTGAATAAAAAAGGGCGAGGCCCAGGTGAATACTCTCGTATAGGACCTGTTTTTATTGATGATGATGAGTCTTATATTGAGATTGTAAATTATACAGGCGGAAAACAATCCATCTTACGATATAAGAATTTGTCTTTTGATTATATAAACACAACCTTGTCCTATCCAGACATCAGTGCAAATTCAGTAAAGAGACATAAAGGATTATTCTACTTCGCAATCCAACAAATAGACAATCATATAAACGACAAAGATACAAATGGCGACTTGGTCATCTGTGATAGCGAGAATAATTTTAAGGTTTTGTTTGATAAAAAGATTATAACAGAGCGCCATTACTTCTCTATGACGAATGAGTGTTTTTCAATTAATAACAAAGAAGAACTTTTCTTCTCGCCCATGTATGGAAATAGATTTTATCAATTAAAAGATTGGGAAGCAATTCCTTTATTCCAAATTGATTTTGGGACATATAATATGAGTGAGTTTGTAGGACTTCAATCGACGAGAGAACAGATGGAATATATTCGGAATATGAATCATGTGGCTTCTTTTCCAGTACTGAACATCTATGATGACAGAATCTTTGCATTTTCATACTACTTCAAAGAGAGTGATACAGAACGATGGATCAAAGAAAGTGATTTTCGTCAATATGTAAAATTCAAAAAAAGCAAAAAAGTTTATCACGCCAAGATGATAAAAAATGATCTTTCTGTCTTTCCCGATCGGCTTTATATTAGTTCCTATTTTTTCGGATGTGTACACCAAGTTTTGCATGAAGATTATTTAGTCGATATTATTCTCCCCGATCTTTATTTTAATGATATGGATGAAAAAGTTTATGTTGAGGGCCTAGGCGAAATATCAGCCGATAGTGATCCGATAATAGTCATGGCAAAGCTTAAAAACGACTTATAATGTTTATTGGACACATAGGAATATACGCCAGTAATAAAGACGTTATTAGGAGAAAATCAACTCTGTTTTTTTTTGAAATTTCAACAAATAATAAAGACCGCGTTTTTCAGAATTATTGCATTCAATTTCGTATAAAATAACCGAGCGGTCTTTATTAATATACGAATAATGCGAATCCAGCGTTAAAAAATAAGATTCACTCTGGCAGAAAAGGCTTTGCCGCCGAGCAAAAACTGAATCGGATAACACAACAGGAGTTGCTTCCCGACGAGCTGATCATTGGCAAAGCATCATTTATCTGGAAATCCATCGACCCTTATTCCCATCAAATCAGGTGGGAACGTTTTATGAAATCCATTCAATAATATAGAAAAGATTCCCCAAATATCCTTATCTGCAACATCCTATCTCTTTCCCTTTATAAGCATTGTCCTGATTAAACCCAGATTCCGCAATAGAACCAATAAGCATGAATTTAATTCAGGCCTTCAGCCCTCCGAACAAGGTCCGGATGTCGATACCCCACCCTTGCGGGATGGGGCTGAAATAATTTGGGCTTTCAGCCCTTTCGGGTAATGGTTATGCGTGTTACACGCCGAATCATGTACCCGGCATGACAATTAACCATTAATAAATAGGGGGCAAGATCATTCAGCCCAATGCGAAGTGTTGGGGAAAAAGGCATCGCATCTCGGCGGAGGGCTGTAAGCCTGACGTGACCCTTGTCGTACATTCATACGTCCATTATTAATGGTAAACGCCGAACAGTGTATCGCGTAATTTGGGTTAAAAATATCAGTACGATAAATGGCGGAATATACAATTTTGTAGAGTTATTTATTTCTTTTCTCAAAAAAACATCTTCTTTTTTGCCGAGTACAAAAAAAATCATCTTTAATATTGGACAATAGTTCTAAAAGAAAAAATCACACTTAGATGATAAAACAATACCCCTTTAAATGGTTAAAAAAAAACAAAAAGAACAACTCATTATTTGGATACATCAAAAAGACGCTATATGTTTGCAAAACAAATTTTAAAACCAAAATATGATGAAGACAAAAATTTTAGGAGGAATATTTGCCCTCGCAGTGATGGTAGCTACAGGCTACGGAGTGAACAGGAGCATGCAGAAAGATACCGATCTTTCGGAGATGGCAATAAAAAATATTGAAGCATTAGCAGCAGGTAATGTTAGTGGGGATTGTCGTACTACGGACGAAAATACGGAAAGTCATTGTTTTTATAGATGTTGTGCATGTGATGCTTTATATCAAAGTACCGGTTATGGAGATAATTTAGTATCTGTTTCAGGAGTATGTAGTGTTTGTGGTACTCCGGTTAGTAGTTGCAAATAAGAAACTCTTGTACATATGAAAAACAAGCATATCGTATTTCTATTTTCCTTATTTCTTTTTTTTCTTCAGTGCAAGAACTCTACGGAGTCGGTAGATGAAGGTTATGCTGCTCCCGTATTTCCCGAAACAAAGGAGATAACTGTCGAATGCCTGAACGATTCGTTTATTTTCGATATCGGGAGCATCGATCAACTCGACACATTGCTTATCTGCTCCGGCAAGACGGATATAAACGACTATGTCTTTCATTTGTTTTCGAAAAACAGCGGGGCCTATATAAAGAGTTTCGGAACCATCGGACAGGGGCCCTGCGAAATCTCATGGCCTGTTATGGGATACTCGACCGATCGGAAAGAAGACAAAGTCTATTGTTACGATGCGATGCAAACCAAGATGGTGGAATACGCTATCCGTAACCACAACGGCGAGATTGTCGTCGAAGCTAATGAATACATGTTGCCTCCCGAAACAAAGAACACCAGAGGCGATATGTGTTTTTCGATCGGAAACGGTCAGTTTATCACAGCCTATAGCAGTTTCTTCGGGAATTCTTACCGGTTTATCAAAACAGCCTCTGTCGATACGGTCAGTACGTGTAACGAATATCCCCGTTTAAACGAACCGGACGAATTTATAGCGGTCGAACATTCCTATTTCTCCTACATGGGGCGATTAGCCGTAAAGCCCAACGGCAAAAAATTCGTCCATGCCACATGGAGCGGATGCATCCTCGAAATTTTCGACTGTAAGGAAACAATCCGGCCTTCGGTTACGAAACGTTTCTTTGAACCTGAATACAAAGTAACGAAAAAGAACGTAAAATATCCTTTCGTTCAATGTGCCGAAAACGTCGTAAACGGAATTTGGGGAATGGCATGTACCGACGCCCGTATCTATGCCAAATATAGAGACGATAGCCGCTATAAAAATTCCGGTACCCTGATTGCCGTCTTCGACTGGGAAGGAAATCCGGCCGGGATGCTGCATTTTGACGACGGTCTGTATGATGTTGTTATTGAAAATAACGATAAGTACGGCTACGCAATCATGGGAGATAAAAAAGACGAGGGAATCAAACTAGTCAAATTCAAAATCGATTAAGATTCTTTTCTTACAGACTTTGCCGCAACGATTTAAATCCGATTATCAAAGACATACGGAGCCGAATAGAAACATTGCTGCCCGATAAAAGCCATTCTCGAAACAAAAAAGAGAGTCTTTTTTATCGGGCAGCGAGAATTATTTGTATACCCTTTTCAACGTTTCCAAATCTTCGAGTCCATGCCTGAAAATGATTTTGTCGACAAAAGAACGGATAAATCCGAGCCCGTAGCCGAAAATCTGAATCAACGAAGCGGCAACCGACAGTCCTGCGATAGGAAAACTTCTCGTTTTCAGCAATGCATCGGCAAATAGCAGCAAGAGGTAAACGGCCGGAAACAGCAGGAACCAGGGTGAAATAAAGACGGCCGACAGCAGAACAACGATACTCCCGATAACGCACAGCGCCGGCAACGCATGCACCGGCTTGAGCGAATCGGGATACAGTTTATAGAGATTGATGCGTGCCTGTCCGAAGATATGCACCTGCTTGTAGAACTTTTTCAGATTGCCGCGACGTTTGTGATACACAAACGCATTCCGGTACAGTTTGGTTACGAAGCCAGCCTGCTGTATCCGTATGCTGAGGTCGATATCTTCTCCATACATATCTTTGAATCCGCCGACCTTTTCATAAACCTCCCTCGAAAATCCCATGTTGAACGTACGCGGTTTGAATTTCTCCATATGGGTTTTTCCGCCCCGTATGCCACCGGTGGTCCAAAACGAAGTCATGGCATAGCTGATTGCTTTCTGAGTTGTCGTGAACGAGGGATGTTCCCTGTCCGGTCCACCGAAACAGTCGGCATAATCGTCGTGAAGATTTTTCCGAACCGTCTCGAAGTAATCGGGCGGGATGATGCAGTCCGAGTCGAAGAAGATCAAGTAACGTCCTTGGGCATGTTTCATCCCTACGTTACGGGTATCGCTTCGTCCGGTATTTTCTTTGACGATGTAATGAATATTGAGTTTCGGGCGAAAAGCTTCGACTTCGGCCGTACATGGAAGAGAAGAACCGTCTTCGATCAAGACGAGTTCGAAGTCGTTATACGTCTGTGACGCAAGGCTTTCCAGCAGTTCCCGGGCTTCGTCCGGGCGGTTGTATATGGGAACGATGATTGAAAAAAACATGTCTTCTGCCCGTCCGTTATTTAACCCGTTTCAGTTCCTCGATCAACCGGGTGCATTTGCCCCATTTCTCAATCATCCAAAGCACATAACGGATATCGACGCTGATGGTGCGCTGTAGGTCGGGTTCGAAAGCGATGTCACCGCTCATGGCTTCCCAGTTGCCGTCGAAAGCCAGGCCGATGACACGTCCGTGCTTATCGAAAACGGGACTTCCCGAGTTGCCCCCCGTGATGTCGTTGTTCGAGAGGAAGCACAATTGCAACTCGCCTTGTTCGTTGGCGTACGGACCGAAGTCACGCGCTTTGACCAGATTCAGGATTTCCGGCTGTACCCGGAATTCACTGCTCATCGGGTCTTCTTTTTCGAGAATTCCCCTGTCGGTCGTATGGAAATTATACCACGCGGCGTCGTAAGGGCGATATCCTCCGATTGTGCCGTAGCTCATACGCATGGTGAAGTTGGCATCCGAATAGAAACTTCGGTCGGGATACATCTCCTTCAATCCGGCCCAATAGAGGCGTTCGCCTTTATCGATATCGTTGTCCCATGCTGCCACTTGCTGTTGTATGTCATATACGGCAAGCGTTGCTGACAAGGACAATACAGCTGCCGGGTCTTTCTTCATCACCTTTTCATACTGTTTCGGGTTCTTTAACAGGGCTGACACTTTCTCGAACGAGGTAAGCACAGTGTTCCCGAAAACATCGGCGGCATATTTCTCGTAATCCCCCTTGTATTTCTTGTCTACCTTGCCGTAAATGTCGGGCAGGAACGATGCGGGTACGCGTTCTTTTACGATTTTCATCATGGCCGCCAGCACGTGTCGGTCGAGTGCCGGTTCGTAATCTTTGTAGAAGGCTCGGAGATCGCCATCGATCCGTTCGTCGATTTCTTCGGGCGTACTGTTTTTCACATCCACACTGCGGATAATCCGTGCCAGACGAATAATCTCGGTTCCCCCGGCAAAGGCTTCCATAAGATACGTTGCATATTTCCGATATTCCGCCGAGGAGGTATAGCCTTTTTCCAAAAGATGAAGCACATCTCCGTATTGCGTTTTGCGTGCAGGCATTTGATTGACCCATGCCGTAAAAGCTGCTTCTTCGGTTTTCTTACGGTCGATGACATTGAGCCGGGCCAGGCCGCGGTTCATTCCGATCGAATTTTTCCAGTAGTTCGAGCTTCCGGCATATTTCGAAGCGTATTTGATGCGCACGGCATCGCTCGCCAGCATGGCTTTCTTCCAGAGGTCCTGCTTGATTCCCCGTACTTCGATACGCGGTTTGTTACTGTCTTCGATGCGTTGCTGCACTCCCCATGAGCAGAGGTAACGGTTCGTACGCCCGGGGAAGCCGATCGTCATGGCGTAATCTTTTTCGTCATATCCCCGCAACGATATTTCGGCAACGTATTCCGGTTGGTAAGGGCGGTTGCTTGCGCTGTATTCGGCAGGTCGGTTGTTGGCATCGGCATAGACACGGAAAGCGGAAAAATCGCAGGTGTGACGCGGCCACATCCAGTTATCCGTATCTCCTCCGAACTTCCCGAGCGAAGACGGGGGCGCAAAGACCAAACGCACATCGCGGAAGACGTTATAAACGACTAAGTAATATTTATTCCGGCTATAAAACGGAATCACTCTGGCGCTCAACGAAGAATTGTCTTTTCCGATCGAGTCGCAGATCGCCTGACCGATCGAATCGGCCTTGGTAATGCGTTTGAACTCATCATCCACCCCTTCGATCTGTGACAAAATGCGTTCACTGACATCGACGGTTTCTTTGAGGTACTGTATCCGTAAACCTTCGACGGGCAGCTCTTCACTCATGTTTTGCGAGACAAATCCGTTTTTCAGATAATCGTGCTCTACGCTACTCAACTTTTGGATTGCTCCGTATCCGCAATGATGATTGGTCAAAACCAGCCCCTGATCGGAAACGGTAACGCCCGTACAGCCGCCTCCGAAAATAACGACTGCGTTAGCTATGCATGGATTGGTTTCACTGTATAACGTTTCGACAGGGATCGTAAGTCCCAGTTCCTGCATACGCGCTAAATTCTGCCTGTTCAACTCTTTCAATACCCACATTCCCTCGTCGGCAAACACTTGTCCGACGGTTGCCAGTAACAGCAGAGCTGTTACCCAAATTTTGTTTGTCCGTTTCATTTATTATCGATTATAAGTTTGATATTTTTCTCTTTGGTACGAGCCGACAACCATTGTACCAGCTTCTTCCGATCATCCGTCCCGATGTTCAGCCGAGCTTTCAAATAAACGAGCATGACGGTATCCTGTTTCGACTTGTTTGTTTCCATGAGGTAAGTCTGCGTACACGAAAGCTGTTCGATAGACGGATAAAGCACCCGCATCTCGGGAAGCAGCGTACGTGTCATATCCGAGGCATGTCTGTAACGATCAAGGCTTTGCTTCAGCGAGTCTATTTGAATGGCTTGCGCCTCAAGCAGGTCTTCGCTGTTTTTATAGAGGTCTTTCATCAGCATCGTCTTCAGTTCATTGATATCGACTTCCTCGTTCCCGAAACCCTGTTGCACAATCAGATCGATGTCTTTCAGCCCGTAGTTGGACATCTTCAACCGTGCGGTCGAGATCATGATGTCGGGGATCGTCTGGCCAATCAGTACCACTTTGATTTCCTTCTTATCGCCCGTATTGGTAACCGAACGGCTTAGTATCTGCGTATTCGGAAAGTGTAACTCTTCATTGATAAACTTGCGAACCTGCTGATCGAAAAGTGTCGCTTCAAATACGCGGTAACTGAGGTAAATGCTTGGAACGATCGTGCAAATGACAATGATGGTCATATAGCGACGCACCGTCTTTTCCCGCTTTTTATCGATGAATGATTTGCGAGGATATTTTAAGATGCGCACAACTATATAGGTGGCGACACTGATAAAAACAGTGTTGATGAAATAGAGGTAGAAAGCGCCGAAGAAATAACTTAAATTTCCGCTGGCCAGTCCGAAGCCGGCTGTACACAATGGAGGCATCAATGCCGTAGCAATGGCCACCCCGGGAATCACGTTTCCTTTCGATTTTGTGGAGCTGGCCACGATGCCGGCAAGCCCTCCGAAAAATGCAATCAGTACATCGTAGATGCTGGGAGATGTACGCGCCAGCAACTCACTTTGCGCCTCGCTGATGGGCGAGATAAGAAAAAAAGCGGTTGACGTAGCCACACTGAAGGCTGTTGCTGTCAAATAGTGACGAAGTGAACGCTTGACCAGATCGAAGTCGGTAATCCCCAGACCTAATCCGAAGCCCATAATCGGCCCCATCAGGGGGGAGATAAGCATGGCTCCGATGATGACAGCCGTAGAGTTGGTGTTTAGCCCCAAAGAGGCAAGGAACACGGCAAAAATCAACACCCATAGATTTGTGCCTCGGAACTCGACTCCTTTTTTCAGCGACTCGATCGTTTCTATTTCATCTTCTTTTTCCTGTCGTACATCGAAATGACGAGTCAGATAAGTTTTGATTTGTCGGTACAAGGTATTTTCCATCATTTGATTTTTTTTATGTGACCAAAATATCGACTAAGATAAGGGATTTCCGTTATGGGCAAATCTTTCCTCACGACGATTCCCGTAAAAAACAACAACCACACCGTCCGATATAACAGACGTAATACGACCGAATCGATGGGTGGCAGCATGGCTGCCATATAGCACACGGCTGCAACAGCGCCATACGTAAATGCCGAACGCAGGTCGTAAGCGACGGGATAATATTTCTGCCCGACAGCATAAGAAAGCAACATCATCAATAAGTTGCTGGCAAACGAAGCCCATGCGCAGGCCATAAATCCATATGACGGAACGAACAGCACAATGATGGCGATCGTCAGGGTGCAGCCGGCCACGGAGAAGTAAGCTCCCCATTGCGTACGGTCCGTAAGTTTGTACCATATCGAGAGGTTGAAATAGATACCGAAAAAAAGTTCGCCGAGCATCACGAGGGGAATGACGCGAAGACCGTCGTAGTACTTCGCATCCACGAAATGTTTCAGCAAATCAAGGTAGAACATCACTCCGAGAAAAATAAAGAGTGCAAAGATGATAAAATATTTCATTGCCTCAACATACGATTTTTTGTTATCGGCGTCTTTGTGTTTCGCGAAAATAAACGGTTCGTAGGCATAACGAAACGCTTGAATAAACATAACCATCACCACCGCTATTCGGAAACATGCCCCGTAAATACCGAGCTGTGAATCGGCGTATGCTTTGTCGTCGAACAGAAATGGAAACAGAATTTTATCTGCGGTCTGGTTAAATATTCCTGCGATGCCGAGGATAAGTATCGGAAACGAATAGCCGATCATCTTCCTTAGGCGTTGCATGTCCGGTCTGACACGCAAGCCGGGCATCATATCGGGCAACAGCATCAAAAAGGTAAAAACCGTTGTGAAAACGTTGGCGATGATGACGTATCCTACCCCATAGCCGGGACGGTAGAACCACCCGATCCATTCGGGATACGAGGCGTCGATAAGAGGACAGAGGACGAGGAAGAAGATGTTCAGAAAAATGTTCAGAAAGATGCTCAACAGCTTGATCATTGCAAACCGGATCGCTTTATTTCGGTAGCGAAGGTAGGCAAATGGGATGCAACAAAAAGCATCGACGGCTACAATCCCAGCCATCATACCGATATATTCCGGGTGATCGGAATATCCGAGCGCTTCACTGACGGGAAAAAGAAACACCCACATGCTGAGGGCGAACAAGAATGACGTGACTCCTACGAAGCCAAGCGTCGACGCATAGACGCGCATGGGCTCGCGTTCGTCGGTTTTGTGGATGAAACGGAAAAATCCTGTTTCCATCCCCCCCGTAAGAAGAATGAGAAGCAGGGCAGTCCATCCGTAAAGATTCGTGATGATCCCGTATTCGCCGGTGTCAGTCAATACTCGCGTATACATGGGCACAAGCATCCAGTTCAGAAATCTTCCGATCATGCTGCTCAGCCCGTAGATGGCGGTTTCCTTCGCCAAACGCTTCATCCCTTCCGCCATACCGCTTATTGAAATAAATCACCGGGACGCCCCGCTATCGCTTTTCCCAGATGTTCGTAGGCAAGTGCCGTCACTTCGCGCCCCCGAGGTGTACGTTTGAGGAATCCCTCCTGAATGAGGAATGGTTCATAAACCTCTTCGAGTGTACCCGGGTCTTCGCTCAGTGCCGTAGCGATAGTAGTCAAGCCGACCGGGCCGCCATGAAACTTCTCAATCAGGAGCGTAAGTATCTTATTGTCGATCTGATCAAGTCCGTAACGGTCGATATGCAAAGCTTCCAAGGCATAACACGCGATGGCTTTGTCAATCTTACCGGAACCTTTTACCTGAGCAAAGTCCCGTACACGTCGCAGCAAAGCGTTGGCAATACGGGGCGTACCGCGACTTCGGCCTGCAATCTCTCGGGCAGCATCCACAGCACAACCGATGTTCAGGATGTTGGCGCTGCGAAGGATAATCTTTGTCAGAGTCTCCGTGTCGTAATATTCGAGGTGCAGATTGATCCCAAAGCGGGCCCGAAGCGGGCCGGTCAGCAGACCGCTGCGTGTCGTTGCTCCGATAAGCGTGAACGGAGCAAGGTCGATCTGAATCGAACGGGCACTTGGCCCTTTGTCGATCAATATATCAATTCGATAGTCTTCCATCGCCGAATAAAGATATTCCTCTACGATAGGGCTGAGCCGGTGTATTTCGTCAATGAAAAGCACATCGTTCTTTTCGAGCGAGGTGAGCAGACCGGCCAGGTCGCCGGGCTTATCGAGTACCGGGCCGGACGTCACCTTAAAACCGACATCCAACTCGTTCGAGATAATATTCGATAGCGTCGTTTTGCCTAACCCGGGGGGACCGTGCAACAGTACATGATCCAAAGCCTCCTGACGCATGCGAGCCGCCGCCACGAAAACCTTCAGGTTCTCTACCGCTTCAGGCTGACCGCTGAAGCTTTCGAACGACAGCGGACGCAGAGCGTTTTCGTATTCACGCTCCGTTTCCGGCATCGTATTCCCGGCCTTATGTATGTCAAACTCTTCTTTCATCGTCGGACGCCTTCAATAGGCCTGCAAACTTACATAAAAAATGCGACTTTTACACTACCCATAGAGAGAACGCATTAGAACAAAACAACGTTCCTTTTTAGTTTCCTGCAAATACATCAGCGACAGCATGGGACATCGTGGAAACGGGGATAATACAAAACAAAGTCAAACACATGCTAAGAAATTATAAACCCTGCGAAAATATCGTAGTTTATTGATATTAAAACTATATTTGCAAAATAATTTATATAAAACAGGCAGATATAATATATGAATACAATGCAGGTTCTATATAACTTTCAAGACAAAAGAATTAAACACTACCGTATGAAAAATATAAGGCACATACAACATCTTGCCGTTTTTTGCATGACAGCATGGGGAATCACCGCGCTTTTCGGCGCGTGCAACGCCGACAAGCAAGCTAAAACAGAAGAAAACGTCCGTCAGCTTCTCCCCGACGCCCCCGCCGAAGTAACCGTAATCCCACTGAAAACAGTCGACTTCGAGCATGAGCTTGTCAGCAACGGTAAAATATCGGCACGCACCGTTGCCGAAGTAAAATTTCAAACCTCCGAGATCATTGCCGATGTCTTCGTAGCCAATGGCGACCGTGTAACCAAAGGACAACGCATTGCCGCGCTCGAAACCTATGCCTTAAACAATAAACTGGAGCAGGCCAAGGATGCGCTCGAGCGCAGTAAGCTTGAAATGCACGACGTGCTGATCGGACAGGGCTACAAATTAGATAATCTCTCGGCCGTTCCCGACGAGGTGATGCGGTTAGCCAAAATCAAAAGCGGCTTCAACAATGCGCAAACGAACTATTCCATGGCCGACTACGACCTGAAACAAGCTACTCTCGTAGCTCCCGTCAACGGCATCGTGGCTAACCTTTTTGCCAAGCCCAAAACGCTTTCGAAGCCCTCCGAAGTATTTTGTAACATCATCGACACGCAAAGTCTCGAGGTCGTGTTTACCGTACTCGAAAACGAATTAGGTTTTGTCCGGAAAGGCGACAATGTAAAGGTCGTCCCCTACTCCATGCCCGACGTTGAAATCAAAGGACGCGTCTCCGAGATCAATCCGTGGGTCAACGAAAACGGTATGGTACAGATTAAAGCTACCGTTAGCTATCACCCGCAACTTGTCGAAGGTATGAACGTTCGTGTCAGCGCCTTCCGCTCCGTAGGAAAGCAGTGGGTCGTACCCAAGACGGCCGTCGTATTACGTACCGGTAAACAAGTTGTTTTTACCGTAGTCGATGGCAAAGCGGTCTGGAACTACGTTCAAACAGGACTGGAAAACGCGACGGAATATACCGTTACCGGCGAAACCCTGAAAGAGGGTGATCCCGTTATCGTGACCGGCAACATCAATCTCGCCCACGAATCGCCCGTAAAAGTCATTCAAGACGAAAAAAATAAAGAGTAAAACAACGAAATAAACCGGTATATAAACAAATAAAACACCAAAGTCATGAAAAGAATAAACGTTATTTCCGCATTCCTCTTCTCAATTTGTATATCCGCATGCACAGGAGGAAATAAACAAAAAGCGGATGATTATATTATCGTCGATGTAACAGCTAATTACCCCAAAAAAGAATTTACTCTTCAATATCTTATGGATGTAGAGTACATCCCTCTCGAAACAACCGATACGTTTACAACGCAGGGGGTTGTGAAAGCCATAGGAAGAAATCTTATACTGATAACAAATCGGAACATGGATGGAGATATTTTCGTCTATGAAAGAACTACGGGTAAAGGACAAAGAAAGATAAACCGTCGAGGGCAAGGACCGGAGGAATATTCGCAGGTAAACAGCATTGTTTTAGATGAAGAGCATCATGAAATGTTTATAGTCGATTATCCTGCCAGAAAAATCTTAGTTTACGATTTGGAAGGAAATTTTAAACGCGATTTTACATTCGAAGATACAAGTTATTATCATGATATATCTGATTATGATACGAAATATCTCATTGCTTATAAAGGTTATTCGCCCGGAATAGAAAATGAAGAAGCAAATCATATTCTGATTTCCAAACAAGACGGAAAAGTGGTTCGTGAACTTTCCGTCCCGATTAAAACAATTAAAACACCTGTATTTATAGAAGGAGAAATGGTCATTACACCCGGATTCTGTCAAACTCTTCCTTTGTCGGAGCATTGTATACTCATGAGAACCTCGTCCGATACAATATATAATTATTCGGATGATAACATACGTCCGTTTATAATACGAACACCTTCTATTTATACGATGGATCCGGAAGTATTTCTTTTCGTAACAGCCGCAGATGACCGGTATTATTTTATGCAAACAATGAAAAAAGAACTTGATTTAAACACCTTCAAAGGATTTCCGACAACCGATCTCGTATATGACAGACAAGAGAAAGCATTATTTGAATGTACCATATATAATGATGATTTCACCAATAAAAAAGAAGTATCGTTAAAACCGGCATCCGGGCGCACGAACAATCGAAAAATCGCTGCCTGCATAGCTTTAGAAGCGTCCGGTCTTATAGAAGCTTATCAGAAAAATGAACTGAAAGGACATTTAAAAGAAATCGCCTCGACATTAAACGAAGAATCCAACCCCGTCATTATGCTGATGAAATACAGGAAAAATTAAGACGATTTTGGCGTTTACGTATATGTTTTTACGCATTATATAGAATGAATATAATTCATACGATGATTAAATCAGGCTTTCAGCCTTCTGTTTTATATGATACCTTTATTCCCAAGGCTTACGCCATTGGGCTAAAATATAACGGACTTTCAGTCCTTCAAAAACAGATATTCATAAATAGAATAAGATGTCGTAAAGAATATATTCAAAAAGTTGAAGCTCTGTATTATTTCAGCTAAATAAGAAAAAGTTGAATATTGAGTAAATAATTAAATACATACTTCATGTAAGTTATAACTCTTTTATAAAAACATAGTTGATATGAAAAAGATAATCCTCTCCTTTATCGTAATTCTGATAGCGAGTTGCACAGATACGGACTCTGCGACCCATATCATTACGGTGGATGTTTCAAAACAGTATCCTGAAAAGAATATGCTCGTCGAAGATATAGCGGAAATTGAGTACATAGCCCCCGAAACAAAGGACGATTATCTTTTTTCGTATGTTCTCGACATCAGTGAAAATTTTATTATCGGAGGTAATCATGTAGAAAACAGTTTTATCTTTTTCAGTCGGGAAACAGGTAAGCCGGTAAGCAAAATCAATCGCTATGGCAATGGTCCGGAAGAGTACAATTTAGCGGCGGCTTCGGTTTATTCGGAAAAAGACGACGAGTTTTTTATTCTTAACTATCCATCCGGAATAAATGTCTACGGTAGAGACGGTACTTATAAGCGCAAGCTGAAATTTCGTGAAAGATCGTATCTTGGAGGCCCCGAAGCTTTTTATGATTATGATTCGGACAATTTATTGTTTTACGACGGCTTTCAAGGAGATATAAACGATTATCCCACGGCATTTGTTCTTCTTTCGAAGAAAGACGGAAGCATCACCAAAGAAATACCAATAGCTTATGAGAAAAAAGTAAGTTTGATGTTTACGCAGAAAACGGACGGAAATGCCCTCGTAGGTTCCATGCCCGACGTCTACTTCGCTGTTTATAACGGCAACGATTTTTTATTAACCGATTATTCGACAGATACGGTTTATCGCTTCACCCAAAATCAAGAGCTTATTCCCGTCTTAATCCGTAAGCCTTCTATTCAGACCATGGAGCCTAAAACTATTCTGCACAGCTGGCTCGAAACAGATAAATACCTCTTTCTATCGACTAATAAACTCGAAATAGATTGGAATGATCCGAGCGAATTTGACGGTAAAGGTCTACTTGTTGAAAAAAGTTCCGGCGATATTTACGAAGCCATTGTTCGGATGAAGGATTATAAAGATAAAAATTTGATTCTTGGCCCCGGAGTTTTATCCCGTTCTCTCAAAGACTCTCAAACAGGATACATTGTTTTGCCCGCTGCCGAGTTATTAGAAGCCTTAGCCAACGAAAAGCTAAGCGGCAAATTAAAAGAAATCGCCTCGACATTAAACGAAGAATCCAATCCCGTCATTATGCTGATGAAATACAGGAAAAATTAAGACGATTTCGGCGTTTATGTATATATTTTTACGCTTTATATCAAATGAATATGATTTATACGATGATTAGATCAGACTTTCAGCCCTCTGTTTTATATGATACCTTTCTTCCCAAGGCTTACGCCATTGGGCTGAAATATATCGGACTTTCAGTCCTCCAAAAACAGACATTCATAAATAGAATAAGATGCCGTAAAGAATATATTCAAAGAGGCAAAGCCCTGTATTATTTCAGCCCAATGTGCAGCGAAGCGGAGCGTTGGGGACAATATCAAGTATATTATCAACAACAAAGGGGCAAAGCCCCGTATTATTTCAGCCCAATGTGCAGCGAAGCGGAGCGTTGGGGACAATATCAAGTATATTATCAACAACAAAGGGGTAAAGCCCCGCATTATTTTAGCCCAATGTGCAGCGAAGCGGAGCGTTGGGGGCAATGTCGAGTACATTATCAATACCAAAGGGGCAAAGCCCTGCATTATTTTAGCCCAATGTGCAGCGAAGCGGAGCGTTGGGGGCAATGTCGAGTACATTATCAATACCAAAGGGGCAAAGCCCCGTATTATTTCAGCCCAATGTGCAGCGAAGCGAAGCGTTGGGGGCAAGGTCGAATATATCATCAACAACAAAGGGGCAAAGCCCTGTATTATTTCAGCCCAATGTGCAGCGAAGCGGAGCGTTGGGGACAATGTCGAGTATATTATCAACAACAAAGGGGCAAAGCCCCGTATTATTTCAGTCTAATGTGCAGCGAAGCGGAGCGTTGGGGGCAATATCAAGTATATTATCAACAACAAAGAGGCAAAGCCCTGTATTATTTCAGCCCAATGTGTAGCGAAGCGGAGCGTTGGGGGCAATATCAAATATATTATCAATACCAAAGGGGTAAAGCCCCGCATTATTTTAACTCAATGTGCAGCGAAGCGGAGCGTTGGGGGCAATATCAAGTATATTATCAACAACAAAGGGATAAAGCCCCGCATTATTTTAGCCCAATGTGCAGCGAAGCGGAGCGTTGGGGGCAATATCAAATATATTATCAATACCCAAGGGGTAAAGCCCCGTATTATTTCAGCCCAATGTGCAGCGAAGCGGAGCGTTGGGGGCAAGGTCAAATACATTATTCAGGAGGGCTGAAAGCCTGACATAAAAAGAAAAATATGCCTCAATCATTAGCTAAACTTTATATCCATATTATTTTCCATATAAAATCTACGAGTGTCCCAATCCGAAAACAGGATGCTCACGAATTGTATGCATATATTGGCTCCATTATTAAATCTGCGGATTCCATTCCCATTATGATTAACGGTATGGAAGATCATATTCATATTTTGTGTGCCCTGTCAAAAAATATATCTTTAGCTAAACTAATTGAGAAAATAAAAAGTTCAAGCAGTAAATGGATAAAGGGGAAAGATAACTACTATCATCATTTCGCATGGCAAGGAGGGTATGGAGGTTTTTCCGTAAGTCCTTCTTTGTACGACAAAACGACGCAATATATTTTAAAACAAGAAGAACATCATCGAAGATTAACATTTAAAGAAGAATATCTCCTTTTTCTAAAAGAATATAATATACAATATGATGAAAACTATCTATAAAAAAATAAATCCGGACATTCCATGCGCTGCATTATATAAAACCTTTATGCGTAAGGCTTACGCCATTGGAATGAAATATCGTGAAAAGAACAAAGCCCTGCCTTATTTCAGTCTGATATGTAATAAAGCAGAGACTTCGGTAAAAAGAATTTACGTTTAATTCTTCTTGTTTATGATCAAATTTCTTCTTCAACGTCCTGTTGCCGTGCTGATGGTTTTCCTCGCTTGTGTGATTATCGGCATCATCACCTACGCCACGCTGCCCGTGTCGCTCTTGCCCGACATTGCCATCCCCGAAATCACCGTGCAGATAACCGGCGACAACATGTCCGCCCGCGAATTGGAAAACACCGCCGTCAAACCCGTTCGCCGTCAACTCATGCAGACCGGCAAACTCCGCGATATTCGTAGCGAGACTCGCGACGGATCCGCCATTATTCGCTTAAAATTCGACTACGGCACCCATACCGACCTCGCCTTTATCGAAGTAAACGAGAAAATCGACGCGGCGATGAACAACCTTCCGCGCGACTTCCGCCGCCCTCGCGTTATCAAAGCCAGCGCCGCCGATATTCCCGTCTTCTACCTCAATCTTACGTTGAAGGACGACAAACCTTATACCGTGACCGACGAACAAAAGTTCCTCGACCTTTCCGAGTTCGCCGATAACGTCGTTAAGCGCCGGATTGAGCAGTTATCCGAAGTCGCGATGGCCGATATGACAGGCTTGATGCACCGTCATGTACAGATTGTTCCCGATATCGACAAGTTGAAATCCGCTTCTATCAACTTGAACGATATTGAAAGGACGTTGGCAGCCAACAATATCGAGCCCGGCAGCATGATTGTGCGCGACGGTTATTATGAATACAACATTAAATTCTCATCGCTGCTGCGCACGCCCGATGATGTCCGCAACATTTATTTGCGTAAGGACGAACGTATTTTTCAGCTCAAAGATTTGGCAAAAATTAACGTCGTGCGTCAAGCCGAGACAGGCCTTTCGCTTATTAACGGCAAGCGTGCTGTCACACTCGGCATCATCAAGCAAGCCGACGAAACGATGAAAAATCTTAAAAACTCCCTCGGCGAAACCATTACCGACCTTGAGCGCAGTTATCCCGACGTAGAATTTACGATTAACCGCAACCAGACCGAATTGCTCGACTACACGATTTCCAACCTCAAGGAAAATCTTTCGCTCGGCTTCCTGCTTGTGTTTATCGTCGCCCTGCTCTTTTTGGGCGATGCCCAGTCGCCTATTGTAATCGGCATCAGTATGGTAACTTCGCTCGTGACTTCGTTTATCTTTTTCTATCTTTTCGGACAGTCGCTCAACATCATTTCTTTATCCGGGCTTATCCTCGCCTTGGGAATGATGATCGACAGTTCCATTATCGTGACCGATATTATCAGTCAGTACCGTATGCAAGGAACCTCCCTCGAAGAAGCCTGTATACGCGGTACGAACGAAGTAATTACCCCCATTCTCAGTTCGACGTTCACTACTATCGCCGTATTCGTGCCTCTTGTATTTATGAGCGGCATCGCGGGTGCTATCTTCTTTGCGCAGGCCTTTGCCGTCAGCGTTGGGTTGCTTGTGTCATACTTTACGGGCATTATGCTGTTGCCGGTGCTGTATAAAATCATCTACGGCATACGTTTTCGGAAGTTGTCGGCCGGTAATTTCTTCGTGCGCGTGCAAGAAGGCATCGACCGTTGGGCCTTTCGTTGGTACGACCGGGGGATTGAATGGGTCTTCCGTCATAAAACCGTCACCTTTTTGTTTTTGCTGCTCTCCATTCCTTTTTGCGTGCTGATGTTCCGCATTATGCCGAAGTCTACCATGCCTCATATCGACCACACCGAAACGATGGTCATGGTAGAATGGAACGAAAACATTCACGTAGACGAAAATAACCGGAGGATTTGCGAACTGATGAAGTATGCCGATACGTTGACGATCGAACATGCCGGTTATGTCGGTCACCGTCAATATCTTCTCGACAAAGAAAATGACTTGTCCCCGTCCGAAGCGCGACTTTACTTCCGCACGGCCAAAGCGTTGGATATCGACAAATTAAAAGGCCACCTCGCCGAATGGACGAAAGCGAACTATCCGCAAGCTGTCATCACATTTTCTCCTCCCGAAAACATCTTCGAGAAAATATTCGACACCTCCGAAGCCGATGTCGTCGCGCAGCTTTATCCTGTCAAGCGCGATCACATCCCTGACGCCGCTGCGATCCGTCATATCGAGCAGCGGCTGAAGTCGGCCACCGAGGTCGAAGCCGAAGGCATTCCCTTTGAGCAGCAGTTCACCGTTGCCATCGATAAGGAGAAGTTGCTGCTTTATGATGTCGATTATAACGAAGTATATCGCACGTTGCGCACCGCTTTTCGCGAGAATCGGATCGCTACGCTGCGCTCCTATCAGCAATATCTCCCGATCTCGCTCGCAGGTAAGCAGCAGACTGTCGAAGAAGTCTTGCGTGAAACGCTTGTGCAGACCGTTCCGGCCACCGGTCGCGCCTCCATGTTCATTCCGTTACAGGCACTGGTAAGCATCAGTCGCGGCGAAGACGTTAAAACCATCGTTGCCGGCAAAAACGGCGAATACGTTCCCATAAATTATTACGACGTAAAAGATCCCGAAGCCTTGATTAAAAAAGCCGACGAGGCGATTCGCAGTGACGCGTCGTGGGAAGCCGTTTTCGGAGGAAGTTTTTTCTCCAATCAACAGATGCTGGGCGAATTGGTCGTGATTTTGCTCGTATCTATGCTGCTCATGTACTTTATCCTTTCTTCGCAGTTCGAAAGTTTCCTGCAACCGCTCATCGTACTGGCCGAAATCCCCATCGACATCGGTTTCGCGCTCGTTTTGCTCCGGCTCACCGGTCATACGCTCAACCTGATGAGCGCCATCGGACTGATCGTTACCAGCGGAATCATCATCAACGACAGTATCTTGAAGCTCGACATGATCAATGAATTGCGCAAAAAAGGCATCCCTCTGATGGAAGCCATTCATACAGCGGGGGTCAAACGCTTGCGTGCCATTATCATGACATCACTGACCACCATTTTCGCCATGGTCCCCCTACTTTTCTCGTTCGATTTGGGCTCCGAATTGCAAAAGCCTCTTGCGCTCGCCATGATCGGGACAATGGTCATCGGAGTGCTCGTCAGTCTGTTTATTATCCCGTTGGTTTATTGGGCAATCTATCGGAAAGCAGATCATCGGTATCACGAAATCAAAAAATAAAAAACGGATATGAAAACGCTAAAGAAATACGAAGATTTAATCAAAAAGTGCGGCTTTATCACGTTCGCAGTTCTGCTATGCGGGCTGTGCGGCTTCCGTTTATCGGCGCAACAACCCGGCACGGTCACCCTTAACCTCGAAGAAACCGTGCGCCTTGCCGGCGACAGCTCCCTGTCCGCCTTTCGTGCCAAGAACATGTACATGGCTAACTATTGGGAATATCGTTCTTTCCGGGCCGATCGCTTACCTTCGCTGAGCCTCGGCATGACTCCGCTGAGCTATAAACATTCTTTCACCAACCGGTACGATTCGCAGCAGGATATCGACATCTATCGCCGGCAACAGACGCTTGCTTCTTACGGTAATTTATCCGCGAAGCAAAATTTTGACCTTACGGGAGGAACATTTTCCATCCATACGGGATTAGGTTATATTCAGAATTTCGGGAAGAACGAAAAAAGTCAGTTTAGCAGTATTCCTGTCAGTATCGGATATAATCAGGAGCTGATCGGTTACAATCGTTTCCGCTGGGAAAGAAAAATTGCGCCCCTCAAATTTGAAAAGGCGCAGAAAGAATTGATTGCACAGTTGGAAGAAACGGCCGAAGTCGCCGCGGGTTATTTTTTCGACTTGGCGATGGCGCAAGCTGAATATGAGCTGGCCGAAGAAAATCGCAGCAATACCGAAAAACTGTACCGTATCGGCGAAGAGAAATACAAAATCGCATCCATCGGACAGGCCGAACTGTTTACGTTGAAGCTCGACCGCGTAAATGCGCAAAATTCGTTTCAGAATGCCGAGATTCGTCTCAAACGTGCCATGTTCGCGCTCGCTGCTTACCTGAACTTCGACAAAAACACGAAAATTACGCTGCAATTACCCGACTACCCCAAAACATTCGCCATCTCGACAGACGATGCACTCATGCACGCCCGCCAAAATAATCCCCGCTACCTCGAATCGAAGCGCCAACTGCTCGAATCTCAACAAAAGTTGGACAAAACACGAAAGGAAGCGCTGTTTAACGCCGGCTTCTCGGCCAGTATCGGCTTTAATCAAATTGCCAATACCTTCCGCGATGTCTATCGTAATCCTTCGCAGCGGGAATTTGTGGAGCTTACGCTTTCCATTCCCCTCGTCGACTGGGGCGTGCGCAAGGGACAGTACAATATGGCCAAAAGCAACCTCAATATCGTGCAACTCACCGCGCAGCAAGACGAACTTCGCCTCGAGGAAGACATCATTATGACCGTTGGCGATTTCACCATGCAGCAACAGATGATCCGCAGCGCCGAAGAAGCCGTCGAATTGGCAAAAGTCGCCTACGAACAGACGCAGGAACGGTTTATTATCGGCAAAGCAGACATCAGCAGTCTCACTCTTTCAACGAACCGTCGGCAGGAAGCGCAGCGCAACTATATCGCCGCCCTGAAAAACTATTGGCAAAGCTATTTCAAGTTGCGTAAACTCACCCTTTTCGATTTTGAAAAGAACCGCACCATCGAAATAGACTTTAACGCGATCAGAAAATGAATGGAAACATATTCAATAATCGAAAAAATAAATATACCTATGGAAAAGAAAAGTGTTTTATTGATCGTTACGATCATTTTATGCGGATCATGCACCCATAAGCAGAAACCGATCACCGTTGATACCGGTTCGATTGACACGGTAGTAACCGTCTTGCCGTTTCCGGAACTTGAGGCGGGCGAAATATTCTACAAGAAGCAAAATCCTTTTGGTGAAACGGTCGAACTGACAGGAAAAAACATCACAGGAGATACGGTCGTTTTCAAACCCGGCGAATGCGAGATGTTGATTAAAGACGATCGTCTGATCATGAAAAACATCAGACAGCCTTTTCGTATTTTCGGTCTGCCCAACCTGACACAACAAAAAGGAACAGGAATGTACGGTAACGGTCCTGACGAATTTCTTTTTCCAACGCTTGTGCCGACATCCGAAACCGATAAGCTATGTTATCTTTTTGAAGCGACCAATCAAAAATTGTATAAACTGCATGAAGATGGAACAATCATCTATTGTCCTTCTGTATTTAACGCTCAACAGAAGCGAAATCAATTTGGCGAAGAAATGAAACTTGCTCATATAGAGAAAAACGATTTTGCCTTTGTCGCGAACAGTCCTACCGGAAAAAGCATTTACCGAACGACACAACACGGCGATTCTCTTTCCCGACGAGAGGTCTTTAATCTGGCTTTAAATGCCCGTTGCAAATCACCTTTCGCATATATCGGAAGTTTCGCGGTAAATCCTGCTAAAAACCGTATGGCGTATGCTTACAAATATTTCAAGATCATCAAGTTTATGGATTTAGAAGCAGAAACCGTTCGTACCATTAATTTTGCACGTGATGATTTTGATGATAAAACCCCTTATATTATAGATGGCTTGGATCAGAATATAACACATTACTGGGGTGCCTGTGCACAGGAGAATTATGTCTATTTCCTGTATAGTGGTCGTACACCGTACGAAGTCGTGCGAGCTGCTCAAAAAGAAAACTACTATATCTATGTCGAACAATATGATTGGAATGGCATCCCTATTAGAAAATACAAATTAGATCAGTGGGGATACTTCACAGTCGACGAAAAAAACGAAAAATTGTATTTAACATCAACCAATCATGATGATCCTTTTTTTGAATATAATTTAAACGGAATAGACAAAACAGATAACTAATGCATACGTGACGAATCCCAAGCCTTGTTTTGAATGAAAAAGACGCAATCCATATCCGCTTTTACCGTTATCGTAGCGTTTCTGAGTGTGGCGCTCATGGGACTGGCGCTTGTTCCGCTGTTGCCCGTCAAACTTGCGCCCTCACACACGTTGCCCGGTCTGACAGTCTACTTCTCGATGCCCAATAACTCCGCCCGTGTAATCGAGATGACGGCGACTTCGAAGCTCGAAGCGATGCTGGCACGTATCAAAGGTGTCAAGAACATTTATTCTACATCGGGTAACGGATGGGGAAGCGTCACCCTCGAATTGGACAAACATACGCCCATCGATGCCGCCCGCTTCGAAGCATCGACCATCGTTCGGCAAACATGGCACGACCTGCCGCGCGAAGTCTCGTACCCCTACATCTCCGTGCGTCGCCCCGACGAAAATGCGGCGCGCCCCTTCATGACTTTTACGGTCAACTCTGCCGCAGTACCTGTCGTCATCCAGCAATATGCCGAGAACCATATCAAACCCCGGCTCAACGATATTGCCGGACTTTACAAGATCGAAGTACACGGCGCCACACCGATGGAATGGCAACTAATGTACGACAATGACCGGTTGCAAGCCCTCGGTGTGACCGTCAACGACATCCGTGAAGCCGTTTCGCAACACTACACGACCGACTTTCTGGGTATGGCCGAGACGCGCAGCGCCGACGGCACAGCGGCATGGATGCGTATCATGCTGATGTCAGGCAGTCGAAGCGATGCTTTTGATGCCACCGCCATCACCGTAAAAAACTGCGACGGCGCACTGATTCGCTTGGATCAGCTCGTCGAAGTAGTGCATACCGAACAGGAACCGCAAAGCTATTACCGCATCAACGGCTTGAATTCGATTTACATCTCGCTCACGGCCGAAGAAAGCGCCAACCAGCTCCGCCTCAGTGAACGCGTTCAAGAGACTATGGACGAAATCCGTCGCCTGCTTCCGCCCGGATACGAGATACACAGCAGCTACGATGCCACCGAATATATCCATGCCGAACTGAACAAAATCTACCTGCGCAGCGGCCTGACCGTCCTTATCCTGCTGCTCTTCGTCCTTCTGATTACCCGAAACGTGCGCTATCTGTTCCTTATCACCGTAAGTCTGACCATCAATCTGGCTATTGCCGTAATTTTCTACTATCTCCTCGGATTGGAGATTCAACTCTATTCGCTGGCCGGGATTACCATTTCATTAAGCCTGATCATCGACAATACGATCATCATGACCGACCACCTCATGCACCACGGCAACCGTAACGTTTTCATGCCCGTGTTAGCGGCGACGATGACAACCGTAGGTGCCCTCTCGATCATCTTTTTCCTCGACGAGAAAATACGCCTGAACCTGCAGGATTTCGCTGCCGTAGTGATGGTCAACTTGTGTGTGTCGCTCGCGGTAGCCTTGTTCTTCGTTCCCGCCATGGCTGAGAAAATACGCCTGAAAAAACGCATCTCCCGCACGCGTATTCTACGGTGGTTTCCTCTGCGTTCCAAGCGACTGATCGTATGGTTTAACCGTTTTTACGGTGCGATGATCCGCCTGCTCTCACGTCGCAAATGGATTCCTTTCACTGCCATCGTACTGACTTTCGGACTGCCTGTCTTCCTGATTCCCGACAAGATTGAAAAAGAAACGAAATTCGCAGAACAATACAACCGAATTTTTGACAACGCCACGTATAAGGAAAAAGTCAAACCCATTGTCAACAAAGTACTGGGTGGCACATTGCGGCTTTTTGTCGACAAAGTGTATCAAGGCAGTTACTTCACCCGTAACGAAGAGTTGATTTTGACCATCACCGCTTCGATGCCAAACGGTACCACACTGGCGCAAATGAACGCGCTCGTCGAGAAGATGGAGCATTATCTAAGCAGTTTCTCCGAAATACGACAGTTTCAGACCCATATTCCCGATCCTCGCCGTGCATCCATCCGGGTATTTTTTACCAAAGCAGCTGAACGAAGCGGTTTTCCTTACCTGCTCAAAAGTAATGTCATCACCAAAGCGCTGGAGCTGGGCGGAGGCAGTTGGAGCGTCTACGGATTGCAGGATCAGGGCTTCGATAACAGCGTGAGGGAATTTGCGGGCAACTATGGCGTGAAATTCTACGGATATAATTACGACGAGCTGGCCGCGTGGGCCGATACGCTCAAAAACACGCTCCTGCTCAACCGGCGCATCAAGGAGGTAACGATCAATTCCGACTTCTCGTGGTACAAAGATGACTACCGCGAGTTCTCTTTCGATCTGAAAAAGGAACGCCTCGCCGCCGACGGTATTCTTCCGGGCGACCTGTTCGCGTCGCTGCAACCCATCTTTGCAAGAGACATGTGGGCGGGTTCGCTGATTATCGAAGGTGAACGCGAAGACATCAAGCTGGCAAGTCATCAGGGGAAACATTACGACATCTGGGCCTTGCGACACGTCGCACATCGCATGGGAGGGCGTATGTACAAATTGGACGAGCTGGCCGACATTTCGCAGGGACAGGCACCGCAGGAAGTGGCTAAGGAAAACCAGCAATATCGCCTCACGTTACAGTACGACTATATCGGTTCGGGGACACAGGGGCGGAAGATGCTCGAACGTGAAGTAAAGGCGCTCAGTGAACGTCTGCCGATGGGCTACACCGTCGAACAGCGAGACACCCAATGGGGATGGGAACACAAAGACAAAAAACAATACGGACTACTCGGGCTGCTGATTATTATCATTTTCTTCACCTCGTCAGTGCTGTTCAACTCCATCAGGCAGCCGCTGGCCGTCATCTTCGTGATTCCTGTCTCGTTTATCGGGGTATTTCTGACGTTTTACTGGTTTAGACTGAACTTCGATCAGGGTGGGTTCGCATCGTTTATCCTGCTTTCGGGTATCACCGTCAATGCCAGCATCTATATCCTGAACGAGTACAATCGTGTGCGCCGACTCCGTCCGCGCCTGACTCCGATACACGCATATCTCAAAGCATGGAACGCCAAAATCATCCCCATCTTCCTGACTGTCGTTTCTACGATGCTCGGTTTCGTCCCGTTTATGGCAGGTACGGAAAAAGAGGCCTTCTGGTTTCCGTTGGCTGCCGGCACGATCGGCGGATTAGCCATGTCGATCCTCGGCATCTGGATCTTCCTGCCGCTTATGACCATAAGAGGAAAGAAAGCCATCAAATAAACCACAAGCCTCTTTTGATAGAATATTTATGTTATACAACATATCCACCACTTTTTTAACAAAAAAAATTTCCATTCAAGAAACCTCCTTATATCTTTGCAATTAGTTTCATTTTAAATTTTTTCTCTCATGAGAAAAGTGTTTTTTATTTTATTGCTTTGTGTAATAGCAGCCGGTTTCTTACCTATAGATAGTGGTGCTGCAAAGAAGAAAATAGATGCATATTGCGTCATTACAACATGCCGAGGTACGATCTGTCATGAAAGTTTTAAAAATTCAGAAAGAGCTGCTGACCACCTTGATGTTGCAGAGGAAGAATGTGAAAAGTCAAGAAGGTAAATACTTCTATGTGTATTAAGATTATATCAAAATAACTTGACTTGATTGGCAGACAAGACATCTTTAAAAAAACACAACAACAAAATCAATGAAATCCATACACATACTTATACTATGGCTATTTTTTCAGCCTGTTTTCCCACAGAAAACAACAGACCAGTTCCTATTTCGGGCAAGCTATACATTCTCTTATAAAACAGATCCGCTGCAAAAAGATTTTGTAGAGACCGATCTGATATATTTGGATATTGGCAATAATTCATCTAAGTATTACAGCCGTTATACGCAAGTCAGGGATTCAAATAAAATCGCAGGATTGAAGAAAGGGCTATCTGCTTACGATGTGGTTGAGGATAATCGCCGGTTTAAGAAAGGTACAAAGACCACGATTTATAATATGGATGAACCTGGTCAATTTCATGTAATAGAACATTTAGTTGATTACTATTATTATGATGAAAAGAGATTCCTTCCGGCCTGGACGTTTGGAGCAGGAGAGAAAACAATTGCAGGTTATGCCTGTAAAGAAGCGCAAGCCATATATCTGGGAAGAAAATGGACCGTTTATTTTGCACCAGAGATACCGCTGAATAAAGGTCCATGGAAGCTATGGGGACTGCCTGGATTAATTATTTATGCGATTGACTCTGAGCAATTTTTTCAGTTCGAACTACAAGGATTCGAAACCTTGAAAGATCAAACGCCTGTTTCGATAGAAAATAAAACACAATTTGGAAAGCTTTACAAAAAAACGACTAAAAAAGATTATCAGAAGATGGAAGCTCTTCGTTATCGCGATTTTACGACTTTCACCAACCTGTTTATCTTGGAAGGAAAAGGAGAAATTCTTCTTAGTCCCGAGCAGGAGCGAGAAAATGAACGGCATCGTGAAAAAGGTGGCACACCCTATATCCCCTTAGAAAAGCAGGAATAAACATCTTTTTATGAAATACGGTTTCTTGTTTTTTTTTCTCTCTACCATCTTCTCTCTTTCTGCACAGCAGAAAATAAGAGGTATCCTAAAATGTGCGACGTCGGGACAACCAATTCCCGATGTATATATCATACTCATGACTGAAGATGGAAAAAGAATTCTGGCCTATTCGTATTCGCAACCGGATGGGAGCTTTATACTCGAATGCCCACAAGACCCTCAACAAGAATTCCTTCTAACGACTTCGCGTCTGGGATACGAACCGTACCGGCAAAAAATACCGGCACAGACCCAACAGACGGAGATTCTGCTCAAAGAATCGTCCCTAACGCTACGTGAGATAAAAGTCATTTCCTCTCCCATCCGCCGGCAAGGAGATACGATCAGTTACTATATGTCGAACTTTCATCGCCCGCAAGACCGAAATCTGGCCGATGTACTGGCACGTATGCCTGGAATCCATGTACAAAGTGACGGACGCGTACAATATGACGGAAAACCTATCAACCGGTTTTATATCGAAGACATGAATTTGCTCGGAGAACGCTATTCGCTTGCCACCAAAAATTTGTCACCCAGTGATATTGCTGCTGTGCAAGTTTATGAAAATCACGAACCGATAAAAATGCTTCGCGACCGTAGCCAGACGGAACAAGCCGCATTGAACATCAAGCTGAAAGACTTTTCCAGTCCATATACACTACGCCAGAAAATACATCTTCCGCGTGTGCACCTGAAAAATAACACCTCGATACTCCGACTTCTTGGCAACGTATCGGCCGGAATCGAGAATGAGTCCGAATACACACACCTCCCACAGAAGCTGATGCTCTCCTCATCCGACAGTTTGCCGCTATTTCGATCCAGCCATGTCGGTCAATCTTGCAGATTTAATGAAGGTTTCAGCAACACGCATATTACGTTGAACTACAAAAAACACGACCAATCCTTTGGATTGAAATGTGGTATCGCATGGACCGGGCAAAAAATCGAATCAGATTTATCACCATGGCCGCTGGTGACAGATACCTTCGTTAACGATCTTACGTGGCACACGTCTCGGTTTTATGTAGAGCCTTCGTACCGAATGAATTACCGGAGTTGGACGATTTCATCGTCGGCCTCCGCCAATCACCTGCGAACAAATTACTCGGGAAAGAAAGCAACATATACCTATATCCATCCTCGCCTTCGCTTAATATTCGCCCCCAGCGGAGATTTCAAATTCAATGCCGGATATTCATACACTACCCATTACGGCGATCTCAACGAGATGGGAACAGGCTATGTGCTCGAACGATATAATTTGTTTTCAAAAGGAATCGAGGCGTTACAGTTCAATGCTTCGCAAAGCATAAACTTTGGCGTTTTTTATAAAAACATTTCACACTTTCTTCAGACGAGCTACTTAACTATTTATTCCCTCTATAAAGACAATCTTATACCAGCAAGCTTTGTTCGTGACATCTACACTTTCTCGTGGTGGGAGCAAAAAGACCGATTGTCTTCCTTCTGGCTCAATACCCTGTCAGCGTCTAAATTGTTTATGGAAATCTCGCTCACAGCAAGTATAAATTTGTCATATAATCAAAGCAAATCCGTGGTGGAACAGCAAGGATCGAGCATCAATTATACTCAACACTCATTCGGTGTGGAACCATCGTTGAAGTGGAAAGCTAAACGCAATCTAAATTTCGATTATACGATGAATGCTTTTTTTTCGGGAATAAGCATGAATCATAGGCCTATAGACTCATACATTCCTCTGATCAACCATCGGTTGTATACTTATTTCGGAGCAACCGATCGACTTTTCTTCACATGTAACCTGCAGCATTTCTACATCAAAGCTCCCTATACATCGACATCGAACCTACTATTTACCGACTTGGGTATCCAATATGATTTTCAACATCTTACCCTCAGCCTTGATTGGAGCAATATCTTCAACCGGAAACTGCATGTCATCAGTGATTATAACACGATAAACACGGTTACGCAAACAGATAAGTTACGTCCATCGGAAGTATTGATCAGTTTACGGTTTAAGCATTGATCGATGATTTAAGCATTTTCCGCTCAGCAGTCATATATCTCTCTGAGGAATGAAAAGTACATTTCATAATGAGTCAAACATACGTGATACGTCTTTCATTCGTAGCGGTATCATGGCAAAGCTGGCATACTATTGCCCCCGATCAACACCTCGAAAAGTTAATGAAAAGCACTTTCAATGTTTCATTTTGGGAAGCCTCCAATGGTATTTGACGGCAAGTATGCGTATCAGCAGGATCGTGGCCGATGAAGACAGTTCGCACACCTCATTGCTGTATGCCATGGTATAGCAAAGAGCAAAGACAATCCCTCCCATCACGCAGGCCAATGCATAGACTTCCTGCCGGAAGACGAGCGGTGTTTCGTTGATAAAAATATCACGCATGACTCCGCCTGCAATGCCTGTAATCGTCCCCATCGTAATGGCTACCCAGAACGGATAATTCAGCTCCAGCGTCTTCTCTACGCCGATGACGACAAAAAGCGCCAGACCAATCGCGTCGAAAATAAAGAAAGGCGTATCGAGCCGCACCAACTGTTTGCTGAAGATAAACACAATCCCCATCCCCAGCAGGGTACAGTACATGTATGACGGGCTGAGCATCCAAAACGGAGTGACTCCGAGCAGCAAATCGCGCAGCGTCCCGCCCCCGATGGCCGTAACAAGACCGACCACAAACGCCCCGAACCAGTCGAACTCCTTCGCTGCCGCCAGCCGGATACCGCTGATGGCAAAAACGATCGTTCCCGCATATTCGATGATATCCCTGAGCGAAAACAGCGAGGCATCATATTGCAACGACTCCATTTTATTTCTCTTCTCTGTTTGTTTGAAGTTGCAAAGATATAATACATTATGATTTTTTATTAGATAAAACGAGAAAAATCATGTTTAATAACATAGTTTTTACTTTTCAAAAAAATGCCACTTTTAAAAAAATATCCTTTACTTTGAACCGTCTTACAAAAAAGACGAGTCGTGGTTTTTCTTTTTTTGAAACGTTCATACGGAAGCAAAGCTACAAGTCGTCTTTTGCAGACAGTACGAATTATAAACACAATCTTTAATTAATCTTTTCATTTTGTACCATGATGCACAAGCAATCAGTATTGAAACACGGAATGGGCATGGCGTTCGGCCTGTTGCTTACAACAGGAGTGCCTTCCTTTTCGTCGTATGCAGAGAATGTGACTGTTGCCGTTACGCAGCAGTCAAGAACCGTTTCAGGAACGGTAGTGGATGAACAGGGCGTCCCTTTGCTGGGAGTGAACGTATCCGTTTCCGGTACAACTACGGGAACGATCACCGACATTGACGGCAAATTTACACTCGAAGTACCGGCAGGAGCACAATTGACGTTCTCCTACATCGGTTTTATTTCCCAAACACTGCCCTCGTCCAACAATTTATCGAGAGTGGTTTTAAAAGAAGACACTCAAAAGCTACAGGAGGTTGTAGTCGTAGGGTACGGTACCCAGCAGAAGAAGGACATCACCGGCTCGGTAGCTGTGGTGAATGCAGACGAGTTGTTGAAAACACCTTCGGCTTCGGCTACTCAGCAGTTGCAGGGACGTGCCGCCGGCGTAGTGATCGGTTCCACCGGTTCGCCCGGCTCGAAGTCGATGGTGCGTATCCGCGGTATCGGTACGGTCAATGATAACGGCCCGCTTTACGTGATCGACGGAGTGTCAACCCGTAACCAGAACCTCAACAGCATCAACCCGAACGACATCGAGAGCATGCAGGTGTTGAAAGATGCGTCTTCGGCCGCGATCTACGGAGCAGAGGCCTCGAACGGTGTCATCCTGATCACCACGAAAAAAGGATTGAAAACCGCCCAGCGTCCGAAATTGACGTACGACGCGTACATCGGCGGATCGACGACTGGCAAGAAGTACGACGTTCTGAATGCCACCGACCGTCTGAACGTGGAATGGGCGGCACAAGCCAATGGCTACAAAATCAGAAACAGCAACGATCTGCCCTCGCATAAGCAATTCGGCACCGGAGCCACCCCTTCCATCCCCAATTATCTCTCGACCAAAGGAGCAGAGGGGCAGCAACTGAACCCTGCCGATTACAGTTATCCGGCGAATCAAATGGTTCCCTGGGATGCCCAAGGAACAGACTGGTGGAACGAATTAAGCCGTACCGGAGTGATTCAGAACCATCAACTCTCTTTGCAAGGCGGTTCGAACCACGGCTCTTACCTGTTCTCGGCCAATTATTACGATCAGGAAGGAACGGTCATTCACCAGTATTTCCGTCGTTATCAGATCCGCGCCAATACGTCGTATAATGTACGCGACTGGTTGCGCGTGGGGGAAAACCTGACGTACGCATGGACAAAAGATAACGGTCTGGATGAAGATTCGGACGAGGCAACCCCTTATTCGTGGACGTACCGCGCTTCGCCGTGGGTACCTGTCTATGATATACAGGGACATTTTGCCGGTTCGAAAATCGCCGGTACCGGAAACTTTATCAATCCGGTGGCTGATGCCATTCGAAACAAAGACAATTACTGGTCGAATACCCGCATTTTCGGAAACATCTGGGGCGAAGTAGATTTCATGAAAGACCTGACCTTCCGTACCAGCTTCGGTATCGACTATGCCGGAAATTACAGTTACAGCATGTCGAAAAAAGATTTGGAATTCTCCGAATCGCCCGGGGCGAACGGATTGACCGAAGAAGCCGGCTTTAACTTCCGCTGGGTATGGACCAATACGTTAACATTCAACCGGACATTTAACGAAGTACACAAACTCAACTTACTGGTGGGGACCGAGGCCGTTCGCGACGGATTAGGACGGAAGATGCTGGGATATCGCCGGAATTACCTTTACGAAGACGATGTCAGAACCTGGACCTTGGATATGGGCGAATACAATAATTTCCGTAGAGCGGAATCCGACTACAAAGGCGAATATGCTTCGTTCGGTATTTTCGGACGCGCCAACTATTCGTTTGCCGATAAATACCTGTTGACGGCTACGGTACGGCGCGACGGCGTATCGCGTTTCTCCAAGTCGAACCGTTACGGAACCTTCCCGTCTGTCTCGGCTGCATGGCGTCTCTCGTCCGAAGAGTTTATGAAAGACTTCGAATGGCTCGACGACCTGAAACTGCGTGTCGGATACGGACAGGCCGGTAACTCGACCTTCCCGCGAGCTACGAACTTTATTTCAACTTATTCTACCAATCCCAGTCGCACGAATTACGACTTCACTGGCAGACAAACATCTTCTCAGCTCGGTTACCGGATGGGTACCTTCGGCAACCCGGATACGAAGTGGGAGCGCGTAGAAACGACGAATATCGGTTTGGATGCCACCTTCCTCGAAGGTAAATTCTCGACCAATATAGAATGGTGGTATAAGAAAAGTACGGATATGCTGGTTGAGGCCGTTTATTCAAATCTGGCCGGAGGAGCAGACAAACCGTACATCAACATCGGCGACATGAAGAATACGGGAGTCGACTTTATGATCAACTATCAGGACAGAAACGGTGATCTGTCGTGGAATGTCAATCTGAACGTTTCTACCTATAAAAATGAGGTCTTGAAAATTGGCGTTTCGGACAAGGCGGCCAAGTATGGCTACTCCGACCGTATTTCAGGCCCGGTTTCGCGTACGATGAAAGGTCGTCCGATCGGTGAATTTTACGGATATCAGATCGACGGATTCTATGAGTCGGAAGAAGAAGTAAAGGCATTGACTCCGCTGGGTGAAACGGCCGGGAAATTCGACCCGAAAACGTATATCGGTAAATTCAAATATCGCGATGTAGATGGCGACGGTAAGATTACGACCAACGATCGTGATGTGCTTGGCTCACCGCATCCCGATTTTACGGCGGGGTTGAATGTCGGACTGGGTTATAAAGGATTTGACTTCTCGATGTTCTGGTATGCCTGTGTCGGAAACGAAATCTTCAACGGAGCCAAGTATTTTACCGACTTCTGGATGTTTAACGGGAACCGTTCGTCTCGTATGCGCGATCTCTCATGGGAACCGGGCAAGAAGAATGCCATTTTGCCGATCCTTGACAAACAGGATAACAAATCCGGAACGAATGCGAACTCCTACTATGTGGAAGATGGAACGTATGCACGGATGAAGCATATTACATTGGGATATACCCTCCCGAAGAACTGGCTCCGGAAAGCGACGATCGAGAACCTGCGCTTCTACGTGCAAGCGGAGAATCTACTGACGATCACAGGCTATAAGGGAATCGACCCTGAAGTAACGAACCGTGACAAAACGGCTTCGGGTGGCGATTTGGAAAAAGGAATCGACGTAGGGGGAATTCCGAACAGCATCAAATTTATCTTTGGTGTCAATCTGGTATTCTGAAGTAAATATGTATCATCTTAAAAAATAACATCATGAAACGAATTATATATACCATCACTCTGACAGCCGCAGTTCTGGGGATGACTTCATGCGGCGAAAACTTTCTTTACAAAGATCCTCAGGGCAGCTTTTCAGGTGACATGTTGGAAAACGCGCAGGGGGTAGAATTGCTTACGACCAACGCATATGCGAATCTGACGGAGAACGGCTGGGGAGCGACGCCCTTTAACTGGGTATTCGGCAGTATTATCGGCGGTGATGCCAACAAAGGCTCGTCTGCCGGCGACCAATCCGTTATCAACGAAATAGAAACGTATGCTCCGCTCACGACGAACGATTACGTACGGCAAAAATGGGAATGGACCTATAAAGGGGTACAGCGATGTAATATTGCATTGAGAGCCCTGAAGAAAGCCAAAGATATAGCCGCGGATGTAGCTAAATCGCGCGAAGGCGAGCTGTTCTTCCTGCGTTCGCTGTATTACTTCGAAGGGGTGAAACTCATGGGACCGGCATCACTGGCATGGATACCGTGGGACAATGAAGAAGACGATCCGAAAGTGTACAACGGAACGGATATCTACCCGAACATCATGGCAGAAATCGATCAGGCGATCTCGTTATTGCCGGAGAAACAGAGCGAAGTAGGACGTGTCAATGTATGGGCTGCCAAAGCCTTGAAAGCAAAGATGCTGATGCAACAGGGGAAAATGGCCGAAGCCAAACCGGTCTTAGCCGACCTGTTAGCCAACGGACAGACATCGAACGGATTGAAATACGGGCTAGAAGACGACCTGAACAACAATTTCAACGCCTTCAAGGATAACGGTAAAGAATCGATCTTCGCCGTGCAGCATTCGCTCGACGCCAACAACAACGGATTACCGGGCTATTCGCTGAACTTCCCGCATAACGTGAACAAAAATGCACCGGGCGGATGCTGCGGATTTTTCCAGCCGTCATACGATCTGGTCAACTCGTATCAAGTCGATGCCGACGGACTGCCGTATCTCGACTATTCTTACCGAAGCAAGCCCAGCGTGTCGGTGTTCGACGGAAGCGCACCGGCCGGCAGCCAGTTTAAAAATGACTTCACGATTGCCGTAGACCCGCGTCTCGACTTTGCCGTAGGACGTCAGGGCGTGCCGTATAAAGACTGGGACATCTGCTTTAAAGACGGTTACGGAATCCGCGACAAAGGAAACGGCGGCATCTTCCTGCCCAAGAAACACGTCTGGACGAAAGCCGAAGAAGAGGCCGGTTATGCTTCGCGCAGCCGTTATGCAGGCTGGGCGCCAGCTGTGGCCTTGAACATGCAATACCTCTCGGTGCGCGATATGATTCTGCTTTATGCCGAATGTTTAGCCAACGACGGCGAATTATCGGCTGCCATGGAGCAAGTGAATAAAATTCGCACCCGTGCCGGTAACGCAGCCAATATCATTCAATTCCCCGACGGAAAGGGACAGAAATATGTAGTCAAAACCTATCCGTCTACTCACGCCGCGTTTACGGACAAAAATACGTGTATTACAGCCATCCGCTTCGAGCGCAAGTTGGAACTGGCCATGGAAGGACAACGATGGTACGACTATGCACGGTGGGGAAAAGAAGTGATGAAGAAAGAAACTTCAGCGTACGTAATGTACGAGAAACAGTACCTCTCGAAGTTTGCTTCGGCATCGACAACGTTTGATAAGGTATATTTCTTTGTGCCCGACGCTCAGATCAAAGATAAAGGAGTAGACGAAAACGGTAAGCCTTACCTCGTTCAGAACGATCTGTGGAAGTAAATCGAATTGAATCGTTCACGTAATCCGTAAAAAGAGGGTGTGCCAAAATACAATATTTTGGCACACCTTTTTTCTCTCACAGGTATCCGATAAGCTATTGAAACATTTGAAAAAGCGATCAGCCGTTTTCAGCCGTTAGAAACAATCCAACGCCCGAAGGCCAAAATCAGACCTTCAAAGTTCGTCCGCGAACAAGAAAAGTAATCATGCGAGCAGCCTTTTCACGACCTCGGAGATGGCTCCGCCTTCGGCCTTACCGGATAAGGTTTTCGAAGCAACCCCCATCACCTTGCCCATTTCTTTGAGTGAAGTTGCACCGACCTGAGCAATGATTTTTTTCACCTCCGCTTCAAGCGCTTCGGGCGACAGTTGACTGGGCAGATAGCCTTCGAGCGCTTTCACCTGTTCCAACTCTGCCTCGGCAAGGTCGGCACGATGCTGCTCGGTATAAATGCGGGCGGATTCACGACCTTGTTTAACTAACTTCTGAAGGATTTTCAATGCCGCCTCGTCGGTGAGCAGGTCATCAGCTCCCGGAGCGGTCTTGGCTTCCAGAAAGTATTTCTTCGCGTTACGAAGGGCTTCCAGTTTTACTTTGTCTTTCGCCAGCATGGCGGCTTTGATGTCGTTACTAACCTGATCGAATATACTCATATTGTTTATTTTAAATTGTTCGTGCGTCAATGATTATCCTATTCTAAAACTGATTTTAGGCTTACCCGACTGCGGGGACTGTGTGTCAGGCGTGTGGGCTTGATGCTCTCCGGCATTTTTGCTGCGGGCGCGAAGCAGTAGCTTAGGGTCGCGATTGTATGTCGGATTCTCTTCCAGCAAGGTGATGATTGCATCGTCATCCAGTTCGTTGGCCGTCAACACGGCAATGCTTGCATTCATGACCTTGTGCGGGATGCGCTTACTTCCCAATTTCTTGCCATAATACTTCGCAATCAACTCTTTCTCACGCTCTTTCGTCCGGAGACGTTCTTCCTCTTCCATGATCTCGGCTTCGCTCATACGCGCGCGCTTACTGTCGTGAATATCTTTGATTTCAGGGATTGATTCCAGATCGAAACCGGTGGCCAGCACCGTGAATTTAACCTTTCCTTTCAGTGATTCGTCGATGGCCGTTCCCCAGATCACCTCAATGTCTTCGCCGAACTGTTTCATAAACTCCGTCATATAGCGCACCTCATCCATCCGCAGCTCGTTGCCGTCCGCCTCCTGAGTGTTACTGCTGAACGAGATATTGAAAAGAATCTTCTTGGCATTCGAGATCTCGTTGTTATTGAGCAGCGGTGACCGGAGCGCATCCTGAATGGCTTGCTCCAGCCGGCCTTCCCCTTCGCCGTATCCATTGCTGATCAACGCTACGCCTCCATTCTGCAAGGTCGTCTTTACATCGGCAAAGTCGAGATTGATGACACCGTCGAGCGTGATAATCTCGGCAATACTCTTGGCGGCGATGGTCAGCGTATCGTCCGCTTTTTTAAAGGCATTGAGCATCGTCAGATCGGCATAGATTTCGTTCAGCCGCTCGTTGTTCACGACTAACAGCGCATCCACGTTCCGGCTGATCGCTTCGACGCCGTTCAAGGCCTGAATGATTTTGGGCGGGCCTTCGAAAAGAAACGGAATCGTGACGATACCGACCGTCAGAATCCCCATATCTTTGGCTATTTGAGCAATCACCGGAGCCGCCCCCGTCCCGGTGCCGCCTCCCATCCCGGCAGTGATGAAGACCATCTTCGTACCATCGTTCAGCATCGTGTGGATTTCTTCTTCGCTCTCTCTGGCCGCCAGTTCGGCACGCTCCGGATTATTTCCCGCGCCAAGTCCTTCGGTCACCGTGCGTCCCAGAGCAATCTTGACCGGCACTTCCGAACGCGACAACGCCTGACTGTCCGTATTGCAAAGCACAAAAGAAACATCGTGGATACCCTCCTTATACATATGTGTGACAGCGTTTCCGCCGCCACCACCGACACCGACCACTTTGATGATCTTACGCGTATCTGTCGGGAGATTGAATTGTAATATCGTATCACTCATAATCGTATGCATTTATTTTGCTGTTTAATCTTCGTCGAAAAATCCTTTGGCAAATTTTCCGAATCCACCCAAAAGGCTGCTTTTCTTCTGTTTTGAAGGCTTCTTCGGAGCCGGTTTCTCCGGCTCTTCCTCCTGTTCCGAGTCGTGATCATCTTCCGTCACGGGATCGGAGTCTGTCGTTCGTTGTTGGTGGAGGAGTTCGATACAATTTTCCGTCCCCTGTAACAGAACGGCGATCGCACTCATGTATCGCGGGTTGCCTACCATATCGTTTTCGTTTTCGATCAGCCCTTTCCGAATCGCCGAATAACGAACATCCAGCCTGAAACGTTCGCGTACCATCTCCTGTAAATTTTTCAATGACGAGGCACCGCCCGTGAGTACAATTCCTGCACCTAATGCGTCTTTCAGATCGTTTTCTTCCAGCCGTGCATAGACATTCTCGACAATTTCCTTGGCACGCGCCTCAACGACGGTATTGATCTCGCTCATATCGATCTCCCGCATACCGGTTCCTTCCATTGCTCCCAAGGAGACTGTTCCGTCCTGGGTCTTATCGGGCATGGCATCGCCATACGTGATTTTCAGTCGCTCCGCTTCCGAGGCTACGAGATGAAGACTTGTCAGGTCGCGCGTAATCAGATTGCCACCCAGCGGGATTACGGACAAATGTTTCAGCGCCCCGTTCTTGTAAACGACGAGGGAAGTGACACCGGCGCCGAAGTCGATCACCGCACATCCCAATTCTTTCTCGTCGGGGCTTAGCATGGCATCGGCCAAGGCGAGAGGCGATACAATAATGCCGGCGACTGTAATATGCGCCTGATTCTCGATGCTGTTGATGACGGACTTGCGGATGATCGGCTGCCCCACAATCAGTTTATATCGCGCTTCAATACGTTTGCAGGGGATGCCTACCGGGTTTGTTGTACGCTTGTCGTCGAGATAGTATACCGGAGGAGCGATAGCCAGCACGTCAAGCATATCCGGATGATAGTTTCCGCACTGGCTGTTCAGGATTCGGATATCTTCTTCCGTCACGAAAGCATCGGCATTGATCGTACGCACTTCGGAATGGTCGATCGAACGAAGAGATTGCCCTCCTATCCCGATATACACCTTCTCAATACGGGAATTCGGGAGTTTGTTTTGCAACTCCAGAATAAGTCGTTTGATACGAATGGCTGTCTCCGCTACATTGTGGATACACCCACGCTGAATACATAAGGTCGACTCTTTGACCTCATCGGCTACCAGCGTAAATGTCCCCCGAGCATTTTTCTTCCCGATTATTCCGACCAGATGAGAAGTTCCCAAGTAAATCGCTACAATATAATCTGTCACCATAAGTTTATTTTTTTGTACAAACAATCTGGTTTCTGTATTTCAAATTAATAATCCTGTATTTCTCCCAGCCCACTTTGGGGATTGCCTGCTCATAAAAGAGCTGCAAATGATCCATTTTTTCCCTGAAGTCATCAAGACTGCCCAGGAAGATACGATGATCTCCTACCCGCGGGATCAGTTCTACTTCCTTATTGGGATAAACATAGATCTGTTCGATTTGGTTGTTCCAAAAATCATGTTTCTGCAAAAATAGTGCAAATTTATATAAATCCGTCGTTGCAAACGATTTTTCTATGATTCCGTTGGCAATCGGAAGGTAAGTTGCATAACGCGGACTGACGGGCATGGTATGTCCGCGTTCATCGACATAATAACTCCCCTGTGTGCTGAAAACGCGTAAGACAGGCGTTTTTTGCGTAACTTCAATATGGATGTTACCCGACGGCGTTTTATATACATTCACACGGTCTATCAATTCATTGCCGGCTATTTTTCGCTCGATCGTTTCGGTATTGATATCTCGAAGACGCTGATTGATCGGGTAAAGCGAGGTGTGTTTAAGGATAGAAAGGACATCGTGTCTGTCGATAAAATGCCTGTCCGCACTGTCTTTAACAACGACCGTCACCCGGTGGCATACACCGTCTTCTTCTTTACCGTTCATAAGGATAACGGAAAAGACAAGGTAGCAAAAGAGCACCACGGCTACGATGACGGACAGGATTTTTTTCATCGGCTTTGCAATATTTGACAGACAGGTTCTACCAGCCGGTCGATATCGCCGGCACCGAGCATCAGAAGGACCTCATACGTGCCGTTGGCGATGATGCCCGGCAATTCTTCTTTCGTACAGCATCGTTTGTCGGCGATCGTCACCTTGTCGAGAATCATTTGCGAGGTAACCCCCGGAATCGGTTCCTCACGCGCCGGATAGATGTCCAGCAGGATCAGCTCATCGAGGAGCGAAAGGCTTGAGGCAAACTCATCGGCAAAATCGCGTGTACGGGTATACAGGTGCGGCTGAAAAACACCCGTCACTTTGCGCCCGGCATACAGTTCCCTGACAGACGCGATACTGTTCTGCAACTCCTGCGGGTGATGCGCGTAGTCATCGATCACTACGATATGTTCCTTCTTCAAACGAATATCGAAACGCCGTTCGACCCCCGCGAATGATTGCATCGCCGCGCGAATTTCGTCGGGACGAACTCCGTTTAACCAAGCCAGCGCAATAGCCAAAAGACTGTTTTCAATATTGACACGCGCCGGCACTCCTAACGAAATATCCGGTATGCGAATGTCGCGGCCCACAAAGTCGAACACGATTTCTCCGTTTCCGACACGGATATGTTCGGCATGAAAATCGGCCGTCTCATCCGATGCGGAGTAAGTATAAAGAGTGACATCGTTTTGGAGACGAGGAACGAGATCGACTCCCTTTTTTAAGATGAGTGTACCTCCGGGACGGATCAACGAAGTAAACTTTTCAAAACTTTCGCGGTAGGCTTCCGGCGTACCGTATATGTCAAGGTGGTCGGGGTCGGCCGAAGTGATTCCGGCCATATAGGGCGTCAGATGATGAAAAGAACGGTCGAACTCATCAGCTTCAATGACCGTCAGGTCACTGTGTTCCGAAAGCAGCAGGTTGCTGTCGTAATTCTTCAGGATGCCTCCCAAGAAAGCGTTGCCGTCGACATGCGACTGCTTCAACAAATGCGCCGTCATAGACGATACGGTTGTCTTTCCATGGGTTCCGGCAATGCAAATTCCACGCGCCGAGCGGGTAATCAGCCCGAGTAGCTGCGAACGTTTCAAGACTTCGAAGCCGTGCGACCGGAAATAGGTAAGCTCACGATGCGTGTCCGGGACAGCAGGAGTATAGACGACGAGGGTTTTCTCAGGCATCCTGAATGCCTCGGGAATTTGTTCTGCATCATCCGCATAATGAATCTCCGCGCCTTCGTCGCAGAGATGTTTCGTCAGTTTTGAAGGGGTGCGGTCATACCCTGCCACCCGAAAACCTTTCGCGAGGAAATAACGAATGAGGGAACTCATGCCGATACCGCCTGCACCGACAAAATAAATCGATTGTATCTGGTCTATCTTCATGATGAATGCTTTTGAATAAGTTTTTCAATTTCGTCGACGATACGTTCTGCGCTTCCGTGCTGTGCCAGCTGCCCGATATGTTCACCGAACGACTGAAGACGTTGCGTATCGGCCATCAGTTCCTTAATCGTATCGGCCAGGCGGGTGCCGGCTTCTTTATCGGGAAGCAGAACGGCTCCCTGCCGATCGACTACGGCCAACGCATTTTTCGTCTGATGATCTTCCGCCACGTTGGGAGAAGGGATGAGAATGGCCGGTTTCTTGAGCAGACACAGCTCGGATATCGTACCGGCACCGGCCCGTGATACGACGAGGTCGGCAGCGGCATAAGCATAATCCATCCGCGATATAAAGTCGGAATACCAAAGCAGCCCCCGCGTATCTTTCCCCACTAATTGTCGCTTAATATCTTCGTAGTAATATCGTCCGGTTTGCCAAATGGGCTGAATACCGGAAGCGATCAGATCGTCCAGACCGTACAGCATGCCGGTATTCATCGTACGTGCACCAAGGCTTCCACCGATCATCAAGACGGTTGGTTTGGCAGGATTCAACCGGAAGAAACCGAATGCTTCTTCTCTTTTTTCGAGACCGTGTTCAAGGTCTTTCCGTACCGGGTTGCCGGTCAAAACAATCTTTTCCGCAGGGAAGAAACGCTCCATGCCTTCGTAGGCCACGCATATTTTAGAGGCGCGTTTGCTTAACAGCTTATTCGTGACGCCGGCATACGAGTTCTGCTCCTGGATAAGGGTCGGTATACCTGCCGAAGCTGCCGCCCAAAGTAGCGGTCCGCTGGCGTAACCGCCGACGCCGATAGCAATGTCGGGACGGAACTCACGAATAATCTTCTTAGCCATCCGAAGGCTTTTGAACAATTTGCGTACCACTTCTATATTCTTCCACAAATGCGCCCTGTCAAAGCCACAAATCGGTAACCCGACAATGGAATATCCGGCAGCCGGTACACGTTCCATTTCCATCCGGTTGTCTGCCCCGACAAAACGTATTTCCGCTTCCGGAAAACGTTGCTTCAACGTATTGGCAATCGATATGGCCGGAAAAATATGGCCTCCCGTGCCTCCTCCGCTGACGATGATTTTATAGTTGTTCATACTCTCTCTGTCCCCCTGTTTGTTCTATCGTTTCGACAGCGAATATAGGATTTTCCGACGAGCTTTCTACATATTCCTCCGTATCCGTTTCTTCTTCCTCTTCCTCATCCTCTTCTTCCGGTCCCATGCCTGCACCAAAATGACTTACACTAAGAATAATTCCTATGTAGATACATGTCAGCATGGTCGACGTTCCTCCACGGCTGATTAACGGCAGCGGCTGACCGGTAACAGGAATCAGATTAACGGCAACCGCCATGTTCGTCAATGCCTGAATAACGATCAGCAACCCGCAACCGATCACCAAATATTTGGGGAACAGTTTTTCACATCGTCGGGCAATGATCCCGACACGAATCATCAGCATGATATACAACAGCAATACGACAATCCCGCCGACAACCCCCAGTTCCTCGATGATGATGGCGAAGATAAAGTCGGAATAAGCCTGCGGCAGAAAATCGCGCTGCACGCTGCGTCCGGGCATCTTACCGAAGAGACCGCCCCGTGCAATTGCGATCTTGGCATGTGTAACCTGATAGTTTTCGTCGGTGATCACATACGTTTTATCCGTCTGTTCTTTCTCTGCCTCTCCTCTTTCATCGGCATGTTTGATCAGACGATTGCTCCACGTTTCCAAACGCGGTAAGAACTTTTCCACCGTTCTCGGTGCGATGGTTGCAACCGCGATAAGCACCACGCCACCCAAAAGTAAATATAACAACAGCTTCCCGATTCTAACAAGCGAAATCTGTCCGATAAACATCATCAGCAGACACACCATGCCCAACAGAAAAGCAGTTGAAAAATTGTAGAGAAGAATCAGAAAGCAAATGATACCGACTCCGACAACAATCCATTGGAAGATCGCCTTCTCGGAAAATTTTCCGCGCTTGCTAAGCAGAAAAGCCACATAGACAATGCAGGCAAGCTTCCCGAATTCGGACGGCTGGAACTGTACGCCGAAGATCTCCAGCCATCGCGAAGCGTCGTTGGCGCTAACTCCGATGATGGGAGTAGCCACCAGCATCAGGATAGAGAGGGGCATCAGCAGGATCGCAAGAGAATAGTACCTGTAATGAATACGTACCATGCCCAGAATCATCAAAAAGCCTGCCAAGAGAAAAGAGGCATGCCTCACGATCGGAATCCAGATGTTCGACGTTTTATATGCGAGTGTACTCGTCGCACTGAATACTTCGACGAGCGAAAAGCAACAGAGCAGCAGGAAAATAATCCATACCGATGTGTCACCATGAAACACTTTTTTAGTCAGATTCGTTTGCGCCATCCTGCTTGACGAATTACAAGTTACGTACACACTTCTTGAATTGATCGCCGCGATCCTCGTAATTATCGAACAAATCGAAGCTGGCACAGCATGGCGAAAGCAGTACGGTATCACCTTTCTCGGCTAAGCGGTAAGCCTTGTTAACAGCCTCTTCCATCGAGCCGGCATCCTCTATCCGGGCGATCTTTCCATCGAAGAAGGCGTGCAGTTTCCGATTGTCTACTCCCAGAAAAATCAATGCACGCACTTTTTTTAATACAAGCGCTTCAATCTCGGAATAATCGTTGCCTTTATCCGTACCTCCCAAAATAAGCACCATCCTGGTATTGATGCTCTGCAAGGCATACCAGCACGAATTGACGTTGGTCGCTTTCGAGTCGTTGATGTAATCGACGCCTCGTATACGTGCAACCATCTCCAGACGATGCGCCACACCGGGGAAACCGCTCAGAGACGCTCTGATCTTCTCGTCGCGGATGTCCAGAATCTTCGCGGCGATGCCGGCAGCCATCGTATTATAAAGGTTATGCGTTCCTCTGAGGGCGATTGCTTCTTGATCCATAGTGAATGTTCCGTTTAACGTTTGGATTATCATTTGTTTTTCTTTGATATAGCCTTTCAACTCCGGATGAAACGTATCGGAGAACGGATACGTTGTTGCTTTCGGACGATGCCGCTCCATTTCCTTTCGGATGATGGGGTCATCGTTCCAATAAATAAACGCATCTTTCTCTGTCTGATTACGGAGAATACGAAATTTAGCATCGATGTAGTTTTGCATACAATGCTGATAGCGATCTAAATGGTCGGGCGTGATATTCAGCAATACGGCAATATCGGCCTTGAACTCATACATGTTGTCCAACTGAAAACTGCTCAATTCTATTACATAATACGCGTGCGGCGATTCAGCCACCTGAAACGCCAGACTGTTCCCGACATTCCCTGCTAACCCTACGTCCAGCCCGGCTTCTTTGAGGATATGGTAGGTAAGTAAGGTCGTTGTTGTCTTGCCGTTGCTTCCGGTGATACAGATCATCGTCGCATCCGTATAACGCCCGGCAAATTCAATTTCGGAAATGATCGGGATACCTCTCTCCATCGCTTTCTTCACGACAGGTGCCTTATCCGGAATACCGGGACTCTTAATGATCTCATCCGCGTTGAGGATGGCCGACTCAGTGTGTCCGCCCTCTTCCCAAAGAATCCCACGTTCATCCATGATCTGTTTATATTTCGGCAAGATGCTTCCGTAGTCCGAAACAAACACATCGTAACCTTTCGCCTTAGCCAGCACCGAAGCTCCCGCTCCGCTCTCTCCCGCTCCCAATATAACCATTCGCTTTTTCATGATTACCGCACTTTTAACGTAATGATAGCGACAGCTGCCAAAATAATTCCGATGAGCCAGAATCGGACAACGATTTTAGACTCGGGAATAACATTATACGGCTTTTGTATCAGCGCTTGTATGCCGCTCTTTCCCGGTTTCTGGAAATGATGATGCAAGGGAGTCATTTTAAATACTCGTCTTCCTTCGCCGTATCGCTTTTTCGTATACTTGAAATAGGCTACCTGAATCATGACCGAGAGCGTTTCGGCGAAGAACACGCCACAAAGGATCGGGATAAGCAACTCCTTATGGATAATGATGGCAAAGACCGCGATGATTCCCCCCAAAGTCAAGCTTCCCGTATCTCCCATAAACACCTGAGCAGGGTAAGCATTGTACCAAAGGAAACCGATTGTCGCTCCGATAAATGCCGAAGCAAAGATCACCAATTCCTCCGCTCCGGGGATAAACATGATATTCAGGAACGAGGCAAACTCGAAATGCGAAGAAGTATATGCCAATATACCAAGCGCCACCCCGATGATGGCGGAGCTGCCGGCCGCCAGACCATCAAGACCGTCAGTCAGGTTCGTACCATTCGAAACAGCCGTTACGACAAAGATGGTAATCAGGATAAAAATGATCCATGTCACTTCCGTTTTGTAATCTCCGACCCACTCTGCCAAAACAGCATAATCGAAATTATTGTTTTTGACAAACGGAATGGTCGTCTTGGTCGACTTGATCATATCGGGGTGAAACCGTACTTCTTCGAGGGTGTTTTCCGAAGCACTGCGTATCTCCATATTTTCCCGGATCACCGCGTCCGGACTGAAATAGAGCGTCAGCCCGACGATCAGCCCCAGACCGACCTGCGCAACGATCTTAAACCGCCCGTGCAACCCTTCTTTATCTTTTTTGAAGACTTTGATGTAATCGTCGGCAAAGCCTAAAGCCCCCAGCCACATGGTCGTGATCAGCATAATAATGAGATAGATATTATTAAGCCGTGCAAACAGCAGGATCGGGATAATGATCGCAATGATGATAATAATTCCTCCCATCGTCGGAGTACCTTTCTTACTCATCTGCCCTTCAAGACCGAGATTGCGAACGACCTCTCCGATTTGCAATTTTTGTAGTTTGTCGATGATCCGGCGTCCGATAGTTGTCGAGATAAACAAGGCCAAAATAAACGCCATCACGGAGCGGAACGAGACGTATTTGAATACGCCGGCTCCGGGAATATCAAGTTGATCGAGATAGTTAAACAGTTCGTAAAGCATGGTGATATTATGGATGTTGAGTTGCAAAAATAGTTCGTAAAATCTCGCGATCGTCGAAGTGATGTTTTATCCCGTTGATTTCCTGATAGTCTTCATGACCTTTGCCGGCTACCAGAATCACATCGCCTTTCTTCGCTAAACAAACGGCGGTTTTGATAGCCTGCTTACGATCGGTAATGCAAAGCGTATGCTCCGAATCGACAGGTGACAATCCTGCCAGCATCTCTTCTATGATAGCATCCGGATCTTCGAAACGCGGATTATCGGAGGTAAGAATCAGTTGGTCGCTATGTTTTGCGGCTTCTTTGGCCATCAGCGGACGCTTGCCTTTGTCCCGGTTTCCTCCGGCGCCAACGACCGTTATAACGCGTCCGTTACCGCGTAGTACATCGTGAATACTGTTCAATACATTGGTCAAAGCATCCGGTGTGTGCGCATAGTCGACAATCGCCGTATATCCGAGAAGGGAAGGGATGGTCTCGAAACGTCCGGTGACGGGGCGCAGATCACTCAGTACCACGAGCACCGCCTCCGGATCTTGTCCCAAAGTGACGGCCGTACCGTAGACGGCCAGCAGATTCGAGGCATTGAAACGCCCGACAAAATGAACGGCAACCTCTCTATCGTTAATCAGAAGCTCTGTCCCTTCGAAATGTGTCTCCAGTATTTTCCCTTTGAAATCGGCGACGGTCTGCAATGAATACGTTCGTTTCGTTGCGGCCGTATTTTGCAGCATCACCATCCCGGATTTCTCGTCAGCATTCGTTAAGGCAAATGCGGCAGCCGGCAGATCGTCGAAGAATCTTTTTTTCGCTTTCAGATAATGTTCAACCGTTTTATGATAGTCCAAATGATCGCGGGAGAGGTTTGTAAAAACACCTCCCCGATATGTCAGTCCACTGATACGTTGCTGGTCGATGGCATGTGAGCTGACCTCCATGAACACATAGGTGCACCCGGCTTTAGCCATCTGTGCCACGAGCGCATGCAGCGTCACGGCATCGGGGGTGGTATGAGTTGTCGGTATCGCTTCTTGGCCTATATAGTTGCATACCGTAGAGATCAGTCCGCACTTGTATCCCAAGCGACCGAATAAATGATAGAGCAACGTTGCGACGGTTGTTTTTCCATTTGTTCCGGTTACCCCGATCAATGTCAGCTTCGACGACGGATGGTCATACCATGTATCCAACAGCATGCCGAGGGCTTGCGCCGTATCGGGAACGACAACGAACGGCACGTCGCATGTCCCGAGCTGTTCCGGTATTTTCTCGCATACAATCGCCCCCGCCCCTTTTTCTATGGCCTTTCCGATATAATCATGTCCGTCAACAGTCGTTCCGCTGACAGCGACAAAGAGCATACCTTTACTTATTTGGCGCGAGTCGGAATGAATACCCGATATTTCGCAAACGTCATCGCCCTGAATGCGCTTTATAGGTAAGTGCTTTATTAATGTTTTTAATTTCATTGTTCTGTTTCTTTAATCTTTTAATACGATTTCGACCGTTTGTCCTTTCACGACTCGCTGACCGGGCGCAACAGACTGCGAAACGACCTGTCCTCTGCCCGAAAGACTGACACGAAGCCCTGATTTCTCCAATGCATATACGGCATCTCTGGCTCCCATACCCACGACATACGGCACCAATCCCTTGCGGACTGTCAGTTCTCTTACCCGAAGCGTATCTTTTCCGGCACTACATCCGTAAATGGCATATTCGGAAGCGATTCGCTTCGACGATGCGTGAATATCCAGTTCCTCTATCACATACTTTGCGGCGCGTGCATCGCCGTTCTTCACGGCAGGTACCGCCACACAGCCTGCCTCTTTCGTCATGGCACGAAGGTTCAATGTGATCTGATACGAGTATGTTTTTTCCGCAATCTCTTTGAAGATCGTGCCGGCCATCAACCCGCCCGAAGGCGATCCGTTACGCGGTCTCGAGACAACGACAATACACGAATACTTCGGGTTTTCGTAAGGGAAGTATCCGCAAAACGACACATTATGCGCCGTGCTCGACGCGGCAATCTGTGCCGTACCTGTTTTTCCGGCTATGGTTACGACGTCCGATCCGGCCGGTTTGCCCGTACCGTCACGACGCCCGTCAGGGTCTTTGTAATTCACAACATTGTAAAGCATCTCCTGTATTATTTTCAGGGTACGGGGAGAACAGATAGACGGACGGATGACTTCGGTCGAGAAAGATTGGACTTCTTTACCGTTGTGCGTGACACTCTTCACAAACATGGGGCGTACCATCTTACCGTTGTTCGCTATGGCGTTGAAAAAAGTCAGGGTGTTGATCGGGGGGATTTGCACTTCGTAGCCGAACGACATCCACGGCAAGGTCAGTTTCGACCAGTTCGGGCTCTCCGGTGTACGTATCTTGGCACGTCCCGCTCCCGGTATTTCCAAACGGAGATCGGCGTCTATTCCCGTTCGTTTGAGGCCATCCGTAAATTTTTTCGGGTGGCTTCCGTAACCTTTCAACACCACTTTAGCAATTCCCACATTGGAAGAGTACCAGATACTTTGAGCCGCCGTGATCGTTCCGTATCCTCCTCGATGAGCGTTATGATCTCTGATGGTGCGTCCGTTGATGGTGTAGGTTCCGCTTCCGACATCAATCGGCGTTCCGGGAGTACATATCTCGTCTTCAACGGCTACCATCATGGCGGCAACCTTGAAGGTCGAGCCGGGTTCGATTTCGTCGGCCACGGCATGGTTTTTCGTTTCGGTATAGACACCGGGACGTACGCGCTCCATATTGGATATCGCCTTGATTTCACCGGTCTGCACCTCCATGACCACAGCGATGCCGGAAGCCGCATCCAATTCTTTCAGCTTATTCACCAGGGCCTTCTCAGTCAAGTCTTGTATATGCGTGTCGATGGTTGTTTGGATATCCAACCCATCGACCGGCTCCTGAGCAATCACATTGGTCCACCGGCCACCCACGCGCATCACGGAGTTATAACCCACCTGACCGTGCAGCAGCGTATCGTATTCGAGTTCAAGACCATTTTTACCTTTTGAGAGTCCCCCCGTCTCTATCTCGTTGTAGATGTCGCCGATAGTACGCGAAGCTAACGTACCGAACAACTTCTGTCGTTGTACCATCTCTTTTTCGTAAAGTCCGCTCACATTCCGGCCGAGCCGGAAAAAGGGATATTGGCGAATTTCCTTTAGATCAGTATATGAAACACGTCCTTCGTACACCGGATATTGACGGCTTTTCGACTTGAGTCCACGCAGCAAATGGGCTTTATAACCTGCTGCCGATCGGTTTTTAAGTTTGCGTGAAAGACGGTAAGCAAGGGAATCGATTCCGTTGCGCGACGAATGCATGAACGTATCGATGGAGGCTTTCGATTTTCCGGTTCCTTTTTGAAACCCACTGGCCTGAAAATCCATGTACAGGTAATATCGGGGCACACTGGTTGCTAACAGTTTTCCGTCGGCCGAATAAATATTTCCGCGGTTAGGGTTCACCAACCGATTGGGTTTTTTCTGGCTCTCGGCCACCTTGTTCCATTGGTCTTTTTCGGCAAAAGCAATTTTGAAAGTAAAGAAAAGAATCCCGATGACGACCGGTAGAAGCAGTAACATCACCATCAGGTAACGTGCCAAAACATGTCCGTCGCCCGATTCTTTTTCTTCCATTTCTTCTTTCTCAAAACTCGCCATACGGTGTTATTTCTGTATGATATAAGGAGGTGTCTGAGGACTTTCCAGGTCCAGCCCTTTTTCTCTCACCAACAGTTCAATCTGTGACAGGCGATTATTCCCGATCAGTTGCCCCGAAACGGCCAGTGACTCATATTTCACATCTTTCAGTTCCTGTTGCAACTTATCGATTTCGCGCAGTTTCAACAAACACGTATAGCGATTGCTGATAAACATAAGCATCAAACCGACGATTAGTACAATCAATTTCGTATGCCGGACAATAAAATCTTCTTTCAGAATACCTCCTCCCAGAATATAGAGCGGAGATAAGTGCCGTTTCTTTTTCTGTCGTATTTTGTTTGTTTCATTCATGCGCATGCGGTGTTTATTTTTTTTCTGCAATCCGTAATTTCGCACTCCGGACGCGAGGATTTTTGTCGATCTCTGTCTTCGAGGGAGTGATCACTTTATTATTTATCAAGAGAAAAGGGCTAAGTCTGTTACCGAAAAAGTCTTGTTGGCTCTCTCCCTCAAAATTTCCGCTACGCATAAAATGTTTCACTAACCGGTCTTCAAGCGAATGATACGTGATGATGACCAGTCGCCCGCCCGGTTTCAGAACCTCTAACGCCTGCTGCAACATCTCCCGCAAAGCATTCATTTCATCGTTCACCTCAATACGTAAGGCTTGAAAAAACTGCGCTAAAAACTTATTTTCTTTCCCTTTACGAACGAACGGTTGCAGCAGCTCGATCAACGTCCCACTCGACAAAATCGGTTGCACATCACGCGACCGCACAATGAGTGACGCTATTTTTCGCGCCTCCTTCAACTCACCGTAGTGATGCAGCAGATCGCTTAGTTTCTCTTCCGGATACGTATTGAGAATATCAAAAGCCGTTTGTCCCGCACGATTGTTCATCCGCATATCCAATGTCCGGTCGAAGCGAAAAGAAAACCCTCGCGCCTCGTTGTCGAAGTGATGTGACGATACGCCAAGGTCGGCCAAAATCCCATCAACCTGCAATATGCTGTGATAACGAAGAAAGTTGGATAAATAACGGAAGTTACTGCGAATAAAGACAAAACGGTGATCGTCCGGAATATTTGCTTCCGCATCGGCATCCTGATCAAACCCGTAGAGTCTCCCCTCATCCCCCAAACGGTTCAAAATACCGAGGCTGTGCCCGCCGCCACCCAAGGTGACATCGACGTAAATACCCGAGAGCCGGACGGCTAATCCGTCCAGACTTTCATCCAACAAAGCCGGAATATGATAAACGCCTTCTTTTTTATTCATTTTCAATATCTTTCCGTCAACAATCGCTTTGCAAGCATGCTTAACAAGGCGTAAAAGTACACATTCTCAAGAATTTGCTAACCGTTTGAGAAGGAAAGTTTTCAACACCCCCGTTTTTCTCCGGCAAATGGTTTCGTCGTATGACGTCGTCGCACAAATTTTAACGCCTTTCCCTGCGGACTTTACTTTCTCATCCCCAAAAAAGACACAAAAAAATCGCGAAAAAACGTATTTATAAACGGCTTCTGCTTATCTTTGTGGACCGATGGAAGCACAAACACCAATCATCGATGTGCGCAAAGTCTTACGTGAGAAAGCGCCCCGAATATCGAAAAAGATTCCTGCATGTATCGTGAATTATCTGATTCGCACGATTCATCAGGACGAACTGAACCGTATCCTCCAATGCCACGCCGCCCTCGACGGTGTCGCATTCATGGAAGCACTGATCCGCGAATTCGATCTGACCCTACGCCTCACCGGCGAAGAACATCTGCCGTCCCCGGAGGGACGCTACCTGTTCGTGTCGAACCATCCGTTAGGCGGGCTGGACGGGATTTGTCTGACGGCACTGATAGGCCAACGATATGGAGAACAAGTCCGTTGTCTCGTCAACGACCTGCTCCTGTTTATCCCGAATCTGCGCTCCATTTTTATCCCGATCAACAAGCACGGAGCCCAAACGAAAGAAGCGGCCGTACGGCTTGATGAGGTCTTTGCTTCCGATTGTCAGGTGCTCACTTTCCCTGCCGGCCTCTGTTCACGCAAACAAAACGGGCATATCGAAGACACGGAATGGAAAAAATCGTTTGTGCGAAATGCCGTCAAATACCATCGAGATGTGGTGCCCGTCTTCTTCGAAGGACGTAACTCCGACTTCTTCTATCGGCTGGCACATATCCGCAAGCAGCTGGGCATCAAATTAAATATCGAGATGCTTTATTTACCCGACGAGATGTTTCGAAACAAACATAAAACATTTCATGTTTATATAGGAAAACCTATTTCCTGGAAAACTTTCGACGGGGGGAGGAAACCCGCAAAATGGGCTGAATGGGTCAAACAGAAAGTATATCAGTTGAGCGAAAAATAAACGTATGCAAAAAATTATCCGGCCGGTCGAAACGGCCTTACTGAAAAAAGAACTGACACCGGAAAAACGATTGCGGCGAACGAATAAATCGGACAACGAAATCTACATTGTGACGGCGCATGACTCTCCGAACGTCATGCGCGAAATCGGGCGTCAACGAGAGATCGCTTTTCGTCATTACGGCGGAGGTACCGGAAGAGCTATCGACATCGACGAGTTTGACACCATGGAGCGCGGTTACCGTCAACTGATTGTCTGGAGTCCGGAAGACGAGCAAATACTGGGAGGCTATCGTTTTCTCATCGGGTCGGATGTACAATACGATACGCAGGGAAGGCCCATACTGGCTACGGCACATCTGTTTCATTTTTCGAAACACTTTCTGAACGATTACCTGCCATATACGGTCGAGTTAGGACGCTCGTTCGTTTCGCTCGATTATCAGGCAACGCTCGGACGAAGCAAAGGCATTTTTGTACTTGATAACTTGTGGGACGGATTAGGAGCGCTGACAGTCATCGATCCGGCCATGAAATACTTCTACGGAAAAGTCACGATGTATACGACTTACAACGTGGAAGCACGGGATATGATTCTATACTTCCTCCGCCTGCATTTCCCGGACCCCGACAAGCTGGTTGAGCCGATTGCCCCGCTGCAGACGGGAATGGACGAAGAAAAGATGAAACAGCTCTTCTGCCACGATCACTTTAAAGACAACCTCAGAGTGTTAAATCAAGAGGTGAGGAAATACGGCATCAATGTTCCTCCCCTGATAAGTGCATATATGAGCCTTTCGCCCAAGATGCGTACGTTCGGCACAGCCATCAACCGTGAATTCGGCAATGTTGAGGAAACGGGAATCCTAATTGCCACCGACGAGATTCTGGAAGAAAAGAAAAAACGCCATATTGAAACGTATCTGAAGGAAATGACCCACCGCAAGGCCCGGCAAGATGATTCGACTTCGGATATGGATTAAGGACGGTACGGTCCCCCCCCCCTGCCACTATTGTTTCCAAGACAATAAGCACCTCTGTGACGTTTATGTCATCAGTTGTTTGGGGGCAAGAGCTCCCCGTTCTCTTATGTTTGTCTTAAAACGGTTCCGGAATTTTATCGATACGTCGTTGATGTCGTCCGCCGTCGAATGAGGTCGAGAAAAAGATATCGACCATGGTTTTAGCTTCGTCGGAGGTGATGAAGCGTGCCGGCAGCACCAGAATGTTAGCATCGTTGTGTGCCCGGACCAGCCGTGCCATCTCTTCGTTCCAGCTAATGGCAGCGCGAATCCCCTGATGCTTGTTCAGTGCCATGGCAATCCCGTTCCCCGTACCGCAAAGGGCTATCCCGCGGTCTACCTGCGCCCCCTCGACCGCTCTGGCCAGCAAATGCGCATAATCGGGATAGTCACAACTCTCTTCCGAATAAGTTCCGAAGTCATGACATACATATCCTTTAGCTACCATGTAATTCAACAGTGTGTTTTTAAGGGCAAATCCCGCATGGTCGCTTGCAAATCCGATCGTCTTTATCTCCATCCTTACGACGTTACCTGTTCAGCATCTTTTTCACCAGCCGGCATACATTCTCACCCGTATAGCCCAGTTTCCTGTCGAGCACCTTGTAAGGCGCCGAGTAACCGAATTCGGACAGCCCGTGAACAACCCCGTTATCACCAACCAGCCCTTGTAATGTAACAGGCAATCCCGAAGTGAGGCCGAACCGCCGAACACCTTTAGGTAACACATGCTCCCTGTAATCGGCTTTCTGATCGCGGAACAGTCCTTCGGACGGTACCGACACGACACGCGTCTTAATACCTGCTTTCGCCAGTTTAGCCGCCCCTTCCACGAGGGTAGCTACTTCCGATCCGCTGGCCAGCATCACCACGTCAGGCTGGCCTTCACAGTCGCTGACAATATATCCGCCTTTCACGATCCGGCGCGCTTCTTTACGGCGATCACCGCTTGCGGCAGGCAGGTTGACGATACCCTGACGAGAGAGAATGAGCGCCGTCGGGCGATTCTCTTCGAGGGCAATTTTCCATGCATAAATCGTTTCTTCGGCGTCGGCCGGACGCAAAACAACCATAGCGCGTTTCCCCTTGTGATTGTGCAGATGCTCCAGCAGGCGTAGTTGCGCTTCGTGCTCAACCGGCTGATGAGTAGGTCCGTCTTCGCCAACACGAAACGAGTCATGCGTCCAGACATAAATAACATGCAGTTGCATCAGTGCAGCCAACCGGACGGCGGGCTTCATATAGTCGGAAAAGACAAAGAAAGTGCCACAAACGGGGATGATTCCGCCATGCAGCGCCATACCGTTCATGATGCAGGCCATGGTCAACTCACTGACTCCCATTTGTAAAAACTGTCCGGAGAAATCCCCTTTCCGGAAAGCATGCGTATGCTTCAGAAACCCGTCGGTCTTGTCCGAATTACTCAGATCGGCCGATGCAACGACCATATTTCCAATCTGCTGTGCATAGAGCCCGAGCATCGTAGAAGATGCGGCACGCGTCGCAATATGTTCTTTCATCTTGATCGATGAATAGTTGATCTTCGGAAGCTTTCCGCTAAGGAAAAGGTCTAATTTAGCCGATAATTCCGGATGGCCTTTGCGAAATTTTTCTTCCTTCTTCTGACGTGCCAAAAACCATGTGCGGAGTTCTTCCTTGCGATGGGCATAGATTTTTTGCACTTCGGGAAAGATCGCAAACGGCTTCGCAGGATTCCCTCCAAGATTTCTGATCGTCGCATCGATGTCGGCGCCGGCAGCCGAGAGCGGCTGACCGTGAGTCGATACTTTATCTTCATAGCTTGCTCCCTTAGCATCGACAGCCCCTTTACCCATTACCGTATGACCGATAATCAGCGTCGGACGTTCTTTTTCGGCATTCGCCGCTTGCAATGCTTTGCGGATTTCTTCGACCGAACTACCGTCGATAGAGAGAACATTCCAATTCCATGCGCGATACTTGGCGGCAATATCCTCCGAAGTCACCTCCTCGACTTTGGTCGAAAGCTGGATATTGTTTGCGTCATAATACATGATGAAATGATGCAGTCCGAGATGTCCGGCTACTCGCCCTACCCCCTGCGACACTTCTTCCTGAATCCCTCCATCGGAAATATAAACGTAGGTCTTATGCGCCATCCACTCACCGAAGCGTGCTGTCATAAAACGTTCGGCAATCGCCGCGCCGAGCGCCATCGCATGGCCTTGACCGAGCGGTCCGGAGGTGTTCTCAATCCCGTGAAGCACATCTACTTCGGGATGACCGGGAGTCTGACTCCCCCACTGGCGAAAATTCTCCAGTTCTGCGGCAGGCATCAGTCCCGCCAGTGCCAGAACTCCATACAACATGGGAGACATATGCCCGGGATCGAGAAAAAATCGGTCACGATAGGGATAGTCCGGCTGATCCGGATGATAATTGAGAAACTCGGCGAAGAGTACGTTTATAAAATCGGCTCCGCCCATTGCGCCGCCGGGATGTCCGGACTTTGCTTTTTCTACCATCGAAGCGGCAAGAATACGGATGTTGTCTGCCGCACGATTCATGTTTTTAATTTCGTTCATGATTCTTTGGTCGATTCGTTATGAAGAACTGCATGGCAAAGATAGGTTATTTTTATCAGATATACGATGTCCACTTCACGTTACGCATGTCTCCGCTTTTTGCAAACTCTTTATGGAATGCAAAGCAACAGTCGAGATTCTGCGGCGTATGTCCTTTTATGCCCATGTTGAGATAATCATTCAGCAGCGGGCGATAGTCGGGATGTACACAGTTGTCGATGATTTCGTGTGCACGCTGTATCGGCGACTTGCCGCGCAGGTCGGCCACCCCGTATTCGGAAATCATAATTTTCACAGAGTGTTCACTATGATCGAGGTGCGAAACCATCGGCACAAAAGCACTGATTTTTCCATCCTTCGCCGTCGAAGGCGTAGTAAAGATCGAAAGGTATGCCGAGCGCGTGAAGTCTCCCGACCCGCCAATCCCGTTCATCATCTTCGTACCCAGTACGTGGGTCGAATTAATATTTCCGAAGATATCGGCTTCGAGTGCGGTATTGATCGTGATCAATCCCATACGGCGCACGAGCTCCGGATTGTTTGAAATCTCCTCGGGACGGAGCAGAAGCTTATCCTTGAAGAAGTCAAGGCGCGAATAGATTTCTTTCAAAGCTTCCTTGCTGACACTCAACGAACAGCCGCTTGCAAACATGACACGTCCTTCCTCCATCAACTTGATTACGGCATCCTGAATCACCTCCGTATAAATATTAAATGCGGGAATTTCCTTATTCTCTCCCATGCATCCGAGTACGGCATTCGCTACATTGCCGACCCCACTCTGCAGGGGCAGGAACGATGCCGGGATACGTCCGGCTTTCATTTCGTTCACTAAAAAGTTCGACACGTTACGTCCGATGGCTAATGTCACGTCATCCAGCGGGGCAAAAGTACTTCCGTCCGGCTCGTTCTTCGTCTCGACAATCCCGACAATCTTTTTCGGGTCAACCTTAACATACGGTTTGCCGATACGGTCGGAGGGTTGATAGATCGGAATCTCGCGGCGCATCGGCGGGTCAGCCGGCTCATAAATGTCATGCATCCCACGGATTTCTTTCGGATGAAACCGGTTCAACTCAATCAAAATCTTATCGGCCAGACGGCAGACGGTCGGGACAATCCCGACCCCTTCGGTGGGGATGATTTCACCATCTTCGGTCACTTCGGCAGCCTCTACAATCGCCACGTCCACTTTGCCTAAGAACCCGTAACGCAGCGACTGCGCCAACTCGGAAAGATGCATGTCGAAATAGTGAGCGCCGCCGGCATTAAGCAGAGCGCGCATATCCTTATTCGACTGATAAGGGGTACGGAACTTAACGGCGCGGGCACGTGCCAAGGCTCCGTCAAGGTGGTCGCCGGTCGATGCACCGGTAAACATACCGATCTGAAAAGGATTTCCTTTACGATGCTCTTCTTCCGCTCTTTGGGCAATGGCTTCCGGAATAACTTTCGGACAGCCTGCAGGCGTAAATCCGCTGAATCCGACATGGTCGTCGTTGTTTACATACGAGGCAGCCTCTTCGGCCGTGATGAATTTAAATGACATGATATTCTTCTTTATTATTTATGGGTTAATGTTCTTATGGGGGCAAAGATAGCAATAATATCAGACCGGGGCAATGATCCGGAGGATTTCTTCTACCGTGTCTGCCACATGCTGTGCGCCACACGCATTCAACTCGCTAAGAGGACGGAATCCCCATGTCACGCCCACGGACGTCACCCCGGCGTTTGCTGCTGTTTGCATATCCACCCCCGAATCCCCCACATAAAGCGTCTCGGCTGCCGACCGGCCGGTGATTTTCAAAATATCGTGCACAATCGTCGGGTCGGGCTTGACCGGCACCCCTTGACGTTGACCGAAAACGGTTGCAAAACGGATGTCCGGGAAATAAGTACGTACAAGCTTTTCCGTTGCACGCTGATACTTGTTCGATGCGACCGACAGTATGATGCCTTGCTCCTGCAAAGCCTTAAGCAGGTATGAGATGCCATCGTAAGGAGACGTATAGTCCGCATTGTGTTCATCGTAATAAGGGAGAAAAACTTCGCGGACACGCAGAATATTGTCCTGCGTCTTTTCCCCTTCGGGCAGTGCACGCTCAAACAGTTTGTTGATGCCATTCCCCACAAAAGATTTGTAGGCTTCAACTGGGTGTGTCGGGAACCCCCTCTGCCGAAGAGCATAATTCGTACTGTATGCAAGGTCTGCAACCGTATTCAGCAATGTACCGTCAAGATCGAATATAACCGATTGTATTCTTCTCATATATAACTATTATCGTTTGATTTTTTTACCGGCCAAAGGTACGTGATCATCTTTTTTAACGGTCGACTCTCCCGCCAGTTTCAGGCTGCTCGGCTCCATTTGAACAGACTTGCATACGACTAATCGAACATCATAAATACCATTTACAATCAAAAGCAGACGATCGTCCGGAAACCATAACGAGAACTATCTTCATCATAAAAAAAAGCTGCCTCATTTTGAAACAGCCCCTTAAATAGTCGGGATGAGACGACTCGAACGTCCGACCTCCACGTCCCGAACGTGGCGCGCTAGCCAACTGTGCTACATCCCGTATTTTTTTCGGCTGCAAAGGTACAAAGATTTCACAACCTGCAAAATTTTTTTCTCTTTTCCGATAATCAAAAATTCGTGTTCCCGTATAAATCCTGCCTTAACAAGCCGAAATGGATGACCGCTCTCGGCGATTACATCACGCTTTTCCCAACAGTATCCTACGTCTTTCTCTTCATCTCGCGAAGCCGTTTTATCACAGCGAGGTTTTTCGTTCTTGGAAGATGCTGCTTTTCTTCCGGTTATACAGACGACATGAACGATCTGCATGCTCACGGTACAGGTCTCGGCTTGGCATCCGAGGGCATGTATGGACGCTATTTCGGCAATAGAAAAACGCAATACGAAAGCAACCCATCGGAACCTAATAAAAATTCAAAAGCTTCTTTTGACCGATATGGACGGGAGGACAGGTATCAACACGAAAGCCTTATACCTCCCGTCTTTTTTATAGACGGCATACGGATTAGCGCGGTTCGTTACGTTCAACAACGAAAACTGCCACGTCAGCCCGCCGTGTTTCAATTTCCTTTCGACCGTATAATTGATATCGGCCCTGAAATAGTTTTTCAGCCGGATATTCGGATAAGGCGGAACATGATGAACTTCAAACAAATCTCCATTCGTTTCGATGTATCCGTTCGGGAACGTAGGTAAGCCCATACCCGGGTAAGATACTTCGGGAACATAATAGGGATAACCGCTTTTAAACTGCATTTGCAGGGATAGCGTATGGGTATTCGTGGGCTTCCTGCGTACTACGTATCCGGCAAAAGCCGATAAGTCGTGAGGCGCATCGTATTTAAACGGATACGAACGACCTCCAAACGTGCGTCGCGATCGTGACAAGGTATACGACACCCATCCGGTAAACGCCCCTCGACCATATTCGGCCATAAACTCTACCCCCATCGAAACGCCTTTTCCCTGTGCATAATCCGAATGAGCGTCCAAATAATATTCCAGGTTTCTGATCAACAGAAGATTCCGCATGCTTTTGTAGTAAGCCTCAATCGAGAGCGTCAGATGCTCGTTCGTATAATTTTTCCAGCCGACGGATATTTGGTCGGATTGCGGCAAAATATTTTCGCGAAATGGCACCCAGTAGTCCGTCTTTGCATTATAATCGATCTCATTGATCGTATGTACGGGCTGATACATTCGGTCGTAAGCCAGCATCAGTTTGTCCTTCTCGCCGATAAATGTGTTTATTTTCAACCTCGGCTCCCAAGCAAACCGACTGATGTTTTCGCTGCGATACAACGAGGCGCGAAGCCCTGCGCTGAAAAGCCATTTCCGGTACTTGAACTCATCGTACACATAGGCCGATGTTTTAAAAAGTGTCAGATGATCGCTATGATATACGGATTTGTGCTTGTTGAGCGATTTATATACGTAATCCGGCATATATCGTTGATAAGCCCCTTCCCATCCGTAAAAAAACGTGTGATGGTCCGCGATCTCATGCTTTAACAAGAACCTCGCCCCCAATTCGTTCATACGCGAGGCATTTTCATTTTTCAGCTCCTGTTTCGATTCCGGAGATTCTTGTTTGTTCCTGTAATAATTGAAGTTGTTCAGTCCGGTGTAATAGGTGTGACCGGATAATGACAGACCTTGTTTGAGCCGCGCCTGATAACGGAGCGATGTGGTGAGCGTCTTCCAGCCATAGCCGAACTTCTCCCAAGAACTCTCTTCCGAATATTTTTTATGTTTCTTATTCGTTCCTCCCATATCATCGTAACCGTAATAAAAGAGCCACGATAGTTGATGGCTGTCGTTGAGTTTCCAGGTAAGTTTACCGTTCAAGTCGGCAAAAGAAACCATCGGATAGCCGGCTTGACGTTGATCGATGACCGACATCAAACCGTTAAGCAGCAAATCGAGAAAAGAACGTCGGCCCGCAATCAGATAACTCAACCGGTCTTTGACGATCGGACCTTCGGAGGCTGCCGTACCGGCAAGAAGCCCCAACGATACCGAATGCCGGTACTTCCCGAAGTCTCCTTCTTTCGCATCGACCGAAACCACCCCCGACAACTTATCGCCATAATGTGCCGGAATACCTCCCTTATAGATTTCTGCCGTACGGATGGCATCCGCATTGAAGATGGAAAAGAGGCCAAACGTATGATTCTGATTATATATCGGCACATCGTCTGTCAGGTAGAGCGTCTGATCGTTCGTGCCTCCGCGGATGTTCAGTTGGGAAGAGCCCTCCATACCCGCCGACACGCCGGGAAGAAATTGCAATGTCTTGATCACGTCGCGCTCGCCGAGAAAAAGCGGAGCGACCTTCAGCAGATTCGTATTGATTCGCATATTGCCCAATCCCCGACTGTCGATGTTCCTGCTTCGCGCTTCCACCACTACCTCATCGAGCAAGACCTGCCTTCTGATTTCTGACGCCGCCGTGCTGTCGGTCGGAACGACAGGTTGTTGCGCCGAGACAAAACCGGACACGATACTATGAAGAAAAAACAAACCGATTCTTTTCATGGCCATATCGTTTCCCTCTTAGGCAAATCAAATACGTAATTCTCTTCGTTCATGCCCGCAAATATACCGAGCCCCTGTTCCACATTGCCGTATACGGGCTGAGGCTTGTAAAAAATCGATGAGATATCGTCTTCCGTAACGATCATCGTTTTTTGTTCATACAGCGTTTTGTTATACCGGTCGTATTCGGGAGTTGCCGTGATTAACTTGACCCGTATTCTGTCCGGTTCGGGCCTCCGGACGGTATCCCTTCCGCTCGACGCATAGACCGGAGCAAAGACAAGCTCGGTCAGAGCCGACAGATTCTTATGCTTGACTCGCAGAAAGCCGATATGATACATCGCGCCCACTTGCTCGTTGATCATGCCCGTACCGACCTGACGGTTCACCATGTCGATCAATCCGTTATTGGCATATAAATCGGAGTATTGATCGATCACCGTATCCTGCCGTTGCCGGTAGGCGGTTATCCAAAGACTCTCGTCTTCGCACCGGGCGATATCGAAAGAGGTCAAGCGGACAAGTTGTCTGTAACCTCCGGACGAATATGCGGCCGTACAGCGGATTGAAGCCGGCACACGGGTATGCGCCCGGACCTCCGGCAGACCGGCATAAGCTACCCGGATCGAATAAGTCGCTCCCGCCTGCGGATGCCTGGGCAACAGCAACACGGAATCCGTACAGACGGCATCGAACAGTAGCGCATCGTTTTCTTGCAAAACGATATGCGCTCCCGTCAAAGCGTGTATGGCATAGCCTTTCTCCGAATGTGTTAATTTGTGCAGCCTCACCCGAATCGAGTCCGACGGATTCAGATAGCTGTTTACAATGATACGCTCCGCCTCCGTCACCGACGACGGCGGTATATCGTAATTCACCGAACAGGCGCTCACAAACAGTCCGATCAGGCCCCAAAAAAGGTTCTCTCTCATTTTTATTTTATGCAATGAATCGGTGTGGTGACTTAGAAGGGAATCCATACGGACACCTGCCAGTCACGGAATTTCCCGGAGGTGAAGTCTTTCGTCTCGATGACATTCGAAAGACCGTGTTTATAGCTGATCCCTAACTCCATGAATTTTAAGTTATATGCTATTTTTCCGACAAACAGCACATCGAACGGATGCTTCATATCCTCCTTTTCATAACCTGCGAAATAGTAGACCGGCTCCACACCTGCCCCCACACTCAATCCTTTATAAACAGGATAGTTGATAGTTCCTCCCAATGAAGCGAAACAGGCATAGGCGGACGATGATAGAAAATAGATTCCACCGACCTGCGGGTTGTCGGACGGTTGCTGCTTTAGAATCGGGCGATACAGGTAATCCCATGATTTTACCCCGACGGAAGCATCCAGATCGACAAATGCCTTACACGAAGTAAACGGATGCAAACGAAAGCGATAACCTACGAATCCGTTCAGTTTGTAATCGACGTCTCTAAGGGTCATATTCTCATATCTTGCCTTGATACCGCCATAACTGAAACTGCCCGAACCTCCTCCCACCAACAAGCCGGTCTGCGTCTGCGCTCCAACAGGCAAGGATAAAAAAAGAAGAAAGAGGAAGAGAAGAGTTGTTTTTATTTTTATCATGATAATTCAAAATAGATACATTTTTGCAAATAAAAGAACAAAAGTAATACAAAGACCTTGCATTCCAAATTTTGAGAATAGATATGCATACGATATGAAAATAAGAAATCATTACGGATAAATGGATTTTCGTGTATGTTTTTTACCGATTTTACGGATTGGCTAAAAAAAAGAAGTTTTTTTACCCCTATCCGGTAAAAAATCATTCTCTTCGAAAAAGGCTGAAATTTATGTTTTATTAATAATTTCACCAAGAAAAGAGAGAAATTTTCTTTCTCTGACTTGGCACCATCATTCTTAAATAAACATAAAAAGCGATCCGTTACCGCCACATTTATTCCTCTTTTGCATCATACTTATAAAACCGTATCTCAATGGATTATGTTAAATATTCTAATTCATTTGCTTGGAATACGGAAAAACCGTATGTTTGCTTTCAAAAAATGCGTTTTATATCGTAATAAAGACAGACAGACATTAAACTTTAGCGGTAAAATCAGGTCTAATCATCAAGTGACAACGGACATAAATATATAAACTAAACATAAGAGGAGAAACGAATATGAAAACAATGAAATTAACTTCCATCATGGTAATGCTTACGTTAGCATTCGGTGCAATGGCGCAGGAAGAGTTTTACGATGACGTGTATTTCTCTTCCGGGAAGACAAAGAAAAAGGAGAAAACGAGTCGTCAGAATACGTCATCCGCCTATGCATCTTCCGATTCAAGGACAACTGCAAGGCAGCGATCGATCACAGAGATGGATGTAGATGCATATAATCGCCGGTACAACGAAAGAGCGGACGAAGCTTATGATGACATGACAGACGATACGATTCAAGTGCAGGAACGCCGTTCGGACAATGAATATTCGGAACGTATTGTTCGTTATCATTCGCCCAGCAAAATCACCATTGCCGGAGCAGATAATGTGGAACTGAATCTGAGTGACGGCTATTATTCCTACGGATACGACACCGATTATTCCGACGGGGAATCCAATGTGAATATCCATGTGAACATCGGCAACGGATGGGATAGCTGGTATTCGTGGTATGATCCGTGGTCTTACTACTCGCCTTATTCGTGGCGATGGAGACGTCCTTATTGGGGCTGGAGCTTCGGCTGGGGTTGGGGCGGTTTTTATGCCGGCTGGTACGATCCGTGGTATGATCCGTGGTACGGAGGGTATTACGGTGGCTGCTGGAGCTGCTATCACTACCCTTACTATCCGTATTACACAGACAGCTATTACAGTTGGGGGGGGCCAAGCTATGGGCATGGCCGGATGACGGTAGGCAGCAATCGCTCAACCAGCTACCGTACCTCTTCTTCCTCACGTGACGGGATTGCCTCATCGCGTTCTTCGTCATACGGAGACAGGTACTCTTCCGACCGAAGTTCATCGATGCGTAGCAGCGACCGGTCGGGCCGGAATTCGAGCTCGCTGAGTCGTTCAAGTCGTTCCGGACGCTCGGAGGATGGGTATGCAGGCAGCAGCCGCTCGGGCAGTTACGGCAGTAGCCGTTCATCGGGCAGCAGCCGCTCGGGTTATGATCCGTATTCGGGCAGCTCAAACCGCAGCAGCAGTATGCGTACCACACGTACCACTCGCAGTTCCGATGCTTACTCGGGCGATCGAGGCTCGAGCATGCGCGGCAACACGGGGGGGAGTTATTCGGGCAGCAGTCGCTCCGGCAGCTTCGGGAGCAGTCGCTCGGCAGGTGGCAGCTATTCGGGCGGAAGCAGTCGTTCGAGCAGCTATAGCGGCGGTAGCAGTACACGTTCGAGCGGAAGTTATAACAGCGGTAGCAGTTTTGGCGGAAGCAGCAGTCGTTCGAGTGGCGGAAGCTATGGCGGCGGCGGCGGAAACAGCAGTAACCGTTCGGGGTCGGGCGGCGGCCGGCGATAAAACACGCCATTTCAGAAAAATACATACGAGACAGATAGAATCTTAAGGGTGCATCTTGCACCCTTAATCCATATTCGAACAAAAAAAAGGAAAACGATGAACAAAAAAGGATGGTATATAGGCATAATGGTTTTAAGCAGCGGATGGTTGTTTGCACAGGGTGAGATGGACGCCTATCGCTTTTCGCAGACGGAACTAAACGGCACGGCGCGATCGATGAGTATGGGCGGAGCCTTCGGCGCTTTGGGTGGAGACATGTCCGTCATGTCTCATAACCCCGCAGGACTCGGTGTATATCGCAGTTCGGAGGTGCAAGCCACCTTGAACCTGTCGATGGCCAATATGTCGTCAAACTGGACCGGGATCAATCGATCACAAAACCGCACGCGATTCAATTTCGACAATTTGTCGTATGTCGGATATTTTCCCACAGGATACGATACGGGAATAAAAGGGTGGAACTTCGGTGTTTCATACCACCGGGTGAAGAATTTTTACCGTACTTATCAGGCCGTCGGCAATCCGAAACATTCATTAGCGGACTATACGGCAGCGATGGCAACGAATGCACGCAAAGATGGCGGAATTCCGGAAAGAGACTTGAAGGCCAATGATCCTTATCAGAATTCGAAACTAAGCGCTCACTGGCTGTCTATTCTGGGATACCAATCCGGTTTCTTCGGCACCAAGTACAAGTGGAATGACGTATATCACAGCGGTTTCGGTGAATATGACGGAAGCGGCATCTGGAACCCTGCTTCACCGAAAGAAGCGATGATGAATATCCGGGAAAGCGGCTGGATCAGTGAGTATAATTTTTCGGCTTCGCTGAACATCTCCGATTACGTTTTTTTAGGAGCGACATTGGGACTTTCCGATATCAACTACCGATTATACTCGAAACATGATGAGGACTTCGGTGGGGGCGATTATTTGTTTATGGAAAACGCTTTGGAAACGAATGGAACAGGTTATTCGCTGAATACGGGAGTCATTGTTCGTCCGGCACAGGCTTTCCGCTTTGGTGTCGCATACAATTCGCCCAAATGGTATAAAATGACGGATTTTGCATATGCCCGGGGCGAGAGTTATATCAAGGCTTATACAGACAAGCCTAAAATGGAAGGAAAAACTCCTACCGGAACATTCCATTATTCGTATCGTTCGCCCGACCGGTGGATTTTCAGTATGGCAGGAATTATCGGCACATCGGCACTTATCAGCGTCGATTATGAATTGACCAATTACAAAGCGATGCGTTTGGGCAATGAAGATGCGACAGAATACTACGACGATATTACAATGCAGGTAAAACGGGATTTCAAGATAGGTCAGACACTTAAAGTCGGGGCGGAATACCGGGTTACTCCTCAGTTTGCAATACGAGGCGGTTATGTATGGCAACCGTCTCCCATGCAAGAAACATTAACGCTGGGGAAGCAGGAAGTATTTACTGCCGGTACGGTAACGCATTATACGATCGCCGGGCAGACCCATTATTATACGGCAGGATTAGGATATCGCTTCACACCGAATTTCTACATGGATTTGGCATGTATCTACCGGACACAACAAGAAGATCTGTATCCGTTCTCTAACGTTTTTATCAAAGATGCCAGATATCATATCAAGCCGGTGAATGCCGAGCCTGCCAAAGTAACAGCCAATACGACAAGATTGGCATTGACCCTCGGTTATAAGTTTTGAGGAACAAGGAATCGTCCGAAAAGATGATTTCATCCCCTTGATTCCCCGTTTTGTACAAAAAGATACGAAACGGGGAATATTTTAAGATAAAAATTTGGTCACTTCCGTATTTCTTCTTTCCTTTGCCCCCGTAAAAAAAATAAAACGTATCATTCTAAAAAATTCGAATTGCCTATTGCATAGACATTACTCTGAAATCAATCTTTAGGACGTAATGAAAAATTTAAAATCGATGGCCGACGAAGAGTTGGTCGTGATGTATGCAAAAGGAAATAATATTGCATTTGATGTATTGTTGAACCGTTACAAAAGCAGTGTGCACTCGTATATCTACTATATCGTACGTGATCGCGATTTGACGGAAGACATTTTTCAGGAAACATTTGTGAAAGTGATCCTAACGATCAAACAGGGCCGTTATACGGAAAACGGTAAGTTTAAGGCCTGGATCACTCGCATCGCACACAACCTGATTATCGACCATTTCCGTCAGGAACGGAATGAAAATACGATCTCCAACGATGAGGTGGAGGTTGATCTGTTCAACGATATGCGTCTCTGCGAGAAGACGGTTGAAGATGCTATGGTGGAGACTCAGGTATTCTCCGATGTAAAAAAAATGGTGGAATATCTGCCGGACAATCAACGTGAAGTGCTGGAGATGCGCTACTATCAAAACATGAGTTTCAAAGAAATCGCAGATCGTACGGGAGTAAGCATCAATACGGCGTTGGGACGGATGCGCTATGCAATTCTGAACATGCGTCGGATGGCGGAAGAAAACCGGATCGAACTTTCGATCGCATAACTTTCTTGTGGCTTCCATACGTTTGCAGAAAACAAACGGGCGGGAAACAATATTTCATCTTAGGTTTCGTTCTTTTTACAGTACGATAAAAAGAAGAATGCCTATGAAAATGATTACACCGTATGTTGCAAACGAGAACCGGGATATGAAAGTAAAGGAGAGGAAGGGTGAAAATTCCGGGCCGCGTCAGAGCACTTTGGAGTGGATACGCCAGTTTGCAAGGGTTTATGCCTATGAGCCCCAATTAGGAACGGACAGCTTAGGTTCGTTTGTTATGAATTGAATCCCTTTATCACTCGTTTTAGAAAACACAGTCGGTTAAATGTTAACCGACTGTGTTTTTCTGTTACAATTCCTTCGTTTTTGCTATCTTTGCAAAAAATAACGAATCAGTCATGAGTCATAAGATTGCCCCCTCCTTATTATCTGCCGATTTTCTGAATTTGCAGCGCGATATCGAAATGATTAACCGGAGCGATGCCGACTGGCTTCACCTGGATGTGATGGACGGAGTATTCGTACCGAACATTTCGTTTGGTTTCTCTGTATTGGATGCCCTGAAAGGAGTATGTAAGAAGCCGATGGATGTGCACTTGATGATTATAGAGCCCCAGAAGTTTATCCGCGAAGTGGCAGCGGCAGGTGCATACATGATGAATGTACACTATGAGGCATGTACCCATCTGCACCGTACGATTCATGCAATCAAAGATGCCGGCATGAAAGCCGGTGTGACGCTGAATCCGCATACGCCGACAGGGCTGCTCGAAGATATTATTCAGGATGTGGATATGGTGTTGCTCATGTCGGTTAATCCCGGCTATGCCGCTCAGTCATTCATCCAACATTCGGTGCTCAAGGTAGCCAAGCTCAAACAGATGATTACAGCTCGAGGATTACCGACGCTCATCGAGGTCGATGGTGGGGTGAATAAGGAAACAGCCCGTCCGTTACTCGATGCCGGCGCCGATGTGCTGGTGGCAGGAAGTTCTATCTTCAAGTCTTCGAATCCGATTGAGACCATTCGCGAGTTAAAGGCTATCTAATCTGATCTTATGTCTCCTTTTTTATGATGGAAGAGATACAGAGGCGACCTTTTGTGAGGCCGCTTTTCTTCTGGATCACAGGAATATGGATAGAAATTTGTTTTCCGCTCGAACGTTGGTCGTTGGTGCTATTGTTTCCGATTCTTCTGTCTGTATTTCTTTCTTTTTTTGCCAAGCGAAGAAATTCCCCATATTTATATGATGCTCGCTGGATCGGAGGTGCACTGATTGCCTGTTGCTTCGTTTTTCTGGCCATTCAGGCGACCGCTTTGGCCGAGCATCGGTTATCAGAAACTCCGCCTACCTCCCGATTGCAAGAGAAAGCACAGAAAATACAACTTCGAGTAGTAGAGAAAATAAACCGGCTGCAACTGTCGGACAGCGAAAAAGCAGTACTGGCAACGATGACGGTCAACTACCGGCAGGCGATGACACGCGAAGTACGCAATCGCTTCTCGATCACAGGCGTTGCTCATTTGCTTTCGGTCAGCGGATTTCATGTGGCCATCGTATGTGGGTTCTTAGGGGTCTGTTTTTCCTTTTTCCCTGACCGATCATTCTTTCGATGGCTTCGGTATGTGCTGATGATGATCTTGATGTGGGCATTTGCTGCGATATCGGGATTTTCTCCTCCGGCGGTACGTGCCACCCTGATGTTAACGATCTTCGTGACCGGACAGGTGCTTCTTCGGTCACCGGACAAATATAACACGCTTGCGGCAGCCGCACTGCTGATGTTGGTTTATGATCCGTTCTATCTGTTCAATGCAGGTTTTCAGTTAAGCTTCACAGCCGTTTTCTTCATTCTGTATGTTCAACCTCCTTTATTCCGCCTGCTTCCAATCCGAAACCCATTGATCACCGTTCCTTGGGGAATATTGACTGTTACCGTTGCGGCTCAAATCGGGACCTTCCCGCTTTGTTGCCATTACTTTGGGCAGAGCTCGACCGTTTTCCTGTTTACTAACTTATTTTTGTCGCTCATCGCCACCTTGCTGATCCCTTTATGTCTGATCTGGATACTGCTCCCTGTCTCCGTTTCCGGAACAACCGTGCTGCAATCATGGATCGAACAGTTGACGCATGGCATGATGCGGATGGTGAATTGTTTCTGTCAGATACCGGGAGCTACGTTTACACTGCGTTTTGATGGGATTGCGCTTCTCGGAGCCTATGGTATGCTATTTCTGATCATTGGCTTTCTCCGTTCGAAGAAAAACGGCTTCTTGTTCGCCGCACTATTCCTCCTCCTGCTTCTGTTGTGTCGGCAAATTATCAAGGGGTGACAATGCTCTATCTGACGATTGTTTTGTTTTATGATTCATATCGTCGTCTTATCCTCTCAAAAAAAGAAATCCCGGAAATGCACTGCACGTCCGAGACTTTTTCAGAAGAAAGTAATTGCTCTAATCGATGCAAGCCCTCTCTTTTCCTTAACCTAAATACGTTTTCAGTAGCCTGCTGCGCGTTCCTTGCCGTAACCTTCTAATTGCTTTTTCCTTGATCTGGCGGACACGTTCACGGGTCAATCCGAATTTATCGCCGATCTCTTCTAATGTTACCTCCTGGCATCCGATACCGAAAAACATCTTAATGATGTCACTTTCCCGTTCGGTCAGCGTAGCAAGCGCCCTGTCGATTTCTCTTGAGAGCGATTCGTTCATCAACGTTCCATCCGCATTCGGAGCATCATCGTTCACCAATACATCCAAAAGGCTGTTGTCTTCACCCTCAACAAACGGTGCATCCACGGAGATATGACGTCCGGACACTTTGAGCGTATCCGAAATTTTATCCACCGGGATATCCAGTTCCTGGGCAAGTTCTTCGGGAGAAGGCTTCCGTTCGTTCTCTTGCTCGAATCGGGAAAAGGCTTTGCCTATTTTATTCAGCGAACCTACCTGATTGAGCGGCAAACGTACGATACGTGACTGCTCGGCCAATGCTTGCAAGATCGATTGACGAATCCACCATACGGCGTACGAGATGAATTTGAATCCTCTCGTCTCGTCAAATTTTTCTGCAGCCTTGATCAGTCCCAGATTGCCTTCGTTGATCAAGTCGGGTAGGCTAAGTCCTTGATTCTGATATTGCTTTGCAACAGATACCACAAAACGCAGATTCGCCCGAGTCAACTTTTCCAACGCTCTCCGATCACCTTTCCTGATGGCTTGTGCCAACTCTACTTCCTCTTCGACGGTGATCAGATCTTCTCGACCAATCTCTTGAAGATACTTATCCAGCGAAGCGCTTTCGCGATTGGTAATGGATTTTGTAATTTTTAACTGTCTCATTCAATGAATAGTTGAAAAACATGGGGGTGCAAAGATACTGTTTTTTTGCGTATGATATGTCAGCCCCTATGTTTTTATCATTTTATAACGCTATAACAATCTCACCGACCGATGAGTTTATTCGGAGAGATTGATCGCGTAAAACTGTGTCCGGCCGTTCGGATAAAATCCTTTGATAAACAAGCCTTGCTCTTCGGATGAGCCTTTTTGTACGCGTTCTACGATCCGGTATAAATCTTCAGGGGTCGAAACCTTCTGATCGTTCACGACCATAATGATAAATCCTTTCCGAATACCGGCATCCTGTACCTTCCCTTTGCCGATACCGTTGACTTCAATGCCGTAGCTTACCCCGTATTCTTTCTTCTGTGCATCACTCAGTTCGCGGAAAGCAGCTCCCAGCATTTCGGCTGCATCGCCATTTTTCTTTACAACCTCTGTTCCACCTTGTGAATTCCGCAGTTCCACCGTAAAATTTTTGATTGATCCGTAACGGTTTACTTCGAGTTTGACTTTATCGCCCGGACGATATTTACTGATCTGCTCCTGCAGAGCATTATTGGAGCGGATACGCACACCGTTGACCGATGTAATCACATCGCCTACTTCGACACCGGCCTCCTTCGCCGAGCTGCGCTGAGCAAATTCTGCCACATAAGCACCTTCCAATTCTTTCACCTTTTTGTCATTTTGGCTTGCTGCCTGAGCGTTTTGTATGACAACACCAAGGATGGCACGCTGTACGGTGCCGTACTGCTTCAGGTCGGCGACGACTTTGCCAGCGATGCTGATGGGCACCGCAAAAGAATAACCCGCAAAATTACCGGTTTCCGAATAGATGGCCGTATTGATTCCGATCAATTCTCCTTTCGTATTCACTAATGCCCCCCCACTGTTTCCTGCATTGACAGCTGCATCGGTTTGAATAAACGACTCGATTTTATTCAGGTTCGTGCTGCCCGACATGATGGCGCGTCCCTTGGCACTGACAATACCGGCTGTCACGGTCGAGGTCAGGTTAAACGGGTTCCCCACGGCTAACACCCACTCGCCGACTTTGAGTTGTTCGGAATCGCCAAACGACAGGGTTTTTAAATCTTTCGCTTCAATCTTGATGAGTGCGATGTCCGTATTGGGGTCCGTACCGATAATCTTAGCCGGAAATTTCCGGTTGTCATTCAGCGTTACTTCGAGTTCGTCCGCATTTTCGATTACGTGATTGTTTGTCACGATATATCCATCGGTCGAGATAATGACTCCTGACCCCGAACCCGAGCGAGGACGCGGCGTGCGTTCCTGAAAACCCCGTCCGTTCCCGAAAAAGAACTCAAAAGGATCGAAATATTCTCCGCGACCGGACGATCGCTCATTGACTGTTGACCGGATATGTACCACTGCATGAACAGCCATATCGGCAGCATACGTGAAATCCGTATTTTCTGCCGCATTGGCATGATAGCCTGTCAGTCGGAACGGTTGTTTGAATGTTCCTTCACCGTCATCGACCAAGGCTGCCCGTACTGTCGCATTGTGCTTCACCATATAAGTCACTGCGCCAATGGCTGTAACAAAGCTTACTACAGCCACAAAAACAATGACCAGTCCTTTTTTCCACATTGTTTTCATACTTCTTATATTTTAGTTGAACGTTTAAATTTAACACTTTCATACAACAAAAGAAACTCAAAAATGATGCAATTATTCCTTTTGAAGGTGATTTTTTAACACTTTTAACGGCTACATTCGGCACTTAACCGCGTTTAACGATAAAAAGAGGGATTTCGCTTCATTTTAACACTTCGCATCGGCCATTTTGACAGTCAGAAAAACAAAGAGACTACGCCCCTCCAACCAATGGCGCAGTCTCTTGAAATATAGGCTTTCCGGTGTTTTATTTTTTCTTCAGGATCAACGTGCGGAACGCATCGTTCTTCCAAAGCAGCACCAGTGAGCGGAACGCATGATATTCGTTCGGTTCGATAATCGATTTTTGGAGTTCAATCTCGCGACGAATGATCAGTCGGTTGTCTTCCCGATGCATCGTCAAACTGATTTTTCCGACCGGATTGCTGATTTCTTTCCGAAAGGGGCGTGTTTCAACGTCCCAGCCATCAACCGTCAGCGTATAGCTGCACGCCTCTTTGATTCGGCAAGGCAGTTCCATCGGTTGAGTACGCGTACTGTTGAGTCGTAGCCGCCATGTGTCAATTCCTTTATCGGTAGCCGGTAAAGTATATAATGCATAACCGTTGTTCGGCCGGAGTGCTTGTTGGCGACTAAAGTCGGCCTGGGCTGTCGCATCTTCGCTGTTTATCAAGGTACCGTTCACATTAGCCATCGTATCATTCAGTGCAATGTGCGCTTGATAGTCTAAGGTCATCTGTTTTTCATCCAGCTGAATCAGCCCCACGCCGTTTTCTCCCGTCTGCCAGAATTGGTCGAGTCGGGCACGTAGCGCCGGATCGGGTGCATCTTTGCGCAAAGGAGACAGATAATGATCACCGGATTTCACTCGAATATCCGAAATGGCACGGACGGCTATCGGCGTAGCGAAAGACGGGAAACTCATCATAATCTCGGCATCTAATCCCGCAGCCATCAGCATGGAGGCCAACAGAGTCGCCTTTTCTGCCGGTGTACCGTAGGCCGATTGCAAGACCTCGGCAGGCGGACGAATTTTGGCCGACAAGAGGATTGGAAGTTGAGAGGTGGCGATCTCATCGACCACGTAACGGAGAATCTCCGAGCGCTTCTCATCGGTCGCCTGCTTGCCTTCCAACAATTTAGAAACAAGCGATGTACATGCTTCAGGGTCAACTTTCATTGCCGAGAGCCATGCCACACCGTTTTCTCCTTCCGCATTCGAAGCGAAAAGCATGGGCGATGCCTTTCCGGCGGTATATGATTCCATCGGGAAAGCCGGAATATTTTGGAAGTGCCATGCATACGTTGTCATGCTATGATGCCGGCGAACAATCGGTTCACCCTTTAACGCATTCAGTCCGTAGGTAAGTTTCTCTTCCTCAGGCAGCGTGATTTCTATTTGATAGTCCTTCACGGGCGAATGCTCCTGCAGCTGTTCGGCTACATCGAGAAAGGGATAGAATCCGACATGGGTAGTGAGCGTATAATCAAGGCAGATTGTGGCGCCGATTTCCAGCCCCGTATGGGTAACGACCATTTCCCGCAGATGATTATATGCCGGAGCGTCAGCCGCGAAAGACGGCAGTACCTCATTGAAAGCATTGTCCGGTGTGCGGATCACTGTTCCGTCGGCCTGCTTCGTGTAAGACTCGTTCATTTTCAGGATCTGGAATTCCGGATTATAAACGATAAATGTTTCACCGTATAAATTATTGAACGCGAAATGCGTGTTCAGTTTCAATTCTTTCCGGTATCGGAAAGTCATGCTCCCGTCCCTGTTCCATGTATATTGTTTGACGATTTTGTCAAAAACCGCCTCCGGCTGTGCCGTGACTGCAAGAACAACGAATAAACTAATGATCAGCAGATTATATTTTTTCATCCTGTATCGTATTTACATTTATTTTCTTTCAAAGATCAACCATTCGTCGGCGAAGTCTTTATGCGCTTTGACCGCTGTACGAAAGCCGTTCCAGTCTGCCGCGTCATACACACGCTTACGCAACGTCAGTTGATGACTGATATTCACCTTGTTGTTTCGCTGACTCAGCGAACCGATGAAATCGGCGACAGCACTTGTTTTTCGCTGTTCCCTTGCTTCGCTCCGCATGGTATATCCTGCCGGCACGGTCATCGTCTCTTTCAGTTCGACCAGACGCGAGCAGGCGTCTTTGAACGCATAACGACGACCGTCCCGCTCCGTATTGATGCGCAGGTAAGTGCGTGCACTCCGATACAATTGTCCGCAGACAGGGCGGAGCATCAGCACCCCGTCGCCCGTAAGCGCGTAATCGGGGATTTCGAATTTCATTGTGATGTGTATTGGTCCAGCGGTGTAGTCTTTCGGATTCGTACCGTAATCGACGCTCAACATGCGAGCTTGCGGCGACACTTGCAGCAGCTCGTTCTCCATGGCTTGCCGCCAACCGGTCATAAAACCTCGCGTGAAAGGGCGGCGCACGCTACCGTCCGACTGTCCTTCGGCAGTAACCGTAAATTCGCCACGTAGCGTTCCATCGGCATCGACCGAAGTACGTGCTGAGAGCTTGAAATAATGATTTTCGGGAGGCGATACCGGCGTTTCCAGCAAGCCCGATCCTTCGGGAATACCCGGCAGGTAGTGCTGCTGTTGTTCGGCACTCGACCACAGTTCGCGCAAGAACGGTACCCATGTCGGATCGAGAGGGATATACTGTCCGCTCGATAACTTCACAACCGTCACACAATGGTTGAAGTGATCGGCCGGAATCGCTTCGATGCGTGACCCTGCCATCGTCATGGCCGGATAAGCCTCGAAACCAGCCATTCGCAACATCGAGATCAACAGGGCCGCCTTGTCCTTACAGACACCGCAACGATCGGTAAAGTTCATCTTCGTCGTATGCAACGTATAGCCTTCGCCTTTCCCCATCGAGATGCCCGAATAGCGCATGTTGTCGGCCACCCAGTGGGTCAGCGCGGCAATCTTTTCCATCTCGGTCTTTTTGCCGCGTAACAGTTCGTCCACCTTCTTTTGGGCTGCAGGATCAGCGGCGAAACTGTTGTAGTCTTCATTTACCTTGCTGAACCAAAGCGATTTGTCTTTCCATTCGGGCGTAGAAGACATCATCAGCTTGGGCGCCACATCGAAGAGATCGACCATATTCGGTTCTTTCACGAAAGGACGTACGTCGGAAACGGCAAAGCTTAACACTTTACGATCGCCTGAGAGCCGAACAGACGACCGGCATTCGCCCTGATAAAACTCGTACTGTACTTCCTTCGTACGAGGCATGTCTACGGTGTAGATTTTCGAAACAGTCGGGACGGTTACCCAAAACGGCACGATATCGTAAAACTGCCCGCGCATGGGAGGAACAAAACGCTCCTCGTCATCGGCTGCCAGCAGGGCATAGGTAAAACCTTTCTTGCTGATCTCGTAATCAATGATATCCCCGGCATCGAGCGCGCCGATTTCCAGCATGATCTGCCGTGCTCCCCAATAGATGGCACGGGCCGGCGCCGCATAGTCACAAGCCTGAGCGACATCGATGGTGCGTTGCGAGCCATCGGCCTTGTACACTGTGGCACGGCTAAACTCGGCAAAGGCCGTCAGCGGATCGTAATCGTATTTGATCACCCGGTACTTCAGCGCTCCCGCTTTGTTTTTCACTTGCACCACTTGGCGAATCGTGAAGCTTCCCGATCCGTTATCGGCTACGACGACTCCGGTGCTGTCGAGCAATGCGACAGCCTCATGTTTTTTCCATTCGGCTTGTCCGGCTGCCCGTTCTTTGAAGGGAAGCCAGCTTTGCGCCATGACCGGCAAACAGCATCCGGCCATCAGCGCGACAATCATTTTTCTCATCATCCTCATATTATTTTTTGTACCGATCCTACAATTGCATCGTAACAGCCCTACACGACGAGTCAATGGAGACAAAAAAATAGGTAGGGGATGTGCCTCAAACACTCGTTTGTTTTTGACACATCCCCTATTCTGTTTATCGGAAAAGCAATATCGGAACGCAATGACCGAATTTCAATACTCCCATAACCGCAAGGCTGAAAACGGAACTCGTTTTTACTTACTTCACAAAGTCGGCAGCGGCAAGAAAGTCATAGCTTTTCTTAACATCTTCTTCGGGTGTGCCGTCATAACGTTCTATTTCGGCATACCAATCTTTAATGCCCCCTGCGGCATAAGCCTGCTCGAATACGGCTTTGTAGTCTACGACATTCTGTACGCCGATCGCTGTTTCGTCCTTAATATGGAGCAGTTGGATACGCTTTGGGTATTTCTTCATGTATTCTACCGGGTCGTATCCTCCTTTTTGTGCCCAATATACATCGAGCTCAAAGCACACATGGTCAGCGCTCGTATGCTCCATAAGCAGGTCGTACAGGGGCGTTCCATCGATCTTGCCTTTGAATTCAAAGTCATGGTTATGATAACCGAACCGGATGCTCGAAGCAGCCGTTTTAAGTCCGATCTCGCTGAAATAATCGGCGTAGCGTTTGATATTGTCGAGCGTAGCCCGTTCGCCTTTGAGCGGAGCCCACGGCATGATCATGTATTTGAATCCTGCTGTGTTGTGCGTGTCGATCGCTTTGCTCCACCAAGCCATATCGGCTTCGTAGTCGCCGCTCAGTTCGTGTCCGAGGTGTGCGCTTGTCGCTTTCATTCCCAAATCATCGACCATCTTCTTAAACTCAGCCGGTTCCAATCCGTAAATTTTTCCGTCGTTATACGCCGCTGTTTCCAGATTGTTATAGCCCATTTGTGCGACGGTTTCGAGTGTTTTGCGGATTCCGGCATCTTTGACCATGTCACGCAACGAGTAGAGCTGCAAACCGATATATTTGGATGATCCGGTCTGAAGATTGATACCGTTGTTACGGGAGTACAAGAAATTCGGCATCACCATGCCGCTTGCGAGCAATAATGAAGCTCGTTTGATAAAGTCACGTCTGTTTTGCATCACGAATTATAATTTAAAGTTTGACGAATATTTTTTGCAAAGATAGCAGATAATCCTGACATCACGCATAGCATTGTCCCCAAAAAGCGATGGGTTGTTTAATTTTGCAGGGAGAACGATTTGCGACCGATCAGGTGGCCGTCGGCAAAGATATCGACACGATAAGTTCCGGGAGAGAGGTATTCGGCTACATCCCAATACATCGTTACGGGTAACTCTTCGCCTTCGTATTCGATCGTTTTCATCATCGAGTAAGAAATATTCCTGTTTTCGAACGCAAATACGCCGGAGTTGGGTTTAGTCAGAATATCGTCGTCCGGGCGCATGATACGCACATAGATATTTTTCTCGCCCACCGGAGCAGTGATGTTTTTAGCCAAGTGGAATGTAAGCACGAGTTGTGCGATTTTGTCGATCTTCTTCGCGTCCTTACCTCGCGAGGTCACGGGGCGTACCTGTATGGCCGTGGCGTCCATGCGGCTGGCTAATGTGACGCGTTCCGTCAGTTTTTCTTTTTCGCGCGTCAGTTGTGCTGCTGCCGACGTGGCCTGCCGGTATTGCTGGGTCACTCGTTCGTTTTCGTTGCGCAAGCGTCCGTTTTCAGCATTCAGCGAATCGATTTGTATCACATAATTGCGCATGATCTTTCGGAGCGTTTCCAGTTCTTTTTTCAACTCCGTAATGCGTCGCGTATTCGTGGCTTTGACCGTACGAAGCTCCTCCATCAGCCGTTGCACCTTCATCTGTTCGGTGGTCAGCAGCGCTACGAGTGAGTCGTTGCCTACACTGAATTTATATCCTTCGTATTGAAGGGAGAGTTCGGCATATTCGTCGGAAAGTTCTTCTTTTTCGAGTGCAAACATTTCAGCCATGTCTGCCATCTGCTGCCGCTGGCGGTAAATGACATAACCCACGGCGACGAGTGCCAGCAGCACGATGACAATGGCCATGATCAAGAATGTTTTTTTCCTGATTTCTTTTTCTTCCGAGTTCATACGTAAAACAATCTATTCGGGGGACAAAGATAAGAAAGTTCGGCCATTAACCATTGGTCAATGACAATTTTTCTTACCTTTGCGCCCTGAAATCAGCTTTAGACGATTATGTACGAAAAAATTATCATTCTGGATTTCGGTTCGCAGACTACGCAACTTATCGGTCGTCGAGTCAGAGAACTTAACACGTATTGCGAAATCGTGTCTTATAATAAGTTTCCGTCCGATGCTTCGGGGGTCAAAGGGGTGATTCTTTCCGGAAGTCCCTATTCGGTGAATAGTCCCGAAGCGTTCAAGGCCGACCTGAGCGCTATTCGCGGTCAATACCCTTTGTTGGGAATCTGTTACGGAGCGCAACTGCTCTCGGCTACAAGCGGAGGGCAGGTCGAATCGGCCGGTTCGCGCGAATACGGTCGGGCGCATCTTTCGTCACTCGATACCAACGATCCATTGCTGACAGGCATCACTGCGGGAACACAAGTTTGGATGTCGCATGGCGACACGATCACTCACCTGCCGGAAACGTTTCGAGTGATTGCCGGTACGGACGATGTGGAAGTTGCTGCTTTTCACATTGAGGGCGAACAGACATGGGGCGTACAGTTCCATCCCGAGGTGTTTCATTCGACCGACGGCACGAAGCTGCTGGATAACTTCCTGAACATCTGCGGATGTAAAAAGAACTGGACGCCGGCCTCATTCATCAAATTGACCGTCAATGAATTAAAAGAGAAACTCGGCAACGATAAAGTAATCCTGGCTCTTTCGGGCGGCGTAGACTCGTCCGTAACGGCCGTGCTGCTTCACAAAGCTATCGGCAAAAACCTGACGTGTATTTTCGTCGATCACGGCCTGCTTCGCAAAAATGAGTTCGAGACCGTATTGAAAGATTACGAACACCTGGGACTGAACGTGATCGGGATCGACGCCAAAGAAAAGTTCTACAGAGAACTGGCCGGTGTGAGCGATCCGGAAAAGAAGCGGAAGATTATCGGTAAGAATTTTATCGAGGTGTTCGATGAAGAAGCGCATAAACTCGAAGGCATTCGATGGCTCGGTCAGGGAACGATTTACCCCGACGTGATCGAATCGCTCTCCATCACCGGAACGGTCATCAAGAGCCATCACAATGTGGGCGGGCTTCCCGAAAAGATGCGACTGAAACTCGTTGAGCCGCTGCGCCTGCTCTTTAAAGACGAAGTGCGCAGTGTCGGCACCGAATTAGGCATGATGCCGCACCTGCTCAAACGCCATCCGTTCCCGGGTCCCGGCTTGGGCATACGCATCCTTGAAGACATCACTCCCGAAAAAGTGCACATCTTGCAAGAAGCCGACCACGTGTATATCTCCTTGCTGCGCGAATGGGGACTGTATGATAAGGTATGGCAGGCCGGTGCCATTCTGCTACCCATACGGTCGGTGGGCGTGATGGGCGACGAACGCACATACGAAAACACGATCGCTCTGCGCGCGGTGACTTCGACCGACGCTATGACGGCCGACTGGGCACAGCTACCTTACGAGTTTCTGGCGAAAGTGTCGAACGAAATCATCAACAAGGTGAAAGGTGTGAACCGAGTAGTCTATGACATCAGTTCCAAACCGCCCGCAACCATTGAGTGGGAATAAAAAAAGAAAAACATCCACATGAATCCTATTTGGTCAATAACGTCGAATCAGGCGATAGCCCGAGAAGTGCGAGACTATCTGATGATTGCTTTGGGAATGGTGCTTTACAGTATCGGATGGACGGTGTTTCTCCTCCCAAATGATATTATGACAGGCGGTGTGCCCGGTATTGCCTCCATTGTTTATTTCGCTACCGGACTGAAAGTACAGTATGTGTATTTCGGGGTAAACATTTTTTTATTGTTGCTTTCAATTAAAATCCTGGGATGGAAGTTCAGTATCAAGACGGTTTACGGCGTTTTTATGCTGACGTCTGCTTTGACCGTCATACAGGAAGTGACTCAGGGCATGAGACTGTTACAGAATCAGCCTTTTATGGCCTGTGTATTGGGAGCTTCGTTCTGTGGATGCGGGTTAGGTATTGCTTTCTCGGCCAACGGCAGTGCGGGAGGAACGGATATCGTAGCCGCCATCATCAACAAATACAGAGATATTACGCTGGGGCGGGTGATGATGATCTGCGACACGATCATCATCACATCCAGTTACATGGTACTCAAAGACTGGGAAAAGGTGGTTTACGGCTTCGTGACGTTATATGTATGCAGCTTTATGCTTGATCAGATCGTCAACAGTGCTCGTCAGTCAGTGCAGTTTTTTATCATATCCAAACGATACGAAGAAATTGGCCGCGCGATCAATGCCATGCACCGTGGGGTGACGGTGATCGATACCGTCGGGATGTACACCGGACAGCCGCAAAAGATGATGTTCGTGCTGGCCAAAAAACGCCAATCGACGACTATATTCCGTATCATCAACGATATTGATCCTCGTGCTTTCATATCACAGAGTGCTGTGATCGGGGTTTATGGAGAAGGTTTTGACCATCTCAAGGTGAAGAAGAACAAACCCATTGATCTTCCGGCCGAAAAAGGGGCATCAACCCAAATTCTGCAATAGTAGAGATTTCTCGTAAATCGAAAATCTAATTCGCATTTATACATGACTACTTATATCGTAACACGATGATATGATGGTAGAGTGAGACCCTTGATCCATGTGCGCCTCTGTATCTGTAAAGGAAACGGCCAACGACAGTGTTGAATAAAATAAAAGAGAAACATATTTTAACTATATATTTATGTTTTTTTAACTAATTAAATTTATCTAAGTCATTTAATGAGTCTATCTTTGCGGGTATTAACATAAATATCTTTAATTATGAGAAGTAAATTATCTGTTATTTTTTTGTTTTTGATAGGCTTTGTGATGCTGTCGCATGCGCAAAGTTTTATCAATGTAAACTTAGGTAATGCCGTCAAGCATAAAGACGGCTCGGGAGTGTATTACACTTTCCCAAACTTAAGTGTTGTTGCAAGTGACGGACTTCTAATCAAGTCTGTGCGACTTAATATTAGACAGGCTACTGCCACCTATGTACTTCCTGCCGGATGGCGGTTGAGACCACAAGGGTACTCTTCCAATGAGTATTTTATTGAAAATGAATCCGGCGTATCGGCCTCCGATGCGCAAACTTTTTTTAAGAAGTATACAGTACAAGTTCAGCAATGGGTATAAAGGCGGTGAATTAGGTATTTGGGTATGTGACTATATCACGCCGGAAGTCTCCCCTATGCCGGGTAGCATATCTGCTCAAACAAGAGCTGTTGCACCTACAACATGTAGTGATTACACAGAGGTCCGTTTCGGCTTTGAAAGTACGAAAAGTGCTTCGGTGAATGATGGTGGGGTCAATAATGGGACATTGGCTGCGCCTGTGAAAGTGCTTCTTGGAGATATCATCGAATATAAAATCGAAGCGGTTAATGCGGCCCCACAGGAAGAGGGAGGAGGTCAAGCGATGTCTTCCGCCCGTATGGGATTACGGGCACAGGGTGAACCTCTTTCCACTCTGATCATTGAGGATAAGCTTCCCGAAGGACTTGAAGTGGTTCCCGGCTCTATTACCGAAGGCGGAGTTGAGAATAGCGGTATGATTAAATGGACGTTGGAAAATGTTCCCAGAGGAGTGAATAAAGTCGTAACATTTAAAGCGAAGCTGAAAACCCCGTTGATTCAGGCGTATTATCAGAACATCATGAAAAATACCGCCAAAGTAACCACTCAATGGACAGTAGATATACCGGAACCTGCAAGCGGTCAGTTAAGTCTGAGGCGTGAAGAGTCGCAAGAATATACTTCACAAACCGATACTACGTATCATCAGCGCGCCGTTTGTACGGTTAAATTCACCGTCGACCCTGCAGCCGGAGGCGCATTGACCAACGGAAACGATCAAGTGATTGATTATGGTACGAAACCGGCCGCAGGCGTGACGGTAACCCCATCGGGTGCTTCGTATAAGTTTAAAGGCTGGAAACATGGCGGGTTTACTTCGCTGAAAGACGGTGAAGCGGCTGCTCCCGCAGCATCGGGGCCGGAGGGGGATGCCAACTGGTATACTACGGTAGATGTGAAAGGCGATGTGACCTTTACGGCCGAGATGGTGTTGCAAGGCTATGCAATTACCTACGATTATAATGATAAGGCATCTTCTCCCAAAGGTCAGACGATGCCTCTTGCCACCCCTCCGACTGTAGCTAATCCGACCGGCTATATTACGAGCGAGATTCCGTCCGGAGGTATCCCGCTTAACGCTCCCACCCGTATAGGCTATGTGTTTAATAAATGGCTGGTAACGAAGACTGCAGATGGGACTCAGGTAAGTGATAATAATATTATCCCTGAGGGTACGCAAGGCGATTTGAAAGCTACAGCTCAATGGACTCCCAAACGCTTCGGTATCGGTTATGAATTAGATGGCGGTAATCCTCCAGCAACTCCTAATCCGACGCACTATACCATCGAAACGTTGCCGGAGAAAGTTCAGCATGCACCGACGAAAGCCGGTTATACCTTTGTT
>NZ_JUET01000120.1 GCF_001006485.1 Tannerella forsythia
AAAAAAAACTATGGATTGTCCAAGATGTGGAAGCATAAATCATCGTAAAGATGGCATTGTCGGTGGTCGTCAGCGCCATTATTGTAAAGATTGTCATTATCGTTATACTGTTCAACAGAAATCTAATACAAAATCAGCTGCTACTCGTAGATTAGCTTTGGAGATGTACTTGGAGGGCTTAGGTTTTAGAGCAATCGGACGCATATTGAAAATAAGTCATACAATTGTTTACTATTGGGTAAAAGAATGGGGTGAAAGGGTGGCTTTACCACAAAAAGAGGGACCTGTTTCAGTTGTTGAATTAGATGAGATGCACACATATATAGGTTCAAAAAAAACTACTGTTGGGTATGGATTGCTGTTGATCGATTTGGAAAACGATTTATCTCTTTTGTCTGTGGGGACAGAAGCACAGATACGGGGATGAAGCTTTGGAAGAAGATAAAAAACATTCCTGCATCTGTGTATTATTCTGACTATTGGAAGAGCTATAAGGAATTTCTTCCTAATGTAAAACACATTCAAACGAAGGCAGAAACTTATACAGTCGAAGGTTATAATAGCAGAATAAGGCATTATTTAGCAAGGTTCAAACGAAAAGGGAAGTGTTATAGTAAGGCAAAACATATGATAGAAAAATCCCTAAAATTACTTTTTCTAAAACTAAACAACGAGCTAGCTATATGTGTTTAACAATACCGACAATATATATAGAAAAAGCCCTTCAAATTCACTGAACTTGAAGGGCTTGGCTTAATCTTGTCTTCTTTTGACTTAACCTTCCGGCGGAAAGCGAGGGATTCGAACCCCCGGTACAGTTACCCGTACACCGCATTTCGAGTGCGGCCCATTCGACCACTCTGGCAGCTTTCCTTCCTTTTTTAAAGGACGCGCAAAGATAAGATGTTTTTCAGAAAATACAAAAAAACGAATAAACTTACTCGTCGGGATATTTTTGAGGCTTTCTGAAATTTGCGCTTTTCTTACAGCTTTTTTACTGTGTCCGAAAGACTCTTCATTATTTTGCGCTTTTTAGAGTGGAGAATGTAAAAGTTTTACTATTTTTGCTCGACTTATCAAACAGACAAAAGAATATTAATTTATAAGAAAATATAAACCTTTATGAAATTTGATGTATCAAGTTCCGCGTTGTTGACACGCTTGCAGTCGATCAGTAAAGTGATTGCTTCGAAAAATACGTTGCCTATCTTAGACAGTTTCTTGTTCCAATTGGAGGGGAATAAGTTGACGATTACGGCCTCGGATGTAGAAACTCGTCTGGTAACAACCGTCGATGTGATGAATGCCAACGGAAGCGGTCTGTTTGCTGTTTCTGCCAAGATTCTCTTAGAGCCATTGAAAGAATTGCCGGAACAACCGCTTGTGTTTGAGATCAACGATGATAATTTGTCGACGATTGTGCGTTACGAAAACGGGAAGTATGAGTTTATCGGCCAGCGTGGTGATACATATCCCCAACAAAAACCGTTGAGTGAAAATGCTATGGGCTTCACTATGGAATCGCAGGTATTATTGAACGGGATCGGACGGGCGTTTTTTGCTACGGCCGACGACGAACTTCGTCCGGTGATGAACGGAATCTATTTTGATATTCAAACCGATAATCTGACGTTTGTCGCTTCGGATGGTCATAAACTGGTACGGTTACGTAATCTGGCTGTCAGGTCGGAAGGGCGTGCCTCGTTTATTTTGCCGAAGAAGCCGGCGAATTTGTTGAAGGCTTTATTGCCTAAGAATACCGATCCGGTCAAGATAGCGTTCGATGAAAATAATGCATACGTAAAGACGGTTAACTTCGAGATGGTTTGCCGTTTGATCGAAGGACGTTACCCGAACTACAACAGTGTGATTCCACAAGATAATCCCAACAAAGTAACGGTCGATCGCGTGTCGTTGCTGATGGCCTTGAAACGCGTATCCGTTTCTTCCAACCCTGCCAGCGGTTTGGTTAAGTTACAACTTTTAAAAGATGCCATGATGATCTCGGCACAAGACATAGACTTTTCCACTTCGGCCGAAGAACGAGTGATGTGTCAATATGAAGGAATGGATTTGAGCATCGGATTTAAAGGAACTTTTTTGATCGAGATCTTAAGTAACATTAATTCAGGTGAGATTGTGCTGGAATTGGCTGATCCGTCTCGCGCCGGCGTGGTTGTGCCTGTAGAGAATGAACCGGAGGAGGAACTGCTGATGTTGCTCATGCCAATGGTCTTGAACGATTAAATAGCAAATGCATGCAACTCAATTTAGCAAACCCGCTGGTGTTTTTCGATTTGGAGACTACCGGTGTGAACATCTGTAAAGACCGGATTGTAGAAATCTCGTATTTAAAAATCTCGCCGAACGGAAAAGAAGAGGGAAAAACCCGCCGCATCAATCCGGAGATTCCTATTCCTCTCGAAGCCACGGCTATACATGGCATCACAGACGAGGATGTGAAGGATTGTCCGACGTTTAAAGAGATTGCCAAATCATTGGCGTCGCAGATCGAAGGATGTGACTTGGCCGGATTTAATTCGAACCGCTTTGATATTCCACTGCTGGCCGAAGAATTTTTGCGTGCGAATGTGAACATTGATTTATCCAAACGTAAGTTTATCGACGTACAGACCATCTTTCATAAGATGGAGCAGCGCACTCTGCAGGCCGCCTACAAATTTTACTGTGATAAAGAGTTGGATGATGCCCATAGCGCCGAAGCCGACACGAAAGCGACGTATGAGGTATTGAAAGCACAGTTAGACCGCTATCCCGATTTGAAGAACGATATGAAATTTCTATCCGAATATTCGAGTTTTACGAACAATGTCGATTTTGCCGGACGGATGATTTATAACGACAAAGGAGAAGAAATGATCAACTTCGGGAAGTATAAAGGACGTCTGGTGACGGAGGTGTTACAACTTGACCCGAGTTACTATGCATGGATCATCGGAGGTGATTTTCCGCTGAACACGAAGCAGAAACTGACAGAAATCCGGATGAGGATGAAGCAGTGACAAATCACGGACAAAGATAATAAGAAGCGAAACTGTTCGTTGTAAACGTATGCGAGGGAAAAAAATCATCTTGGGCATCACAGGCAGTATTGCTGCCTATAAGGCTGCATATCTGATTCGTGCTTTGGTAAAAGATGGAGCGGAGGTACAGGTGGTGATGACACCGGCGGCGAAAGAGTTTGTCACGCCTCTGACCTTGGCCACCTTGAGCCGTAAGCCGGTAATCAGTGAGTTTTTCTCCAACCGCGACGGCTCGTGGAACAGTCACGTCGATTTGGGACTGTGGGCCGATGCGATGCTTATCGCTCCGGCTACGGCTTCGACGATCGGAAAGATGGCGAACGGGGTGGCGGATAATATGCTGGTGACGACGTACCTCTCGTGCAAGGCGCCTGTTTTTATCGCTCCGGCGATGGACTTGGATATGTTTGCCCATCCATCGACACAGCAAAATCTGGCTCGATTACGTTCGTACGGCAACCGTATCATTGAGCCGAGCGAAGGTGAGTTGGCCAGCCGGTTGGTTGGCAAAGGACGGATGCAGGACCCCGACGAGATTATCCGTGTGCTGTCTGCTTTCTTTGCTTCCTCGAACGATTTACAGGGGAAAACGATCCTGATCACGGCGGGACCCACGTACGAAAAGATCGATCCCGTACGTTTTATCGGCAACTACTCTTCGGGAAAGATGGGATTTGCGTTGGCCGAGGCATGTGCACGAAGAGGCGCGAAGGTACGATTGATCACCGGGCCAGTCTCACTGAAGGTGGATCACCCCCGCATTCTCCGGACAGATGTTGAGTCGGCCGATGAGATGTATGAGTTGGCAGTGTCGGCTTTCTCGGATGCGGAGATTGCAATCCTTTCGGCAGCGGTAGCTGATTATCGTCCGGCAGAGCAGGCGGCGCAGAAGATCAAACGCGAGGGGCAGGAGGTGCTCTCGTTATCATTGGTGCGTAACAGGGATATTGCGGCCACCTTGGGTGAAAAGAAGCGTACGGGACAGTATTTGGTGGGCTTTGCCTTGGAAACGAACGACGGCGTGGCACATGCGAAAGAGAAGTTGACACGAAAACATCTCGACATGATTGTGCTGAACTCGCTTCGGGAAGAAGGGGCCGGTTTCGCGTGCGATACGAATAAAATCACCGTGATCGATCGCGAAGGGCAAATGACCGATTTTCCGTTGAAAGATAAAAAAGCCGTGGCCGACGACATCTTAGATTGTCTGAAAACGTTAATAACAAAAAGATGAACAAAAGAACGAAGTGGCTTGTCTGTCTGCTGGCAATGATGGCGTTAAGCAGTTGGTCGCAAGTATCCGAGCTGAATGCGAAGTTGTCTATTAACAGCAGTAAAATACAGGGCACGAACAAGGAAGTTTTTAACACCTTGCAGAGGGCCTTGAATGAGTTTATCAATAATAAGAAATGGACGAACGCCAAGTTTTCGCCCAATGAGCGGATTGACTGCGCATTTACGATGATTGTCAACACGCTCGAAGATAACAGGTTCAGTTGCGAGCTGCAAGTTCAGGCGCGTCGTCCGGTTTACAATTCGTCTTACACAACCACGATTTTTAACTTCCGCGACACGCAACTTGATTTCCAATATACTGAAATGGAACCGTTGGAATATTCCGAAACAACCTTGCAAAGCAATCTGACAGCAACCATTGTGTTTTATATATATGTGATTCTGGGAATCGATTTTGACGGCTTTTCGCCCAAGGGCGGGAGTGTCTTTTTCCAGCAAGCGCAGCAGATTCTGACGTTGGCGCAGTCCGAACCGTCGTGGAACGGCTGGAAAGCATTTGAGAATGATCGCAACCGTCACGCGCTGATTACGGCGCTGACTGAGAATCAGAGCGAAGGATACCGTCAATTCTGGTACGATTATCACCGCAAAGGGCTTGATGAGATGGCGGCAAATGCCGATCGCGGACGGACGAATATCCTTGAGGCCTTACCCGCTTTGACAGCGCTCAAGAGTGCACGGCCCAATTCGATTTTGCTGCAAGTTTTCTCCGATACGAAATTAGATGAGCTGGTAGCCATCTACTCCAAAGCCACGACGCAGGAGAAACAAACCGGTTATAAAACCTTGTCGAATCTTTATCCGGGCCAGACGAACCGGCTCGAATCACTTAGAAATTAACCTATGCTTCAATCGCTTTTTATACGAAACTTCGTCTTGATAGACGAACTCCATATCCGCTTTGACGAGGGCTTTTCGGTCGTGACCGGTGAAACGGGAGCCGGAAAGTCGATTATCCTCGGAGCATTGGGCCTTGTGCTGGGGCAACGTGCCGATTCGAAAAGTATTCAGTCCGGCGCCGATAAATGTGTGGTTGAGGCCGTGTTTGATGTCTCGGCTTATCAGCTCGAAGACTTTTTTCTGTCGCATGACTTGGAATACGATGCAAAGAATTGCATTTTGCGGCGCGAGCTAATGAGCAGCGGCAAGTCACGCGCATTCATCAACGATACGCCGACTCCGCTCTCGGTACTTAAGGCTTTGGGCGACCGACTGATCGACGTGCATTCGCAGCATCAGAATCTCTTGCTGGTCGATACGCAGTTTCAAATGAACGTCGTCGATATCATGGCCAAAACGGAGCCTTTGTTGGTCGCTTACCGGCGAGAGTATGACCGTTATCAATCCGTCGTGCGGCAATTGGATGAGTTGGAGGCGTTGGCAACCAAGAACCGGCAGGACGAGGATTATCTGCGTTTTCAGGTCGAAGAATTACGGGCGGCACAGTTGACGGCCGGCGAGCAGGAAGAGTTGGAGGCTGAGCTGGAAACGCTCTCGCATACGGAAGAAATTAAGTCGGCGTTGTATAAAGTCACCGACAATCTGATCGGAGAGGAGAGGGGCGTGGTGCAGCAGCTGAAAGAGGCGCTTCATGACGTCGAGGCGTTAGAGGCGTATTTCCCGAAGGCGAAAGATTTTGCAGATCGCTTGCGTTCGGCATGGACGGATATGGCCGATCTGGCGTCGGAGACGGATGTGCTGAAGGAAGACGTGGAGTTCGATCCGAACCGTTTGGAGTGGGTCAACGAGCGGCTTAACACGATTTATTCGTTGCAGCAGAAACACCGTGTGTCGTCGGTCGAGGAGCTGCTGGCGTTACAGCAGCAGTTTACGACGCAACTCTCGGCCATCGATTCGTTCGATGAGCAGATGGAGACGCTTACGAAGCAGCGCGAAACGATTTACGAAGCGTTGATGGTACAGGCCGGCGCGTTGACGGCTCGCCGCCATGAGGCGGCTACCGAGATAGAGCAGCAGCTTGTCGACCGGATGGTACTGCTGGGTATTCCCAATACTCGCTTCGAGATCGAGCTTTTGCCGAAAGAAAAACCGTCGGCCGACGGGATGAACGAGGTTCGTTTCCTCTTTTCGGCCAATAAGAACGAGGCGCTCAAACCGGTGGCGCAGACGGCTTCGGGGGGGGAAATCTCCCGTCTGATGTTGTGCATCAAAGCCATGATAGCCGGTTTTGCCGCGTTGCCGGCCATCATCTTCGACGAGATCGATACGGGCGTATCGGGCGAAATCGCCGACAAAATGGCTGATATCATGCAAGACCTCGGGCAAAAGATGCAGGTGATTACGATTACGCACCTGCCGCAGATCGCGGCCAAAGGACGGGCGCATTATTTCGTCTATAAGGAAGATACGGCCGAACGGACATTGACACGTATCCGTCGGCTGACGACCGAAGAGCGCGTCAACGAAGTGGCGCGGATGCTCAGCGGATCGTCGCTGACCGACGCCGCCGTGGCGAACGCGAAGGCGTTGTTGCAAAAAGAAAAATAAACCGAAAGAGAGATGAGCGATAAAGACATGATATTCGGCATTCGTGCCGTGATGGAGGCGATACAGGCCGGCCGCGAGGTAGACAAGATTATGGTGAAAAAAGACTTGCAGGGCGACCTGATCCGCGAGCTGGGCGAGCTGCTCAAAGGGCGGATGGTGCCGGTGCAACGTGTGCCGGTGGAGCGGTTGAACCGCATCACGCGGAAGAACCATCAAGGGGTAATCGCGTTTGTCTCGGCCGTGACGTATCACCGGCTCGAAGACCTCATCCCTTTTGTGTTCGAGCAGGGGCGAGACCCGTTCATCGTGTTGCTCGACGGAGTGACCGACGTGCGCAATTTCGGGGCGATAGCCCGCACATGCGAGTGTGCCGGGGTCGATGCGCTGGTCATCCCCTCGGAAGGGAGCGTTTCGGTCACGGCCGATGCGATGAAGACTTCGGCCGGGGCGCTCAACGTGTTGCCCGTATGCAAGGAGCGCACCATTCATCAAGCCATCCGTTTTTTGAAAGACAGCGGGGTGAAGGTGTTTGCCGCTACCGAAAAGGCCTCGGCAAGTTATACCGAGGTGATGTACGACGGACCGGTAGCCTTTGTCATGGGCGCCGAAGATACGGGGGTTTCGGCAACGAACCTGCGCATTTGTGATGAGATGATCCGGATCCCGCAGACCGGCTCCATCGCCTCGCTCAACGTGTCAGTCGCTACGGGAGTGATACTCTTTGAAGCACTCCGACAACAAGGCCTGCACGACGCTTCTTCATAGGTACAATACGTGCTTTGAATGCTATGATTTTGACTGACTTCTCACGGCAAGCATTTCTCCTTGCATTGCACTTCGTAAAAAAATCTATATGACAAGTCCGTGAAACCTCATTAGACAATACAACATACCAATTAAACCAAAAAGGGTGTATAAAAACATTACGTTTTGATACACCCTCTTCTTATTACAAAATAGACTAAGAGTAATGTCACATGTTATTTGGTGACTTTATTGACCACAGCCTTAAATGCTTCGGGATGATTCACGGCCAAGTCGGCCAGCACCTTCCGGTTGATTTCGATTCCGGCTTCGCGCAATCCTCCCATCAGGCGAGAATACGACAGTCCTTCCAGACGTGCGGCAGCATTGATACGCTGTATCCACAATGCGCGGAAATTACGTTTCTTGTTACGACGATCACGGAAAGCATAGGTCAACCCTTTCTCCCACGTATTTTTAGCAACTGTCCATACGTTTTTACGAGCTCCATAATACCCTCTCGTAAGTTTCAGAATCCGTTTTCTTTTTGCTCTTGAAGCAACATGATTTACTGATCTTGGCATAATTTTGAATTTTTGAATGTCAGCGCCACCTTTTCAGATGATCTTGGGAGCTAAACATTCGGTTAATAAAATAATGAATAATCTCTTGCTCCTGATTTATTTCATGCAAAGCATTTCCTTCACACTACGTACATTCGCACTGTCTACCAAACCGGTCGCGGTCAGGTTTCGTTTTTGCTTTTTCGTCTTCTTCGTCAGAATATGACTCTTAAAAGCATGTTTTCTTTTGATTTTCCCTGTTCCGGTAAGGGCGAACCTCTTTTTGGCACCGGAATTAGTCTTCATCTTTGGCATAACTCTTTTTTAAATTGTTAAGTTGTTAATATAAATATGTAAATACAAGTTTATCTTACTTTTTTCAAACGGATTGCTCTTTGGAGGCCATTTCGGCAGGTTTTGACGGAGGCGTAGTTCCTGTCGCCTTGGTTGAGGCCTGCTTAGCCGAGCTACTGCTCTTCTTCGGGCTGAGCATGATCGTCATACGCTTTCCTTCCAGCACCGGCATCTGCTCTAATTTTCCGTATTCCTCCAAATCGTTGGCAAACCGTAACAGAAGCACTTCACCCTGTTCCTTGAAAAGAATGGAGCGTCCCTTGAAAAACACATAAGCTTTCACTTTGGCTCCTTCTCCCAAAAACTCTTTGGCGTGACGCAACTTGAAATTGTAATCGTGGTCGTCTGTTTGCGGCCCAAACCGAATCTCTTTCACGACAACTCTCACCGATTTTGCCTTCTGTTCTTTCTGTCGCTTCTTTTGTTGATAGAGAAACTTCTGATAATCGGTGATTCTACATACCGGAGGATCGGCATTCGGTGAAATCTCTACTAAATCCATCTCTTGGGCTTCGGCGATCTGTAAAGCCCTCTCGATAGGATATACCCCTTGAGTTACATTATCACCGACTAAGCGAACTTCGGGCACCCGAATACGTTCATTAATCCGGTATTGCTCCTTCAGTCTGTCGTTTTTCATCTTCTTTTGATTGTCCAAATAATAAAAATCCTCCTTTTCTATCGTATCAATTTCTTTGTTCTTTCTCCCACCGGTTCATCATATCGCCTACTTCGGCAGTGATTTGCGCGGCAAAGGTAGCAATTTTCATCGTACCCTGATCGCCTTCTCCTTGTTTTCTTATCGATATTTCGTTATTTTCTTGTTCTTTCTCACCAACAATCAGCATGTAAGGGATTCGTTTCAGCTCATTGTCACGGATTTTCCGACCGATCTTTTCATTACGGTCGTCTACAAGCACACGGATATCGTGCTGTTCCAATTCTCTGGCAACCTGATGTGCATAGTCATTAAAGCGCTCTCCGATAGGCAGTACCACCGCCTGATCGGGTGTCAGCCACAACGGGAATTTACCTCCCGTATGCTCAATCAAGACAGCCACAAAGCGTTCGATCGATCCGAAAGGAGCACGGTGAATCATAACCGGACGGTGCTTCTGATTGTCGTCGCCCGTATATTCCAGTTCGAAACGCTCGGGTAAGTTATAATCTACCTGTATGGTACCTAACTGCCAGCGGCGACCGATGGCATCTTTTACCATAAAGTCGAGCTTCGGACCATAAAAAGCGGCCTCTCCCAGTTCCACTTTCGCCGGCAGTCCTTTTTCTTCGCAAGCCTCGATAATGGCGCGTTCGGCTTTTTCCCAATGCTCGTCCGAACCGATATATTTTTCTCTATTCTTCGGATCACGCAGCGAAATCTGTGCTTCGAAATTCTCGAAGTCGAGCGCTTTGAAAATAATAAAAATGATATCCATTACTTTCAAAAACTCATCCTTCAACTGATCCGGGCGACAGAAGATATGGGCATCATCCTGCGTGAATCCGCGCACCCTTGTCAGACCGTGCAATTCACCGCTCTGTTCGTAACGATAAACCGTACCAAATTCTGCCAGACGTAACGGCAGGTCTTTGTAAGAATGCTGAGTGATTTTATAAATTTCGCAATGATGCGGACAATTCATCGGTTTCAGCAAAAATTCTTCACCTTCCTGCGGCGTGTGGATAGGTTGAAACGAGTCTTTGCCGTATTTGGCATAATGTCCGGAAGTTACATATAATAATTTACCTCCGATATGCGGGGTCATGACCTGCTGATATCCATACTTTTTCTGGATGCGTTTCAAGAAATCTTCAAGCCTGAGGCGTAACTGGGTACCACGCGGTAACCACAACGGCAAACCCGAACCGACAGCAGACGAGAAAGCAAACAATTCCAACTCACGTCCTATTTTACGATGGTCGCGCTTCTTCGCCTCTTCCATCATCGTTAGATATTCGTCGAGCATCTTTTTCTTGGGGAACGTGATCCCGTAGAGACGCACGAGTTGCTTCCGTTTTTCGTCGCCACGCCAATACGCGCCGGCGACACTTGTTATTTTAACAGCCTTGATATACGATGTATTAGGCAGGTGCGGCCCCCGACACAAGTCGGTAAACGTACCTTGTGTATAGGTCGATATCTGTCCGTCTTCCAGCTCACTAATAAGCTCCGTCTTGTAGACTTCTCCGCGATCGCCGAACATTTTCATAGCGTCTGCCTTGGAGATGTTTGTCCGCTGAATCGCTTCTCCTTTGCCGGCCAGCTCCATCATTTTGGCTTCGATCTTCGCAAAATCATTATCGGTGATGACATCGTCTCCCAAATCGATATCGTAATAAAATCCGTTTTCGATAGCCGGCCCGATGCCAAACTTGACGTTCGGATAGAGTTGTTGTAGAGCCTCGGCCATCAGGTGGGCGCTCGAATGCCAGTAAGCATGCTTACCGTCTTCATCATCCCACTTCAAAAGCTGTATCGCCGTGTCGTGCATAAGCGGACGCGTTAAATCCCACACTTCTCCGTTTACTTTGGCTGCCAATACTTCCTGTGCCAAACGAGGGCTGATATTTTTTGCAATCTCCATCGGAGTCGTACCTTCTGCAAATTCCTTGACAGACTGATCCGGAAATGTAATTTTTATCATTGTTTTTTACTGAGAATCTGAAATTAGGGCACAAAGGTAACTATTTTTTGCAGAATCTTTAATTTCCTGCCTTCAAAAAAATTCTTTTATGCCCGATTTTACCGTATATCCTTCTTTATTGGCAAGAAGCAAGTCTTTTATTGCACACGCCTTAAGCCAACACCAACTTAAAATATCCACTAATTACTTCAATTTTCATACGCTAGACCGTGGCTTCATCTATGTCTTGGATTGTGGATACACGATGCTTCATAAAGCGTGATCGATTTTAGTACGGATTTCATGCACATCCGTATGCACATAAACTTCCGGCTGTATATGAACATTACATAAGTAAGTATTCAATAAATGAATGCCCGTATATCCATCTAAAAATGATTCGCTCGGTTAGAATCCTACACAAAAGAATATGAATCTGTTTCGTGAATCAATTCTCCTTTTCTTTTTGGTAGACGTATTCGTAAGCGCCGATTGAAGGGCCGGTATGGTTATTCAAACGGTCAACTCCATGGCGGTCGGTCGGATACAAAGCCGTTATGGTCCGGTCAGCTCCGCTGATTCCAACGGATTGATTCGCCAGCCGAAAGTCAAACGCATAGGCATGATCCTCGCCGCCTGTCCGGATATAAGTTGGCTTCCGGTTGAAGATGCACTGAACGAAACGCGAGTTATCCGTTATTTTTTTCGTCTGGATAAGGCATGCGTTGAAACGATAGTTGAATCCATCTCCGCCTTCGGGACGGTTTTCTTTCGTGAAAAATGCGATTTCGCCCCGGTAAAGTTTCGTCGTATCGTCATGCAGGCTTCCGTCGACGATGCAGTTGTCGAAAGCGGCCTGCCGTATCGGAAGATGCACCGATCGATTATTAATTTTCGCCGTATCGGAAAGTACCAGCGCTGCCACCCGTTTACGTGGCGCCAGCTTCATGTAGTTCGCTATCGTGCAATGCGTGAATTGGTAGAAACCGCCAATGAGACAGACCGTGTTCTCGGCCGCGTTCGTAAATTCACTGTTCGACGCTTCGATGCGACAGTTAACGGCTGTCAGCAAGCTGCCTTGACTGTTCGTGATCTGTGAGTTGTGGATGCGGATTTTCAGGTTATCCGGTGTCGATTCGTGGAAAAACAACCCGGAAGTCGTATTTTTCACAATCACTTGTTCAAACTCGTTATCAAAGCTTGATGCCCCGAAATAAATACCATCCCATTGTCCGGGTATGCGGTCGTAGGCCAATGTGACATTGGCATAGATACTGTCTAAGCGGTCGCCGCGAAAAACAATGGGCTTCTCAAGCGTTCCTTTGGCTTTGATGTTACCCAAGACGATGAGGCTGGCATGTTTATGGAAATACAGTGTGACACCTGGCTGCAATGTGGCTGTCACCCCTTCGGCAACGACCAAGCTATCGTAGATAAGATATGGGCGATCGGCTGTGAGCGTCGTATTCTCGGTGTACGTCACCCCACCTTTAAGCAGATGTACATCCTGCCCGCAAGCCTGTAACAGTACGGATTGTCTGACGCCATTCGTATAGAACAGTATGGAATCTTCGACAATCATCGGTTGGTCGGAGTTGTTCGGATCCACCGTCACCTCGACAAGTATGTAAAGGCTGTCTCGCTTCCAGATGTCAATATCACGAAACGAACTGCCTTTTCGTCCGTCTACATTGATACGGAATCCGCTCTTTCCGGGATTAGCAAGCACCACTGACTCAATACGCAGATTCTCGTTGTGCGGGTTATAGACCTTGAAGTGCTTCGTGGCCGAACCGATCGTGGTAAATACGGTATCGAACGAAAGCGTATCGGTCGAAAAATCAAGTCGGAGGTCGGGGTTGGTCGAATAATCGTCCACCCCTTCACAGCCGACTGTCAGGTTGATAAACAACCCGATAAACAAACAAAAAATGATAATTTTTTTCTCCACTGTTTCTTAGCATTCTACCGTAATAGAACGCCTTTTTGCGCGGAATATTTTATGCCGGAATGTTTTTCAACACCTCAAGTAAATGTTTCCACCACAAATCGACTGTGGCGATTTCAATCCGCTCGGTAGGCGAATGTACATCGCGCAACGTTGGGCCGAAAGAGATCATATCCAGATAGGGATACTTTTCGAGGAACAATCCGCACTCCAATCCGGCGTGAATGGCCATAATCTGTGCATCCTTGCCGAACAGTTTGCGATACGTTTCCTGCGCCACCTTCAAAATTTCCGACTTCGGGTTCGGCGCCCATCCAGGATACCCTTCTCCATGCTGTACTTCGGCATCGGCCAGCAGGAATACGGCAGCCACCTGATCAGCCACGGCATTCTTTGCCGACTCGAGCGAGCTGCGCTGGCTTGTGCCTACGACGATCTTGCCATTCTCCGGCATTTTTACCGATGCCAAGTTAGTCGATGTTTCCACCAATCCTTCGATATCCTGGCTCATCCCCATCACTCCGTGCGGACAAGCCAGCAACGAACGAATCAATCGCGTAGCCATTTCTTTCGGCATACATGTCTTTGGGACTTCGACCGTCTCCATGGTCATGCGCACATTCGGGTCGACGTGTTTGAGTTCGTTCTCCACATCAGCCTGAAAACGGTTCAATAAAACACGCACCTGCTCGCGGTCTTCCCCTTTCAGCCCGATAACGGCATAAGCCTCACGAGCAATCGCATTATGCAGGTTCCCTCCTTCGACAGCAGCAAGCACAAAGTCAAATTTCTTGTTCAATGTATAAAGGAAACGCGCCATGAGTTTGTTGGCATTCCCGAGTTGTTTGTGAATATCACCTCCCGAATGCCCGCCGTTCAGCCCCGTAACAACAATCTTAAAATACTGTAACGAAGCCGGTACAGATGCCGGTTCGTACGTAAATGTCGCTACCGTTCCTTTACCGCCGGCACATCCCATAAAGAGCTGCCCTTCGTCTTCGCTGTCGAGGTTGAGCAGGATTCTTCCGGTCATAAAGCCTTCGGCTAACGCTGCAGCTCCTGTCAGGCCAGTCTCTTCGTCAACCGTAAACAGGCATTCGATTGGGCCATGCTCGATATTGTCCGAAGCTAATAACGCTAATTCGGCCGCCATGCCGATTCCGTTGTCGGCCCCCAACGTCGTCCCTTTCGCACGTAACCATTCTCCGTCGACCACCGTTTCTATCGGGTCATTATCAAAATCATGCACAACGTCGTTGTTTTTTTCACAAACCATGTCCATGTGCGACTGTAGCACAACCGTCGGCAGCTGTTCATATCCGGGCGTAGCAGCCTTTGAGATCAGGATATTTCCGACGGCGTCTTTCTTGAGCGGGAGATGGTGTTGGTCGGCAAAGTTTTCCAGATACCGAATGATTTTCCCCTCCTTCTTCGATGGGCGAGGCACTTGAGTAATTTCGTAAAAATACTTCCACACAATGGCAGGTTGTAAATCTAAAATTGTCTTCATGTTTTTAATTCTTTATACATTGTATTAAACCGTTGATATTATTAAAGATACGAGCATCAAACAGAAAAAAGACAGAATTATTCGCAAAAAGGAATGTTCTATTTGGCGAAACTTGTATCTTTGCGTCCACAAAGATAAGAAAAATGTTTATCACGCTAACAATAGGAACAGCAATTATTATTTTGACTATTTGTCTCGTTCTGCTCTGTATAAGGGTCATTATAAAAAAGGACGGACATTTTCCGAATACACACATCGACAGCAGCCCTGCTTTGCGCAAGCAGGGAATATGTTGTGCGAAAACACAAGACCGGCAAGCTCTACACCATAAAAACCTTGCAGAGCGCATGAAAGAAATGAATATAAACTAAATTTTGGCTGATATATGAAGAATAATGTAAACTATGTGATTCAAGGGATTCTCGCAATTGCTGTGATTATCCTGTTTGTAATGTATTTCTCCGGAAAAAAGAGCAATACTCCCGCCATGAGGAGTGCGACGGCCGAGTCGGGCGAACAGATTGCCGGATTTCCGGTGGCATATATTAATGTAGATTCATTATTGCTGAAGTACAATTTTTCCATCGATCTGAACGAGCAAATCCTGAAAAAACAGGAGAATGCACGTGCCAACTACACACAGAAAGCGCGTAGTCTGCAATCGGAAGCCGAAGAATTTCAGTACAAATTGCAGAACGGAGCTTTTGCTACGCGCGAACGGGCAGAGCAGGAACAGCAACGTCTGATGAAAAAGCAACAGGAATTGCAGGAACTTGACAGCCGACTGACACAAGAGTTGATGGAGCAGACCCAAGCTATGAATGAGCAACTGCGCGACACGGTAGTCCATTATCTGAAACAATATAATCAGGGCAAGGGCTACCAGATTATTTTCAGTAATACGGCCGGTAGCCCGATCTTTCTGGCAGACGATGCTTACAATATTACCAACGAAATTGTGGAATACCTGAACAAACGGTATTCGGGCGCAAAGTAAAGAAAGAGGCCCGAAGACAAAATCGGAAAACCTACTCTCCACCTACCGGCACTCCTTTACAGAAGGTTTTTACGACGTTAAACTGCGCATCGACGATGTTGATATCGGCGTCTTTGCCGACAGCAATGGAGCCTTTGCGGTCGAAAATTCCCATCATTTTGGCAGTCGTGCCGCTCGTCATCCTGACAACATCGATGGCGGGAAGTCCGACGTTGAAGATGAGATGACGAACCATCTTGTCGACCGGAGTGATCGACGAGGCTAATGAGGTGCGTGTACTGTTCATGACAACGCCGTTTTCGACCACATACGTCTCTCCGCACGAATGGATCGTGTCGCCATGCGTCACGACGCCGGCCGCTCTGCTGGCATCGGAACAGACCGAAAGTCTGTCCGCCCCTTTGCAGCGATAGGCAATCTGAATCAGTTCGTTGGGCAAGTGATAGCCGTCGCAGATGATTTCGGCATACAGCGCGTCTTGCGTCAATGCCGCTTCAACGACACCGCCGATGCGGAAGGGTCCCGTTTTCTTCGTCTGCGACATGGCGTTGTAGAGATGCGTCACACTCGTCGCTCCGGCTTCGATCGCCGCCAGCACTTCGTTGTATTCCGCACAGCTATGTCCTACCGACAGTTGGATGTTCATCGCCCGCAACGCCGGAAAATAATCGAGGTTATGCCCGACTTCGGGCGCAATGGTAGTGCGCCGGATGACGTCGCTGTAAGTTTCGTAAAACCGCAGATGATCGTCTGTCATGGGGAGAATAGCGTCTTCGGCCTGACTCCCTTTGTAGACCTTGTTTAGGAAAGGCCCTTCGAGATGACAGCCTGCGATCTCCGTCTCTCCCGCTTGGTTCTGCCGCATGACCGAACGGATGGCTTGCAGCCCTTGCTCAAGCTCGGGCAACAGATCGGCTGCCAATGTCGGGTAGAGGGTGGTCACTCCGTGTCTGCCGTAAAATGCACGCATCTTCACGACAGCTTCTTCTGTTCCCTGATTACAGTCGTACCCGCCTCCGCCGTGGCAATGCGCGTCGATGTAGCCGGGGACCACTGAAAGCCCGGTTCCGTTGATGACCCTTGTTGCGTCTGCCGTCTCTTCAGAAGTACGGCAGACCGATGCAATTACGCCGTCGGAAAGCATAAGACTTCCGTCGCGGATGATTTCCTGTTCGGTATAAATATCGATGTGAGTAATCCGAATATTCATGGGTATTTTGTTGCTGAAGTGCATGACGGTTTATTGGTTGGCCATGCGGTAGATGGCTTCCATATCCTCGCGATTCAGTTTCTTGAAGTTACCGGCCGTCACGCTGCCGTTCCGACTGCATTTATCGGCCATCAGTCGGATCTCTTCGTCGGTGGCTTCGCGCCCGATCAATTCTCTGATGCTCACCGGCATGCCGATAGCCCGGTAGAAGTCTTCCATTGCCTTGATGCCGGCCAGCGCCGTACTTTCGGGATCGGTAAAGTCGTTGTCGATTCCCATCACATTAACGGCAAACCGAACGAAACGGGATACGTTCTCACGGTAGGTGTAACGCGCCCAACTTCCCCAAAGGGCTGCCAGCCCCGCACCGTGAGCTACATCGAACAGAGCGCTCAGCTCGTGTTCGAGCATGTGCGTGGCAAAATCGGGCGTTGTCCCGCATCCCGTTAGGTCGTTGTGCGCAAGACTGCTGGCCCACATGATCTGAGCGCGATAGCGATAATTCGTCGGGTCGTTCAGCACCTTAAACGTACTGTCCCTGACGACGCGCAGCAAACCTTCGGCCAACGTATCGGTAAGCGTCATATCGTCGTCCTGAGAGAAATAGCGCTCCATCGTGTGCATCATGATGTCTACCGCCCCGCAGGCTGTCTGATAGGGAGGCAACGTATAGGTGCGCTCCGGGTTCATGATGGCAAAACGGCAACGTCCCAAGTTGCTGTCGTAAGCCCGCTTGAGCTCCCCTTCTTCTTTCGAGATCACGCTTCCGCTGCTCATCTCACTTCCGGCCGCGGGGATGGTCAGTACGGCTGCCACGGGATAGCAGGCTCGCGCTTTCGCTTTACCCTCGAAGAAGTCCCACACATCGCCCTCGTAGGCCAGTCCGTAGGCAATCGCCTTGGCTGAGTCGATGACACTTCCTCCTCCCACGGCAAGGATAAAATCGACCCGCTCGCTGCGTCCCAGCTCGATACCTTCGTACACTTTCGACAGTCTGGGATTAGGCACGACACCGCCCAACTCTACGAAAGGAATCTGTTCGCCGTTAAGCAGATCACGGATTTTCCCAAGCAAACCGGAGCGCTCGGCGCTGCCTCCTCCGTAATGTATCAACACCTTGTTCCCTCCGTAACGCTTGATCAGTTTCGCAACCTTCTCTTCCGAGTTTGCTCCGAATACCACTTCGGTAGGAGCATAATAAGTAAAATCTTTCATGACGCGGTCTTGTTTAATTTTTGGAGAGACAAATTTAAACAAAAGTTCCGACAATTTCAAACAGCATCCATTAAAATAATGTTCAACAATTTATCGCCTTACCCTGACCTGAAAAACGTCAAAACCTTTTTACAGAAACAAGGACCAACAGACATCAGTTAGCCCATGCGGCTGATTTTTTTCAGTCGTTCTTCGTCGATGATTTTGATTTTGCGGCCATCCAACGCGATGATGTGTTCGGTTACGAACGTCGAGAGGGTACGGATGGCATTCGAAGTCGTCATGTTCGAGAGATTCGCCAAGTCTTCGCGCGAGAGGTAGATGCTGATTGTTGCGCCGTCTTCTTCGAGTCCGTAATTATCTTTGAGGAAAAGCAGGGATTCGGCCAGACGTCCGCGAATATGCTTCTGTGTCAGGTTGACCGTTCGTTCGTCCGCGATTCCCAAATCAATCGAAAGTTGACGAATAAAAAACATGGCCAGCTTGAAATTGGCGCGAATGAGTGACTCGACAACGGTCATTGGAATGATACATACGGTCGAAGCTTCGAACGCCGAAGCATTGGTCAGGTACGGCTCCCGTGCAAAATAGGCACGGTAGGCAAAATACTGGATCGGCTTGATTACCCGAATAATCTGGCTACGTCCGCCCACTCCCTGTTTGGAGATTTTTACTTTTCCTTTCAGTACGCACATCATGTCTTTCGCCTCATCGCCTTCACAGTAAATCATCTCATTGCGTTTGAAATGCTGGATCGTCGAATTGGCTTTCAAGACCTCCCGTTCCTGCTCGGTTAAGACCCTCCACACCTCTGCTAAACTGGCCGATATATCAAATTCTTTTTTTCCCGATTTGCCCACTGCTGTTTTATAACATACTTTTGAAGCACAAAAATAGAACATATTTTCGAGATGTAAAAAAAATCTTTGATCGACAGATTTTGTGGCGAGGCTTTTTCTCAAACGTTTGCTCTAACAGCCGGTATACTGTGGGAAAACGGACGACTGACCGGTTGCTTTCTTCTTTGCAAACGGATATTTGCAAATGGAATGTACGAAGAGACAGCTTTTTTTATAGCAGAAACGATTGTCGGCGTCCTTCTCCGGATGTAAAGAAGTGTTATTTTTACATAAGTATTTGACTTTCCGAAAAAAAGTATCTATTTTTGTCGCCGAGAAAAAACAGATAAAAAATGAAAAAGACTTTATTCGTCGTCGTTGCCGTAGCATGTGCGGCTTCGGTCGTGGCGCAGGATGTGCCGAAAGACACATCGTATTGGAAGAAAAGCGGTTCGTCATCGTTGACGTTCGGGCAAACCTCGTTCACGAATTGGGCGGCCGGAGGGAATAATTCGGTATCGGTACTGGCTTCGTTTGCCGGGAAGTTGGGTTACGAAAAAGATCCCTGGATGTGGGACAATTCGGTTGATCTGGGTTACGGACTCTCGTATCAGGGAAGTGATCAGATCAAGAACGATGACCATATTGATCTGGCTACACGCTTGGGATATAAAGCTTCGTCGTTGTGGGCATACGCAGCCGAATTGAACTTTAAGTCGCAGTTTTATAAAGGATACGGTAAATATCCGGTTGAAGACGAAACGAAATATATTTCAAAATTCATGGCTCCGGGCTATCTGATCAGCTCGGTGGGTGTGAACTATACGCACCCGAAGGAAGATTTCAAAGTGTTGCTTTCGCCCATGTCGGAAAAGATGACTTTTGTAACCGACCGTCGTCTTTCGGACGAAGGTACGTACGGCGTAGACCAGGGCAAAAAGGTTTTTGCCGAGTTCGGTGCGCTGGCTAAAGCTACGTATTCGAAGAAGTTTACGGAAAATGTGTTGTTTGGTACGGAACTGCTGCTGACGTCGGCTTACCGGACCTTCGGGAACGTCGATATGGATTGGAGGTTGTCACTCGACTGGAAGTTGAACAAATACTTTACATTCAAGGCCAATACGTACCTGCTGTATGACGATAATATCAAGTTTGTCGACAAAGACGGTACCCGAAAAGGCCCGCGTGTTCAATTCAAGGAAGTCATCGGTCTGGGATTCGGTTATATTTTCTAAAAAAGAATTACGTGTCTAAGCGGATCACTTCCCTTTTGTTTTTCCATTCGTCGCAAAGCGCGGGGTATACGGAAGAGAAGAATCTTCACCCCGACGTCGAGCAGCAGCGAAATCCTTTGTATCAATAGAGAGATTCCACTCTGCAGCGGAAACTGTCGCTTAGCGTTAGTTCCTTGTTCTTTGATACTACCTGTATTTCGTTTTCTCCCTCTTGTAATGTTACATTTTGCCACTTCAGGACGGCATATTCGTCGGGGTTTGCTTTTCCGTAACTTCGACCATTTACGAATAGTTCCGCTTCGGGCTGATTCGTAAATGCAACGATTGTTTGCATGCGTTGTCGGCGTACAGTGTGTCGACGGCCGGCCAAATAAAGTACCGGTTCTTCTTTGTTCCAGTTGGCTTTGTAGAAGTAGAACGCATCTTTGCGTACTTTACGATCGAACGTAACCAGGCCTTTGTCGTTGATTCCCGGCCGATCGCCTTCTGTCCGGTGCGCGGCGCCGAAGTCGAACATATTCCATACGAAGCTCCCCCACAAATACGGACGGGAGGCAATGGTTTTCCAGTTTTCCGCATGGTAATACGTCTGCCAGTTTTCGGGATGCCACCAGCCGGCAGGCTCTGGTTTTTTAAGCGAGTCCTGCTGATGATAAATGCTGGCTCCGGCTCCGTATTCACTGACGGCGATACGCAGTTCCGGGTACTTTTTATGAGTGTCGTCCAGCCATTTTCCCAGATCGGACGGAGTGCCGCCATACCATCCGTCGTACCGGTTCCACGCGATGGCATCCGTAATGAAATTCATCGGTTCGGTTGCCGGTCTGTTACTGGCTGCTGTCGTAGGACGAGTCATATCTTCTTGCTTCGCTACTCTGTTCAGTTCTTCAATATATTCCGTCGGATCATCGCCGGCTTGAGTCAGTTCGTTGAAAAGTCCCCATACGCAGATAGAGGGATGATTACAGTGCTGGCGGATAAGTTCTCTGAGCTGTTCTTTCCCATTGCTGCGGAAAGCAGGGAGGTTCACAAACCCTTTGTCCATGTACCCGCCGGGACCTACGAAAGGTATTTCCGTCCATACAATGATGCCGTATCGATCCATCAGGTCATAAAAACAGGTTGCCTGCGGATAGTGTGCCAGACGAACGGCATTGACGCCCATTTCAGCCATCAACGCCGCATCTTCTTCATGATGTTGCAAGTGCAGCGCGTTGCCTATTTCGCTTCTGTCCTGATGGCGGCATACCCCGCGAAGAGGCAGATGCTTGCCGTTGAGGATAAACCCCAAATTGGGGTCAATCCGGTAAAAACGAAGCCCTAAAGGTTGTGTAACTTGGTCGATTACGTGTCCGTCTCGTGTAAGGGTCACTTCCGCCTGATAGAGAAAAGGGTCTTGACGTCCGTTCCACAAACGCGGGTTTATTATTTCGCAGACAAGCCTCCGCTGCGTATCCGAATTTCCGGAAAGAGAGAATTTTTCTTTTCTCTCCGTCACGGTTCTTTTTCCGTCCCGCACGCATATTCCGAGCTCGATCTCCTGAGCTTTATCACTCCCGTTGGATACCTCTACCAACGCTTCTATTCTGGCATATTTATGGCTGACACTGTCTTGTATCAACCGTACACCCGGAGAGGCATAGTCTAATGGAGAGATACATACTTCGTCGGTAATCAGCAGATGCACATCCCGGTAAATACCTCCATAAAAGTTGAAGTCGCCGACCAAAGGCATAACATCCAACTGTTCGCCGTTATTTACTCTCACCAGAATAGAATTTTCCTTTCCGTACTCTACCTTTCCGGTAATTTCAAAAATAAAAGCTCCGTATCCTCCTCGATGTTCGCCTACGTGGAGATTATTTATAAATAGATTGGTAACGCTATTCACCCCATCGAAGCGGAGAAACAGGCGTTTGCCCTGCCATTCGGAACGGATAAACAGTTTCTTCCCGTAATTGCCTATCCCGCGCTTGTAATCGGGTTTGCCGGATAAAGCGTCTTGTGCATTCCAAGTGTGGGGCAGATCGACCCGTACTTCCGTATTTTTCTGTACCTGATGTGAAAACCGGAAATTCCAGTGATCATTCAATAGAATATCCTGCCGTTGTTGGGCAGATGCCGGCATACAGCAGCATAACAACAGTACAATCGGTGTGAAATAATTGCGCAGCAAGAATGGTGTTGCCATGATTTTGTTTCTCTGATTATGATCAATTGCAAGTGATGAATATATCCGTTGACGATTACCGGTGGTCGCTCCATCCTCTCCTGCGGTTTGTCCGTAACCGGTTCGTGTCAACGCAACGGGCGGATTCTCTTATTTTTTTCCATTGATTGCAAAGTGCAGGCATATCGGAGAAGAGAAGATCCGCCCCGGCCTCGTGCAACAACAAGTCGTTCAGGGGACCGGTATTGACGGCAATGGTGAAGATACCCGCAGTATGAGCTGCCTCGACACCTAACGGGGCATTTTCTACGACAATGGCTTCCCAGGGCCGCAGGTCTCCTCTTTCCAATGCCATCAGGTAGGGCTCGGGATCAGGTTTTCCGTGTTTCACATCGGCGGCGGTGATCATCCGTTCTCTTGAAAAGATATTTGGAAAATGCATGTTCAGACGTTCGAGGAGAGAGGATTGTCCCGAGCCGGTAACGATCATCGGTAGAAGTCCGTTGTTTACGACTTTTCGTAGCAGTTCATAACTTCCCGGCATCCGTTGGGCCGGGGGACAGGCATTAAACGCTTCCGTTTTTTCTTTATATATGGCTTCGATCTCTTGCGGGGTGACGAAAACACCCTGTCTCCGGGAAACCATCGCAATAGTGCTTTCTCCCGTTTGTCCTTCGTTGAGGTAGACGTCCTCTTCGGTAAGATGCAGTCCGTGGCGTTCCATCGTCCGGCACCATGCTACCGTATGGTTGGGCATCGAGTCGTAGAGCACACCATCCATGTCAAACAATACCGCTTTCAGATCAAGGCGTCTGTAGTTGTTTCTTGATAAATAAGTTTCGATGGCTTGTTTACAGTCATTCATGTTGGGTTGTATCATATCCGGTTGTATTATCGTTTATAATGATTGATCGATCATGGAGCTGAGTTTGTCGATATACGCTTGTGCCTCCTGCCTGTTTTCTGCTGCCGGCGCCCATGGGGCCATATTGTCCGGTGTCAGCGGTGCATAGGGTCCTTGTTTGATCTCGTAAATCACTGTTTCTGGTGATAATACGACTAATCCGTGCCAAACCCCAGCCGGTATTTCCCCACCGTAGCGGCCCCTTCGCGGGTCGAGGATAAAGGTATCTGTCACAGTCCCGCAGTCGTCGAAGAGAAACAGAGCCGCCTTGCCGCGTAACAGGATGAAAACTTCCGTTTTGTCCGGGTTCAGATGGCGGTGCGGACGCAGATATGTGCCCGGTTCCATAGCATTGAGCAGGCGGTTGACCGGATCGTCTAACGTCTCGTGAAAATTGTAGTTCATACGCAGGCGGGGCGACTGTTTCGCTTTCTGCGTCGTCTCGTCCAATAATTTTTCATCTATAAGCTTCATCGTTTATCGATTACGTTCTTGATATTCATTCATTTTATCTGTATGCGGAGCAAACGCGACTGTTTACGGTTTGTATTTGGACTTCGTCAGGATATCCTGTGCGTCGTTGTGATTCATTAATTCGGCTACGGAGACGTTTGTCCTTTCCATGTATCGCGTGACGATCCGCCAGCCGATCCAGGTGCCGAGGTTTCCCGGCGCTCCGTCCGAAATAAAAGACGACGGTCGTTCCAGAAAATATTTCGATGTCGTCACACGGTCGGGCGTGTAAAGTTGCTTACGTTCGATAATCTGTCTCCACAGTCGCGATTCATTTTCACTACACCACCGGTATTCTTCGGAAGTGTACTTCATCCACACCTCCGGGATGACTTCTGAAAAGGCCTGATGAGTCACGTATTTGATTTTTCCCTCGTAAATCATCCGATCGAGCAGAACGTTATCGTTCCCGCTGAACGGGTATTCCGACATCAGCCATGCTGTCAGATAATCAGGCACGACATAATCCGGTGTCATGCCCCGCCGCCGGTAGGTATCGAAGTAGTCGTTATACAGCGGATAATCCGCCCCCAGGTATTTGTCGATCGAGATAGAGAGGAGGCTGTCGTCGACGAGCACGTTCTGATACAGTCCGGAGACGTGCATATAAACGACCGGGATTTGTCTCTCGGGAAATTGTTCCTGCAAATAGCCGAAAGCGCGTCCGAGATCACGTTCGATACGTTCCACCGTCTCGTATTTGGCCAACGCATCCCGATAGAGCTTGTTCAGGTTCGGCTCGGAATAGTAATTGACAAGACGGTCGAAAAATTCGTCCGACGTTGTATCCTGATGATTGAACAGGCTAAGTCCGAGCACTCGGAACATCTGTGGATAAGCTTGTGCCAAGGCTTGCTGTCGTTCGGGGTTGTCGACAAGAATCAGCTGAAACAGGTCTTTATCGAAACGACGGATACGGACGGGTTCGAATGACGTTTCTTTGCTGCTCAGCATACCGCATCCGTTGCATCCCGTCAGATGAATGAGCGTCCAGCCGAGGATCAGGATCTTATTTTTCATCGGTGTGTTCATTTATTTCTTCAATAATACGGTAATTTGTAACGAGAGATCGAAAAAAATCATCTTGGCATTTCCGTTTTGCGAAATATGCCTTTCGGCATCGGCCAATTCGCGGATCAGATCAAAGACGTTCCGTTCGTTGACAAAAGGGGAGAAACGTGCCGAAAAAGCGGCTTCGTTGGGTTTCATGTAATTCAGATCGTCACTCCGGAAACGATAGACGAAGTTTTCGCGAATCAGGTGTTGGCAGTAGTTGAGAAAACTTTTCTGCTTTTCGCGTGTCATCGTCGACAGTTCTTCCGCCATGTTTTTCATTTCCTTTACGTTTCTGGCCCATGAGTTCCGCATCATCCGGATGAAAAATTCCAGGAACACGTCGCTTTCCTGTTCCGTGCTGAGGGTCTTTTCGGCTTCCAGCATGTTGCCGTGCGCCAAGTGTGCGATCTGCCGTGCGGCGTCCGGCTCTATATGATACTGTTGTATGATCGCCTCGGTGAGTGCCTTGGCGGTAATCGGTCGGACGTTCAGTCGCTGTGTACGTGACAGAATCGTTCCGAGTATCTGTTCGGGGGTGTCCGAAACCATCAGTATGACGGTGTTTTTCGGCGGTTCTTCAATGATTTTCAGCAACTTGTTCGCACAGGCAATGTTCATGCGTTCAGGCATCCAAATCAGTAATATCCGGTATTCGGCCTCGTATATTTTCAAACTGACCTTTCGCAGTATCCGGTCGCTTTCCTCGGCGTAGATGAGTGCCTGCTTGTTGCCGGCTTCGATCCGGTCGAGCCATCTGTCCAAGTCGAAATACGCGTAAGTTTTCAGAAAATCGCACCATTCCGCGAGGTAGTCGTCGCAAACTGTTTTCTTTCCTTCCTTGTTGGCGACGATCGGAAAAACGAAATGCAGATCGGGGTGCGCAAGTTCATTGTATTGCAGGCATGATTTGCACTTGCCGCACGCATCGGTCTCCGACCGGTCGGTGCAGTTCAGGTAACGGGCGTAAGCCAGAGCCAGTGGAAACGCACCGGCACCGGGCTGTCCGCAAAACAACTGTGCATGTGCGACGGTACCTTTCCGCGCCGTCTCGGTCAATTGTTTTTTTAACTCTTCCTGTCCGACAATATCTTTGAACAACATGATCAATAGATGATTTTTGCTACTTGCCGTACGCTGTCGGAAGCCAGAAACGAGTAGAAATGGATACTCGGTACGCCTCGCTTCATCAGATCGCGACATTGCGCGATACACCATTCTATTCCGACGGCTTTGGCTTCATCGTCGTTTTTACACTGACGGAGGGCTTGGGTTAGCGGTTCGGGAAAAGTGCAATGAAATATCTTCGGGATCACTGTCAGCTGGTCTTTGAAAACGATCGGCTTAATACCCGGAATGATGGGGACGGTTACTCCTTCGGCACGCATCTGTGCGACGAAAGAGTCATATTTGTCGTTGTCGAAGAACATTTGTGTGACCAGATATTCGGCTCCGTTTTCCACTTTCATTTTGGCGTATCGGATGTCCGACTCCATCGACGGGGCTTCTTCGTGTATCTCGGGATAACAGGCCATCCCGTATGAGAACAGAGTTTCGATGTCTTCGATAGCAGAGCCGTCGAGTGCGATGCCTCGGTTGAAGTCATTCACCTGATGTTGCAGATCAGTTGCATGATCGTGACACCGTTTCGGATCCTTCGTCAGATCGAGCCGTTTGATGTCGCCGCGCAGCAACAGCAGGTTGTTCACACCGAGGAAATTCAGGTCGATCAGGCCGTATTCCGTTTCGTCTTTCGTAAAGCCTTTGCATACGAGGTGCGGCACGGCCGTGATCCCGTATTTGTTCTGAATAGCCGAGGCAATAGCTACCGATCCGGGACGTTTACGGAGGTTGACCGTCCGGATAGACCCGTCCGGCTCTACTCTCTGAATCACTTCGCTGTGATGAGAGGTGATGTTAATGTATTTCGGCTCAAATTCCCTCAGTTTATCGATGACCTGATATACGCTTTGGATACTGTTACCTTTCAGCGGCGGAAGAATCTCGAATGAGAAGGCTGTACGTTGGCTGTTTTTTATTAAATCAATGACTGTCTCCATAATGTTATTAAAATTAAAACGGGGTCTTCGATTCTTTTCATCGGCGTCCCTGCTCCGTTTCTTTTTTTTGAGTGCAAATTTAGCCAAAAAGCGCGATATTCCGTATCGACAAGCTAAAAAGTATCCTCCTTATACCTCCGGTTCATTCGGGAGGGAGTCGGTTTTCCGATAATCTTTGCAAGTATGTTTCTTATCTCTTATCCCCTCTTTCAGTTGGCAGCCGGTACATTTATCGCAAGGCGACACATTGCTGCCGGATAAGATTTTATACAATTTCCATCCGGCTATTCCGAAGGCTACGATGCCGATGAGGATGACTGCGATTTCTTGCCACATGATGTATTAAGTTAAGAGATACCGGCCGGACTGTTCGAGGTGTCTGAACATCTTCCGGCGTCGGAAGTGAAACAACAGGGCGGCGATGCTCAGCCCGAAAATAAATCCTCCCCACACGCCAACAGCTCCGAGGCCGAATACGAAGCCGAGCAGGTAACTGCACGGGAGATTGATGCAGAGGTAGGCGATAAAGGCATATATCATGACGATTCTGACATCGGTAAGGCCTCGTAAGATTCCGGCGCCGACCGTTTGTAATCCGTCCGATACCTGAAAGATCCCGGCCATGATGAGCAGTTGTCCGCCGATGTCGATCACAGCCGGATCGGACGAAAAGGCGCTTGCTATTTCGTGCCGGAACACGACTAACAGTGCCCCGGCAATGGCATTGTAGACGAGGCAGAGGTGCATGGAAGCATTCCCGGCCATACGTGCCGCGCGCAGGTCACGTACACCGATCTGGTGGCTTACGCGTACGGTGGTGGCCGAACTGATTCCGAGCACGATCATATACGTCAGGTGGGACATGTTTTGGGCAATCTGATGTCCGGCCTGAGGCGTAGCGCCGAGCCATCCGACCATGATGGCCGAGAGAGCGAAAGCCAGCACTTCGAGCAGCATGTGCGCCGCAATGGGAGCGCCTACTTTCACGAGTTCCCACAGGCGTTTCCAATTGAACAGTTTCCACCGGAAGGCGCGAAAACAGTTCCACCACACGTTACGCATCCGCATGGCGATAACAAACAAGAGAGGCATCGTCAGACGCGAGATCAGTGTGGAGATACCGGCCCCCAAGACTCCAAGCTCGGGGAATCCCCATTTTCCGAAGATAAGCAGATAGTTGAGGATAATGTTAATCACGTTTGAAACGATGGTGATGACCATGGCAACCCAAGTGTTTCCCATACCTTCCATGAACTGCTTGATGGCAAAGAAATAAAGAAACGGAATGAGACTGAGCGTAAGGCTATGGAAATAGGGAATGGCACATTCAACGACAGCCTTATCCTGACCCATGTAGGGCATCAGATATGTGCTCCCGTAAAGCAGGCTGCATATAAAAAGAGCCGATAGCGTAGCCAACGTCAGCGAGTTTTGGAAAAGCTCCGTCGTCCGTGCGCGGTTGTTCTGCACATAAGCTATTCCCACCAACGGAGTAAGTCCCATCAACAGGCCGATGGAAAAGATAAATCCGATGATGAAGACGGAGGAGGCGAATGCAATGGAGGCTAAGGGTACCGTTCCGAGTTGTCCGACCATCAACGTGTCGACCAATTGCACGATCGCCCCGCCGAGCTGCGTGAATACAATTGGTAATGCTATTTTGAGGTTGCGCTTATAAAAGGGCAAGTATGTATTTAGCATAATATGTCATCAAAATTTATCTTTTTTGTTTGTTTGAAATTACAAAGGTACATCTTTTGCACAAAGTAGATTGGTTTATCTTTTTCCCTATAGTATTTAAAGAGATAAAAAATGTATGCTTTATTAAAAAACATGTTATATAACATAGTGTGTTATGTTTGTATTTTAAAAATATAATGATAATTTTGCATATTCAATAATTGTATATGCCGTATTTTATAAATAGTATGATAATATCGATGGGGTTTGTTAGTGTTCTTAATGTATTGTTGGGTATATACACTGCTTTATATTAAAATATATTTAAGAAAATTTTATTATGAGCTTTCGAGAGATGCTGTGAATGAGTCTTTTGACTCTTTCGGGGGGGATAATTAAGTATATGTTTAATATTAGTTGTAGCCATGTAGTAGAGCGATTAAGCGATTTAAAAAAGCATGAAGCACGATACTACCTTGTTATATTAATTCTTTAATGCATTACCACTTATTGAATTATCGAAACACATTGTATAACAAAAAAACAGACGAAAATGGAAAAGGAAAAACATGTATGGACGAAGGGGTTGTTTGCATTCTTTTTGTGTATATCGGCCTTGTCGCTGTCAGCGCAGACGATTACAGTGCGTGGAATAGTTACTGATCGTAATAACGAACCGCTTATTGGAGTGACTATCAGGGTTGAAGGATATGAAAATCAAGGTACGGTGACGGATATGGACGGAAAATACATGCTTGTAGGTGTCCGTAACCACGCAAGCTTGGTATTCAGCTATGTCGGGATGAGGACACAGACCGTCGAAGTAAGAGGGCGTACGGTCATTGATGTTATTCTTCAGTCAAGCGAAGAATTGTTGGACGAGGTTGTCGTTGTGGGGTACGGAACGCAGAAACAGGGGCAAGTCGTAAGTTCTCTTTCGACCATTAAAGGAAGACAATTGGAAGTTCCCAGCCGGAGTTTGACGACAACATTGGCCGGACGAATATCAGGACTTTTAGCGATGCAGCGTTCAGGGGAACCCGGATACGATAATGCCGAAATATGGATTCGGGGGATTAGTTCGTTTGCCGGAGGCACGGGGGCTTTGGTTCTTGTTGATGGAGTACCGAGGAACATCAACGATATCAGTCCCGAAGAAATAGAATCGTTTACCATCTTGAAAGATGCTTCTGCAACGGCTGTATACGGTGCCGAAGGTGCCAATGGGGTGATTCTGATCAATTCCAAACGCGGTATTTCACAAAAAACAAGTATTGATGTGAGAGCCGATTATTTTGTAAATCAACCTACCCGGATCGTTCGGTTTGCCAATTCGGCCGATTGGACAAGGCTTTATAACGAAGCCCAATGGAATACGGCAGGAAATCCTGCACGGTCTTTTTGGGGACAACCGGGAAATTTCACTCCGTTGTATTCGGACGAAATTATTCGAAATTACGAAACGGGTATCGACCCTGACCTCTATCCCTGTACCGACTGGATGGATTTGCTTAAATCCGCAGCACATAATCAGCGTTTGGCATTGAACTTTCGCGGAGGAGGTGAGAAACTGCGTTTTTTTGTGGCTACGTCCTATTTCAATGAAGAAGGGTTGTTCAAATCTAATCCGATTGATGCAACGGAGTTTCAACGTACGCCTCAATATGAAGTTAATATTGGGCTTAAGAGATATAATCTCCGTACGAATGTTGATATGGATATCACTGCCGGGACAAAACTGAGAGTAGATTTGTCGGGACAATATCTTACGACCAATTATCCGGGCACGGGAACGAAAACGATTTTCAACACGATGATGAAAAGTGCTCCTCATCTGATACCGATGATTTATTCGAACGGATATCCGTCGAGATACAGTGCCACGGGAGGTTTTGAAAATCCTTATACGCTTCTTAATTTCAAGGGATATGCCAGAGAGTACAGGGTGGGGCTTCAAACTAATGTCGGACTCCATCAGGATTTGAACTTTATTACGGATGGACTTTATTTTAAAGCGAATGTCAGTTTTGATGCCGATTTTAATTCCGTTATCCGAAGAGACCGAAAACCCAACGAATACTATCAAGATGGCAGAAATGAAAAAGGAGAACTCCTGTTGAAAAAGGTCGTTAACGGACAAACTACTTCTACCGAAGCTCATGGCGGAGGGTTCGGGTCCGGGAACAAACGCATCTATCTCGAAGCTTCTCTGAACTATCAGAAGGAGATAGACGATCATACTCTTTCGGGACTCTTGCTTTACATGCAGAAAGAGAGTCAACTCCAAAACAATCCGTACTTGTATAAGAAACAGAGTGTTGTAGGACGTGTTAGTTATGCATATAAAAATAAGTATTTTACAGACATCAGTTTTGGGTTTACAGGTAGCGAAAACTTCGCTCCGAATCATCGTTTCGGTTTTTTTCCGGCCATCGGAATCGGATATACACTTACGAACGAGGCTCTTGTGGGTGACTGGCTGAAACGTAATAAGATTTCCAATCTTAAAATCCGTCTGTCTTATGGACGTACAGGCAATGATCAGGTTTCTAATACCCGTTTTCCTTATAAAGAGAGTTTGACTTGGTCGAGCGAAAAGATATTTCTTGGTATTTCTTCGGCTGGTGGAACCAATCAATCCGAAAACCTGATTTATGAAAAACGGGCGTTCAATCCCAACATACGCTGGGAAATAGAAGATAAACGGAATATCGGGATCGATGTGGGGTTATTCGATAACAGCCTTGTTATCCATGCTGATTATTTCAACAATCTCCGCAAAGACATCTTGATACAGCGAAATACGGTAAGCGATGTATCGGGGCTTATAGAGAATCCTTTTCAAAACTATGGGAGAGTGGCTAATCACGGATTCGATGCAAGCCTTAATGTCTCTGAAAAAATTGGGAAATTTGAGATTGGCGCTATAGGAACATATACATTCGCCCGGAATAAAATCCTTGAAATGGACGAAGTGCCGAGAGCACACGAATATCAGCGGATGACCGGAGCGAGAATCGGTCAGGTAGATGCATGGATAGCTGAGAGGCTCTATACGGACAATGACTTTGATATCGTCACCGATCCGGCAACGGGGGTAAATACTTATACACTGAAAAAAGGAATTCCGGTATCCAAGTACGGTGCTGTTTATCCCGGTAATATCAAATATAAAGATATGAATGATGATGGTGTGATTGACGAATATGATTGGGTAAGAACTCCGGAAGGTACTTATCCGAGGCGCCCCGAAATTACCTACGGCTTCGGGCTTTCATTCGGATATGGGGGCCTCTATGTCAGCTCGTTTTTTCAGGGAGTGGCTAACGTAAGCGTATACTTAGCTCCTGGTGAAATGCTTCCTTTTCTTGGTTCTCAGCCTCTTACAACATCGGTAAAAGATTTTGCCCTTGACCGTTGGACCAGTGAGAACCCGAGGCAAGATGTGGTTCTACCTCGTCTGATGTTGGATAATGTCAATGCGAATGACAACCGTCGGAGTACATGGTGGTTGCGAGACGGAAGTTTTTTGCGCTTTAAAAACCTGGAAATCGGGTATCGTTTCTCACCGAAGGTCTTACAGGCACTTCGCATGAAAGCGCTTCGCGTATATTTTCTCGCTCAGAACCTTCACGTATGGGATAAGATCAAATATTGGGACCCGGAGATGGGCAACTCGTCGGATGGAATGGGTTATCCTTTGCAACGTTCGTTTAATTTCGGTATAGATGTCACATTTTAACAATTGAAAAAAAATGAAAAATAAAATATTATGCAGCCTCACGGCTCTCGTTATCTTCATTATCGTACTGTCGGTCGCTTCTTGCTCCGATTATTTAAATGTTCAGGATGATTTCTCCGCCTCTGATTCCAAAGCATTCGTATTGACACAGAATCCTGCACAGGTCAGGCGTTTTCAACGGTATATATACAAGGCAATGCCGAACTACAGTGTTTACAGCCGGAGCGCTCCCGGTGGATTAGATAATCCATGGGAGGCGCTTTCTGACAATATGACGACCAACCTCAACGGTCCACTGAAAGATATGCCCCTTACAGGATATACCTCTTCAAATGGAAATTTCCATCGTTGGAAGGAGCTATATAAAGTGATCAGGCAGGCAACCATCTTTATTGATTCCGTCCGCCCTATCGGTCGGTTGGGTGAAGCTGATTTTCTGAATGAGGATGAAATAGAATTACTTAAAGGGGAGGCCTATTTTTTCAGGGCTTATTCTCATTATCTCCTGTTCGAATTATACGGGCCTGTTCCAGTGGTACTCACCGAAGCGGATCCTGCAGATCCGGACGCTGATTACGAAAGGAATTCGGTGGATGAAGTGGTCGATGCCATAGAAAAGGACCTTGACCTTGCCTTGGAAAGGCTGGAGGAAAACAGGCAATCGACGAATTATCCCAGCGGTTTTCAGGAAGATCGTTTAGCTATTCCTTCCAAAGGCGTAGCACTGGCACTCAGAGCTAAGTTGCGTACACTTGTCGCATCTCCTCTTTATAACGGAGGTTATGAAGAAGCGTTGGGACTTGAAAATAAAGACGGAAAAAAACTTTTTCCTCTTTACGACCCGAAGAAATGGATAAAAGCCAGAGAATCTCTCGAAGCTTTATTCGAATATGCAGGTAAAGGGAATTACGAACTGTATAGAAGTACCTCCGATGATCCTCATTTGAATGTCTATGAACTTTTTCAACGTTACAATAAGGAAATAATTTGGGCCAGTCCGTATGAAGATTGGAACCATGTGGAATCGGCGCAAACTCCGAGGGATATCATGGTCACCGGTGGGAACAGCAATTGGGGATATATGGGCGTAACGCAGGAAATGATAGATGCTTTCTTTATGAGCAATGGGCTGAAAATAAATGATTCTGGGTCTGGTTATGTTGAAACGGGCATTTCGGATGTACTGAATCCGGCAACACGTTTTATAAAAGGAGGTAAAATAATTATGCTTACGGATAAAAATATCTCGAACATGTATGCAAACCGCGAACCACGATTTTACGCAGCCGTTACTTATCAGGGAAAAAGCTGGCATGATGTGGTTTCGAACAAAACGCTGCAAGGGAATGATGCTGCAACATCGAAAGCTACATTGGTATATTTTTCGAAAGATAAGAAATCTTCTACCAAGCCGTTACCTGGATACGGAGGCATTGCAAGCAGCAATGCGGAGACCGGAAACTATCCCAATACAGGGGCTTTGGTGTATAAATTCAATAACCGTACGGTACATCCTACACTGCCTGGAGCACTCCGTAAAGTATATCGCCCTTCGATTATTTTCAGATTGGGTGACTTCTATCTGCTTTATGCGGAGGTGCTTAACGAAATCGACCCGAACGATCCGAAAATTGTTGAATATTTGGATCAGATCAGAACGCGGGCCGGTATTCCGGGGTATGCAGAACTTCAGAAATCGGGAGCGAAAACTGGCGTTATCGGAAATCAGGAAATGATGCGTCAGGCTATCCGTGATGAGAGGCGTGTCGAACTTTTCGGAGAAGGACAACGATATTTCGATGTCCGCAGATGGATGATTGCCGATAAACCTGAGGGGCGGCAAGGAGGTGCTTTTCATGGGATGAACATGGAAGGTTTCGAATCCGACGGATCATTTTATAAAAAAACGGAATATGTCAATCTTCCGCGTATTTTCGAAAGAAAGATGTATTTGTATCCGATACCGTACGGTCAAATACGGATTAGTAATAAGTTAGTTCAAAATCCGGGATGGGAGAAGTAATTGTAAAACCTTATCTTGACGAATCTTCGGGACGGGATTGCAGAAAAGTGTAAGTCGAAGGAGGGGGCGAAACGGTATCGCAATCTTCATAGATCATTCGGACGAGTTGTTCGGCTTGGTAACGGTTTGAATAGGTGGGGAACAACAATTGTTTGCGTCGTTCGATTTCGGAGGTGGTGAAAGGCTGCTTCATCAGTCGTCGGCAAGTGGCAATCATTTGCTCCGGTGTCTCGGCGATGTGACATAACTCATCCAACCCGCTGCCGGCGAGCATCGGCGGATTAACGACGACGTGGCGTCCGGCAAAGAGGCTGTTCAGCAGTTTCAGCTTCAGCCCGGTGTCCTGAAAAGTCACGAGCAGATGGATGTGTGCTTCGCCGATGAGCCGGTCGATCCGTTCTGCTGCGGGGTTGGCTTCGACGGAGATGTTCGGATAGCGTGCCGCTTCTTTCAGCAGCCTTTTCGAAGGATTCATTCCGGCAATGATGCAGCGGAACGGCGAGAGCTTGCCAAACACGTTACGGATCAGGTAGAGCGCTGCCGTTTCATTCTCCTTGACCGACAATTTCGCATGGTAGAGGAGTATGCCGGACTGTCCTTCTTTCGAGGTGATGGCGTTGTAGGCGTGAAAGCACGGCATAAATTCGACGTGATTCTTCGGGAAGGTCTTCCGCAGATACGTACAGTCTTTCATCGATACGGCCAGCATGATTTGGGCGTCCTCGACCTTCTGCTCGAATCGCCGGAATCGCTCGGCTTCGACATGGTAAAACAATTTCTTCAACGGATGATGCTCGGCCTGCCCGATGGCATGGTAATAATCGTGCTCGATGTTGCATCCGCGAAAGATCTTGATACGGCCTGCCAGTTCGGGATCGGTCAGGTAGTAACAGGTGTGCAGTCCTTCGAACAGAATGGGGTAGTCGTCTTTCCGCAGATTCCGGAGCAAACGTTCATCTTTACGGCTGTACACGTTGTACGGCAGCAACGATATATTCGTCTGCCATCCCGTCCGCCGACGGTAATAATGCACCTCCTTGCAGATTGCTTCCAACTCGGCTGCGTGCGGCCGCTCATACTCGAAGCAGTGCAGGATGATTTTGACTCCGCACTCGTGCAGGGCTTTGACCTTGTAATAAATATCGATGACTCCTCCATAGTTGGCCGGCCACGGAATATTGAGTGCGACGACATGTAACGTTTTATTCATGATGCGGTGCGATTTGTTCAAAAATACGGATGAATTGGAGCGCCTGCGTCTCGCGTGAGAACGATTGCACTTCTTTGCGGTCGACGTCGATCGACGTTGTTTTCTCCGTTTGCCATTGGAGGTAATACCGCCGGATAAACGCGTACACCTCATCTTCGTTGTGTGCCGAAAGGCCGGCCCTCGTTCGTCTGATAACCTCTTCGAGGCATCCCTCGTCGCCCCGCACACAAAGTATCGGTTTCTCGACGGCCAGCGCTTCGAAAAATTTCGTGGTCATGATGCCTTTCGGACCGTTTTTGTCCGCCTTGTTCGTCAGCAGCAGCAACATCGAACTTTCGTTGAGGATGGCGGGGATACGTGCGGCCGGCACATAACCGGGATAATCCATATAGTCGGCGATTGGATACATTTTGACTTCTTGTTGAAGCTGTTGCTTCGACTGCGGATCGATGAACCAGCGGATACGGAACGTCTCAGGGGTGATGATTCCTTCGCGCGAAAGCCGTGCGACAGCCTTGAAAAGCAGTTCCGGATTACGCATGGAAGAACTGAGCAGGCGTCCGGTATAGGTGATGCGAAATTCCGGGGTGCGGATGGTGACAGGTGCAAACAACTCCGGATCGAATCCGTTACAGATAAGTTGCGTGTTCGGGTTCAGACGTTGCAGTACGGAGACGTGCCAAGGGGAGACGGTGGTGACACAGTCGGCCCGGCGCAGCACCTTATTTCGCTGCCGGAGGCTATGGCTGCGGAACAGCCGGGCGATAAGTTTCTCTGCTCCGAACAGCTTGGGGAGCGGATGAGCGATATATTCGTAGTTGCTGTATTGCTCGATGATGTCGCGCAGATCGACGACGAACGGCAGGCGATACTTCCGGGCGATTTTTCGTGCGGCCGGCAGCGGGAAGCTCCGGTAGGTACTGCAAAGCAACACGTCGTAGCGTTGTTGTTCGAGTTTTTTCTCCGCCTCCTGCGCCATACGCCGGTTCTTGTACCCGAAAAACAATTCCAGCAGCAGGACTTTCAACCATTCCACACGACTTCCTGAACGGTGGTAGCGAATGAAAGAGACGTCGGTATCGCCTTTCAGAAAAGCGAAGGTCTCGTCGGGAAGATACTCCGACACCACGGTCGGATGCCACCCGTTTTGTTTCAGATACTTGCACAGGTAGCCCATGCGTGGCCCGAAGGCCGGCGGAAACTGATCGCAAAGTATCAGCACGTGCTTCATGAGCAAAGCGCCTTGATGATTTTCTCGGCAGCGTGCCCGTCGCCGTATTCTTCAATCTCCCTGCGTTCGGACTCGATATGCAGACTCTGGATGATTTTTCCGGTTTTGTAGCCGGCCAGCCGGTTCCACCCGGCCTCGATCGTCTCCGTCCATTCCGTTTCTTCTCTCAGCGTGATGCACGGCGTGCGATGGAAGTAAGCCTCTTTCTGTACGCCGCCCGAATCGGTCAGAATCGTTGCCGCTTCTTTTTCGAGCATGACCATATCGATGTAATCGACCGGATCGATGATTCTTACCGCCGGGTGAGAAGCGAGCGTTTCGCGCAGACGATACGTGTCGAGATACAGCTCTGTTCGGGGATGCAACGGCCAGATAACAGGCTTGTCGGGCGTCGCTATTTCGATCAGGGCATGAACGATCTGCGTCAGTCGATCCTTGTCGTCCGTATTCTCGGCGCGATGTACCGTGCAGAGGTAGAACGAACGACGGTTCAGTTGCAGTGTCGACATGATCGCAGACTGTTCTTCAGCTACCTTGCCGAAGGTCAGGGCGGCATCGTACATCACGTCGCCGGAATGAAAGACATTGCGCGTGATACCTTCGTCGTGAAGGTTACGGATGGCGGCGTATGTCGGGCAGAACAAGTGATCGGCTATATGATCGGTCAGCACGCGGTTGATTTCTTCGGGCATTTTCCGGTTGAAGCTGCGCAGCCCGGCTTCCACATGTGCGACCGGGATATGCAGTTGTGTAGCTGCCAGCGCGCCGGAGAGGGTGGAGTTGGTATCGCCGTAGACGAGTACTTGGTCGGGCATGCTTTCGAGCAAAGCTTTTTCGATTTCGACAAGCATCTGCGCCGTCATCTTCGCATGACTGCCGATGCCTCCGCAGTGCAGCTTCCATGTGGGCTGCGGTATTCCCAGCCGGTTAAAGAAAATTTCGCTCATGTTCCGGTCATAGTGCTGCCCCGTATGCAGAATCTTCTCTTCGATACGTTCGCCTTCCGAATGGCGATTATGTTCGATAATCGCCCTGCTGATCATGGCCGCTTTGATAAAATGCGGACGTGCTCCGATAATGGTTACTATTTTCATATACGTTCGATATTACGTTGTTACATGGTGAGCCAATATAAGATTTTGCTGTATAGATTTTTCAAGTATCCGCAACGCAGCGTCGCGGAGGTATTGTGCCAGAGAAGCGTCAGTTCTCCGTTCATTCTCCGGGTCGTACCGGCCAGGTGCATGCAGTAGCGAAGCGCCTGTCCTTCGTCCAGATTCATATATTTCGGTTCGCTCAGCGTGCTGTCCATGACCGTAAGCGGATGGAGGGTGAGCGAGGGAGAGAGTCGTCGGGTGGCGGGGTTGATGTATCGCACGGCGCGACTTGTACCCAACCGGAAGCCGGCCATGTCGGCATATCCCATGGTATAATCGTCCGTCAGGCCGGACGCTTCGAGCGCTTCCATATCTTCCGGTTCGCGTGAGGTCAGGAAGTGATGACGGTTTTGCGTGATCGCGAAGCCGGATGCCTTCTCAAGGGTCTGCTTCTCCGAGAGAATAAAACCGGGCTGTCGGCCAGCCTCGTAGCTGGTGTGCAGGCCAATGATTGCTTCATATTCGCGGCATAGCTTGAGCAGCTGTTGCATGTCTTTGCCGTTAAGGTCGTAATGCGGCTTGTCTCTGGCATCGCTTCCTCCCGCCCGGAAAAACACGATGGATTGACAGTGCTCCTCGCCGAAGATTTTCCGCATGTTTTCTCCCTGTTTCAGCATCCACGGGAAGGTGTAAAAAGGATCGTCTTCGAGCTTGCCGTATTTCCATCGCAAAGCGTGGTATATGTTTCCTTTCAACGTTTCCCGTGCCACATGCTTCCACGTGCGACAGCGAAACGGAGCGTCCACGTCGTGCGTCAGATGGATCCGGCGGAACGCTTCGGGCGGTTCGGGTGCGTTGCATCCGGCTTGTCGCAGCCACTTCCGCAGCAGGCTGCCGTACTCGTCGACCACGGCCCGGTCGATGAATCTGCCGCGGGCGGGCAAAGACTCTTTTCCGGGGAATCGTCCGTGCTTGTCACGGCAGTCTTTCCGCATCCATTCTTCATAACGGCTTATCAGGAAGAAAGCGCTCGCGATGAAATCGGCACGGGTAACGAGGGTGTCTCCTACACGTGTGACGTCGGGCGATCCGAACAGCAGCGGGATGTTTTCGATGGTCGGCAGAGGCAGACGGGGCAGGGTAGAAGCCGTTCCGTAAACCTCCTCGTTGAAGAATCCCGACGGAACGATCACGAGCTTATAGTTTGCGTAGTCGCGAGGATCGGAGGTATAGCCGACAAGCCGGTATACGTCTTCCGTCAGGTGATCGCCTAACAGGAACCGGACGATGTATGCTTCGATATCCGTCATCTCGTTTGCGCCCATTTGATTTTGATCCTGTCTATCCAACTCCGTTTTCCCCGACATATTGTGAAGTAGGGTGTCTGGATGGCGCCAAATTCTCTGAAAAACCGTTCCACGCCCCGGAGCATAGACCCTTCGAAATCGAAAGTATCCGTATATTGTGCGGTATGCTGAATGGCTTCCCAAAGCACCAAACCGTGTGCGCCCGAATGACGGAGCAGCGGGTCGCCTCCTCCCGCAATGTAGTATGCGGAGCTTTTCTGCCATACGATAAAGGCGGCGGCATGGAGCTGTCCGTCGTTGTCATATCCTCCGAAAATCTCGCCTTGCCCGCGTTGGCGACAGACTTCAATCAGTCTTTTCAGTACATTCGGGTCTTGCCGGTTCACCGTGCCCTGACGCTCGAATGTCTTTTGTTGAATCGTAAGGAAGGCTTCCGTCGGAATACCCGTCTTGACCGTGATGCCGTGATGCTCTTTCGCCTTGACGAGGTTACGGCGGATATTCCGGCTCATCCGACTCAGGAGTTGATCGGCCTCACCGATGTTTTTCAGGAGATAGGTGTAGCGTGTCGTTTGTGTGTAGCCCTCCCAATAGAACGGTAGCCAGTCCGTGATTTCATAACTGAAATTCTGGAGAAAGGAACGATAGGCTTTCAGTTGTTCCGTCAGTTGCGAAGCCAGCGCCTGACGGTATCCCAGTGCGGTGGTGTATTTGGTGTCGTGAGAGAGCGGGGCGAACCACGGCCCCAAGGCCTGCGTGTAGCAGGGCATCGAGACCACGCCGCCGGTTGGAATATATAGCGGCATGGTGGCGACGACGCGCCCTTTCTCTTCGATGACCAGAACGTCCCATCGCTTTTCGCCACATACCGCATCCAACCACCAGTCGCGCGAGAAAACCGGGAGGCTTTCTTCTGTCCGGCATAATGTACGATAAGTTTCTTTGCGGGACATCTTACCCTTTCAGCTTCTCAAATATCTGCTGTTCGAGTTCGTCTGCCAGCTCGGGATTGTCGATGATGCACTGCTTGGCGGCGTCGCGTCCCTGAGCCAGCTTCGTATCTCCGTAGCTGAACCATGAGCCGCTTTTCTTGACAATATTCAGCGTGCTTCCCAAATCGATGATCTCGCCGGCGCGCGAAATACCTTCGCCGAACATGATGTCGAACTCTGCTTTCCGGAATGGCGGCGCCACTTTGTTTTTCACCACCTTGACGCGTACCTGTGTACCTTTCACGTCATCTCCGTCCTTGAGCGTACTGATACGACGGATGTCGATACGTACCGAAGCATAGAACTTCAGGGCGTTACCTCCGGTTGTCGTTTCGGGGTTCCCGAACATCACGCCGATTTTTTCACGCAGCTGGTTGATGAAGATACATGACGTTTTTGTTTTGCTGATGGCAGCTGTCAGTTTACGCAGGGCTTGCGACATGAGCCGGGCTTGCAGCCCCATTTTGCTGTCGCCCATTTCGCCTTCGATTTCGGCTTTCGGCGTCAACGCGGCAACCGAGTCGATCACAATGATGTCGACGGCGGCCGAGCGGATCAGTTGTTCCGCGATTTCAAGCGCCTGCTCGCCGCTGTCGGGCTGCGAAACGAGCAGGTTGTCGATGTCGACACCGAGTTTTTGCGCGTAGAACCGGTCGAAGGCATGCTCCGCATCGATGAAAGCCGCAATGCCACCCATCTTCTGAGCCTCGGCAATCGCATGAATGGCCAGCGTCGTCTTACCCGACGACTCCGGTCCGTAAATCTCGACTACGCGTCCGCGCGGATAACCTCCCACCCCAAGGGCGGCGTTCAGTCCGATCGAGCCGGTAGGAATGACTTCGATATTTTCGATGTGGTCGTTTCCCAGCGTCATGATCGCTCCTTTGCCATAGCTCTTCTCAATCTTCTCCATGGCCGCCTGCAAGGCTTTCAGTTTGTCTGTGTTGACGGCTGCCTCTTCTTTCTTTTCTTTTGCCATAACGATTTATTTCTTGCTGTTTTATAGAGTTGGTTACTTTTCGTTCAGGATTTGCTGCGCATGATTTTTCGTATCGACTTTTTCGATGACTTTTTCGATTACCCCGTTTTCATCGATCAGAAACGTATGGCGCAAGGTTCCCATATAGGTGCGTCCATACATCTTCTTTTCTGCCCAAACACCGAACTGCTGTTGCAGGGTCGTATCCGTATCGGCAATCAGCCGGAAGGGCAGGTTTTGCTTTTCGATGAATCCGCGATGTGATTTGGCACTGTCTTTGCTCACCCCAATGATTTCGTAGCCGGCTTTTTTCAGCTCGTCATATCCGTCGCGTAAGCTGCATGCCTCTGCCGTGCAGCCGCTCGTGTTGTCTTTGGGATAGAAATACAATGCGATTTTACGTCCTTTGTAATCGCTTACTTTCACTTCTTTTCCATCCTGATCCAATCCCAAAAGGTCAGGCACTTTATCTCCTGTTTGTATAGCCATATCTTACTTTTATGTGTTCATTTAACTTGTGCGATCAATTTGTTTTCACTTTTATCCCGTTATAGTACAGTTTACAGCTCCAGATCGCCATCGAAGATCTCATACCACGGAAGTCCCTGCTCGTTCAGCTCTTTCATGAACGGATCGGGATCGAATTCCTCGACGTTCCACACCCCCGGTTTCTTCCACAGTCCTTTGAAGAACATCTTCGAGCCGATCATCGCCGGTACGCCCGTGGTGTAGCTTACGCCTTGCGCACCCGTTTCCTTGTATGCCTGCTCGTGGCTGCAATTATTATAAATGTAATAGGTGCGTTCTTTGCCGTCTTTGATTCCGCGGATACGGCAACCGATCGAGGTCTCACCCGTATAGTTCTCTCCCAGTTCGCCGGGATCGGGCAATACGGCTTTCAGGAACTGAATCGGTACGATCTCTACTCCGTTGTACAATACGGGCTTGATGCTCGTCATGCCGATATTTTGCATCACGCGCAGGTGGGTCAGGTATTCCTGTCCGAACGTCATCCAGAAACGGGCGCGTTGGAGTGTCGGAAAATTCTTCGTCAGGCTCTCCAACTCCTCGTGATACATCAGGTACGATTCGCGCGGACCGATATTCGGGTAGTGAATGGGCTGATGTACCGACAGCGGATCGGTTTCGTGCCATGCTCCGTTTTCGAAATATTTGCCTCTCTGGGTGATCTCGCGGATGTTGATTTCCGGATTGAAGTTGGTGGCGAAAGCCTTGTGATGATCGCCGGCATTGCAGTCTACGATGTCGAGGTAATGCAACTCATCGAAATGATGTTTGGCGGCATAGGCGGTAAATACTCCGGTTACGCCCGGATCGAATCCGCATCCGAGAATGGCCGTCAGACCGGCCTTTTCGAAGCGGTCTTTATATGCCCATTGCCAGCTGTATTCATACTTCGCCTCATCGAGCGGTTCATAGTTGGCCGTATCCAGATAGCTGACGCCGTATTTCAGGCAGGCATCCATGATGTGCAAATCCTGATACGGCAGAGCCAGATTAACGACTAATTCCGGTTTGAAGTCTTCGAACAGACGAACCAGCTCATCTACCTTATTGGCATCTACCTGTGCCGTAAGCACGTTCATGTTTTTAATGTCCGACGCGATCTTGTCGCACTTGCTTTTTGTACGGCTCGCAAGCATAATATCCGTAAACACGTCGGCGTTCATCGCCATTTTCTTTACTGCCACGGTACTTACCCCGCCGGCACCGATAACCAAAGTTCTGCCCATAGTTTATTTTGTATATGAAATAAAAGAATGTTGTCTCAACGACAAATATACGGCTTTTTTCGTTGATGAATATATTCCGTCATTTTTTTGTAGAAAAGTGAAAAATCCATTCCTGTTTTCTTCCTTTTATGCGATTTGTGGACTATCTTTGCCCTCAATTCATTAAGAGAAAAATGAAAACGACGAATAAACTATATCTATCGCTACTTCTGTTGCCGTGTATCGTAACCCTTTCGGCACAAAACAGCTACCAAAAGGCAACCGAGATGCAGAAAAAAGAGATTACGGACAACATCAGACGCGTCGCGCGTGAAATAAAGACGCTCAAAGCAGATTTTACGCAGGTCAAAGAGCTCTCTTTTATGAAAGATCAGGTCACATCGGAAGGTAAAATGCTTTATAAGCCTGACGATAAGATCCGTTGGGAATATACGCGGCCTTATGCTTACGTCTTTGCCATGGATGGGGATAATGTGCGTATGACATCGGGCGGAAAAACGAACAAAATCCCGGTGAAAGGGAGTAAACTCTTTACCGAAATCAGCCGGGTGATGATAGGAGGTGTCAGCGGCGCCGGGCTGATCGATTCGCCGGATTTTACGACACAGTTTATGGTCGGTAAAAGCGACTGTAAAATTATGCTGACGCCACGAAAGAAAGAAGTGAAAGACTTATTCTCGTCGATACAGCTCTACGTAGACCGTTCGGACAGCCGTATCCGTCGTGTGGAACTGATCGAGAAAAGCGGCGACAAGACAATCATCACGCTAAAGAACATACAACTCAACACGCCTGTCGATGATTCGGTATTTGCTCATTAGTCTGTCGCTTCTGCTGGCCGGATGCGCTACCGTGCCGGCGCTACGATGTCCGGCCGATGCCCAACCTTCCGACGCTCCCGTCTGGACGCCCGCGCGACGTTCGGAAACGGAACGAAACACGTACCGGGTCGTGCTGCGGACACGGAAAAACGAACTGTCGGGCCTTTGTATCCTTCGGAAAAACGGCGATACATGGCGCGGCACGCTGATGAACGAATTCGGCTTTAAAGCGTTCGATTTTTGGACAACAAACAGCCGGTGCGAGTTGCAGGATGTGCAGTCGATGCTCGATAAATGGTATATCCGTCGCACTATCGCGTCGGATCTGCATTTCCTGATCGAGTGCGATCATCCGCAAGCGCCCTTTGCCGGCAAAATCGTACGATACGAACAAAATAACATGCTTGTGGTGAGCCATGGGAAAAAAGAATTGATCGTTTTACCGGACGGCACGCTGCGACTCGTCAACCGACGGCATCATCTGACGTATGAACTGCGGAAATTAACGGAAACGAAGACGGATAATACGATACAATATGCTGAATAATACATTTTACACCATCCGTAAGCGTACCGATACGGAAGGAGGCGTCGACTACCGTGTGTCGCTCAACGCCTCGCACGTCATTTACGAGGCTCACTTTCCCGGCAATCCCGTTACGCCCGGCGTATGCATCATTCAGATAGTCAAAGAACTCGTTGAAGCATACTGCGACACGACGTTTCTTCTCCGAACGATAAAGAATGTCAAATTCATGAAAGTCATCGACCCGCGAATCGTCGGCGAGCTCACCTTCGCGCTCAACGTAACGACGCAGGACGACGGGATGACCGTCGTTTCGGGCATCGTCGGCGAAGGCGACACCATTTTCTCAAAAATAAACCTGATATTCGAAGAGGTAAAATGATGCCGGACTGCGATACGGACATACGACCGGGAACGGAAGCATTATCCGTCTGCATAATCATCCCGACATACAACAATGCCAAGACATTGCGCGAAGTATTGGAGGAGGCGTTGCAACAAATCCTTCCGGTGATTGTCGTAAACGACGGTTCGACCGACGAAACGGCCGCTGTTCTGAAAGATTTCGCCGGTCGCGTCGAAATAATTTCGTATCAACCGAACAGAGGCAAGGGGCACGCGCTCAAAAACGGATTCGACCACGCCGAAAAACTCGGCTATTCCTGTGCCATCACGATGGACTCGGACGGACAGCACGTCGCGACCGACATCGCGCGTTTTACGGATACCCTGAACCGCTATCCCGACGCGCTGATCATCGGCCAACGCATCGTCGAGGGAAATATGCCTCCCAAAAACTCGTTCGCCAACAAGTTCTCGAACTTCTGGTTCGCCGTACAGACCGCCCGACGCCTGCGCGATACGCAAAACGGCTTCCGTCTCTATCCGCTGCGTGCCATGAAGGGGATGCGACCCTTCTCGTCGCGCTACGAGGCCGAGCTGGAACTGCTTGTACGCTGCCGATGGAAAGGCATACGCATCGTTTCCGTGCCCACACGCGTCTATTACGCGCCCGAAGAGGAGCGGGTGACGCATTTCCGGCCGGGAAGGGATTTTCTGCGCATCAGCATCCTTAATACCCTCCTCGTGATCGCCGCGATTGTCTACGGATACCCTTCCATGCTCTATCATTACCTCTTTAAACGCAGTCCGAAACCATGACAAGATTCTTTCTTTCCGTCTACGATTATTTTTCATCGCGCAAAAGTTTGCTTTTTACTCTTCTGCTCGTGCTGATCGCGGTCTTTCTGGGATTGGCTTCGCAGGTGCGTTTTACGGAAGATATCTCGCGGTTTCTGCCTGCGGATAAAACGAACGAACGTATCAACCGAGCCTACCGTTACGTCACCTCTTCAAACAAAATCACGATTTACTGCGCCGCGACGGATTCGACCGACCGCGAACAGCAGATGCGAGCCGTCGATGCGTTCGTCGAACGGCTGCAAACAGCCACCGACACCACCCAAGTGAAGCATATCCTCTACAAAATAGACCCGGCTGAGATGATGTCCGTCGCCCTGTTCATCGTAGAGAACATGCCTTATTACCTTGACGACGATGATTATCGCCGGATGGATACGCTCGTAACACGCGAGGCATTAGCACGGCAATTAGAGATTGATCGAAACATCCTGACCTCGTCGGCCGGCATGATGGTGCGTCAGCATCTCCTCGCAGACCCTCTCCAACTGACCGCGAACCTCATGAGTAAGCTCCGTGACTTTCAGGCCGGCGGACGATTCGACCTGTATCAGGATTATATCTTCTCGGACGATGGGCAAGCGCTGATCGTCGTAGACTGCGCCATCCCCGCCAGCGAAACATCGGCCAACAAGTATTTCCTCAAAACGCTGAATGCTTGCATGAGGGAAACGGAGAAAGCCTTCGACGGAATCTCGTTCCACAGTTTCGGCGCCGCAGAGATCGCCTTGACCAATGCCGGACAAATTCAGCGCGATACGCTCCTCTCAAGCCTCTTCGCCGTAGTAATCGTGCTCGCGCTCCTGATCTTTACTTTTCGCGACGGGCTGAAAATCGGGCTGATCTTCGCTTCCGTCACCTTCGGCGGGCTGTTTGCTCTCGGACTGATGCACCTTATCCGGGGCGAAGTCTCCATTATCGCCGTCGGCATCAGCTCCATCATGTTCGGTATAGCCATCAATTATCCGCTGCATTTCATCGGCCATCACGGAAGTGTGCCCAACTCGCGGTTCGTGATCAAAGACATTATCCAACCACTCACGATCGGTAACATCACGACCGTAGGCGCTTTCATGAGTCTTATATTCATCGGCTCGGATGCAATGTGCGATCTCGGCTGGTTCGCGTCCCTGCTGCTTGTCGGTACAATTCTGTTTGTGTTGCTGTTTTTGCCTCATCTGTTATCTCATCGCGGTCGGAAGCCGGCATCTTCGCATGCGCCTTTCGGACAATTCGTTGACCGCCCCTTTGAAAAAAATCGCTGGCTTGTCGCGACTATCATCGTCGTTACTGTTTTGCTTGCCTTTTCGGGCGATGAATCGCACTTCGAAGCCGATATGCGAAAAATCAACTACATGACCGATACGCAGCAGCAGGAATACGAGCGGATGAGAGGTTTACTCAACGACCATCATCATGTGCTTTATTACGTGACCGAAGGAGATACTCCCGAGGCTGCACTGACGGCAAACGAAGAGAGCTTGGCAGGATTACAGGAGCTGCTGACCGCAGGAGAGATATCGAAAATCGGTGGCATCGGCCATTTTTTACCTTCGCCCGTGCGACAAACCGCACAGGTGAAGCGTTGGAACGATTTCTGGGAGCGACATCGCGACAGCGTCCGGACTTATCTCGCCGAAGAGGGAGAAAAACTCGGTTTTCGTGCCGACGCATTCCATCTCTTCGAGGAAATAATCGGTCGCACGTGGGAAAAAACGGCATTGTTGCACTTCGATCCGATCAAAGAAACGTTGGCGCGAAACTACGTTCTCGAAAATGACGGTAAAACGATGATCGTAAACCTACTTTACCTCGATGCGGACAAAGCGCGGTCGGTCGAAGAAAAACTGAACGGACAGAAAAACGCGTCGTTGTCCATCGCTTTCGATGCCGGCTCGATCACTCGCCGTATGATCGCCTCGCTTTCTGATAATTTTAACTATGTTCTCTATATCTGCGGACTGATTGTCTTCGTCTTTCTCCTCTTTTCGCTGGGACGCCTCGAACTGACGCTTATCGCCTTCACGCCATTGGCGCTGAGCTGGGTGTGGATTCTCGGACTGATGGGTTTATTCGATATCAAATTTAATATTGTCAATATCATTTTGGCTACATTCATTTTCGGGCAAGGAGATGACTATACGATTTTCATGACGGAAGGACTGATGTATGAATATACGTACCGGCGCAAAACGTTATCGTCGTACAAGAACAGTATTGCCCTTTCGGCCGCGATTATGTTCGTCGGGATGGGGATGCTGATCTTTGCCAAACACCCGGCATTGCATTCGCTGGGTGAAGTAACCGTAGTCGGGATGCTCTCGGTCGTAGTGATGGCATACGTTTTTCCGCCGTTCTTGTTCGGGCTCCTGACGATGCGAAAAGGACGCAAGCGTCTGATGCCCGTAACGCTGAAGAACCTGCTCAGTACGGCATACGCCTTCCTCGTTTTCCTTGTCGCCAGTCCTTTTATCACGCTGGCGGGGTGGGGAATGGCAACCTTCGGACGCACGACGGAAAAGAAGAAGATGGCGTACCATCGGTTGCTGCATCGCATCGCCCGTTTTGTGATTTATCGCATTCCGCAAGTGAAAACAACGTTTAGCAACTTGTCCGGTGAAACGTTCGAGCGCCCGGGAGTGATTATCTGTAACCACCAATCACACCTTGATCTGATGTGTATCATGATGCTCACGCCCAAACTCATTATTCTGACGAACGATTGGGTGTGGAACTCGCCGTTTTACGGACGATTGATCCGATATGCCGACTTTTATCCCGTCTCGAACGGTATCGAACAGATGATCGACCGTTTGCGCGACGCCGTAGACCGCGGTTATTCCATCGTGATCTTCCCCGAAGGCACACGATCGGCCGATTGCTCTATCCTCCGCTTTCATCGCGGAGCATTCTACCTCGCCGAGCAGTTGCAAATAGATATCATTCCGGTGATGATTCACGGCGTGGGGCATGTATTGCCCAAGCAGGAGTTTATGCTTCGCAAAGGAGAGATACGGATTCAGGTCATGCCCCGCATAACCCCCGACGATGCCCGGTTCAGCCCTAACTACTCCCAGCGAGCGAAAGAAGTACGCCAATTTTACCGACGCGAATATGAGGCAGTCTGCCGTAAATACGAAACACCGGATTATTACGCCGATCTGGTGAAGCATAACTATATCTATAAAGGCCCCGCGGTAGAGCGTGAGGTGTGTGCCAACCTGCGAAAACACCATAATTACGTCGCAGAGATCGCCGCCCTGCCCGACGAAGGTGAAGTGACGATCGAAAATACGGGCTACGGAGAATTTGCTCTCTTACTGGCTTTAGTAAAAAAGAAACTTCAAATCATTGCCGTAGAACCTGATGACGATAAACGCGAACTGGCTGAAAATTGCGCTTCCGTGCCTCCGAATTTGCGGTATGTGGCTCCGACTCATGAGCATTGCAGATAAACCGGCAAAAGATTCCTTCACCCGTAACCCATCGAGAATATGGTGTGATTATCTGTTCAGAAGTGGATTGTTTCTCAAAAATATCCTTTGTCATATCTACTGCCTTTTCTTCCGCTTCCGGCGTGAGCGGCGCCAATCTCGTCTTCTTCCTGTTCCGGCAAAAGAGAGGCCATATAGGCGAGACGGACTTCTCCGTATTTGTTCAACGAAGCGGATAACGCTTCCAACGGAGTCTCTGCCGTCCGGAGCGCCGTTTGGCTGAAAGCCGTCGGATGGTCGAAGATGTCGGCTTTGATATACTGCCTATCCCAGCTTCGCTCCAAGAAGAAAATGTCGGAGCTTCCGGTATCCATACGCAGGAGTTCGGCATTTTCACAGGCATTGAGATGTCCGTAAGCACCGACGAAACGGTCATTATGGGCGAACACATGTGTACTCGTATGGACAAGGTATTGGCAGTCAATTTCGATCCATTCGGTGCCTGTGCCTGTTGCAATGGGTCGCCTTGTACAGCTCCCGTTATAGACTGGACCCATGTAACGGATAAGATTCGTCTGGGAGGAAATCTGCTTCTGCTCGAAAATAGTGAGTTACTCTGTTCGCTGGGTGGTCGGATCAGGATTTTCTACACATTGGCGGCCGCCTCGGCTGCCTGCGGTGCCTCACGCGAAGAAGAACGCAGCTTCTGGAGTAAGGCTATCGATTTCGGTAAAGGCTTGGGCAAAGGCCTTTGGAAAGGGCTCAAAGGTACAGTTACAGGCGTTATTGATCTGGGAATTTGGGCAGGCAAGCACTCGCTCCCGTACATGTTACTCGACCCGGCCGGCTTTGCTGACCAGCTGAAGCAAGACGGCGAGACATTGAAATCTCTTGGCAATCTGGCCGGTAAGGCGGGAACTTGGATGTATCGTAATTCTGCCGTAAATTTGCTGGCCAACCCTCAGGACTATCTGGCAGCACAACAGGAGAACAGGGCCATGTTGGAAACCCTTGCCGACAAAGCTGCCAATATGAGTGCGGAGGAATGGGGTGATTTTGCCGGGCAGGTGCTATTCGAGGTGGGAACGGAGGTTGCCACCGCAGGAGGAGCCGCAGCTCTCACAGCCGTAAAAGCTGCCGACAAGGTGGTAGATGTAGCCAAGGCTGCCAATCGGGTCGATGATGTATTGGATGCAGCCAAAGCTTTGGATAAGCTGGATGATGCAGCTGATATAGCTAAGGCCGCCGACAAATTGGATGATGCAGCAGATGCTGCTAAAGCTTTGGACAAAGCAAAGGTGCCGAAATTGGAGATGCCCGTGAAAAGCAAAAATCTATTTCGGAAACCAAATTTTGACGATTTTGTCAGAAGTATTGATGATAGCTTCCCTTCTGATGAAATTGCCCGAAAAGCCTTTAATTTATTCGAAAACGATGAATGGGGAAAATTAGAGGAATTATTTAAGCAATATAACATAAATGGAGGGTGGCCTCCTAATAGAGGGTTCGCTTCTAGTAGGACAATAACATTATCTCCTGGATTTGAATTTGACAGATATGGTGGTCGCATAAATAGAAAAACAGGAAAGTTTGAGGATGCTGGCAGTTTCATTGCAGATAAAGAGACGCCTTATGGCTATAGATCATTACCTTCCGGCTATGAAGAAAAACCATTAAATTCATATAGAGTAAAAGAACCTATACAAGGTGTTCAACAAGGTGAAGCTATACCTTGGTTTGGACAAGAGGGCGGAGGTATACAATATGAGATTCCTGCTTCTGAGGGTGGAATCGACGGATTATTAAATAGTGGAAAAATTGAGCGAAGATGAGACTTTTAGAATTCAAAAGAACAAAATTGTTCGATGGCATTGAGGATGGACTATTCGATAAAGATTTTCAATTAAATATAGAGGGGAAATCTGTGTTATTTATTGTGGATGACATTACTCCACATAAATTAATAGACTGTCCGGTCAAACAAGATGTAATAAATAAATTGCATCTGGAATCAGATGGCATATCCAATATTGTGACAAAAGAGCAGCGATTACAGGTTTATTACTTAAATGAAGATGATTTGTTGATTATCTTTTCAATGGGTGAATATCAACCAGGAAGATACATGCTTTTCCTGGAAGGAGTCTTTCTTAAACTGAACTTATTTCCAACTTAAATAACTCCTCTGGATTACCTTGTAGAACTCTTGGAATTCTCTGGGCAAAGTATTTCTATTTTCCAAGGGGCTTTAACTAATTCAGGATTGAAATATAAATAGCTAAGGAGTATTTTATTATGTTACATACTCCAACTGTTTTTGTAAAGAAATTTCTCCGTTTCACTCATTTGCCCAAAGGGGATGGCCAATTTCGATCCATTCGGTGCCTGTGCCTGTTGCAATGGGTCGCCTTGTACAGCTCCCGTTATAGACTGGACCCATGTAACGGATAAGATTCGTCTGGGAGGAAATCTGCTTCTGCTCGAAAATAGTGAGTTACTCTGTTCGCTGGGTGGTCGGATCAGGATTTTCTACACATTGGCGGCCGCCTCGGCTGCCTGCGGTGCCTCACGCGAAGAAGAACGCAGCTTCTGGAGTAAGGCTATCGATTTCGGTAAAGGCTTGGGCAAAGGCCTTTGGAAAGGGCTCAAAGGTACAGTTACAGGCGTTATTGATCTGGGAATTTGGGCAGGCAAGCACTCGCTCCCGTACATGTTACTCGACCCGGCCGGCTTTGCTGACCAGCTGAAGCAAGACGGCGAGACATTGAAATCTCTTGGCAATCTGGCCGGTAAGGCGGGGACTTGGATGTATCGTAATTCTGCCGTAAATTTGCTGGCCAACCCTCAGGACTTTCTGGCAGCACAACAGGAGAACAGGGCCATGTTGGAAACCCTTGCCGACAAGGCCGCCAATATGAGTGCGGAGGAATGGGGTGATTTTGCCGGGCAGGTGCTATTCGAGGTGGGCACAGAGGTTGCCACCGCAGGAGGGGCCGCAGCTCTCACAGCCGTAAAAGTTGCCGACAAGGTTGTGGATGTAGCCAAAATAGCAAACAAGGCGGATGATTTTATTGATGCAGCCAAAGCGTTGGATAAGCTGGATGATGCAGCTGATATAGCTAAGGCCGCCGACAAATTGGATGATGCAGCAGATGCTGCTAAAGCTTTGGATAAAGCAAAGGTGCCGAAATTGGAACCTCCAGTGAAAAATATAGACGAATTTCTTTTCGACTATAAAAAATATCGCTTACGTGAGGGTGAAAAATTAGGGGACTTTGGCGAAACTATTGCAAAGGATTATTATCGTTCTTTAGGGTATGATGAGTTTTATGCGGTGCAAAATAAATCTGGCAATGGTGTAGATATTGTAGCCAGAAACTCCCAAACGGGAGATATGGTAAAGGCAGAAGTCAAAACGACCCAACAAGATAAGCTCTGGAATGGTGGTAAAACAAAGGAAATACCGCTAAGCAAGGATCAGAGACAGATGGGAGGTGAGCATTATACCAATGACAGATTAAATAGAGCTGCAAATGGTGATGATGGGTACACTGATGGCAGAAGTTCTGAACAAGCAGAAATGGCATTAGAGGCGCAAAGAGAAGCAATAAATAATGGCGCTGAAGTTAAGACAGAAAAAATAGATATATATGTGGAGCAGAATGGGACATTACGAGGGGAACCGCAAGTCAGAAAATGGTAAAAAAAGAATATATGGACAAGTTTAAGAAACTGAAGTTATATGCTTTAAAGAAAAAAACGCACCAGATAGATAAGCACAATGGGCATTACACTAATTCAATGAGAGATATTCAAAACTTCATAGAAGGAGTGAAAGGTAGATCCATAATTGGGTTAAAATTTGAGAGAATATCAACCTGGCTTCATTGGGAATTTATGTTTAATTTCCTAAATAACGAAAAAATAGATTCTCATGGATTGGAATTGTCTACAATTTTTGCATTAGAGTCTGTTAATTGGGATTACTTCTTGGGCAAAGATGTTGAGAAATATAATGAATCCATCCAGTTTCATAAAGCGATAAAACACATGGCTCAAGCTTTGTTGTTAGGGTGGGATGAATTGGCCGTAAAATATGGACATCTGTTAATCAAGATGCTTTATGGCAAGCAGTACGAAGGCTGGCATCCAGCGTACAAGCATCCATGGTTTATGTTGGAAATCTTCTGTAAATGGCAAAAAATAGAGCTTGACTACAGCAAACTCAATTACCCTAAGGATATGGGCGTTTATATTGAAGCATTAAAGTGCTGGGATACAACAGATACTACATTGCTGGCAAAGATAATAAATGACCTTACGGACTTCCATATCGCAGAATCAGACGAGAATGAATATGAAGACCGTACTCCGGATTTTCCGTCATCGGATTACTTCATTTTTCCGATAGAAATGCTCTTATGGCTAAACATCCGCCAGAGGATCGGATTGCCAGACTATACACCAGACAACGAGTTGATGAATATGCCTATCAACAACTGGCATACCCAACAAACGGAGATTCCCCGAATAGAAATCATTGAGCGAGCAAAACAAAAATTACTGCAAGATTGTCCGGAAATTAGTTTTGAGTTGTAGTGTGACTTAGGGAGACGGATGACTACAGGCTATTCGTATTCCATTTCCTCGAAGGGGTTGATGTATGAGTGCCGAGAAGTATGTTCCCGAGAGAGTTTAGCTGTATTTTTATTTCAACGAGGAATTGCCCTGTAGAAGTCTTGAAATTTTGTTGGCGAAGAAAATAAAATTACTTCGCCAACAAAATATTTTTTCTTCGCGAAGAAAATTTCGGGCATTCAGCATCGGAGATAAAAGATTGTCCCTGAAGGTGTCTGGCCGGTTTGTGACAAAGGAGTAAAGCCTTCGCAGTTGCGAAGCCTCTCTTACAGCGAAACGGTCATCATGGGCGAACACATGTGTACTCGTATGGACAAGGTATTGGCAGTCAATTTCGATCCATTCGGTGCTTGTGCTTGCTGCAATGGATCGCCTTGTACAGCTCCCGTTATAGACTGGACCCATGTAACGGATAAGATTCGTCTGGGGGGAAATCTGCTTCTGCTCGAAAATAGTGAGTTACTCTGTTCGCTGGGTGGTCGGATCAGGATTTTCTACACATTGGCAGCCGCTTCGGCTGCCTGTGGTGCCTCACGCGAAGAAGAACGCAGTTTCTGGAGTAAGGCTATCGATTTCGGTAAAGGCTTGGGCAAAGGCCTTTGGAAAGGGCTCAAAGGTACAGTTACAGGCGTCATTGATCTGGGAATTTGGGCAGGCAAGCACTCGCTCCCATACATGTTACTCGATCCGGCCGGCTTCGCCGACCAGCTGAAGCAAGACGGCGAGATATTGAAGTCTCTTGGTAATCTGGCCGGTAAGGCGGGGACTTGGATGTATCGTAATTCTGCCGTAAATTTGCTGGCCAACCCTCAGGATTTTCTGGCAGCACAACAGGAGAACAGGGCCATGTTGGAAACCCTTGCCGACAAGGCCGCCAATATGAGTGCGGAGGAATGGGGTGATTTTGCCGGGCAGGTGCTATTCGAGGTGGGCACAGAGGTTGCCACCGCAGGAGGAGCCGCAGCTCTCACAGCCGTAAAAGTTGCCGACAAGGTGGTAGATGTAGCCAAAGCTTTGGATAAAGCAAAGGTGCCCAAGCTGAAAATGCCCGTGACAAATGCCCGCAAAAAAGGTAAGCCATTAAATTCTCCAGATATTGATAAATGGAAGAAGAAGGGTGGAAGAGTCGATGTATTAGATAACGGGACATGGCGTTATACAGATTGGGAAGGAAACGTTGTTGACTATGTGAATGGATATCCTGTCTTCAAACCTAAGGCAGAGTGTGAATATTGGAAAGCAAAAAGGGAATCATACAACGGATTATACAAATGCTATAGGAGGGTCTAAATTGGATCCTCCAAAAATTGATGGAACAACGTGGCATCATCACGAAGATGGTATGACAATGCAAGAAGTTAATTCTGACATACACGATAGATTTACTCACCGCGGTGGGGTTCCCAAAGCAAAGAAAGTCGCATTAGGCAGAAAAAAATGACATTTATGAAATTACAATTAATTGAAAAAGGAGCAATCGATAGTTACAAGATTATAGAGAATGAATTTAACATCTCACTACCGAAAGACTACAAAGAATTTCTGGCAAAAAATAATGGTGCAATTGTGCATGATGGTTATTTTTTTGTGGAAGATTTGGGCGAATTTATCCTAATGGATACTCTTTATGGAGTTAAGACAAAAAGTAGATCACAGGATATTATTTTTAAAAATCGGGAATACATTGATGATATTCCTAGTGAATCTATTCTCATTGGAAGAGACCTAGGAGGAGGGTGGTTGCTATTGATACATGACAAAGAAAATGACGGTATTTGGTATTATGATCATAGCTATTTTTTCAAACAATCCTCAGACGAACTTAACACATACTTTATCTGCGAAACTTTTGCTGAGTTTATGCAAATGCTTGAGAATACAGTACTGCCCGAGGATGAATGAATTTTTTGAATATCGACTTTTGAATAGGGATTTATGGCATAGAATTTGGTAATGTTAATGACCCTGGAGAGCAAATAAGCTGTGTTCCTCAAAAAGCTCATTAAATACTCCTAAATCTTCGTGTTTTTGAAGAAATTTATTGGTAACCCGCTTTTTTGCCGTCAATCCCTTTATTTATCGGGGTCTCCGCCCTGTCTCTTCCGCCCCTTTACTCAAGGCTTTTTAGTGATTAGAGAGGGCTTTCTTACGAATACGAAGGCCGGAATTTGAGTCAGGTAACCGACGAGCGAGGCAATGTCTTCCGCTTTCTGTTCGATGGGGAATATCGCCCCGTACAGCTTACCTATCCGAACGGGACCTACCGCCAATGGATGTACGATGCCCGGGGGTATTTGTCCGAGGAGCGCGACCCACGTGGCAATCACACCTTCTATCGTTCCGACGAAGCCGGCAACCTCCTCTGGATGCAGGAGGCCGACGGCAACGAACACCATTTCTCTTACGATACTTCGGGCAACCTCGTCCATGCCAAAGACCGGATTCGCGAGGTAAGCTTCCGCTACGGCAGTCTCGGCACCCTGCTGAGCCGGACGCAGAACGGGCGGACGGTTTGCTTCGAGTACGATACCGAGCTGCAGCTCACCGGCATTGCAAACGAAGGCGGAGAGCTCTACCGCTTCGCTTTGGACGGCCGCGGCGATGTGGTGGACGAATGGGGATTCGATGGTCTTCACCGCCATTACGAGCGCGACGGTGCCGGGCGTGTCTCCAAAGTGTTGCGCCCCGATGAACGGTGGAGCACTTATGAATACGACAGCGTGGGGCGTATTGTCGGGGAACGCCACAGCGACGGTACCGGTACGGCTTACAAGTATAACAAGGACGGTCTGCTTACGGCAGCCTTCAACGATTCGATCAAGATCGGGTTTGAGCGCGGTCAGGGCGGGCGTGTGCTGAAGGAAACGCAGGGCGAACATATGGTCGAGAGCGTTTACGATGCTTTCGGCAGCCGCATCCGTCTCAGCAGCGATTTGGGAGCCGATATAGCCTTGCAGTACGACACGGAGGGCCTACAGGCCGGAATGCAGTCCAAAGATTGGAGCATGTCCATCGGTCGCGATAAGAGTGGTTTGGAGATTCAGCGGGAGTTGAGCGGAGGGGTGAGTGTCACGACGGGCCGTGATATGCTCGGACGTGTCGTTCGCCGGGATATTCTCTCGGGCGGTCTCGAACAGAGCCGTATGCGTTATCACTGGAGTATGGGCAACCGCCTGCTTCGCAAGGTGAATGAACGCACGGGCGAAACTGTCCTTTTCGACTATGATCGGTGGGACAATCTCTTCCGTGCCGATTACAAGGGCGGCTCCGAGTTGGAGAGCATTTACAAGGCTCCTGACGCCATCGGCAATCTGTTCCGAACGGAAGAAAGAAAAGACCGCAAATACGGCAAAGGTGGAAGGTTGTTGGAGGACAAGAAGTTCTCCTACCATTACGATGGTGAGGGCAACCTTGTTCTGAAACAACGATTGAGACCCGACGAGACTTTAGCTCCGCTTTGGCAAGAGGGTGATTGGGCTTATGAATGGCAGGGCAACGGCATGCTCCGAAGTGTGAAGCGTCCCGATGGCGAAATGGTCAGTTTCGAGTACGATCCACTCGGTCGCCGTATCTCGAAGACATATAAAGAGAAGACTACCCGTTGGGTTTGGGATGGCAATGTTCCGTTGCATGAGTGGACGGAGGAAGAGAATGTAACGACATGGCTGTTTGAGGAGGGTACATTCATACCTGCGGCAAAGATAGTTGGCGATAAGTCCTACAGCATTATTACAGATTACTTAGGTACGCCGACTGAGATGTATACCTCTGATGGAGAAAAAACATGGTCGGCAGAATTGGATATATATGGCTCTGTTCGTAACTTTGCAGGGCGTTCTTTGAGCGATTGTCCGTTCAGGTATCAGGGGCAGTATGAGGATGAGGAGACGGGGCTTTATTACAACCGTTTCCGTTACTACTCGCCTGATGAGGGAATGTATATCTCGCAAGACCCTATAGGATTGGCAGGTGGAAATAAATTGTATGCTTATGTGTCCGATGTCAATGTCTTGATAGACCTATGGGGGTTATCAGTTATTGAGGGACAAGTTGGAGCATATGGAGATTTAGTCAATGCATCCGATCCATTTGATGGCTTTCAGATTCACCATATTCCACAAGATAAGCTTGGATATTTACCCAGAAAGGAAGGTATTGCTGTAGTTATGACAGATATAGACCATGCTGAGACTCGGACATTTAAGTCAAAAGGGAGAGCGACTGCAGCAATTGATAAGGATAGAGCATTTAAAGATGTTTTAAAAGACGATTTAATTGATCTACATAAGATAGGAGGGGGCAAATTTGATAGTTCCATCAAGCAAATTATAAAAGAATACGAAGATTTAGGTATGTTAAAAAAAGGAGAGCTATCTTTAAACAAGATAAAATCACACCATTAGAGTTTTTGATAAAGTTGAAAAAGGAATAAGGATTATGAGAAAAGAGTTTTTGGAATTACTAAAATTGGGAAGAATGCCAAATGAATCCATAGATGATGATGAATCTGTGGACAGTACTATCGCTTTATATGACTCTGTATTAGAAAACATAACTCTACCTATATCTTATGAAGAGGGAGAAATTTTGATAAGTCTATTTCCCGACAATGCTTTTTATGATTTACAATGGACTTTGCTTAAATTAGTAGAGTCATTGATTAAGAGTGTAGATAATAAAAAATATAGGACATTAATAAATCAGTGCCCAAGTGAAGAATGGAGAGATAGCTTGGCCGCTCGCTTTAACAATTGGCTGGAAAAACAAGGCAATATATCAAATTAATTTTTTGCAACGTAGTATTAAAAACTGCCGTTTTTTGTTGGAAATTACTTTTACGAAAAGCATCCCATAGCTTCGATTTCTTTCGGTTTGACTCCTCGCTACTAGTGTCGAGTAAATAAAAATATCTTACTCATACTTCGCAGCAAGCTGACGGGATAGTCTACTATAGCTGGGACCATGGAAAACACAAAATATATCTCTCGCATTAATGTTTTTTGATATTCCATATAAAAGGGCGTATTTCCAAGACCTACCAAGGCAAAACTACCCGTTGGGTTTGGGACGGCAATGTACCACTGCACGAGTGGATGGAGGAATCCGATGTAACCACGTGGCTGTTTGAGGAGGGTACATTCATACCTGCGGCAAAGATAGTTGGCGATAAATCATACAGCATTATTACAGACTACTTGGGTACGCCGACTGAAATGTATAACTCCAATGGAGAAAAAACATGGTCGGTAGAATTGGATATTTATGGCTCTGTTCGTAACTTTGCCGGGCGTTCTTTGAGCGATTGTCCGTTCAGGTATCAGGGACAGTATGAGGATGAGGAGACAGGGCTTTATTACAACCGTTTCCGGTATTATTCTCCTGATGAGGGAATGTATATCTCCCAAGACCCGATAAGATTAGCAGGTGGAAACCCTACGATTTATGGGTATGTGTTTGATAATAATTCGCAGGTGGATATTTTTGGGCTGGAGTGTTGGAGAACAGCTAAGAAAAATTATTGGAAGACGAAATATGCTGATGAAATGTTAAATCCAACAGGAAAATACTCTCCTAACAATTTAGCTTTAATGAAACGAGGAAATGCTCCTAAAATAAAAGTTGAAGTATCCGATGCTTTGGGAAATAAAAATATTGTTGATGTTCCTATTGAATTGCATCATACAAGTTTGCCTCAAAGGTTAGGTTCCTCTAAAGCCAATGAAGCATGGAATTTGACCGAAGTTACACCTTGGGGACATGCGAGCATGGATCCTTATAGAAATTTAGGAGATAATTTCAAATTAGTACGAATTATTAATGGCACAAATTCTTGGTGAAATGGAAACGAACAATATAATAAACGGACTAAAACATTTATCTGAAGGACTATTCCTACCCGAAGAATGGATTGATTGGTGGAGACAAAATGAAAAATTTGCAAAACAGTTTTTGTCGTCACGGTGGTATTTAAAGATAAAACCTAAGATGTCACAAGGTTTAATGGGTGCCACACTAATATCTCAATATGCGGCTCGTGAATACTTAAAATCTATAAATCAATCTTATAGCGAAAATTCACAAGTCGATTATATGGAAGGATGGAGAAACCAAATAGATGATATCTCCTTGAACTATGACAAAGTTGATATTATTGATTTTGAATTGAAATTTACCAAATTGAAGCAAAGTTACCCTAACTTGTTTGCTGTAATAAAAAAACACTTATTGAAAAGTGATGTTGTGGAAAATAATTTAACCGAAGAAAAATTAACTTCATCATTCTTTTATAAATTATTGCATAGTGATGTAATTACATTTTTTTATTGTGTTTCGCAATTAAAAATGGAAGGTATTCTTATTGATTTTGATATGTTAGAATTACGTGGAGAATATATTAAAATTGGGGAATTGTGGTTGAATAGTGATGGGGATGAGTTATATATCAGACCATATGAAGCTTCTGTATATTTTCATGATATAGGGAAAAATCAAATACATATTATAAATAAATCATTTAACTTATTTATTGAAAATGATTTGAGTCGTTTTGTATATGAAAATGCTTAGTCTTTTACTCTGTATAGATTGGTCTATCATAGATTTCGGTATTACGACCCAAATTCAGGGAATTATATCGGTCAAGACCCGATTTCTATTGTAGGCGGACTAAATACATATGCATACGTTCACGATTTTAGCACTTGGATTGACTCGTTTGGGTTGAGTTCTAACCCTATTATATTTACAAGTAGTAGCGGACAAACTCATCAAGTCAGTGGATATACAAATTTGAGTCATATGAGTGATGCCCAATTAAATGCACTCTATCATGCAAATAATAATGCTCCCAATGGAAAAGGATTTGGATTATCTGGTGTGGATAAACAAGGAAATACAATTGTACTTCATCATTATAAGCAAAATCCTAATGGAGATTTAATAGCTATGCCTGCCAAACATCACGATAAACCACATACAAATCCCGGACAACACCCATTTGGGAAGCAAAAAGGAACTGGATTAACACCTGATGAGCGAATTGCATTTAATAAATGGAAGCAAGAATATTGGAAAAGCCAAACCGAAGCGAAATTAAAAGCGAGAGGCAAAAAAATAGGTTGTCATTAATTTTGAAAATACGGATATGAAACAAGAAGTCATAAATAAATTGAATGTTTTCTTTCAGGAAAATCCCACTATGTTAGGGAAAGCGGCTACTAATGAACAAATCATAAATGCAGAAAAAGAACTTAATATTATAATGGATAAAGATTATAAAGAGTTTATTCAAAATTTCGGAGGTGCTTATGCTGGATTGGCGATTCATGCTTTTGTAAATGGGACATCAATAGGAAATGAAACAATAATTGATTTAACAAATAACGCTCGTAACCTTTTTAATGATGCCAATCTTTTCCCTGAAATTAATAAAAGTCTTGTAATTGCAGATGATGGTTCGGGCAATCCTATTGCTATTATGCCTAATGGCGAAGTAGTGCTATTTGACTACGATACAGAAGAAAAGCAGGAGCTTTCAAATTCCTTTGAAAAATTTATTGAAGAGAATTTTGTGGAATGGTAATCTTTATCCAAATCTGAAAAAGCATAAAACAATCCGCCTCATTCGATGTTTTTTTTCTCTGCCTTTGGCGAAACATTGGCGGGTGTTTTTTTTGTGGTTTTTTCACAAAAAAGAACAAAGACGAGTATATTTTCCTCGTCTTTTCTGTTTCAACGTAGAATTGCCTAGTCGGATTTCTTTGTAGAAGCACTGAAATTTTGTTGGCGAAGTAATTTTATTTTCTTCGCCAACAAAATATTTTTTCTTCGCGAAGAAAATTTTATACCTTTCCTCTAAAACGTATTTTGTGAGTTTGCTTACATTGCTGCTCAATCCCTCCCAAATTCGGTTGTTTGGGTGACTATAACACACGACTGTTGGCTCCGTGACGGTCGGTGTGTCTCGGAGATTGCGAATATAAGTATGTTACTTTCCTCTACAAGCTTGG
>NZ_JUET01000121.1 GCF_001006485.1 Tannerella forsythia
GTCTGAGGTATCTGTTTCCGTGTGTCACTTTTCTGCTTTTGAAACGCCCGTTGCTTACATCGTTACGCGGTTTCAGACCGCACCATCCCACAAGGCTTGCCGCCGTAGCGAACATCTTCATATCAACACCTGTTTCCGCAATGATTGCCGTGGCTGCGCGTTCCTTGACACCGGGGATGGTTTGCAGGCGTTCGTATGGTTTGGGGTAATGTTCTTTGCAGAGCCGGACGAGTTCTTGCTGATATTT
>NZ_JUET01000122.1 GCF_001006485.1 Tannerella forsythia
AAATTTTTTTCCTCCAAGATAGTAAAATTGTGGCTAAGAACACGCAGAGGAGGGGACAGAAAACAGAGCGTCGGCCTTGTGTTTTTATCTGCCCGGTGTAAAATCTCGAGGATTTTATCTAAATTTGCGAGCAAAAATCAGAGCTATGTTTGAAAATTTAAGTGACCGGTTAGAACGCTCGTTTAAGCTGTTGAAAGGTGAAGGCAAAATTTCCGAGTTAAATGTGGCGGAAACGCTGAAAGATGTACGTCGGGCCTTGTTGGATGCCGATGTCAATTATAAAGTAGCCAAACAGTTTACCGACACAGTGAAGGCAAAGGCGATGGGGCAGGATGTACTCACCTCGTTGAAACCCGGCCAGTTGATGGTTAAAATCGTCCATGATGAACTGGCCACCTTAATGGGTGGTACTGCGGCGGAATTTAATCTGACGGGGTCGCCTTCGGTGATCCTTATGGCCGGTTTGCAAGGCTCGGGTAAGACGACCTTCTCCGGTAAGCTGGCCAATATGCTGAAGAGCAAAAGAGGGAAAAATCCATTACTGGTAGCCTGCGACGTATATCGTCCTGCAGCCATCGACCAGTTGTATGTTTTAGGTGAGCAGATAGGTGTACCGGTATACTCGGAACGAGAAAATAAGAACCCGGTCGACATTGCGCTTCACGCCATTTTAGAGGCAAAGAAGACGGGGCGTGACTTAGTCATTGTCGATACAGCCGGCCGTCTGGCCATTGACGAGCAGATGATGGCAGAGATTGCAGCGATCAAAAAAGCGATCCGGCCGAATGAAATTTTGTTTGTTGTCGACTCCATGACCGGACAGGATGCCGTGAATACGGCTAAGGAGTTTAATGACCGACTGGACTTTTCGGGTGTGGTGCTTACCAAGCTTGACGGGGATACACGCGGTGGTGCAGCGCTTTCAATACGCACCGTAGTTGACAAGCCGATTAAGTTTATCGGTACCGGCGAAAAAATGGACGCACTTGATGTGTTTCACCCCGAACGAATGGCCGACCGAATTCTCGGTATGGGGGATGTCGTCTCGCTCGTTGAGCGGGCACAAGAGCAATACGACGAAGCGGAAGCACGCCGAATTCAAAAGAAACTTGCCAAGAATCAGTTCGACTTCAATGATTTCCTCGGACAAATCCAACAAATCAAGAAAATGGGTAACCTGAAGGATTTGGCATCCATGATTCCGGGTGTGGGTAAGGCGCTAAAAAATATCGACGTCGATGAGAATGCATTCAAGGGCATTGAAGCCATTATCTATTCAATGACTCCGCAAGAGCGAACGAATCCTTCTATTCTGAACGGTTCGCGCAGACAGCGTATCGCTGCCGGTAGCGGCACGTCGGTACAGGATGTGAACAAGCTGATCAAACAATTTGACGAAACACGTAAGATGATGCGAATGATTACGACCGTCAAGCCGGGCAGCCGGATGATGCGTTCACCTTTTCGCAGATAAAAATAAAAAGTCATGGAAGAACAGGTTTATCAATTAATCGATGGCAAGGCCGTGGCAGCCCAGGCCAAAAAAGAATTAGCTGCCGAAGTAGCAAACATCAAACAGGCGGGAGGGAAAATCCCGCATCTTGCAGCCATATTAGTCGGCCACGACGGGGGTAGCGAGACGTATGTGATGAACAAAGTAAAAAGTTGCGAAGCTATCGGATTCCGGTCGACCCTGATTCGTTGCGAAGCCGATATAACCGAAGAAGAATTACTCCGTAAAGTACAACAGCTGAACGAAGACGACGATGTGGACGGTTTTATCGTACAGCTTCCGTTACCGAAACACATTTCAAGTCATAAGGTGATCGAAGCAATTGACTACCGGAAGGATGTGGATGGCTTCCACCCGATCAATGTCGGACGGATGGCTCTTGGACTGCCTTGTTTCAAGTCTGCTACCCCTGCGGGAATTGTCGAGTTGCTGCGACACTACGAAATCCCGACCAAAGGGAAGCATTGCGTAATTCTGGGGCGCAGTAATATTGTAGGCAAACCGATGGCTACGCTGATGATGCAGAAAGACTATCCAGGCGATTGCACGGTGACGGTCTGCCACAGTCGTTCTGAAAATCTGAAGGAGATGTGTCTGAGTGCCGATATCATCATTGCCGCACTGGGCGTTCCCGAATTTCTGAAAGGAGATATGGTCAAGGATGGAGCCGTTGTGATTGATGTCGGTACCACGCGTGTGCCGAGCAGTGTCACCAAGAGCGGTTACCGCCTGATGGGCGATGTGGCCTTCAACGAAGTAGCTCCGAAGTGCAGCTATATTACGCCTGTTCCCGGTGGAGTAGGCCCGATGACAATCATTTCGCTTATGCGCAACACCTTGTTGGCAAGCACGAAATCGCTTTTCTCTTCAGCAGAGAAATAGTCTTTTCGTTCATCGACTAAAAAAACTGTCTTGAGACAGAGTATTACAAAGATTCTGCTCTTCAGGAACACATAAGGCAGACATCTGAAAGAGAAAGAGGCAGGCCGTTTTTTGAAAAAAGAAATACGAGCCTGCCTTGCTATTCGAAGCGGATCGTCTTGGCCGGACTGATCTTGGTGATCAGGTACGAAGGAGCAAGCATCATCAAGAGTGAAACAACGGAGGCTCCGAGATTAATCAGCAACCATGAGCCCAGTGTCAGATGAATCGGAACGGCATCAAGGTAATACACGGAGGGATCAAGAGACAGCGGTCGGAAAAAGGATTGTATCCAACAGAGCGCCAACCCGATGATATTTCCCCAGAGCATCCCTTTGCCGATCAGAAAAGCCGAGATATACAGAAAAACGCGCCGCAGGCTGCGGTCTTGCTGACCGAGCGCTTTCAGAATGCCGATCATGTTGGTACGTTCAAGGATGATGATCAGCAGCCCCGAAATCATCGTAAAGCCCGATACGGCCATCATCAGTACAAGGATCACCGCAACATTCAGGTCAAGCACATCAAGCCAACTGAATATCATCGGATTCAGTTCTTTGATAGAACGAACATAAAAAATATTCCCTTTACGGTCACGACGATTGAGTAGCCGATCATCGACAGCAGCAGCCACCTCATCAAGATCGTCGTAATCATCGACCTGCAATTCCAGTCCACTGACAGCGTCAGCCTCCCATCCGTTCAGGCGACGGATATGCTTGATATCGGTCAAGACAAACAGTTTATCGTAATCCGTAAAACCGGTATCGTAGATGCCACAGATACGGAATTTACGCGCCCTTACCTCGTCCTGCACGAAGTAGGCATGAAACGAGTCGCCGCAACGTAGGCGAAGCATATCGGCCAGTTGTTGTGAGATCAGCACATCGTTCGTCACCTTTCCCGTATCAATACTGAAGAGCTCTCCTTCCTTCAGATGCTTCCCGAAAAATGTCCAGTCATATTCCACATCGACGCCCTTGAGAACGATACCTTGAAAATCCGTTTCAGTCTTAAGGATACCCGGTTTGGTAGCGAATGTCTCAACATGGCGGATACCCGACAGAGCGCTCAGGAGAGACTTCAAACTGTCACCGACAAAAATCGGCGCTGTTTCATACGACGAATTGCTGTCGAAGTTAGAAACCCGGATATGCGATCCGAAACCGACCATTTTATTACGCACTTCCTGCTTGAACCCTACCACGATCGCCACCGAGAGGATCATCATAGCCACACCCAATGCAATACCGGCTACAGCAATACGCACAGCCGGCGGGGTGACTCGTCTGCTGTCACCTCTTTCTTTCGAGAAATGAATGCGTCGAGCAATAAACAGTTCAAAATTCATCTTTCACGCCAACGATATATTCCCTTTTTTGTATATCTTCATATTCCATTCCTAACCTATACCGCACGCCATATTTGGCGGTACGTATCCAACGCACGGGCCAAAACATCAAGCGCCTTGGCCAGTTCTTCTTTTTTTAAGACATAGGCAATACGCACTTCGTTTCGTCCATAGCCGGGTGTCACATAAAAGCCCGAAGCCGGAGCCATCATCACTGTTTGTTTCTCATAAGCGAAATCGCTCAAACACCATGCGCAAAACGTGTCGGCATCGTCGATCGGAAGTTTGGCCACCGTATAAAATGCCCCCATCGGAAGAGGTGAATAACAGCCCGGTATACGGTTCAAACCCTCAACAAGAAAGTTACGCCGCTGCAAATATTCGTCATAAACGGCACGCATATATTCCTCAGGCGTATCGATAGAGGCTTCGGCAACGATTTGTCCGAGAAGCGGAGGGCTGAGCCGTGCCTGACACCATTTCATCACGCTCTTCTTCACTTGCGCATTCTTCGTAACCAAGACGCCGACACGAATACCGCATTCACTGTAACGCTTCGACACCGAATCAAGCATGACCACATGCTGCTCAAGCCCTTCAAGATGGAAAGACGACACATAAGGCGCATCTGTATAGCAAAACTCACGATATACTTCGTCCGCAAACAGAAATATATTATATTTTCGGACAAGTTCGCTCAAACGACACATCTCTTCTGCCGTATAAAGATAGCCCGTCGGATTGTTCGGGTTACAGATCATAACCGCTTTTGTGCGAGGCGTGATCATCTCTTCAAACTTATCGATCGACGGCAAAGCAAACCCGTCTTCGATCGACGAAGGTACAGCCTTCACCACGACGCCGCACGATATGGCAAACGACATGTAATTCGCATACGCCGGTTCGGGGATCAGCAACTCATCGCCCGGATTCAGGCAAGCCAGAAAGGCGAAATTCACAGCCTCCGATGCTCCCGCCGTAACGATAATATCATCCGTATCGACCATGATGCCGAAACGGTGATAATAGGTCACCATTTTTTTACGAAAACTGAGCAACCCTTCGCTCGGACTGTATTCCAAGACCTCACGATTGACATGACGCATGGCATCAAGCCCTACTTCCGGTGTTCGGATATCCGGCTGCCCGATGTTGAGATGATAGACTTTGATTCCTCTCGCTTTCGCTTCATTGGCTAACGGAACTAATTTCCGTATCGGCGATTCGGGCATGTTGATCCCGCGTTGTGATATTACCGGCATTTCTTTTCTTTCTTTGTAAGTTCGATGCAAACATAAATAAAAAAGCCGAGATTTTTATCTGTCAGTCCATAAAAATCAAAACCGGAGCATGCTATCGGTAATGAACGTTTTTCAAGCATAACGCTTGATTGAATCACGAACTTATCCTTATGAAAATACTCCCCACCTTGCATTAGTTCTCAAACAAGTTCTCGAACAAATACAAACCGGTCGCGAAATTATGCCGATTTTTTTAATGTATTCTATACGGAAAGTCGTTTTTTTTACTTACGTTTGCATGTTAACAATAAAAAATAAAACAGTAAAAACATGATAGATTTAGCGATTATCGGAGGCGGACCGGCCGGATATGTAGCCGCAGAACGCGCAGCTGCGAGAGGACTTGACGTAACATTGTTCGAAAAGAAAGATCTGGGCGGTGTCTGCCTGAACGAAGGATGTATTCCGACAAAGACATTACTCTACAGTGCAAAGGTGTACGATTATGCCAAGCACGGTGACAAGTACGGCGTCTATGCTCCGGATGCGACATTCGACTTCGGCAAAATCATTGCCCGCAAGAACAAAACGGTACGTAAACTGGTGGCCGGCATCAATTCCACGATGAAAGCGCACAACATACAGGTCGTAAAAGGAGAAGCACACATCAAGGGACGCACGGAAGAAGCCATTGAGATTCATTGCAACGACGAAACGTTTCAAACTAAAAATCTATTGCTGTGCACCGGCTCGGAGGCTTTTATCCCCCCTATCCCCGGAGTCGAAGAAGCCGGAGACCGCGTCGTAACAAACCGCGAGATTCTGGCTATGAAAGAGCAACCCTCCTCGCTCGTCATCATCGGAGGCGGTGTGATCGGCATGGAGTTTGCAAGCCTGTACAACAGCCTCGGTTCCGAGGTTACGGTTATCGAGATGCTACCCGAGATACTGGGCGGATTAGACAGTGAGATCAGTGCGATGTTGCGTGACATCTATACGAAAAAAGGTATTCGCTTCCACCTCTCGTGCAAGGTAACAGAGATCAGAGACAACGAAGTGATTTTTATGGATTCCGAAGGTGCGCAGGGATCCGTTACAGGAGAGAAGATTCTGATGAGCGTCGGCCGACGGGCTGTCACGACAGGGTTCGGACTGGAGACGTTAGGCGTAGAAACAGAGCGCGGAGCTGTCAAAGTCGATGCCAAGATGCGGACAAACGTACCGAATGTCTACGCAGCCGGCGATATCACAGGGTTCTCGATGTTGGCCCACACAGCCAGTCGCGAAGGCGAAGTGGTGGTCAACAACCTCACCGGACTGGAAGATGAGATGCGTTATCACGCTATTCCCGGTATCGTCTACACCAATCCTGAAGTCGCGACGGTCGGTCTGACCGAAGAACAAGCCCGACATAAAGGCATCGAATACGGGGTTGCCAAGCTCCCGATGACTTATTCCGGTCGTTTTGTGGCAGAAAATGAAGGAGCGACCGGACTCTGCAAAGTGCTTTTCAGCCCTCAGCGGAAGATACTGGGCGTTCATCTATTGGGCAATCCTTGCAGTGAAATGATTCATGGTGCATGCATGGCCATCGAGCAGGGAATGACGGTTGAGGCACTTCAAAAAGTCGTATTCCCCCACCCCACCGTATCGGAGATATTCAAAGAAACATTATTTACAATAAAGTAACCATGAAAAATACACCGATAAACTACGATACCGCACAACGTGTGATTGACCGTTATCAATTACAGGATTTCGGTAAGGCGACCATCCGTGAAGTAGTAGCCATCTCCAACCAACTGGAGCAGGAAACCGGCATCGAATTTATTCACATGGAGATGGGTGTTCCGGGATTACGGCCGGCACAAGTCGGCACAGACGCCGAAATCGAAGCCTTACAAAAAGGCATTGCCGCTATCTACCCCGATATCAACGGACTGAAAGCGCTCAAAGAGGAAACCTCTCGCTTTATCAAAGCTTTTATCGATATCGATCTCTCTCCCGAAGGATGCGTACCGGTGACCGGCTCCATGCAGGGCACGTTCGCCTCTTTCCTTACGTGCGGACAGTGCAACCCTACAAAAGACACGATCCTGTTCATCGATCCGGGCTTCCCCGTTCAAAAACAGCAGATCGCAGTCATGGGCTATCGGTATGCCTCATTCGATGTTTACGAACATCGGGGAGAGAAACTCGCGGAAATATTGGAAAAATACTTGTCGCAAGGAAATATTGCAGCTTTCGTCTATTCAAACCCGAACAACCCGGCATGGTTCTGTCTGACGGATAACGAACTGAATACGATCGGCCAAATAGCAACGAAATACGATGTGATTGTCATCGAAGACCTTGCCTATTTTGCCATGGATTTCCGCAAAGACCTCGGCACACCGTTCCAACCGCCTTTCCAGCCCAGTGTCGCTCACTATACCGACCATTACATGCTGCAAATCTCCGGATCGAAAGCGTTCAGTTACGCAGGACAGCGCATTGGAGTAACGGCAATCTCCGACAAACTATATCATCGGACTTATGAGGGACTGACCCAACGGTACGGGAGCGGAACATTCGGAACGGTCTATATCCATCGCGTGCTCTACGCGCTTTCTTCGGGAACCAGCCACTCGGCGCAATACGCGCTCGCCGCAATGTTGAAAGCCGCATCGGACGGCACGTTCAACTTTGTCAACGAAGTCAAAGAGTACGGACGACGGGCTGCCAAACTTAAACGGATTTTCACCCGTTACGGTTTCAAAATCGTGTACGATCATGATCTGGACGAGCCTGTCGCCGATGGATTCTATTTTACGATCGGTTATCCGGGCATGACCGGAAGTCAACTGATGGAAGAGTTCATTTGTTACGGTATCAGCGCTATTTCGCTCGCAACTACGGGAAGTCGGCAGGAAGGATTACGGGCATGTACCTCTTTTATCAAGCCACATCAATATGAGTTACTTGAAGAACGGTTAAAAATATTCGATGAAAATCATACGGCGTAACAACACGCAATCTGTTATTCTTTTTTAACAACAAAAAATCTCTTTTTTTCTTGTTCTTCTTAAAAATACATCTTATATTGCCCACCGAAATTGAGGATTATTCGTAATTGTAACAATGGCTCAATATAAAGACATCTTCAAAATCAAGCATAACGACTTGCGACCGGAAAAAGGAAAAATTCTGATTTCCGAGCCGTTCTTGCAGGACGCTTATTTCCAGCGTTCCGTAGTCTTACTAGTCGAACACGATCACAACGGTTCGATGGGATTCGTGGTAAATAAACCGACCGGCCTGATTGTAAATGATTTTTTTCCGGAGCTGAAAAAGTTTCCGATTCTTCCTATTTATCTTGGCGGGCCTGTCAGTTCGAATCGATTATTTTTTATCCATTCGCTCGGCCCGGTTATTCCGGACAGCGTGAAGATCGAAGAGAATCTATATTTTGACGGCGATTTCGAGGCGTTAAAGCGTTACATGCTTAGTGGTAACCCTTTCAACGAGCGTATAAAATTCTTTTTAGGTTACTCCGGTTGGACTAAAAACCAATTAGACGGTGAAATTGTACGCGATTCATGGTTAGTCAGCCATTCATCCGACCGCAGCCTGATGCTTGCGCATGACGATTCGTTCTGGACGCGTTCCGTCGAGCTTCTCGGTCGCCCGTATGAAACGTGGATCAACTACCCCAAAAACCCAGAGATGAATTGATGGCAAATTACGCGATACGCCGTTCGGCGTAAACTACGATAACAATAAACCATTAACAATTATTACGTCAGGCTTACAGCCCTGTGAGGGGGGAGTGATTTTTTTTCTTCCAACGCTTCGCATTGGGCTGAATGAACACACCCTTTCAAGGCTTAGAAGAGTTAGTCAGCCCTTAGCGTTCAGCCAACAAATCAACAACTAAACAAATCAACAACTAAACCAATCAACAACTAAACGAACGAGGGGCTTACAAGGGCTGAAAGTCCGATTTATTTCACATTCCCGAAGCAGAGAACCTATGCCTTTTCCAGTGCTTGTTGCACATCGGCGAGGATATCGTCGATATCTTCGATTCCGACCGAGAAACGTATCAGATCGGGAGCTACCCCTGCGGCAACCAACTGCTCGTCGCTAAGCTGACGATGCGTATGGCTGGCAGGATGCAGCACGCACGAACGCACATCGGCTACATGGGTTACGATGGATACGAGCCGAAGAGCATCCATGAAACGGATTGCATGATCACGTCCACCCTTGAGACCCAACGTAAGCATCCCGCATGATCCTTCGGGCAGATATTTGCGAGCCAGCGTATGATATTTATTTTCGGGCAGTCCGCAGTAATTCACCCATGCCACTTTCGGATGTCCGGCGAGGTATTCGGCTACGGCTTGTGCGTTCGAGCAATGGCGAGGTATACGCAAGTGAAGCGTTTCGAGGCCAATATTCAGCAGGAAAGCATTCATCGGCGAAGCGGTTGATCCGAAGTCGCGCATCAACTGTACCGTTGCTTTGACGAGATAAGCTGTTTTTCCGAATTTTTCCGTATAAACAATGCCGTGATACGAAGGATCGGGCGTGGTCAGGCCGGGAAATTGGTCTTTGTGAGCGCTCCAGTCGAAATTTCCACTGTCGATGATGGCCCCCCCGACAGCTGTTGCATGACCGTCCATATATTTCGTTGTCGAGTGGACGACGATATCCGCTCCCCATTCGATAGGGCGGCAGCTGATGGGTGTGGCGAGCGTATTATCGACAACCAGCGGCACTCCGTGGCTATGTGCCATACGTGCAAATCGCTCGATGTCGAGCACCGCTCCGGCCGGGTTAGCCAGCGTCTCGCCAAAAACGGCTTTCGTATTCGGACGGAACGCTTTTTCAATCTCTTCGTCCGTCGTCTCCTGATCGATAAATGTCACATCGACCCCCATCTTTTTCATTGTCACGCCGAGCAGGTTGAATGTTCCCCCGTAAATCTTGGAGGTACAAATAAGATGGCCGCCCGTTTCACAGATATTGAACAGCGCATAAAACACTGCCGCCTGTCCGGACGAAGTAAGCATGGCGGCCATACCGCCTTCAAGCGAAGCGATTTTGGCAGCTACACTTTCGTTCGTCGGATTTTGCAGACGGGTATAAAAAAATCCGGAAGCCTCGAGATCGAACAGTTTGCCCATCTCATCACTCGTTTCATATTTGAATGTCGTACTTTGATAGATCGGCAATACACGAGGTTCGCCGTTTTTAGGCTGCCAGCCTCCCTGCACACAGACCGTACCTTGTTTTTGTTTCTTCATCTTTACTTTGATTGTTTGTTATTCGAGGGGCAAAGATAGAAAATTCAGATACATCAGACTATTTAAACGATATCCATCGAATAATTTCTTTCAGGTTCGGTTTCTTGCCGTACATCAGAATACCGATACGATAGATCTTGGCCGAGAACCACGTCAGACCGATGGCGGAGGCAAACAGCAAAGAAACAGAAAGCAGCATTTGCCAGAGTGGCGTTTCATAAGGGATGCGCATCATCATAACCACCGGCGATGTGAACGGGATCATGGAGCACCAGAAAGCCAGCGGGCCGTCGGGGTTCTCGATGCTGTAAATACCGGCATACAAAGCAAAGGCAAGGATCATGATGACAGGTGTCATGAACTGCTGAGAATCTTCGGGATGATCAATTACGGAACCGATGGCCGCAAAGAGCGAGGCATACAGCAGATACCCTCCGAAGAAATATATGACAAAGAAAAGCAAGATTTCGGTGAAGTTGAACGATTGCAGTTTAGCCATCCACTCGCCCATCTCGCCGGCAGCAGCCGTGCCTCCCTGCTGCATCGCCGCGGCGGCGTCGGCTCCTGCACCGAAGAAGAGGCCGATCAACGTGACACCGACTATTGTAAGAATCGTCCAGAGAAAAAGTTGGGTCAGTCCGACAAGACCGATACCGATGATTTTACCCATCATAAGATCGAACGGACGGACGGACGATACCATGATCTCCACGATGCGGTTCGTCTTTTCTTCCGAAACGCCCTGCAGCACCATCGAACCGTACATAATAATAAATGTATAGACCGTTATTGTGAAAAGGATGCCGATGGCATAAGCCAACGAAACAGACGACTGGCTCTCGCGGCCGTCGTCACTCAGTTTGATGGTTTGCACCTGAAACCGTATCTGACTCTCGCGAATGATTTCTTCCAGCCCCGGTATTTGATACGACGCGATTTTATCGCTCTCGATTTGTTTGCGCAACGTTTCATTCACGATGCGCGACAAAGATTCGGGTATCTGCTTGTGCGAATAAAGAGCGGCCGCCTGAGGATGTTCCAACAGATCGTCGGTAATCGTGAGCGTAGCAAACACCTCCTTCATCTCCGGCGACGATGCCGGTGCAGATACTTTTCCGTCGAAAAAGCGGTAATTGTCGATCTCTTTGAACAACGACACATATTTGCCCGTATCGTCGATGACAGACACATGAAATATCTCGCTGCTCTTGATGGACGACAGCCAGAGCGGTACGAAAATCAGTGCGATCATCAGTAAAGGGGTCAGAAGCGTCAGCAGGACGAACGATTTTTTTCTGACCCGACGAATGTATTCCCGTTTGATAATTAATCCTATGCTATTCATGACGGTTGCGATGTGTGTTGTGTGACGGTACGGATAAAAATATCATTCATCGACGGCAGCACCTCGTTGAACGAATGTATGTCATGCTGTTGCGCCAAGGCAGCCAGCAGCGATGAGTTACCGACGCCTTCGGCCTTCCGGATGTGCACCTCGGTATGTCCGTGCATGATCTTCTCGGAAAGCACGGTGAACAATCCCGGTACAGACGCGAGGGGCCGCCCGCCGGCAACGGCTATGCGGAAAATATTCTCCTTGAAACGCTCGCGCACTTCGTGAATATCACCCGAGAGGACGACATGCGAACGGTCGATCAGCGCAATCTCGTCGCATATCTCTTCGACCGACGGCATGTTATGCGTCGAGAAAATCAGCGTCCTCCCCTCCTCTTTCAGTTGCAGCATCTCCTGCTTCAGCCGTTCGGCATTGACGGGGTCAAAACCGCTGAACGGCTCGTCGAAGATCAGCAAGGCCGGTTCGTGCACAACCGTGATGATAAACTGCACCTTCTGCTGCATCCCTTTCGAGAGCTCTTCGAGTTTACGGTTCCACCACGGCATGATGTCGAATTTCTCGAACCATGCGGTCAGTCGCCTGTTCGCGTCGCGGCTGCTCAACCCTTTGAGACGGGCAAAATAAACGGCCTGCTCACCCACCTTCATTTTCTTATACAGTCCGCGTTCTTCGGGCAAGTACCCGATCCGATAGATATCCTCGTATGTCGAAGGCCTTCCGTCGAAACGCACCAGCCCGCTATCCGGGGCAGTGATACGATTAATGATCCGGATCAGCGTTGTTTTACCGGCACCGTTCGGACCTAACAACCCGAAGATCTTCCCCTCCGGCACCCGGATGCTGACATCGTCGAGCGCACGATGATTCGCATATTGTTTGACGATATGTTCCGCTTCTATAAAATACATATAAACTACATTTTCAGTATGATTCGTTCTCCCAATTCTTTGCTCAGTGCCAGCTTGATCTCGTTCAGCCGTTTTTGTTCCTTCATCTGCTCGATCGCTTCGTCGATACGTCCTTCGGCCTGCAATTCCTTGATTTTTTTATTGATGCCCGCAATCTGCTGTAACAGGTGAGCGCCTTTGAGGGCGAACAGGTCGCGCACGATCGCTCTTTCTCGCATTTTCATCTGCCGACGGTTCATTTCTTCGCGTTCTTCTTCGGTCGGTTCCGTTGCCGTTTCTTCAGGCGTTTCGTTCCCGAAACCGATCTGATAGATGCTGCCCGCAAGATTCGTAGCCACATACGAAACAGCCGGATCGGGGTGAGACGAGAAATAGCTCTCCGCCTTAAATCCGGGATAACGACACTGATCGACCGCCTCTTCAAGCATCCTGCAAAAGAGAGGCGTAGAAAAAACAAGGTGATCTTTCTGCAATTCTTCGCTGATGTATTCGGCTACACGGATGACGACGCGCTCGCCACTCGCCTCATCCGTATAATCATACAGCACCAACTCGCCTTGCGAGACGACGTAGCGGAGCAGCGCCTCCTCGATGGCTTGGTAAGGCGCAGGAGGCGTGCGTTTTTGTGGCGTCGGCGCAACGGACTGCTTTACGGAATCCGTTTCCGGGGCATGCTCGCCCTCCGAAGCGGGCGCGGGCGACGGCGGCTCTTCCCCTTCCGATGAGGCGGAACGAGCCGATGACGGATCGACGGGCGGCGGCGGAAACGGCGCACGATAAAGCGACGGCGCGCGCCGTCGCTGGGCGCGTATTTTATTCAGTTCGGCCAGCAGCACCGGCTCTTTGATCTCCAACAGATGGCTACACTCTTTGAGGTAAACGGAACGGATGATATTATCCGGTATCACCGCGATGGAATGCAAGATATCCGAGATCAGGGATGCGCGTTTAAGCGGATCATTCCCCGCCTCATCGAGCAGCAGTTGCGTCTTGAAGCGGATAAAATCCGTCTCATGCTCCTGAATATACACCGAAAATTCAAACGCATTGCGCGAACGCGCGAACGAATCCGGGTCCTCGCCGTCGGGCAGCAGCAACACTTTCACGTTCATACCCTCTTCGAGCAGCAGGTCGATCCCTCGAATGGCGGCCTTGATACCGGCCGCGTCGCCGTCGTAAAGCACCGTGATGTTGTTCGTCATCCGGTGAATCAGATGAATCTGGCGTTGCGTGAGCGCCGTCCCCGACGAGGCGACGACATTCTCGATGCCCGACTGATGCATGGAGATCACGTCGGTATATCCTTCGACAAGGAAACATTTGTCGGCCTTTGCAATCGCCTGCTTCGCAAAATACAGGCCGTACAGTTCGTTACTCTTATGATAAATCTCACTCTCGGGCGAGTTGAGATACTTGGCCGTCTTCTTTGTCTGATCAAGAACACGCCCGCCGAATCCCACCACCTTGCCGCTAAGCGTATGAATAGGAAAGATCACGCGTCCGCGAAACCGGTCGCTCCCGCCCCCATCGTCGTAAAACGTAACAAGGCCGGTTTTCTCAAGGTATTCCCTGCGATAGCCTTTGCCGATGGCCGACTGATAGAGGTCGTCGCGCTTCTCGAGGCTGTATCCGAGTTGAAACTTGCGGATCGTCTCGTCGCGAAACCCGCGCTGTACAAAATAAGACAGTCCTGCAACACGTCCCTCTTCATGGTCGAGCAGCCGCGAAGTAAAATGTTTCTGCGCCCAACTGTTGAGGACAAACATGCTCTCACGGTCGCTCTGCGAACGCTTTTCCTCGTCGGTCAACTCACGTTCCCGCACCTCGATATGATACTTTCTGGCCAGAAAACGCAACGCATCCTGATAGCTCAGTTGCTCATGTTTCATGATGAAATAGACAGGCGATCCGCCCTCGCCGCACGCAAAGCATTTGCAAATATTCTTGGCCGGCGAAACATAGAACGAAGGCGTTTTATCGGTATGAAACGGACACAGACCGACGAAGTTCACCCCGCGCTTGCGCAGCGTGACAAACTCCGACACAACATCCACAATGTTTGCCGCTTCCAAAATCCGCTCCCGTGTTATCGCATCAATCACCCGCCTTCTTTTTTTTCGGAAACAAAGGTAAAAAAATTATTGGATTCATTTTATTTCTTGCTCATTGAGATAATCTCGGGCCTTTTCGATAATGAAATTGACAGTTGCCGATCTCATTTTTATCGGCTTTTGAACTATTTTTTGCGCCATTTCCATAGCCTTACTTGTGTTTCTATTCTCTTTATAAATCTCCATCCGGTGATACAGAGGTAAAAATCTGCATGGAATCATATTTCCCGCATACTGATAGATTTGGAGAGCTTTTACCGTATCTCCAAGATGGTAATGATTATCAGCCAATAACATTTGCAAATCATAATCATTGTACTTTTTCTGACATTCGTGAAATACAGCCATGCTTTGCCTATATTGTCCGGCAAAATGAAGTTCAGCTCCATAATTATACAGAAAGTATTCGTTCCATTTCATATCCTGATAAAGTTCTCCATAATTTCGTAGCATTTGTCGAGTTTGTCCCTGCAAAGATTTTACAGCAATATTCTTCCATTCCATCTCATGATTCATTCTTTTGAAAAAAAAAGCAAAAAGCCACAAACATCCAGCCATAATCGGGAAATATATTAACGGAGAAAGCCTTTTATCAGGTAGTTGTTCACAAAATAACGACAGAATAAAATATCCGAGTAATATCCATACCGACACATACTGCAAAGGGTAGGAAAAGCAACATAAGATAATAAATGAGATATAACTCCCCAATAAGACAGGTTTTAACGAATGTACTTTATTATATAACTTTAGAAAGATGAAAATCAGCAACAACAAAATAGACAACAATCCGACAATCCCATAATCTACAGTGATTTTAATAAATTCATTGAAAGGGTGCTTCACATTATCTGCTAATTGTCCGAGTTTTGATTGCGGATTTCGTTCAAAATATCGAGACTGATAGTCCATATAATTTGCCTGAAACCCTTTGTGACCGAAACCTAATATAGGTTTGTCCTTTATCATTTCAGCGGATACTTTCCAAACAAGCAGCCTTCCATTAACAGAATCTTGCTTCCATTGATATAAAAAGAAAACACCTATCGTAAGAAATAGAACAACAACGGTCATTGTGACATAAAAATACCATCCGATGCGAATTTTGGCAAACACCTGATATTCCAAACAGAGAATGAGAACAAGAGAAATAACAGCAGCCAACAATCCCGTTCGAGAACCTGTCAGAATCATTGAAAAGAAAATCAGTCCTGCAGAAAAAAACACGATACGCTGTTCCCATCGTTTGGACCGGATACACCAATATATTCCTATCGGGAAAAGCAACGACAATATCGCAGCAAATCCAGCAGGGTTTTCAAAACTTCCCGTAACGGCAAACGCTTTGTGATGAGATGGATATATTTCGATGTATTGCAAAATGCCGTAAACAGCCTGTATGAGACCTATAAGATATAATCCTTTTATCACATTGACAGAAAACATCTTTCGTATTCCGGACTTTATGCCGGAACTTTGAAAAAAAAGAAAAAAGATTCCGGTCAACACAGTCAACACTGTAAAATAGAATTTGATGGATTCTAGGGTATCGACAAATTTCTCGGAAGTGAGAAATACACTTCCGAGAAAAATAAACAATATTCCTGCTTTGACTTTCATATTAGAGACCTCAGTATTTACTCCTGCTTAAAACGTTCGTCATACCAGATATGTTTGCCCATCAACCGGATATACTCGTCTTGCTTCTTCTTTCCTTCTTCCGTAAAGAAAAACTTGACATCCATCGTTGCACGATTTCTCTTATAGATAAACATGCTTGAACAATACGGATATTTTCCCTTCCGCATCTTTTCCAATGATTCTTCCGTAAAATAAACGGAATCGGCATGAGGTAAATCATAGAGATAAACGGAATCGGCATTAAACATATCGCGTGCACGCTTGCCCGAAATGATCGTCACGTAGTCATCGAAATCAACCCGGGTCGTGTCATCATTCCGACTGACAGGACTTATAAACAATCCCAAGGCGTTTCGCAGTTCTGCCATAATTTGAGCGCGAGGATACATGCTGTTATTATCTTCGAACTTAGGTTCGGAAGTTGTCGTATCTCTGTTCCCTACCCGCTCCATCAAAAAACATATTTTAGCTCTTTCGATATCTTCCTTAGAGGAATACATCGGACGTGCCAAATACATTATTATACAGTCTTTCTCCAGAGAGTTAAACATCGGACCATAAATATTACCACTTCCTCCTGAACGATTATAATGAGCCATCCATCCGACATAATACTGATTAAGATCAGTAAAACCATCCGGAGTTTTGGTCTCAATACCGAACCCTTTCTTCAAAAATTCGGTATAAGCCGAAAGATTTTTCTCATACCAATTCGTTACTTGGGCAGATAGATTCATGGAGAAAAAAAATGCACAAAATATCATCTTCATGTAATTATTCATGGCTTTATATATATTATGGGGGTATTGTTAAACACATATAGCTAGCTCGTTGTTTAGTTTTAGAAAAAGTAATTTTAGGGATTTTTCTATCATATGTTTTGCCTTACTATAACACTTCCCTTTTCGTTTGAACCTTGCTAAATAATGCCTTATTCTGCTATTATAACCTTCGACTGTATAAGTTTCTGCCTTCGTTTGAATGTGTTTTACATTAGGAAGAAATTCCTTATAGCTCTTCCAATAGTCAGAATAATACACAGATGCAGGAATGTTTTTTATCTTCTTCCAAAGCTTCATCCCTGTATCTGTGCTTCTGTCCCCACAGACAAAAGAGATAAATCGTTTTCCAAATCGATCAACAGCAATCCATACCCAACAGTAGTTTTTTTTGAACCTATATATGTGTGCATCTCATCTAATTCAACAACTGAAACAGGTTCCTCTTTTTGTGGTAAAGCCACCCTTTCACCCCATTCTTTTACCCAATAGTAAACAATTGTATGACTTATTTTCAATATGCGTCCGATTGCTCTAAAACCTAAGCCCTCCAAGTACATCTCCAAAGCTAATCTACGAGTAGCAGCTGATTTTGTATTAGATTTCTGTTGAACAGTATAACGATAATGACAATCTTTACAATAATGGCGCTGACGACCACCGACAATGCCATCTTTACGATGATTTATGCTTCCACATCTTGGACAATCCATAGTTTTTTAC
>NZ_JUET01000123.1 GCF_001006485.1 Tannerella forsythia
CCAAGCTTGTAGAGGAAAGTAACATACTTATATTCGCAATCTCCGAGACACACCGACCGTCACGGAGCCAACAGTCGTGTGTTATAGTCACCCAAACAACCGAATTTGGGAGGGATTGAGCAGCAATCTAAGCAAACTCACAAAATACGTTTTAGAGGAAAGGTAGTGTAAAAAAAGAAACGGGGAAAGAACAACGAGAAGAAAGCAGAAAATATACGTACCTTTGCGGCTCATGAACAGAGAGAAAAATATGATACGTTTCGATGTGACCTTGCTGGGATGCGGTTCGGCGACACCGACCTTGCGTCACGAGGCAACCGCTCAAGTCGTAAATCTGCACGATAAACTGTATATGATTGACTGTGGCGAAGGAGCGCAGCTACAAATGAGGAGGATGCATATCCGATTCAATCGTCTGACCCATATTTTTATTTCCCATCTGCACGGTGATCATTGTTTCGGACTGCCCGGATTACTTTCAACACTCGGTATGTTGGGACGCAAAGGCGAGTTAGTGATTCACGGGCCTCATTCCCTCGGTGATTTTATTCGCCCTGTTCTCGCCTTATTCTGCAAAGAAATGGGATACACCGTACAACTAAACCTGATCGATCCCCAAAAGCATGCACTGGTGATGGAAGATCGTTCGCTCAGTGTCTGGTCTATTCCGCTAAAGCATCGCATACCTACGTGCGGCTACCTTTTTGCCGAGAAACCTCGCGAAGCTCATCTGATACGTGAAATGATCGATTTTTACCAAGTGCCTGTCAAAGCATTGAGGGGTATCAAGCAGGGAGAAAATTTTATAACACCCGAAGGGGTAACCGTTCCTCATACGCGACTGACACGACCGGCACAACCGCCGAGGCGTTACGCGTTCTGTTCGGATACAGCCTTTGAACCGTCTATTGTTCCTTATATCGAAGGAGTTGACTGCTTATATCATGAAGCAACGTTTATGGATAGTGAACTGGCACGCGCCAGAGAAACGTTTCATTCTACAGCCCGTCAAGCCGCGGAAATTGCCCGTATGGCAGGTGCAAAAAAACTCGTAATAGGACATTATTCAGCTCGCTACGAAGATATTAACCCATTACTTGGAGAAGCTCAAGCCATTTTTTCGAACACCATTGCAGGTCAGGAAGGCATGATTGTCCAAGTTTGACACAATGATCCGTTAAAGAACATGCCTGCAATCACACAGAGCGATTCCTTTTAAAAATATCGCTAAACAAAACACAATTAAACATTAAAAACAGCCCTTCGGGCGTTGAGTTGTTTGATTGTTAAACTGTTGAATTGTTGAATTGTTGGCTGATAGCTGACTGCTTAAAAGCTGATAGCTGACCACTGTAACAGCTCCGAAGGGGTGCGTTAATTCAGCCCAATGTGTAGCGAAGCGAAGCGTTGGGAAAAAAGAATACCCACTCCTGCGGAGGGCTGTAAGCCTGATATAAAATGTTGATTCGTTTAATGGTCGAGATGTTTTGCTTAAACAAACTTGCGTGCTTTGCGTAACTTTCGCGTTCCTTGCGGTGAT
>NZ_JUET01000124.1 GCF_001006485.1 Tannerella forsythia
CCTGTTTCCGCAATGATTGCCGTGGCTGCGCGTTCCTTGACACCGGGGATGGTTTGCAGGCGTTCGTATGGTTTGGGGTAATGTTCTTTGCAGAGCCGGACGAGTTCTTGCTGACAGTCCGCCGTCTGTTCTTCGATCAGGTCGAGTGTTTCCTTCAATTGTCTGAGAACAATCAGGTCGGTTTCTGAGAACGAGCCTGTCAGCGCGGCTTTCACCCTCTCACGTCCATGTTTGTTGAGTATGCGT
>NZ_JUET01000125.1 GCF_001006485.1 Tannerella forsythia
AGATGTGTATAAGAGACAGGTGTAGTGGCCTCCGTAATAGCCCGATATCAGGCTGCGAATATACTGGTGCTCATGGCCTGCCACGTAGATGACATCATTATCGGCAAACAGCTGGCGGTAATCGTCGTGCACCAGCAAAAACTGCTGATCACCCTCGGAGGTGTCGTAGGCTTCTACCGCACGCTCGCGAATGTTGCCGTAACGGCTGCCGACCATCGTGTTGTGGGACGATACGATGATGTGATCAACCTGATCACGGTAGGTTTCAATCATCTCCCGGACGAAGTCATAGGCGAACGGAATCTGCCCGTAGGAAACCGTAACGATAAGCACATTGCCACGCACCAGCGCATAGTTTTTGTCTTTCTGACCGGCCATCTGAATGGCGTCGTCCGGAATCAGATCACTGACGTTGTCATACCAGTCCTGATCCGTGCCCTTGATATCGTGGTTCCCCTGC
>NZ_JUET01000126.1 GCF_001006485.1 Tannerella forsythia
TCGAAAGTCCACTTGATGCGTAGGGTAGGCATGTTGAGCATCGACTGATTCATCTTGATGCTGAACTGTTGCGGAACCCCGATCTTGGCCGGTTTGTTCGGTTGGCGCTTGATGGAGGCATTCCATTTCATATCAAGTACCCAAACGGTATCTCGGATGATGCGAGGGTCTTGATTCATCTCCAGCACATACATTCCTTTTTCACGTGCACGGATAGATGGGCTCGTCCAAGTGGCGGTAGGAGTCGTATAGCCCGTATCAGGATAATGCGACCACCGATAGCTCAAAGCATAACCGCCTACCAATGTAACGGGTTGGGGGTTATCGGCACAACGCCAAAATGTATCGGGATCGAAGGCAAAACTGCCGAATCCGGAAAGATAACCATAGCCGGCCGTACTGGTGCCTACTCCGTTGAAATATCCCAAAGAAAATGTAGATGTTTCATTTTTAATCGTTACTACATGATTATCCCATGCATTATCGAGTGTCACATTGGCATATTTCCATTCACCGGCAATATGGGAGGGAATCGTTTTAGGAGTAATCACCAAACCCGCATCGGCGAATTTTTGAGCTGGGCCTCCGTCGATACTGATCGTAAATGCCGTATCGCAATCTGTACGGAATACCAAAAAGATATTATTCTTACCAACAGCTCCATTCGATTGATAAAAACTGATTTGCTGCTGACTGATGGAATACATGGACGGGATAATTGCGCCACCTAATTCTCCTAAGGTAGCCGAATGTTGATAGCAATAAACCGGTTCGGTAGCATCGACGAAAATATCGCTCGCTTTTGCAGTAGCTGCATTATAAGGCAAAACACCCGTTAGATTCGTCATATCCACATGCCACATTTCGCCACGGTTCAATGTCGGCGAAGTAACTTGTGCAGGCGTAGTACCATCCCAATAATAGACCTTAATCGTCGTATGGTCATTGATGGCAACGAAGTCTACACGATCACCTACCGTCGAGTGTCCGCGAAGTACGACATAACGTTTTCCAACCATATCTTCCGGCACCAACTGGTCTCCTACCAAGTCAGTATTGCCGCTTTTCCGAGAAAAACTGACGGCGCTCAAACAGTCTTCCGTCTGTGTCACGGCAATCGGTTTATTTGACGAGATCATCGTTCCGGCCAATGTACCGTTGTTCTTAGTCGCAGCAATATCATTAACTGTATTTGTGGCACCCACCGTATCTTCGCGGAGAGTAAGAGTCTCTCCCCGATTCATCGTAAAAGATGGTGTTTCTCCTACATTATAGTATGTGCCTGTTGTACCTTTCATAATCCGCTTAGTCAATTTATCTATCTTGACAATCGTATTGTCTTCCGTTGCTACGATTTCGATTTCATCGCTACCCATGTTATATTTCGCTGACGGTCGTTGTTCAAAATACTCACCTGCATGTTGCATGAACGGGGTGATGAATTTCTTACCCAAAGCCGGTGCTCCTTTCAGTGAATAAATATCTCGTTGAACATTGTTATTCACCATATAGTATGCCAGAATTTTCTGAGTTGATGTAATATGAATACCGTAGTTGGAAACCGTGCCGGCTTTGTAGGCAGGTGTCTCGAATAAACCTTTTGCCGGTGTTGACCCTCCACTTGCAATATCCCATTTTTTATAACCACCCGCATCAACCGTAAAAGTGGCAGAATAAGGAGGTGATCCGGCCGGTTGTCCGCCCCAATACTCAATCGTTACTTGCGCATCTATCCTCCCAGGATTTGTAAATACAAAAAACATCGGAGCGTCACCATGCGTTACCGCTACATCCGATGCGGAAAACCAGAACTCCTTATCCTGTGCATTAAGATTCGCCAACACACAAAGGCCGGCGAATAGCAAAAATAATTTTTTTCTCATAAATATTCTTTATTATTATTATTATTTCGGATTTTAAATCATGACGTTTTATTTCTCTTTTGTTTGAAATCAGCATTGAATACCAAACTATTTGACACCGCAAAGGTAAAAAAAATGTTTGGACAAACAAAAAATCACTTTTTCTCATCCATAATTCGACATGTAAAATTCTAAAACAGGGTATTAAAGCATTCAAACTATTGTTATCGATACGAATTAAAAGCGTCTTACTTGAACAAAAACGATCGACTACGCAAGAAATCCTCCCAATACCCAGAGGAAGGAGCAACTTTTAGAAATGCGTACGCACAGCAGCATGCACATAAAAAGCCCCCATCCGTCACAGAGGGGGCTTTTCTTTAATACATTTAAACAAAAAACAAAAGCAACTATGATTCGTTGTTATTCATCTTCTTGTGTTGTCTCATACTCTTTCAGCAATTTCTCCTGTACTTCAGACGGTACAAGTTCATAGCCGGCAAACTTCATGGTGAAAGAAGCCCTCCCTCCGGTGATTGAACTGAGGGAGGTCGAGTAGCTCGCCATTTCTTTCAATGGTACCTTAGCCATGAGTTTTTCATATCCTTTCTCGCTGTTCATGCCCATAATCAGCGCACGACGTCCCTGCAGGTCGCTCATCACATCGCCCATATAATCGCCCGGTACAAATACTTCCACATCGTAGATGGGTTCCAAAATCTTCGGACCGGCATCTTTAAACGCCGTACTGAATGCGTTACGCCCTGCGAGCATGAACGATATTTCATTACTGTCTACCGGATGCATTTTCCCGTCATAAACACAAACCCGCACGTCACGCGCATACGATCCGGTTAGGGGGCCCTGTTCCATGCGTCCCATGATACCTTTCAGAATGGCAGGAAGAAAACGGGCGTCAATGGCACCTCCGACGATGCAGTTCACAAATACCAGCTTGCCGCCCCATTCAAGGTCATAAACCTGCGTATCCCGTACATTCATGCGGTATTCCTGTCCGCCGAAGCGATAAATTGCAGGCGCCGGCATGCCTTCATAGTACGGTTCGATGATTAAGTGTACTTCACCGAACTGTCCTGCTCCGCCCGACTGTTTTTTGTGCCGGTAGTCGGCGCGTGCTGCCTTTGTAATCGTTTCACGATAAGGTATTTTAGGTTCAATATATTCGACAGCCAGCTTGTCATTATTCTCAATGCGCCATTTAAGTGTGCGCAGATGGAATTCTCCCTGGCCTGAAATAATCGTTTGCTTCAACTCTTTCGACAATTCAACGAGCCATGTCGGGTCTTCTTCGTGCATCCGAGCCAGGATTTCACTCAGTTTTTCCGCATCCGCTTCGTTCGCCGGTTTAATGGCACGGCGGTATTTGGGTTCCGGATATTTAATAAAGTCAAACCGATACTCACAGCCTTTCCCGTTAAGGGTATTACCGCGACGTACATCTTTCAATTTTACGGTTGTGCCAATATCGCCGGCTTCCATCTCCATTACTTCGTTACGCATCTGTCCGTCTACGACAAAGAGCTGAGCAATACGCTCTTTCGATCCGCGATCGGCATTGGTGAGATCATCTCCGACCTTCACTTTTCCCGAAACGACTTTGAAATACGATACCTGTCCGATGTGTGGTTCTACCGTCGTCTTAAAAAAGAAGAGGCTTGTTGGACCCGATGTGCTCGGAGTGACTTCAACGCCTTCCGTCGTTACGAGGCGCGGCATCTTATCCGTGCACGGCACCACATTGCCCAGAAATTCCAATGTCCGACGTACGCACATGTCCTTTCCGGCACATACGCAGAAGATCGGGAACATGCCTCGCGAGACAAGCCCTGCGCGAATACCCGCGCGCATATCATCCTCCGAAAGCGTTCCTTCTTCAAAGAATTTCTCCATCAGGGAGTCGTCGTGCTCTGCCGCGGCTTCGACGAGAATTTTATGCAATTCTGTAGCCTTTTCCGCTTCCTCGGCCGGAATCTCCAATACTTCAGGTACGCCTCCTTCAGGCTTCCAACGATACATTTTCATCTTCAGCACATCGACCACCGCATTAAATGCAGCTCCACATTGTACCGGATACTGTATCTGAACAGCTTTTGTTCCATAGTTTTCTTTCAGTTGTGCGACCGTATTATCAAAGTCCGCCTTGTCATTATCCAACTGATTGACCACAAAAATCACAGGCTTATGAAATTCTTCCGTATAACGGAACTGGTTGACCGTACCTACCTCTACCCCGTATTGTGCATTGATGACCATCAAGGCTGTATCTGTCACGTTCAGAGCTGATACGGCCCCGCCGATGAAGTCGTCAGCCCCCGGACAATCGATAAAGTTCAATTTCAAGCCGTTCCATTCCACACTGAAAACGGTTGAAAAGACAGAGTACCCATAGTCTTTCTCTACCGGAAAATAATCACACACCGTATTGCCGGCCTCCACTGTGCCGCGGCGTTTTATAACCCCACCCTCGTAAAGCATCGCTTCAGCGAGAGTGGTTTTCCCCGAACCGGAACTTCCCAAAATGGAGATGTTCTTGATTTCATTTGTTTGATAAACTTTCATATTATTGTTCTTTTAATAATTGACGCAAGATAATTTAGAAATGACTTTCCCGTCTGTTTTTAAATGGTCGCAAAATAGACATTGTTCCCGAACCTGCCGGCAAAAAAAACCATGTTTAAAAACATTATTCTGCAACACAAACCTTTTGTTTTCCTGAAAAACAGTATCTTTACACACTTTTTATCCATAAACGGAATGGCTGGAATTTATATTCATGTCCCTTTTTGCGCCCAACGATGTGCTTACTGCGATTTTTACTCGCAGACGAATCATACGTATAAAGACACTTATGTCGAATCCGTTGTGCGTGAGCTGGGAGAGAGAGCCGGCTATGTACGGGGGGAATCGATCGAAACGATTTATTTCGGGGGAGGTACGCCTTCTCGATTGGCGGCCGATGATTTTGCACGTATTTTCAACGCTATCGAGTTCCATTTCGATCTGTCCACATGTCGTGAAGTGACTTTTGAGGCCAATCCTGACGATCTGACCGAAGCGTATCTGAGGTCGATTCGTATGTTACCGTTTAACCGCATCAGCCTCGGTGTGCAGAGTTTTAGTAACAGCGACTTATGTCAATTGAATCGTCGGCATGATCGCCAGAAGGCCATTGACACCGTACACCGTTGCCGGAAGACAGGACTGACAAATATCAGTATTGATCTTATGTATGGTTTGCCCGGGCAAACCACCGAGGCATGGGAATTGAACCTTGAAGAGGCGTTCGGGCTGGGTGTTCCTCATTTCTCCGCCTATCATCTCAGCTATGAAGAAGGTACTCCCTTGTACCGAGCCATGAAAAAAGGCGCTGTTTGTCCGGTCGATGAAGATACGAGTGCACTTCTATACTCCATACTGACGGAAAAAGCGAAAGAGGCAGGATATGTACATTATGAAATTTCCAACTTTTGTTTTCCTGGCTGTTTTTCCAAACATAACACATCGTATTGGATGGGTAAAAAATATCTGGGCGTAGGACCTTCTGCCCATTCATACGACGGTTCTTCCCGGCAATGGAATGTAGCCTCTTTGCCTCAGTATTGCAACGCATTGTTACACAATCGATCTTATTTCGAGCAGGAATTTCCAACGGTACCCATGCGTTATAACGAATATGTCATGACAGCCTTGCGTACCATGTGGGGAGTTGAGATATCCTGCTTGCAAGACGCATTCGGAAAGGATTATGTACGCTATTTTGATGAGCGGGCGCAACCTTATCTTCAATGCGGAAAACTCCAACAAACCGGAAACACCATACGTATTCCCGAAGAGACGTTTTTTACTTCCGACGGAATCATATGCGATCTGATGATTTAAAAAACGAAGAAAAGCATCCGATTCGGTTAGAAAAACGATTTTTTTTTGCCTTTATTGTCATTTTTCTTAAAAAAGCATGGTTGTTACAAAAAGATTACATACCTTTGCCTCAAGTAACCATTAAAAGTTGTGCCGTACTTATATATCATATCCGGATGTAATGGGGCAGGAAAAACAACGGCTTCATATACCATCTTGCCGGAAATGCTGGGCTGTAAGGAGTTTGTCAATTCCGATGAAATCGCGAAAGGACTATCTCCTTTCAACGCCGACAGTATTGCCGTCGCCGTAGAAGCGAGCAGGATTATGTATAAGAGGATCAGGGAATTGATATCGGCTAACAAGACTTTTGCATTAGAGACGACATTGGCCAGTCGTTCGATTGCCAGACTGTTGCAAAATGCACAGGAGAAAGGATATTATGTGACTTTGCTTTATTTCTGGCTGAACACGCCTGATTTGGCAGTGGAGCGGGTACGCAACCGGGTCATGGCAGGAGGGCATAATGTGACAGAAAGCACGGTGCGAAGGCGCTACGTGGCTGGTATTCAGAATCTTTTTCAGTTATATATCCCGATCTGCGATTATTGGATGATTACCGACAATTCGTTATCTCCCATGGAAGTCATTGCAAAAGGCTTTAAAAATGGAAAGAAAGAAATTTACAATACTGTTGTTTATAATAAATTAGAAACGTATGAATGAACGAGAGTTGAGCAAATTTGAAGAAAACGTCGTAAAAGGAGCCAGTTTGGCATTTCAACGTTTAGTCAAGAAGAGAAAAGAGGAAAACGGAGAATTGGTTTTTGCTCGCAACGGTCAGATATTTCGTGTGAAAGCCGTTGATTTGTAAGACGACTGTCCCTTTTTCTCTTTGAAAGGGAGAAGAAAGGTCCGCCATCTCAATAATCAACAAAAGACTATTTATATACATTGTATCCTATATACCGCGTGACGTAACGAATACATTTTTTATTCTTTCTTATCGCTTTGATTGTCGCAAAACGATGTAGCCCTCCCCCATCGTCTTTGCGTGTTTGCTTTTATCCCTGTACTAAAGAATGTATAATATAATTCCCCGCGCCGAAGCCATACGACACCCCGCTTGGGTTTTAGCAATTAAAATCATACCTTTGCACCGCGAACAAAAAACAGAACATAAAGCGCATGATCAAAGCATTGCAGCAATTGGGCGAGTATGTCTTGCTGATGAATAAAGTGTTCACCATCCCGACACGATGGAGCATGTTCTTTAAGCAATTGATGCGTGAAATCTATAAGCTCGGCGTCGATTCGATCTGGATCGTCGTCATCATCTCCGTCTTTATCGGGACGGTTATCGCCATACAGATCTCGCTGAACATCACTTCGCCACTAATCCCTAAATTTACCATCGGATATACGACGCGCGAAATCATCCTGCTTGAATTTTCGTCGTCGATCATGTGTTTGATTCTGGCCGGGAAGGTAGGCAGTAACATCGCTTCCGAAATCGGAACCATGCGGGTGACCGAACAAATCGATGCCATGGAAATTATGGGTATCAATTCGGCCAACTTCCTGATCATGCCAAAAATCACGGGGATGATGCTCTTTATCCCCGTACTCGTGATATTCAGCATGACGACCGGTATCTTCGGTGGTATGTTCGCCAGCTATATCGTAGATGGGATGACCCCCTCATCGTTCGAGTTCGGGTTACAATATTTCTTCAACCCGTTCTACATCACCTATTCAATGATCAAGTCGGTCTTCTATGCTTTCATCATCTCCTCAGTCGCCTCCTTTTTCGGCTATAACCTGAAAGGCGGCTCGCTCGAAGTCGGTAAAGCCAGTACGAATGCCATCGTCATCAGCAGCATCCTGATCCTGCTGGCCGACGTAGTCTTAACCCAAATCATGCTTACCTGATGATCGAAATCAAGAACCTGACAAAAGCTTTCGACGGACGCACCGTCCTCAACGACATCAATGCCGTCTTCGAAACAGGAAAAACCAACCTCATCATCGGACGCAGCGGATCGGGCAAAACCGTTATGCTCAAAAGCATCATCGGGCTGATTCATCCGGACGAAGGTGAAGTCTTATATGACGGTCGTAACATCGTCCGGATGGGCAAAACGGAGTTGAACCTGCTACGCCGTGAAACGGGCGTACTCTTCCAAGGTTCAGCGCTCTTCGACAGCATGACCGTGCTCGAAAATGTAATGTTTCCGCTCGATATGTTCTCGAAAGAAACGGCCCGTGAACGTGAGAAACGCGCCAGGTTCTGTCTCGAACGCGTGAATCTTTCCGAAGCATGCGACCTCTATCCCTCCGAAATCAGCGGAGGGATGATGAAACGCGCGGCCATCGCCCGCGCCATCGCGCTGCAACCCCAATACCTGCTCTGCGACGAACCGAACTCCGGCCTCGACCCAAGAACCTCGTTAGTTATTGATAATCTGATCCATAGTATCACAAAAGAATACAATATGACGACGATCATCAATACGCACGACATGAATTCGGTCATGAACATGGGCGAGAACATCGTCTTTATCAAGGAAGGGGTGAAAGAGTGGCAGGGTACCAAAGAACAGGTCGTTTCATCGAACAATAAAGCGCTGAACGATTTTATCTTTGCTTCCGATCTGCTGCGCAAAGCCAGTGAGCTGGAAGAGCAGCAACTGCGCGAAGGATAAATTCCGATACTCTCTTTCCCCTGCACACCTCAAAAAAAAACGCCCTCCCTTTCATACAACGCAAAAAAAACGCAGGTTCCCGCGTGCCTTACGCGAAATCCTGCATTTTCTCTTTACTGTTATGTGTATGTATAGATTACTCTGCCGCTTTTTCTTCGGCCGGGGTTTCGGCTACCACTGTCGCATCACTGGCGCTCTTTTTGCGCGAACGGCGGGTCTTGGCTGCCGTCTTCCTCGTCTTAGTCGTCAACATGTTTTCGTTGAAGTCGACCAGTTCGATAAAGCACATGGCGGCATTGTCGCCGGCACGTGTACCCGTCTTAATGATACGGGTATATCCGCCCGGACGCTCCATCACCTTCGGCGATATTTCGGTAAAAAGGATTTTCACCGCATATTTGTCCTGCAACGAAGCAAATACGACACGCTGTGAATGATCCGTTACCTCCTTCGACTTCGTGATCAGCGGCTCTACGTATTTGCGTAATGCTTTGGCTTTGGCCGTAGTGGTAAAGATACGTTTATGTTTAATCAGTGACGATGCCATGTTGGCAAACATCGCTTCACGATGCGCCTTCGTACGTCCCAAATGATTTACTTTCTTATTGTGTCTCATCGTTTTTTACTCTTTATCTAATTTATATTTTGAAATATCCATTCCGAAGGAGAGGTTCAGATTCTCCAACAATTCGTCCAATTCAGTGAGCGATTTCTTCCCGAAATTGCGAAACTTCAACAAGTCGTTCTTGTTGAACTGCACCAACTCACCCACCGTATCCACATCGGCCGCCTTGAGGCAATTTAATGCGCGAACGGAGAGATTCATGTCAATCAGTCTCGTCTTGAGCAGTTGACGCATGTGCAAAATGTCTTCGTCAAATTCTTCGTTTCCATCAACATCCATCGTTTCCACGGCAATCTTATCGTCAGAGAAGAGCATGAAGTGTTGAATCAGGATTTTAGCCGCTTCTTTCAACGCTTCTTTAGGATGAATCGAACCGTCTGTGGTGATCTCAAGCAGAAGCTTCTCATAGTCGGTCTTCTGTTCCACACGAAAGTTCTCCACCGTATATTTCACATTGTGTATCGGCGTATAAACGGAATCGATAGCTATCACCTGTACATCGGGGTTGGCCGGGTCCGCATTCTCCTCGGCCAGCACATAACCGCGTCCCTTGTTCATTGTCAACTCCATCTGGAACGAAGTTTTCGGATCCAAATGACAAATTTCCAATTCGGGATTGAGGATTTCGAAACCTGCAGGCTTCAGATCGCCGGCTTTCAGCACCTCCGTATTGGCCACATTCAAAACGACCTTGGGTAGCTCTTCCATTTCTTCGGCGATGCATTTAAAGCGCACCTGTTTCAGATTCAGGATGATGTTTGTTACATCTTCCATCACCCCCGGAATGGTTGCAAATTCATGATCCACTCCTTCGATTTTCACGGACGAGAAGGCGTAACCTTCCAGCGAAGATAAGAGAATACGGCGCAACGCATTACCGATGGTAATACCATAACCCGGTTCCAGTGGGCGAAATTCAAACTTCCCGAAGAAGTTATTCGCCTCCAACATCAAGATTTTATCAGGTTTCTGAAATGCCAATATCGCCATAGGATCATTATTTAGAGTATAATTCGACAATCAGCTGCTCCTTGATATTTTCAGGAATATCCGCACGTTCGGGCAAATGAAGGAACTTCCCGTTCATGGCACTTTGTTCCCACTCAATCCAAGGATATTTACTATGATTAAATCCGGAGAGGGCTTCGCTGATCACTTCGAGCGATTTCGATTTTTCGCGTACCCCGATAATCTGACCGGGCTTCACACTGTATGACGGGATATTCACGACTTTACCGTCGACGACGATATGACGATGCGATACGAGCTGACGGGCAGCGTCGCGCGTCGGAGCGAGTCCGAGGCGGAACACGACATTGTCGAGTCGGCTTTCGAGCAACTGCAACAATACCTCACCGGTGATTCCTTTCGAACGGGAGGCCTTTTCAAACATGTTCCGGAACTGTTTCTCAAGTACGCCGTACGTATATTTTGCTTTTTGCTTTTCACGCAACTGCACGCCATACTCAGACGTTTTACGTCTGCGGTTGTTCCCGTGTTGTCCGGGAGGATAGTTCTTTTTCGAAAGGACTTTATCCGCACCGAATATTGCTTCGCCAAACTTACGGGCAATTTTTGTTTTTGGACCTGTATATCTTGCCATTTTATTCTTTATTTTTAATCGTTCTTCGGAATCCCGGAATCGTGCAGCCGCGATTGCAGAGAGGGTGAATAGTGCAATCTAATCACTTCTTCGGGGATTCGCCGGATCTGTTAATTATACTTTTCTTCTTTTGGGCGGACGGCAGCCATTGTGCGGCAGCGGCGTCACATCGATGATTTCCGACACTTCAATACCGGCTCCGTGAATGGTACGAATGGCCGATTCACGACCGTTACCCGGCCCTTTGATATACACTTTTACTTTGCGCAGGCCTAAATCATACGCCACCTTGGCGCAATCCTGAGCAGCCATCTGGGCGGCATAGGGCGTGTTCTTCTTCGAACTGCGAAAGCCCATCTTACCGGCCGACGACCAACTGATTACCTGACCATCATTATTGGTGAGCGACACAATAATGTTGTTGAAAGAAGAATGGATATGGGCTTGACCATACGCTTCGACTTTCACTTTTCTCTTTTTTGCTGCGACTGTTTTCTTTGCCATCTTTACTGATTATTTTGTAGCTTTTTTCTTGTTTGCAACTGTCTTCTTCCTACCCTTACGCGTACGGGCATTGTTTTTCGTACTCTGACCACGCAACGGCAGACCGATACGGTGACGTATCCCACGATAGCAACCGATATCCATCAGGCGCTTGATGTTCAACTGCACTTCCGAGCGAAGATCACCTTCTACCTTATATCCTTCTCCGATGACCTCACGGATCTTGGCCGCCTGATCATCCGTCCAATCCTTGACCTTGATATTCTTATCAACGCCCGCTTTTGCTAAAATCGAGTTGGAAGCGCTACGACCGATACCGAAGATATAGGTCAATGCGATTTCCCCTCTCTTGTCTTGTGGCAAGTCCACACCAACTATTCTTATCGCCATATTATTTAGATGTTTAGTTTATTTGCAGTTTACTACTACCCCTGACGTACCTTGAACTTGGGGTTCTTCTTGTTAATCACATATAAACGCCCCTTCCGGCGTACAATCTTGCAGTCGGGCGTCCGTTTCTTTAAAGATGTTCTTACTTTCATCGTTCTATCTCATTATTAGTTTTTCTCATTTATAGCGGAATGATATCCGACCTTTCGACAAATCATAAGGCGACATTTCTACGCGCACCTTATCGCCGGGAAGTATCTTGATATAATGCATCCGCATCTTCCCCGATATATGCGCCGTGATCTCATGCCCATTCTCCAGTTCGACCCGAAACATGGCATTCGACAATGCCTCCACGATCACTCCGTCCTGTTCTATTGCAGCTTGTTTAGCCATATATTATATTTCTTTTCCTACTATCTCCTCCAAATATTCGAATGATGAGAGAATCATCGGCCCTTCGGGACGTATGGCAATACAATGCTCAAAGTGCGCCGAACATTTTCTGTCTTTCGTCCGTACCGTCCAGCCGTCCGACTCAAACACAACGTGTTTACTGCCCTGATTGATCATCGGCTCGATGCAAATGCACATCCCGCTCTTCAGTACCGGTCCGCAACCGCGACGCCCGTAATTGGGCACTTCGGGCTCCTCATGCATCTTCCGTCCGCATCCATGCCCCACCAGTTCACGTACAACCGAATAGTTTTGCTTCTCGCAATAGGTCTGCACCGCACTGCTGATGTCGCCGACCCGATTTCCGACACGGGCTTGCTCTATCCCTTTGTACAATGCTTCTTTCGTCGTACGCAACAACTTTCGGACATCTTCAGCGACGTCCCCGACACAAAACGTGTACGCCGAGTCCCCCACGAAGCCGTTCAGTTTCGTTCCACAATCGATTGAAATGATATCTCCCTCTTTCAAAATATCTTTATCCGAAGGGATTCCATGCACAACATGCTCATTAATCGACGTGCAAATCGAATTCGGAAAACCTCCGTATCCCAGAAAAGCAGGTTCCGCCCCATGATCGCGTATGAACGTTTCGGCAATCTTATCTAACCGGAGGGTAGTCACCCCTGGCACAATATGTTTCGCTAATTCGCCCAGGGTCTTTCCCACCAATTGATTCGCGGCGCGCATCCATTCTATCTCTTCATCCGTCTTCAGATAGATCATCGTTAATATGCGGCTATGGACCCGGTGCGTCCTTTGATTCGTCCAGATTTCAACAAACCATCATAATGACGCATCAAGAGATGACTTTCTATTTGCTGCAAAGTATCCAATACGACACCGACCAAAATCAACAATGAGGTACCGCCGAAGAATTGTGCAAAACCTTGACTAATCCCCAGAATCCGTGCAAAAGCCGGCATAATGGCGACGACGGCAAGGAAAATCGCGCCCGGAAGCGTGATCCGACTCATAATCTCATCCAGAAATTCTTTCGTCGCCTTTCCCGGTTTTACCCCCGGAATAAATCCGTTATTACGCTTCAGGTCGTCTGCCATTTGAGTCGGATTAATCGTAATGGCCGTATAAAAATACGTAAATGCGATAATCAATAAAGCAAAGACAAAGTTGTACCAAAATCCCGTATTATCCATAAATGCCCGCATGAAAGTGCTGTTCTCGCCCGTATTGGAAAATCCCGCAAGCGAAATCGGAATAAACATAATCGCTTGAGCAAAGATAATCGGCATCACGTTCGCAGCATTCACCTTCAACGGAATATACTGACGTGCCCCGCCATACTGTTTATTTCCGATGATGCGTTTCGCATACTGAACAACGACTTTACGCGTTCCCTGTACTAACAGAATCGCACCGGCCATCACCAGAAGCAGAAATAAAATTTCAAAGAGAAACATTACCAAACCTCCGGATTTCTCCGTTACTCGTGATGTAAATTCTTCGAAGAGCGAATGAGGCAGACGCGCAATGATCCCGATCAAAATGATAAAAGAAATACCATTGCCAATCCCTTTGTCGGTGATACGCTCACCCAGCCAAAGGACAAACATACTTCCTCCCGCCATGATGATGGTTGAAGAAACTTTAAACCACCAGTCGGTAGGCATCGCCGCCCCTGCACTTCTAAGTTGTACGTTTAAGTTTACCAAATAAGCCGATCCTTGCAGAATCAACACGATCACGGTCAGATAACGCGTCCATTGATTGATCTTTTTCCGTCCGCTCTCTCCTTCACGCTGCATCTTCTGGAACGAAGGAATCACAATGGCTGCCAACTGCATCACAATCGAAGCTGAGATATAAGGCATGATTCCCAAGGCAAAAATTGACGCATTCGAGAAAGCTCCTCCCGAGAACATATCCAAAAGTGCCATCAATCCACCGCGCGTTTGTTCGCCCAATGCGGTCAAGTCTTTCGGATCGATACCGGGAAGTACGATGTATGTGCCGAAGCGGTAAATCAGCACCAATAAAAGCGTTATCAGGATGCGTTTCCGCAAATCCTCTATCTTCCAGATATTTTTAATTGTCTCAATTGCTCTCATAATTATTCCGCTTTTTCGGCGTCGTCACCCAGTTTGGAAACCGTACCGCCGGCTGCCACAATGGCTTCTTCCGCCTTTTTCGAGAAAGCATGTGCTTGGACATCGACTTTTGCGGACAAGGCACCTTTGGCAAGTACTTTGACTAATTGTGAGGCAGAAACAAAGCCGGCGCTCCGCAGCTCTTCCAGCCCAATCTTGTTCAGACTTTTGGTTTCGGCAAGCTCCTGCAGAGTCGAAAGATTAATGGCTTTGTAGGTTACGCGATTGATATTCTTAAAGCCGAACTTCGGCAAACGCCGTTGAATAGGCATCTGTCCGCCTTCGAATCCCACTTTGTGTTTGTAACCCGAGCGTGATTTAGCCCCTTTGTGGCCTCTTGTCGAAGTACCTCCCCGGCCCGAACCCGGACCGCGACCGATACGTTTTCTGGTTTTCACCGAACCTGCGGCCGGTTTCAAATTAGATAAATTCATATCAATTTCTATTTTTTACCGGGCACCTTTCTATAAAAGCGCCCTTCGATTATTATTTTTCAACGGAAACTAAATGTTTCACGACCTCTACCATTCCCCGGATCGAAGGAGTATCTTCATGTTCAACCACACGATTCATTTTTCTCAGGCCCAATGCATCCAAGGTTCTTTTCTGAACTTTCGGGCATTTAATTCTGCTTCTTACTTGTTTTATTTTAATTGTTGCCATTCGAACTTCCTCCTTCTTTATCCTTTAAATACTTTTTCAACCGGCACGTTTCTGTTTTGCGCCACCATGGCCGGACTTCTCAGTTCACTCAACGCGGCGATCGTCGCTTTGACCAAGTTATGGGGGTTGGACGATCCTTTGGATTTAGCCAACACGTCCGTAATGCCGACGCTTTCCAAAACAGCGCGCATAGCACCTCCGGCTTTCACGCCGGTACCGAGGGTAGCCGGCTTGATCAACACTTCGGCTCCGCCAAACTTTGCCGCTTGTTCATGAGGAATCGTACCCTTATGAATGGGAATACGAACCAAGTTCTTTTTGGCCGACTCCGTACCTTTCGAAATTGCGGTCGTTACTTCACTGGCTTTTCCCAAGCCCCATCCGACAATACCATTTTCATTTCCGACTACGACGATGGCGGCAAAACTGAATGTACGTCCGCCCTTCGTCACTTTCGTCACACGATTAATCGCCACCAGGCGATCTTTCAGTTCTAAATCGTTCGTCGATTTTACTCTATTATTTATTGCCATCTTTCTTAAAATTTAAGGCCGCCTTTCCGTGCAGCATCGGCTAATTCTTTCACTCTCCCATGATACAGGTATCCGTTACGGTCGAACACCACGGCCTGTACACCGGCTTCCTGTGCATTCTTTGCAATCACTTCGCCGACTTTTGCAGCGATTTCCTTCTTCGGAGCTTTGTCCGCCAGCTTCAAAGACGAAGCGGCAGCCAGCGTCTTTCCGGTCGTATCATCGATTACCTGCGCGTAAATCTGCTTGTTGCTTCTGAACACGGTCAGACGCGGACATTCCGAGGTGCCTGATACTTTATTCCGTATGCTTTGTTTGATCCTTAATCTTCTTGTTTCTTTCGTTGCCATATAGTCTATCTCCTATTTCATCACTTACTTAGATGCAGATTTGCCTGATTTTCTTCGAATCACTTCGCCCGCGAACTTAATACCTTTTCCTTTATAAGGCTCAGGCTTACGGAACGAGCGAATCTTTGCACAGATCTGTCCGAGCAACTGTTTATCGGCCGACTCTAAAATAATGAGCGGACTCTGATTACGCTCCGACTTTGTCTCTACTTTCACTTCGTCAGGTAACTGAAGGTAGATATTGTGCGTATAGCCTAACGAAAGGTCCAGCAACTGACCGGTATTCGCAACACGATAGCCGACACCGACCAGCACAAGCTCCTTTTTATATCCTTCGGATACCCCTACAACCATATTGTGGATCAAAGAACGATAGAGGCCATGCAAAGCACGGTGCTCTTTTTCATCCGTTGGTCTTTCAACCTTTAATATTCCGCCTTCCACAGACACTTTGATCTCGGGATTCACTTTCTGTGTAAGTTCTCCTTTCGGTCCTTTTACAGTGACCATGTTATCTTTCACTGTAACGGTCACACCACTTGGTATGTGAACAGGTAATTTTCCAATTCTTGACATCGCTATCCTCCTCCTAATTTTAATAAACGTAACACAATACTTCACCACCGATTTTTAACTCACCGGCTTCCTTATTTGTCATCACACCTTTAGAGGTAGAAAGAATTGCAATTCCAAGACCGTTCAGTACTCTCGGCATCTCGCGGTAACCTACATACCGGCGAAGACCCGGAGACGATATGCGTTCTAATTTCTTAATCGCATTAACCTTATTCACGGCGTCATATTTCAAGGCGATCTTAATCGTTCCCTGCACGCCTTCGTCTACAAACTTAAAGTTAAGAATGTAACCTTTGTCAAAAAGAATCTTGGTGATTTCTTTTTTCAAATTCGACGCCGGCACCTCTACTACACGGTGCTGCGCCTTGATTGCATTGCGCAATCTTGTTAAATAATCTGCTATAGGATCTGTCATATTATTTCATTAAATTGATCCGGACCATCCGGACAATATTTAACACTCAACACTCACATGTTTTTTACTTTTACCAGCTTGCCTTTTTCACTCCGGGAATAAGGCCGTTGGAAGCCATCTCACGAAACTGAATACGCGAAATACCGAACTGACGCATATATCCTTTCGGACGTCCCGTCATCTTGCAACGGTTATGCAAACGCACCGGCGATGCATTTTTAGGAATGGACTGCAACGCTTCATAGTTGCCTTCTTTCTTCAACTGCAATCGTTTAGCCGCATATTTCGCTACCAGCTTTGCCCGTTTTACTTCGCGGGCTTTCATTGATTCTTTTGCCATATCTCAATTCTTTTTTACATTCTTGAAGGGCAGTCCGAACTCGCGCAGAAGAGCAAATCCCTCTTCATCCGTTTTTGCGGAAGTCACAAAGGTAATATTCATTCCCAATATTTTCGTAATATTATCAATATTTATTTCCGGGAAAATAATTTGCTCCTGAATGCCGAGCGTATAATTACCCCGGCCGTCGAGCTTGCTTTCAATACCTTTGAAGTCGCGAATACGAGGCAATGCTACACGTACCAGACGTTCCAAAAACTCATACATACGCTCATGACGCAAAGTAACCATGACTCCGATCGGCATTTTTTTACGCAGTTTGAAGTTGGAGATGTCTTTCTTCGAATAGGTAGCGACGGCTTTCTGACCGGTAATATTCGTCAACTCGTCTATAGCCACGTCAATAATCTTCTTATCTGCCGTTGCCATTCCCAGTCCCTGATTGATTACAATTTTCTTCAGCACAGGAACCTGCATCACAGACGTGTAGCTAAACTCTTTCTTCAACGTCGGTATAATCCGGTCTCTGTAATCTTGCTTTACTGTTGCTATCGTACCCATCATTTAATCTCCTCTCCTGATCTTTTAGCATAACGCACTAACTTCCCTTTCACTTCTTTGCGTCCCACGCGGGTCGGTTTTCCCGTTTTGGGGTCCAACGGATTAAGGTTCGAGATATGAACCGATGCCTCCTTGGTTTCCCGTCCGCCTTGCGGATTTCGGGCATTGGGTTTCGTATGCTTCGTCACCATATTAACCCCTTCCACAATGGCACGTTTTTCTTTTACAAGCATTTCCAGGACGCGCCCTGTTTTTCCTTTATCTTCTCCGGCGTTTACGTAGACGATATCGCCTTTCTTTATATGTAACTTACTCATCACAATACCTTTTTACCGATTAAAGTACTTCCGGTGCCAATGAAACGATTTTCATATTGGTCGCACGTAACTCACGAGCAACCGGGCCAAAAATACGGCTTCCCCGGATTTCTCCCGCCTGATTCAACAATACACAAGCATTATCATCGAAACGGATATAAGAACCGTCCTGACGACGAATCTCTTTCTTTGTCCGTACAACAACCGCTTTCGATACGGCGCCTTTCTTCATATCACTCGAAGGAATGACGCCTTTTACTGCTACGACAATGATATCGCCTACCGTGGCATAACGTTTACGCGTACCACCTAACACACGGATACACAGAGCTTCTTTCGCTCCGCTATTGTCCGCTACTACTAATCTTGTTTCTTGCTGTATCATCTTACTTAGCCCTTTCTATAATCTGTACCAAACGCCATCTTTTCGTCTTGCTCAAAGGGCGTGTCTCCATAATCTTTACCGTGTCCCCCACGTTACATTCATTCTTCTCGTCATGCGCATGATATTTCTTCGTCTTGTTCACGAATTTTCCGTAAATCGGATGTTTTTCCTTCCATTTTACGGCAACGGTGATGCTTTTATCCATCTTGTTGCTGAATACCACGCCCGTTCTTTCCTTTCTTAAATTTCTCGTTTCCATATCAGGCTTCATGATTATTCGTTATTCAATTCACGTTGGCGCAGCACTGTTTTCAGACGCGCAATCGTCCGGCGTTGCTCTTTCATTGCAGCAGGATTATCCAACGGCGAAATGCTATGATTAATCTGCTTCTGATCCAAAGACGACATTTCCGCGTCCATTCTTTCAACCAATTCTTTGGTACTTAATTCTCTTACTTCTTTAATCTTCATAACATTTACACGGTTTCATTTTGCATATCATAGTCATAGCGCACCACGAATTTGGTTGTTACCGGAAGCTTCTGTGCGGCTAAACGCAACGCTTCCTTCGCGATATGAAACGGTACACCTTCCACTTCAAAAATCATACGTCCCGGCGTAACAGGCGCTACAAATCCTTCAGGATTACCTTTTCCTTTTCCCATACGTACATCCAACGGCTTTTTCGTGATCGGCTTGTCCGGGAATATACGTACCCACACTTGTCCTTGACGTTGCATATAACGTGTAACGGCAATACGGGCGGCCTCAATCTGCCGGCCTGTGATCCATTTCGTACCTAACGATTTGATTCCAAACGAACCGAAAGCCAACTGATTTCCCCGCTGGGCGTTGCCTTTGGCGCGCCCCTTTTGGGATCTTCTAAACTTTGTTTTCTTTGGTTGTAACATAGTTCTCTAACTGTTAAATAATTTAACGATTGGCTTTTTCTTTGTCTCTCTCTCTTCTGCGTTTGAACGGTTTTCCGCCGCGATCCCCACGATCACCGCGTCCCATACTGCCTTCCCCGCCCCGACGACTGAAGTCTTTCGAAACTGTAAATGAAGGAGACAAATCTTTTTTACCGTATACTTCACCACGGCAAATCCAAACCTTTATTCCTATCAGACCGACTTTTGTCAGCGCTTCTGCCAGTGCATAATCAATATCGGCACGGAATGTATGGAGAGGAGTACGTCCTTCCTTATACATTTCGGAACGCGCCATCTCAGCACCATTCAAACGTCCCGAAACCTGCACTTTTATACCTTCCGCTCCCATCCGCATGGTCGAAGCAATAGCCATCTTCACGGCACGACGGTAAGCGATTTTTCCTTCCAGCTGACGCGCAATATTATTGGCGACAATCACGGCGTCCAATTCCGGACGTTTAATCTCAAAAATATTGATCTGAACCTCCTTATCGGTAATCTTCTTCAATTCTTCTTTGAGCTTGTCAACTTCCGAACCGGCTTTTCCGATGATGATCCCCGGACGCGACGTACACACCGTAATGGTGATCAGCTTTAACGTACGTTCGATCACGATGCGCGAAACGCTTGCTTTAGCCAGACGGGCATTCAAGTAGTTGCGAATTTTACTGTCTTCCAGCAAAGTGTCACCGTAACTCTTTCCACCGTACCAGTTCGAATCCCATCCACGAATGATTCCCAAACGATTACTAATCGGATTTACTTTCTGTCCCATCTGTTCTTAATTTTGACTTTCTTTGTTATTGTTTGCATCTGCCTCTACATTTCTCGTATCGACAAACAAGGTCACATGGTTCGAACGCTTACGGATCCGATATCCCCTTCCCTGCGGGGCCGGACGCATACGCTTGAGCGTTGCTGCTCCATCCACATGGACGGACGTAACGAACAACTCTCCGCTTTCTGCTTTTCGCTCATTCTTCTGCTCCCAATTGGCAATCGCCGAACGAAGCAATTTCTCTACCGGTGTAGCTGCGTCTTTATTGGAGAATCTCAAGACTCCCAGCGCCCTAAACACCTCCATGCCGCGAATCATATCGACGACCAGACGCATTTTGCGCGGTGAACTCGGCACGTTGCGCAATTTCGCAAAAGAAACACTTTTCAAGGCTTCCTTTCTGGCTTCTGCTGATATTTTCTTTCTTCTGCCCATTTATTTTATTTTTTTCATTTTCTTACTTCTTGTTTCCAGCATGGCCACGGAATATACGCGTCGGTGAAAATTCTCCCAGCTTGTGACCCACCATATTCTCGGTGATGAATACGGGAATAAATTTGTTCCCATTATGCACGGCAATCGTATGCCCTACAAAGTCCGGAGATATCATGGACGCTCTTGCCCATGTCTTTATCACCGTCTTCTTACCCGACTCATTCATCGCCAGGACTTTCTTTTCCAATTTCACATTGATATATGGACCTTTTTTTAACGAACGACTCATAGTTTTTCAATTAATCATTTTACTTCTTTCTTCTTTCAATGATATACTTGGAAGACGGTTTCTTCGGCGCTCTCGTCTTCATGCCCTTAGCATATAAGCCCTTACGAGAACGGGGAAGACCTCCGGAGGCGCGTCCTTCACCACCTCCCATCGGGTGGTCTACCGGGTTCATCACGACACCACGGTTGTGCGGACGACGGCCGAGCCATCTCGAGCGTCCCGCTTTCCCGGATTTCTCGAGTGCATGGTCCGAATTGCCTACGCTACCTACGGTCGCTTTACATGCCGACAAGATCTTACGGGTTTCGCCCGAAGGCATCTTGATGATGGCATAGTCCCCTTCTTTCGATGTCAACTGAGCAAATGCACCGGCCGAACGAACCAATTTCGCTCCTTGTCCCGGACGAAGTTCGATGTTATGAATAATCGTACCGACAGGGATGCTCTGCATCGGCAAAGCATTGCCGACTTCCGGCGTTGCATCCTTTCCGGACATCACTGTCTGGCCTACTTCCAAACCATTCGGAGCAACGATGTAACTCTTTTCTCCGTCAGCATAATACAACAATGCGATACGAGACGTCCGGTTGGGATCGTACTCAATCGACTTCACGGTTGCAGGAATGCCATCTTTGCTTCTCTTGAAGTCAATAAAACGAAAACGACGCTTGTGGCCGCCACCGATATAACGCATCGTCATTTTTCCGGTATTGTTACGGCCACCTGTTCTCTTCTTTCCGACTACGAGAGACTTCTCCGGTGTACTTGCAGTGATTTTATCAAATGCACCGATAATTTTGTGTCTTTGCCCCGGCGATGTGGGCTTCAATTTACGTATTCCCATCTCCTATCAAATGTTACTGAAAAAGTCGATGACTTCTCCTTCTTTCAATGTTACAATTGCTTTCTTATAGGCTGCTTGTCTTCCGTTGATGATCCCGGATTTTGTATAACGGCTCTTGCGCTTTCCCGAATAATTCATCGTGTTCACGCTTTCTACGCTGACGTTATACATCTCTTCAACAGCCTTCTTTATCTCTAATTTATTCGCATCCGGAGAAACGCGGAACCCAAAGCGATTAGGCATTTTTTCCGTCACAGCAGTCTGCTTCTCGGTCACGATCGGCTTAATGATAATTCCCATCTTTATTTCCTCCTTCTTATGCGTTTAAAAGTTTTTCAATGACAGCGACAGACTGTTCCGTAAACACCAGGTTCGCAGCATCCATCACTTTATATGTATTTAGATCCGACGCGGCTATGACCTTCGCGCGCGGCAGATTACGAGCCGACAAAGATACGAAATGATTGCTCTCAGGCAAAATCAACAGCATCTTCTTTCCATCCAATTTCAAGACTTTCAGCATCGAGAGGAAGTCTTTCGTTTTCGGGGTATCCATCGTAAAGTCTTCAAGCACCATAATCGAGTTCTCTTTTGCCTTATATGAGAGGGCTGAACGGCGAGCCAACGCTTTCACTTTCTTATTCAGTTTGAAGCTATAATCGCGCGGCTTCGGTCCGAATACACGACCTCCACCGACCAATACCGGCGAATTGATGTCACCGCGGCGAGCTCCACCGCTACCTTTTTGGCGAATAAGTTTGCGGGTACTTCCCGATACTTCGCTTCTTTCTTTCGACTTATGTGTCCCTTGACGATTATTCGCCATATATTGTTTCACATCCAAATAGATCGCATGATCATTCGGCTCAATACCAAACACTGCATCGCTGAGTTCAACCGTTCTGCCGGTTTCTTCCCCTTTTCTGTTAAATACGTTTAGTTTCATTGCCTTACTTCTCAATTAATACGATTGAACCTTTTGCACCCGGAATAGAGCCTTTCACTAACAGCAAGTTGTTTTCCGGCATCACTTTGATCACTTCAAGGTTTTGAACCGTTACGCGCACGTTGCCCATTTGTCCGCCCATGCGTGTACCTTTGAAGACTTTCGCCGGATACGAACAGGCGCCAATAGCGCCCGGCTTACGCGCACGATTGTGCTGACCATGCGTGGTCTGACCTACACCACCGAAACCGTGACGTTTTACGACTCCCTGAAATCCTTTTCCCTTCGATGTGCCGATCACATCTACGAAGGTCGCATCATTCAAAAAGTCTACGGTAAGTACATCTCCGAGCTTATACTCAGCATCAAAATTCTTGAACTCAGCCAAGTGTCTCTGTGGGGCTACGCCTGCCTTCTTGAAATGACCGGCTTCCGGCTTCGTCGTATGTTTTTCTTTTTTTTCCTGAAAACCCAACTGAATCGCCTCATAGCCGTCCTTTTCCATGGTCTTAATCTGTGTAACCACACAAGGACCTACTTCGATAACAGTGCATGGAAGATTCTTTCCCTCGGCACTGAATACGGATGTCATTCCGATTTTTTTTCCTAATAATCCTGGCATTTCACTTTGTTTTTTAATTTTACACTTTAATCTCTACTTCCACTCCGCTGGGCAATTCCAGCTTCATCAAAGCATCTACCGTTTTGGCTGTCGAGCTGTAAATGTCTATCAAACGTTTGTAAGACGACAGTTCAAACTGCTCACGTGACTTTTTGTTCACGAATGTCGAGCGGTTTACGGTAAAAATCCGTTTGTGAGTCGGCAGCGGAATAGGTCCGCTTACGACTGCTCCGGTAGCCTTCACAGTCTTGACGATTTTCTCGGACGACTTGTCGACCAGCGAGTAATCGTAAGATTTCAATTTAATTCTGATTTTTTGGCTCATATCGTTAGTTTCTAATATTATTTGACTAAATCAACCCGCCCTTGTACTTCGGTCAGCACCTGCTTGGCAATCGACGACGATACTTGTGCATAGTGCGAGAATTGCATGGACGAGGTAGCACGACCGGACGTAATCGTACGCAAAGCCGTCACATAGCCGAATGTCTCAGCCAAAGGCACTTTTGCTTTAACAATCCGGGTACCCGTACGGCTCGATTCCATGCCTTCCACCTGACCGCGACGTTTGTTCAAGTCGCCAATGACATCTCCCATGTTTTCTTCGGGAGTAACGACTTCCAGCTTCATGATCGGTTCCATCAGAACAGGGCCGGCCTTTTCCGCTGCGTTCTTAAATGCCTGAATAGCACATATCTCGAACGACAACTGGTCGGAGTCAACCGGATGAAACGAACCGTCGATCAATGTCACTTTCAGCTTATCCAGCGGGTAGCCGGCCAAGACGCCGTTCGTCATCGCCTTCTCAAATCCTTTCTGTACGGAAGGAATAAATTCTTTCGGCACGTTTCCGCCTTTCACCTCGTCGACGAATTGTAAATGACCTTCAAATGCTTCGTCTGCCGGCTCGATGCGAACGATAATGTCGGCAAACTTACCACGCCCTCCTGTTTGTTTCTTATATACTTCGCGTAACTCAACGGACTGCGTGATCGCTTCTTTATACGACACCAAAGGACGCCCCTGGTTGCATTCCACCTTAAACTCGCGACGCAGACGGTCTACGATAATTTCAAGGTGAAGCTCTCCCATGCCACGAATCACGGTCTGGCCGGTTTCTTCGTTTGTTTCCACACGGAACGTCGGGTCTTCTTCCGCCAGCTTGGCCAATCCGGCCCCAAGCTTATCAAGGTCTTTTTGTGTCTTCGGTTCTACCGCCACACCAATTACTGGGTCGGGGAATTCGATCGACTCGAGCGTGATCGGATTATTTTCGTCACACAGCGTATCGCCGGTACGTATGTCTTTAAACCCTACGCCAGCACCGATATCGCCGCACCCGATTTTCTCCATCGGATTCTGCTTGTTCGAGTGCATCTGAAACAGACGTGAGATACGCTCTTTCTTTTCGGAACGCGTATTCAGCACATAAGACCCTGCTTGCATTTCGCCCGAATACACCCGGAAATAGCACAAACGCCCTACATAGGGGTCTGTGGCAATCTTAAACGCCAAAGCCGTGAGCGGCTCATCCGGCGTCGGTTTGCGCTCGATGGTAATCTCCGGATTACGCGGATCATGACCTGTGACAGCCGCCGTATCATCCGGACTCGGCAAGTACGAGCAAACGGCATCAAGCAGCGTCTGCACTCCTTTATTCTTAAACGACGAACCGCAAATCATCGGATTGATCTTCATGTCAATCGTACCCTTACGGATGGCCACACGAAGTTCATCTTCCGTAATCGTAGAAGGATCGTCAAAATATTTTTCCATGACCGTGTCGTCACATTCGGCTACGGCTTCAAGCATTTTATCGCGCCATTCCTGCGCTTCAGCCAAAAGTCCGGACGGAATGTTTTCGATCTCATATTGAGCGCCCATCGTTTCATCGCGCCAATAGATAGCCTTCATGGTCACGAGATCAATCACGCCTTTAAAGTTTTCTTCGGCGCCGATCGGTATCTGAATCGGACAAGGCGTTGCTCCCAGCACGTCACGCACCTGACGAACCACTTCAAAAAAGTTCGCTCCCGAGCGGTCCATCTTGTTTACGTAACCGATACGCGGAACATTATATTTATCGGCCTGGCGCCACACCGTCTCCGACTGCGGCTCCACTCCGCCCACAGCACAAAATGCGGCCACCGCTCCGTCAAGGATGCGCAGCGAACGTTCTACTTCAACTGTAAAGTCGACGTGCCCGGGGGTGTCTATCAAGTTAATTTTAAATCTCTCATTGTTGTAATTCCAGAATGTTGTCGTTGCGGCGGAAGTAATGGTAATTCCCCGCTCCTGCTCCTGCTCCATCCAGTCCATCGTAGCGGCACCGTCATGCACTTCTCCGATTTTATGCGTCAGACCGGTATAAAACAAAATACGTTCCGATGTAGTCGTTTTTCCCGCGTCAATATGGGCCATAATACCGATATTACGTGTATTTTTCAATATTGCATCTGCCTTGCTCATCGTCTTCTTCTCATTAAACATTAAAAGCGGAAATAAGCAAAAGCACGGTTGGCTTCTGCCATACGATGCATATCCTCCTTACGTTTGAAGGCACCGCCCTGGCTATTGAACGCATCTACAATTTCAGCACTCAATTTTTCAGACATGGATTTCCCGCCACGTTTGCGAGCGTACTCTATTAAATTTTTCATTGAAATGGACTCCTTACGATCCGGGCGAATCTCGGTCGGTACTTGAAAAGTAGCACCACCCACACGGCGGGACTTTACTTCGACCTGAGGGGTTATATTCTCAAGCGCAGCTTTCCAGATTTCGAGCGCTGACTTTTCTTCATTCGGCATCTTGGCTTTCACACGCTCCAATGCGGAATAGAATATCTCATACGAAACGGTCTTCTTACCGTCGTACATCAAATGGTTTACAAACTTTGTAACCCGAACATCACCATAGACAGGATCCGGGAGGACCTGCCGTTTTTTAGGCTTTGATTTTCTCATTTTGCTTTCAGAATTTTCGTTCTTGTTCTTGGTTGTTGATTTCTTACTGTCTTCAACGGCTCCTCCGAACCATTTACTCAACCCTCATTCATCAATTTTTTCTCCCCAATAACTAAAAACCGATTATATAATTTCTAACTCGTAAACTCTTTTCTCCTTTTATATTCCTTCTTCGCGGCCCCGGCCTTTGGACGTTTCGCCCCATACTTCGAACGACGTTGCGTACGCCCGGCGACTCCCGCCGTATCCAATGTCCCACGCACGATATGGTAACGTACACCCGGCAGGTCTTTCACACGGCCGCCCCGCACCATCACAATCGAGTGTTCCTGCAAGTTATGGCCTTCTCCGGGAATATACGAGTTCACCTCCTTGTGATTCGTCAAACGAACACGGGCCACTTTACGCATCGCGGAATTCGGCTTTTTCGGCGTAGTGGTATACACACGCACGCAAACACCTCTTTTTTGAGGACAAGCATCAAGTGCAGGCGACTTACCTTTCACCGCCAACGTTTCCCTTCCTTTTCTTACTAATTGCTGAATTGTAGGCATTTTACTACTATTTAAACACTATTATATTTGTTTATACTTTTCCAAATTCGGGTGGCAAAGATACGGACTTTTTTTTATCCGACAAGCATTTCTTCAAAAAAAATTGGATTTCAATGCTTTTCTTCGCCTCCCATAAGACAAAGGAAGCCCTCTACGGATGTCAATCCACCCGTCAAACAACTTCTTGCTTACCCCGATACTCTTCCGGCAGGAAGGATAACGACTCCTCCTCTCTCTCATAGCAGCACATCTTTTTTTCTTCATTTATCCCAAATTACGCGATACACCGTTCGGCGTTTATCATATAATAATAGACGTACGAATATACGACAAGGGTTACGTCAGACTTACAACCCTCCGCCGAGACGCGATGCCTTTTTCCCCAACGCTTCGCATTGGGCTGAACAATCTCGCCCCCTATTTATTAATGGTTAATTGTCATGCCGGGTACATGATTTGGCGTGTAACACGCATAACCATTACCCGAAGGGGCTACAAGCCCGAATTATTTCAGCCCCATCCCTCAAAAGGGTGGGGTATCGACATCCGGACCTTGTTCGGAGGGCTGAAGGCCTGAATTAAATTCATTCTTATTGGTTCTATTGCGGAATCTGGATTGAATGTATAAGCCCAAGGTTGCAAATCGTCTATAAAAAAAGCTGTCTCGTTTTCCGAAACAGCTCTTGTAGGATTTAATCATCTACTTGTGCTTTAAAGACCGAAGGCCGCTTTTACCTTGTCCGTATAATCAAGTTTCTCCCAAGTAAACAGTTCCACATCGCAGACCACCGGTTCTGCATTATAGCGCGAATGGAATGTTTTCCGAACCGTCTGCGGAATACGTCCCATATGTCCGTACGAAGCCGTTTCCAGATAAATCGGATGACGCAGTTTCAGGCGCTCTTCAATAGCCTTGGGACGCATATCAAAGAGTTCCCAAATCTTGTCGGCGATTTCCCCGTCACTGATTTTCACATTGGATCGTCCAAACGTATTGACGAAGATATTCATCGGCTTACTTACACCGATGGCATACGAGACTTGTACCAGCATCTCATCGGCAACGCCTGCCGCTACGAGGTTCTTGGCGATATGACGCGCCGCATAAGCAGCCGATCGATCGACCTTCGAAGGGTCTTTTCCCGAGAAAGCGCCACCGCCATGCGCTCCTTTACCGCCATACGTATCGACGATGATCTTACGACCCGTCAGCCCCGTATCGCCATGAGGACCGCCAATCGCGAATTTGCCTGTCGGGTTGATGAAATATTTGATCCGATCATTGAATAACACCTGCACATGCTCGGGATATTGCGCCTTGACCCGCGGAATAAGAATGGTTTTCACATCTTCGGCAATCTTCTGCTGCATCGCAGCATCGGCCTCCGCCTGCGAGCGACCGTTGCCTGCCGTAATAAACTCATCGTGCTGGGTGGAAACGACAATCGTATCGATACGCAACGGCTTGCCGTGATCATCGTATTCAATCGTCACCTGACTTTTTGCATCGGGACGAAGATACGGCATCTTCTCAAGTTCGTTTTTACGGATCGCAGCAAGCTCAAGCAACAAGTGGTGCGAAAGATCTAACGCCAACGGCATATAATTCGCCGTTTCATTCGTCGCGTATCCAAACATCATCCCCTGATCACCGGCGCCCTGTTCGTAAGGGTCGGAACGCTCCACACCGCGGTTGATATCGCCGCTCTGCTCATGAATAGCCGATAGCACACCACATGACTTCGCCTCAAACTGATATTCGCTTTTCGTATAACCGATCTGTTCGATTACCCGGCGAGCCACATCCTGCACATCGACATAGGCTTTCGACTTTACTTCTCCTGCCAGCACAACCTGACCGGTCGTTACCAGCGTTTCGCACGCAACTTTCGAATCTTTGTCATACGCCAAAAATTCATCCAGCAAGGCATCCGAAATCTGATCGGCTACCTTATCGGGGTGTCCTTCAGACACCGATTCGGAGGTAAATAAATAACTCATTATTGATAAATATTTAAGTAAAACATGGATTACGAACCGAACTTTGAGATGGAATCGCGTGGCTGAACGACAGGGAAGAACCTTCTTTTTTAGCATTTTTTCCCGTGGTTGCAAGCCATACAAATCTATCCACGTCCAATTCGGCGGCAAAGATACGACTTCCGGCAAGACTGACCGTTTTCACTCTGTTAATTATCTAAAAAGAGCAGAAAAGCATCGTCTATGCCCCCCTTATATCACAAATAACCATGCATTAAAATTAAAAAAAGCCATGTGGCAAGATCGTATAAACCTTGCATTTCGTACTGTTTTTCAATATATTAATTATCATACTGCTTTACCACATGAATCTAATACTATGGAACACATGCTTAAATATTCAACGATTATATGTAAATTTGTCGGCAACGTAACACAAGAGCAATGACATTTTCAATGGAAAAGACTCAAACAGTAGAGATACGCGTGCATCGCGGGCTGATAGCCGATTTAGGCGATGACGAAAAGCGATGGATGACGGCGGCGATCGAAGCGGCAAAGAAAGCATACGCACCGTATTCGCATTTTCAGGTGGGTGCGGTAGCCGTGCTTGAGGATGGCACGTTCGTATCGGGGAGCAACCAGGAGAATGCCGCTTATCCGTCGGGACTTTGTGCCGAACGGACGACGCTGTTTGCAGCGGGGGCACAATATCCTGATACACCCGTCAAGGCTTTGTTCTTGGTAGCGTTGAAAGACGGAGAGATTCAGGAGAAGATCAGTCCGTGCGGAGCATGTCGTCAAGTCTTGCTCGAGACAGAACTGCGTTATCATCGACCGATGCAGGTGTGGATGTGCGGACGTTCGGAGTTTTGCCGGCTCGACTCGGCAGAAGATTTACTCCCACTATCTTTCGGATCAGCCGATTTGCTCGGGTAGTATTGTATGTATAACAGCCCCAACCATCCCAAAAAAAGCCAAAACGACGTCGAATACGTTAATAAAAAACAAAGCAAGGAGGATTTGCTCAAAAAATAATTTATGTTTGCAACCGATAATTGTTAGGAGAAAATGACAATGAACACATCACAGTTTCAGAAAAAACTATTGGGCATGCAGGAGAACATGATGAATTTTGCATTGATGTTAACGGCAAATCGTGAAGATGCACAGGATTTGTTGCAGGAGACGTCGCTCAAGGTTTTAGACAATCGGGAGAAATATGTAGACAACCGGAATTTCAAAGGTTGGGTACTGACGGTGATGCGTAATATTTTCATTAACAATTATCACCGTGTATTGCGTACGCAGACTGTTGTTGAGCAGGATGTCGATTTATACAATCTCCATGTGACGAACGATTCGAGTTTTGATACCCCCGACGGTACCTGTCAGTTACAGGAAATTACGGGAGCTATAGACGCTCTGAACGAAGAATTGAAAGCGCCTTTCTCTATGTATGTGAGTGGCTATCGCTATCACGAAATTGCCGAGGCGCTACATATTCCTTTAGGAACGGTCAAGAGCCGAATATTCTTTGCCCGTCAGGAATTGAAGACAAAGCTAAAAGACTTCAACCCTTGATTATACTTCCTCTTCCTTATTCCTTATCCTTTACGGGTTACGGGGAAACGATTGTTTCCGCACGAGGGTTAGTAATTCTTCGTTGCTCAAATCTTTTCCATGCTGCTCGTAAGACAGGCGAAACGTACAGCCGCTTTTATATTCGGAGCATCCGTAAGCCGTTTTCCCGCGCAGCAAAGTTCCTTTCCCGCAAATCGGACAGGTAGGCGAACCATGGGCTGACGCCGTATCCTGAGTAACGGTGCCCTGTTTCTTCCGCTTCACTTTCACCGGTTTTTCTTTCGCGGAGGCTTTTGTGTTTTTCCCCTCTTTGGAACCGGAAGCCATTTCCTCAATCGTGATTGTAGTCGTGGTACGATCGGTGCGAACGTTCCGCACCATCTGCCCGACCATCTGTTTCAGCTCGTCGAGAAACGCTTCGGCCTGATAAACGCCCTGCTCGATCTGACGCAGTTTCTTCTCCCATTGCCCTGTCAGTTCGGCGCTTTTAAGCAACTCGTCACGAATGATACCGATCAGCTCTACTCCCGTCGAAGTGGCCGACAGATTCTTACGTTCCTTACGAATGTAGTTGCGTTTAAAAAGCGTTTCGATGATTGCCGCACGCGTAGAAGGGCGGCCAATGCCGTTTTCTTTCAGAGCATCGCGCAGTTCTTCATCTTCCACGAACTTCCCGGCCGTTTCCATCGCACGGAGCAAAGTCGCCTCGGTATAGGGTTTGGGCGGAGTCGTCCACTTCTCTGCAAAATCCGGCTGATGCGGCCCGCGCTCTCCTTTCACGAAGTCGGGCAACACGCCATTTTCTTCTGCCGTCGGCTGTTCTTCTTCCGCTGTTTCCTGCGTTTCTTTGCCAAAGATAACGCGCCAGCCCGGCTTGAGAATCTGTTTGCCGGTTGCTTTAAAACCCGTCTTCTCGACCTCCCCCAGAACGGTCGTCGTAGAGATCTCACAATCGGGGTAAAACGCAGCGATAAAGCGGCGTGCCACCAGGTCGTAGACCTTCCGCTCATGGTCCGTCAAGTTACGCGGCGGCACACCGGTAGGCACGATGGCATGGTGATCCGTCACTTTGGTGTTATCGAACACCTTTTTGCTTTTCCGGATCGGGCCCGACAGCAACGAAGCCGTAAGACTCGCATAATCGGTGAGCCCTTTGAGCATATTTGGAATTTTCGGGTAGAGATCATCGCTCAGAAACGTCGTATCGACACGCGGATACGTAGTCACCTTTTTTTCATAAAGCGATTGAATGAGCTTCAACGTATCTTCGGCCGAGAACGCAAATTTCCGGTTGCATTCCACCTGCAACGAAGTCAGGTCGAACAGGCGCGGAGGCGCTTCCTTTCCTTTCTTTTTAGCCACACCGGTGATGACGAACGGCCGGCCTGTTACCGCCTCCAACAACGCCTGCCCCTCTTCCTTGCGGGCGAATTTGCCCTGCGTAGCGGCAAACATCGTTTCGCGATAGATCGTTTTCAGTTCCCAATAAGGTTCGGGCTTGAACGCTTCGATCTCCTTTTGCCGCTTCACGATCAGCGCCAGCGTAGGTGTCTGCACACGCCCAATGGAAAGCACTTGTCTATTTTGTCCGTAACGAAGCGTATAGAGACGCGTGGCATTCATCCCGAGCATCCAGTCGCCGATGGCACGCGAGAGACCCGCTTCGTAGAGGCGTTGATAGTCGGACTCGTCTTTGAGGTTCTTGAATCCTTCGCGGATGGCGTCTTCCGTCAGCGACGAAATCCACAGCCGATAGACCGGGCAGCGGCAGCCGGCCTTCTGCATCACCCAGCGTTGAATCAGTTCACCTTCCTGACCGGCATCCCCGCAGTTGATGACCGCTTCGGCATTCCGGATCAGTCCTTCAAGAATACGGAACTGCTTCTCGTAGCTATCGCTCGGGATCAGCTTGATGCCGAACCGCGGAGGAATCATGGGCAGCGACTGCAGACGCCACGATTTCCATTCGGGCGTATAATCGTGCGGTTCTTTAAGCGTGCAGAGATGGCCGTATGTCCACGACACTTGATAACCGTTCCCCTCGATATAGCCCTCTCTCTTTGTCCGGGCTCCAAGTACTTCCGCAATCTCGCGGGCCACACTGGGCTTTTCTGCAATACAAACTTTCATTCCGGGATGTTAAATGAGGGACAAAGATCGCTTTTTTTGCCCGCCGATGCAAATTTTTCAAAGAACCTAAATTAGTAGATTTATGATCTTCCGAAAAAAATCAAGTCATTAAACAACAACAAATTGTCCACCACTTGCCGATATCAGAAATTTCATTTATCTTAGTGCTGTAACAAATATCTTAGTGCTGTAACAAACTCACATAAGAGACCTTTGCACAATCCATTCCCCCTCATTTTTTCGAGGTCATTTTTAGGGAAGTATAAATGACGAAATCTGTTTTATGTACCCCAAATAGCACATATTTCGCTGATATGCAATAAGATATTTTACTATGAAGGAACCTCTATCATTGGCAAACTGTTAAATAAACATAAAAAACACAGAATCCTAAGGGTTTTATAGAGGGTTCGTTTTTTTTTATTTATACCTTTCCTCTAAAACGTATTTTGTGAGTTTGCTTACATTGCTGCTCAATCCCTCCCAAATTCGGTTGTTTGGGTGACTATAACACACGACTGTTGGCTCCGTGACGGTCGGTGTGTCTCGGAGATTGCGAATATAAGTATGTTACTTTCCTCTACAAGCTTGG
>NZ_JUET01000127.1 GCF_001006485.1 Tannerella forsythia
ATATCAACACCTGTTTCCGCAATGATTGCCGTGGCTGCGCGTTCCTTGACACCGGGGATGGTTTGCAGGCGTTCGTATGGTTTGGGGTAATGTTCTTTGCAGAGCCGGACGAGTTCTTGCTGACAGTCCGCCGTCTGTTCTTCGATCAGGTCGAGTGTTTCCTTCAATTGTCTGAGAACAATCAGGTCGGTTTCTGAGAACGAGCCTGTCAGCGCGGCTTTCACCCTCTCACGTCCATGTTTGTTGAGTATGCGT
>NZ_JUET01000128.1 GCF_001006485.1 Tannerella forsythia
GACCAGTTCCATATGGGACTGAGTCGGGCCGGCGGCGATCGGCTATCGCCCTGCCCGTCGCACTCCGCCCACGGCCTTCGCGCCGGGCGGCCCCAGAAAAGAAACAGATCCGCACATCCTTTCCCATGGGGAGTCTCATCATGTCCGATACCCTTCCTGCCTTTCCGAACATCGACAGCACCGACTGGTCGCCGCCGGCCCCGACCGACCCGATCGAGATGGTGCGCGTGACCAAGCCGCTCATCATCTATGCCGATGCCAACAACCCCAACTACCAGGACAATGTGTGGGACGAGCCGCGCGCTTCGGGCTGGCCGCGCCTCAACAACTGGTGGGACAACAGCGCACCGCAGCCGCACCAGTTGGTGCTGCGCAAGTTCTGGAAGCTGGTGCCCGGCACCTTCACTCATCTCTATCCCGGCACGCACCTGC
>NZ_JUET01000129.1 GCF_001006485.1 Tannerella forsythia
TGACCTTTTGGTTACTTTTGGGTCAAGCCAAAAGTAACAGAAAGAGATTCTTCGCTTCGCTCTGAATGACAAATTAATGGTTAATTGTCAATGGTTAATTGTTATGCGTGGTACACGCCGAATCATGAAATTAATTGTTAATTGTCAATGGTCAATGGTTATGCGTGGTACACGCCGAATCATGAAATTAATTGTTAATTGTCAATGGTCAATGGTTATGCGTGGTACACGCCGAATCATGAAATTAATTGTTAATTGTCAATGGTCAATGGTTATGCGTGGTACACGCCGAATCATGAAATTAATTGTTAATTGTCAATGGTCAATGGTTATGCGTGGTACACGCCGAATCATGAAATTAATTGTTAATTGTCAATGGTCAATGGTTATGCGTGGTACACGCCGAATCATGAAATTAATTGTTAATTGTCAATGGTCAATGGTTATGCGTGGTACACGCCGAATCATGAAATTAATTGTTAATTGTCAATGGTCAATGGTTATGCGTGGTACACGCCGAATCATGAAATTAATTGTTAATTGTCAATGGTCAATGGTTATGCGTGGTACACGCCGAATCATGAAATTAATTGTTAATTGTCAATGGTCAATGGTTATGCGTGGTACACGCCGAATCATGAAATTAATTGTTAATTGTCAATGGTCAATGGTTATGCGTGGTACACGCCGAATCATGTACCTGGTATAACAATTAACCATTAACAATTGAATTATGTTATGCCGTGTAGGGGCGAACCTTGTGTTCGCCCTTTTTTTGTGTGGTGTCGGCAATATCCGAACGCAAATTTCGCAAATGACGCAAATCAACGCAAATAACTGTGTTTGTCATTCTGCCTCCCCCCTTTGTCATTCCGAACGTAGTGAGGAATCTCGCCTCGAACGCCCTCGGCGTTCGTCCCTTCGGCCTCGGGCGGTGAGCCGACGGAGCAGCGAGCAGGGCGAAAGAAAATCAGGCTGTCCGAAGCGAAGCAAGTTACCTGATTTTCCGACCTGCAAGCGTCGCGAAGGCGTGTGAAGCGCACGAAGCCTTGACCTTTTGGTTACTTTTGGGTCAAGCCAAAAGTAACAGAAAGAGATTCTTCGCTTCGCTCTGAATGACAAATTAATGGTTAATTGTCAATGGTTAATTGTTATGCGTGGTACACGCCGAATCATGTATTTAGAAAATAACAATTGACAAATTAATTTCGTCCTTGGGCCTCGGGCGGTGAGCCGACGGAGCAGCGAGCAGGGCGAAAGAAAATCAGGCTGTCCGAAGCGAAGCAAGTTACCTGATTTTCCGACCTGCAAGCGTCGCGAAGGCGTGTGAAGCGCACGAAGCCTTGACCTTTGGGTTACTTTTGGGTCAAGCCAAAAGTAACAGAAAAGAGTGCTCTGAATGACAAATTAATTGTTAATTGTCAATGGTTAATTGTTATGCCGGGTACACGCCGAATCATGTATCTAGAAAATAACCATTGACAAATTAATTTGTAGGGGCGAACCTTGTGTTCGCCCGTCATAACGCCGACATGTACATCCCCCATCCCCCCCTTCCAAGGGGGAAGAGCGAAGCGAAGGGGGATGTTACCCCTTCCAAGGGGGAATTTGCAGGGCTGACTGCTGACTGCTGGCAACTGAATAAAGCATTGGGGACGAGAAAAACCTCAAACACTCTTTGACTTATTGACACACGACGGAAAGGGAAAATACGTCTTACGCTTGGACGATTGATGGAAAAGTTGTAAGTTTGCACTGAAACAAGAGAAAAGTAATCAGGAGGCAAGAGAATGGCAACTTATACTATCCATATCAATGAGCAGACGCAGGAAGGCCGCAGTCTGGTCAATTATCTTCGTGAGTTGGGACTTATCGCCCCCGACTCCGTAGATGACGGCATCGAGGCTACCCGCCGGGCAATGCGTGAACTGCGCCAAGGCAAAGTAACGCACTGCAAGGATTTCAATGAGTATCTCGACAGCGTCAAATAATGCGACAGATTGTCTATACAGGGCAATACAAGCGCGACTTGAAGCGTGCCCGTAAACGCAGATTGTCGGAGGAAGACCTTAACGAGGTCATTCTGTCGCTGGCTGAGGATAGAGCCTTACCACCGGAAAGGTGCGACCATGCGCTCAGCGGTGAATTTGCAGGGTTGCGAGAGTGTCACATCCATCCGGACTGGCTTCTGGTATACGAAAAGGAGGATTCCGGTGAACTGCACATCCTCAATCTCGTCAGAACCGGCAGCCATGCCGACCTGTTCTAACCGCCGTGTTGCCAAGGTTTGCGTCTCTACAATATGTACCACGCATAACCATTGACAATTAACCATTAGAGAAGAGCCCTGAAAGGGCGCGTTAATTCAGCCCAATGTGGAGCGAAGCGAAGCGTTGGGGAAAGAGCGACCCCCTCAGCGGAGGGCTGAAAGCCTGACGTAATTCAATTGTTAATTGTCAATGGTTAATTGTTATGCCGGGTACACGGAATCCGAACGCAGAGGAACATCCCCCCTCCCCCTTTCAAAGGGGGGAAAGAGCGAAAGCGAAGGGGGGATGTTATCCCTTCAAAGGGGGAATGCGGTGCGGTCAGCCATCAGCAAACAGCGTGTGGTATGCCGTGTAGGGGCGAACCTCAGTGTTCGCCCTTTTTTTGTGTGGTGTCGGCAATATCCGAACGCGAATTTCGTAAATGGGCGCAAATCAACGCAAATAACTGTGTTCGTCATTCCGAACACCGTGAGGAATCTCGCAGGGGAAAGGGAAGAGATTCTTCGCTTCGCTCTGAATGACAAATTAATGGTTAATGGTCAATGGTTAATTGTTATGCCGGGTACACGGTATCCGAGCGCAGAGGGGGCTGAATGCTGACGGCTGAACGCTGACTGAAACCTTACGATCCTTGCGATTTATTCTTTACCGCAAAGAACGCAAAACGATTTACACCTTTTCCCGATGGTGGATGATCAGTGTGGAGGGCATATCCTGAAGGGCGTCTTTGCATTCTTCCGAAATAATGTTCCACGCCGTATAGCTGACGAGCATAAAATCATGATCGCTGAACGATTCGCTCATCACGTTCTTTTCGGGCAGTATGTGCGCATTCTCCGTCTCGTTCGTGAAATCAGTCAGGGTACGGACGATGTGGTCGTTTGGGTCGGAGACGAAATTCGTCCGGTTCAGAAGGCTGACCGTGCCATGCGTCGACCGCAACAGCACGTGCACGTAGTCGAGCAGGATCAGATCGTCCGACGAATTGATCAGGATCAGGATATGGTTCGCCTGTACGAACCCTCGGTTGATGAAGACCCCCACCGACGAGTGACTCCGCTCAATGAATTCCTTCGTTTTATCATGAATCAGCGATCCGGGCGAGAACAGGTCTTGCACCTTGAGTTTCTTGAAGATTCCGAAGAACGACTTTTGGATACTCCGTGCATCCATATCGGACGAGAGGTTGCTCATCGAGATACCGGCGCCCACAAGCAGGAAGTCGAACGGCTCGTCATTGACGATACGGACGATGGATTCGCTCGCATGATCCGCCACTTCATAACGCGTATGTATCTGCATATTCAGTTTGCGCGCCTCGTAGAGGATGGGACCGAAACTGACACGCTCAAAATTATCGGTATGCAGCGGGTTAACATCCGCCCCGACCGTCAGGTGCAATGCCGTCAGATCAAGTTTGTCCTTACCCTGCGAGAACATCTGATGCGCCACATCGAGCATAATCTGTCCGTTGCCTGCCCGCCCGAAAGAGAGCAGCACCTTAAACCGTCCTTCTTTAAACTGCTCCATCCGTTGCTGTTTGATCTTCTCACCCGTGCGGAAGCAAAGATGGATGAACTTCAGGAGCGGAGTCGTCATAAACGTGGTGACAAGCGTCATCAAAATTAACATCACGAAGATGGGTGGCGGGAGGATTTTCATCTCATATCCGATGGTAAGCGCAATCAGCTCCATCAGTCCATGCGTGTTCATCAACGCTCCGAGCGAGAAGCTGTTTTTCCAGCTTTCGTGCTCAAATCGTGCCGAGAGCAACGCGCCACCGAACTTGCCAACAGTCGAAAAAGCGATGAAGAGCAGGCAGGTCAGCCACATGTCGGGCGAATCAATCAGCCCGATTTCGGTACGCAACCCTGTCGATGCGAAAAACAGCGGAAGGAACAGCACAAGTGATATATCTTCGACCTTTTCCGTCATAATTTTCCGGAAACGCAAATTCTCCGGCATTACCAATCCTGTGACAAAGGCGCCGAACAGCGCATGCAAACCCAAGATTTCGGTTAGATAAGAAGACATCAGCAAGAGCAGGAACATCAGCATCACGAGCGGTTTACTCACCACCTCCTTGTTATGATACAAGTTGCCGACCATCCGCAACAGCGGACGTACAACAGTAAACATCATCAGGATGTACACGGCTGCGGAAACGATATTATAAACTGCGCTTAGCATCGTACCGGCCTGTGCCACTGCCACCACGATAGCCAGCAGACACCACGCCGTAACATCGCCGTTGGCTGCGCTGGCCAGCGCCACCGTGCCCAGATGGGTACGCGTCAGACGATGCTCCTGAATGATGCGTGCCAGCACTGGGAAAGCCGTAATACTCATCGTGATGCCGATGAACAGGGCAAAAGGCAGAAAAGGCGTATGCTGATCGGCATACCGGTCATAGACAAGATAGGCGGCCAGCATGCCGAGGAAGAACGACATCAACATGCACGTATAACTGATCATCATCGTCTCCCGCAATTTCTTGCGTACCACTCCCATGTCTAATTCCATCCCGATGGTGTACATGAAAAGCATCAGTCCGAACTGACTGAACAGGTTGATGTTCGATAACGATTCTTTGGGAAACAGGAACTGTGAAAACTCCGGTGTGAAATGCCCGAGCACAGACGGCCCCAGAATGATTCCCGCCAAAATCTCACCGATCACCATCGGCTGTCCGATCTTCTTGAAAAGTACTCCGACAATGCGGCATGTAATCAGAATGACAATGATTTGCAGCAACAACAATCCGAACGAAGAGTGAACATGCTCAGACACCAGTTGCAGAAAAACGGTAAACCCCTCGGCCAGATTCTTCGGCGCATCCGCCTGCATGACTGCCTCCGTCACCCTCTGATGGCTTTCGCCTTCGCGGATGACGACATACATCAACGACCCGAAAACCAAAATCATCAACGCATAAAACGTGAAACTTTTCGCTCCTTTTTTCATCGACGGATGCTATTTTAGGACAAATGTACACGATAATTTCCAAATTCCGTACTTTTGCATACTTCAGAATACAGCATATTCATGACGAAAAAAACGATACAACAATTACTTGACGAGCGCATCCTGATCCTCGACGGAGGGATGGGGACGATGATACAAGGCTTTAAACTGACCGAAGCGGATTACCGTGGCGAACAGTTTGCCAATTTCACCGGAACGCTCAAAGGCAATAACGATCTGCTCAACATCACACGACCCGAAGTCATCCGTTCGATACATCGGCAATACCTTGACGCGGGCGTCGATATCTTCACTACCAATACGTTTAATGCCAACGCCATTTCGATGGATGACTATGGCATGGCCTCTCTCGTGCGTGAGATGAATCTTGCAGCCGGACGACTCACACGCCAACTGGCCAACGACTACATGAACGAACATCCCGAACGTTCCATTTTCGTGGCCGGATCGCTCGGACCGACAAATAAAACCGCCTCGATGAGCCCCGACGTGAGTGATCCGGCTTTCCGAGCCGTCTCATACATGGATTTGTTTCGAGCCTACCATGAACAGGTAGAGGCGCTGATCGACGGTGGCGTAGACCTCATCCTCTTTGAAACAACGTTCGATACGCTGAACGTAAAAGCCGGCCTCGAAGCTGCATTGGACGTGATGCGCACCCCAAACCGGGAACGTCCCATCATGCTCTCCCTGACTTTGTCCGGACAGGGAGGACGTACATTCTCCGGTCAAACGCTCGCTGCTTTTCTGGCCTCCGTCCAGCATATTCCGCTGATGAGCATCGGGCTGAACTGTTCATTCGGAGCAGCCGATATGAAACCGTACCTCAAAGAGCTGGGCGACATTGCCCCATACTTTATCAGCGCTTATCCGAACGCCGGTCTACCTAACCAGTTCGGACGATACGACGAGACCCCGGAGAAGATGGCTGCGCAAATCAAAGACTTCATCGACGAGGGACTGGTAAATATCGTCGGGGGATGTTGCGGGACAACCCCCGAGCATATTGCCCAATATTCCGAACTCATCCTCCATGCACGTCCACACATGCCCGTACCTCCACCGGATGCGCTTTGGCTCTCCGGACTCGAACTGTTGGAAGTCAAGCCGGAAAACAACTTCCTGAATATCGGCGAACGCTGTAACGTGGCCGGTTCACGCAAGTTCCTCCGCCTGATCAAGGAGAAGAATTACGAAGAGGCGCTGACCATCGCCCGCAAACAGGTTGAAGACGGCGCGCAAGTGCTCGACATCAACATGGACGACGGACTGCTCGATGCCGTAGAAGAGATAAAAACATTCCTCAACCTGATCGCCTCCGAGCCCGACATCTCACGTGTGCCCGTGATGATCGATTCATCTAAATGGCAAGTCATCGAAGAAGGGCTTATGTGTGTGCAGGGTAAAAGCATCGTCAACTCCATCAGTCTAAAAGAAGGAGAAGAAGAGTTTCTGATACGTGCCGCGAGGATACGGCAATTAGGGGCGGCAACCGTTGTGATGGCGTTCGACGAGCAGGGACAGGCAGACGTTTTCGAACGCAAAATCGAAGTCTGTGAACGCGCTTACCGTCTGCTGACCGAAAAAATCGGGTTTCCTCCACAGGACATCATCTTCGACCCGAACGTGCTGGCTATCGCGACCGGTATGCCCGAGCATAACGGCTACGGTCTCGACTTTATCCGCTCTGTAGAATGGATCAAAAAACATCTGCCCGGAGCGAAGGTAAGTGGCGGCGTAAGTAACCTCTCGTTCTCATTCCGCGGAAACAACTATGTGCGCGAAGCCATGCACTCCGTCTTTCTCTATCACGCCATTCGCGAAGGTATGGATATGGGGATCGTGAATCCGTCGGCATCGGTCACGTACGAAGATATTGAACCATCGTTCCGGAACCTCCTCGAAGATGTGATCTTGGCACGTCGTCCCGAGGCGGCCGAAGAACTGATTGCCTATGCACAGAGTCATATCGAGCAGGCCTCCGGCGAGCAGGAAAAGACACATGACGCATGGCGCGACCGGTCGCTCGACGAACGACTCGAATACGCGTTGCTGAAAGGAATCGGCGATTTCCTTGAAACAGACCTGAAGGAAGCTCTGCAACGGTACGGACAAGCCGTTGCCATTATCGACGGGCCGCTGATGAACGGGATGAACCGCGTCGGCAAATTGTTCGGTGCGGGAAAAATGTTCCTGCCGCAAGTCGTGAAAACGGCACGTACGATGAAGAAAGCCGTCGCCATCCTTCAGCCGGCCATCGAAGCGCAAAAAACATCGTCCGGTGCGACCAAAGCCGGCAAGGTTGTCTTTGCCACCGTTAAAGGCGATGTGCACGACATCGGCAAAAACATCGTCTCTATTGTATTGACATGTAATAATTACGAAGTGATCGACCTCGGCGTGATGGTGCCGGCGGAAAAAATCATCGAAACGGTACGTAACGAAAAGCCCGACCTGCTCTGCCTGTCGGGACTGATTACCCCGTCGCTCGAAGAGATGGTACACGTAACCGACGAGATGCAGAAGGCCGGCTTCTCTACCCCGATTATGATTGGTGGCGCCACCACCTCGAAGCTGCATACCGCACTGAAAATAGCACCGCATTACGACCATCCCGTGATTCATGTCGTTGATGCCTCGCAAAATCCGCTGATTGCCGCCAAGCTGCTCAACCCCGCCACGCATGATGCCTATGTGACCGAACTGACGGATGAATACGAGCGTCTGCGTCAAGCCAAATCGAACGAGGAGGTAAAACCCCTCTTGCCGTATGCCGAGGCACAGAAGCTCAAGTTACAGACGGATTGGGCGAACTATACGCCTGCCGAACCGAAGAAGAAAGGCTTACAGCTGCTCGCCATCCCTGTGGCCGAAATTGTGCCGTACATCAACTGGGTATTCCTCTTTACGGCATGGCGGATAACCGGCCGTTACGACGATCTGATGCAACTGCATGACTGCCCGGCATGCCGTGCTGCGTGGCTCGAAAAACGTCCGGAGGCGGAACGTGCCAAGGCGAAAGAAGCGCTTAAACTCTATAACGATGCACAGGCTCTCTTGAAGCGGCTGATAGCAGGAAACGCTTGCTGTAAGGCTCTTTATGAGATTTTTCCATCGGCAAGCGAAGGCGACAATATCCGCATTGCCGACACAGTCATCCCTGTCTTGCGCCAACAGTCGCCGAACGACAAAGGACAGTGCCTCTCATTAGCCGATTATGTCATGCCGGCTTCGGAAGGACGGAACGATTATGTCGGTGTATTTGCGGTAACGGCTGGTGATTGCATGGAAGAGTTGCGTGCACGGTATGAACAGGAAGAAGACAGTTATCACCTGATGTTGCTCCAGACTCTCTCCGACCGGCTGGCCGAAGCATCCGCCGAATATCTGCATACGAAAGTGCGTCGTGAATATTGGGGATATGTACCGGACGAAGAGCTTTCCGTCGACGAGATGTTTCGCGCCCATTACCGAGGCATCCGGCCGGCTGTGGGATACCCTTCCCTTCCCGATCAGGGATTGATATTCAGTTTAGACCGATTGATCGGAGTCGACCGCATCGGGATCGCCATCACCGAGAACGGAGCGCTCTCACCCACGTCGTCCGTGGCGGGCTTCTATTTTGCACATCCCGAATCTCGTTACTTCATGATCGGTCGCATCGGAGAGGACCAGCTGACGGATTATACGGCTCGCCGGGGTGAGACAGTCGAACATATCAGGAAATTTCTGGGGAAAGTAACGGAATGAAGGAAACGGAAAAACCCAATCCTTCTCCGTCCCGCTTACTTTACGATCCGCATCTCACAACGCCGACAATCGAACTCAAGCCTTAAAGAGGTGTCTTTATATTTGAGGTAGAAAGGTTCTCTATACGGCGATTTCCGTTTGTGATGCACCGGACACCACCCCATGCTGTAACGCAGGCAATGTTTGGTGTACATCAGCGGCACGCCGTCAAGCGGTCTTTCTTCGTATGCACGCTCAAGCCGCTGCACGCCGTGCCGGCGATAAAACGCTTCGGCTTGTGCGTTATAAATGTTCGCCGTATAATCGAGCGTCGTGGAAGGGAATGCAACGGTTTCATTGCACACCGGACGCTTGGCATACCGACGGGGATAGCGAATCCGACGCACGGCGAGCAGTTTTTCTACCGCCTCGCGACGCATCTCGCCCAAAAACGATGAAGGCACGAAATAGTTTTCGCGCATCGTCACCGTAATATCTTCGGCTTCGAACGGTGTCTCTCCGAGTTTCGATAACTGCATGCGGATATTGTCGGACTGCGGCTTCCGTGCCGACTCATGCGCAAACGTCCGAACGACGGTTACGCAAGCATCCGTCTCGTCCGTTATCGTCAAAGCAAACCCTGCGGGACAATCGCTCCATTCCATCGTGACCTTGATCTTACGTTCGGCCGACGGCTTCGCCAGCACCGCCTCGAAATCATGATCGAAATTGCGGTATAGAACCGTCTTCGATCTTACGGACGGCATCTGAGCGGGAAAGATGCGATGAGCTTCCGTTCGGTTCACACGAAATCCTTCCAACTCGCCCCGTGCATTGAGGAAGACAAGGCCGTCGCCGTTATGTAAAGGCTTCAGTCCCGATACGGTCAACGAACATCCCTGCACCTCTTTCACCGTTCCGACCGGTTCGCCGATCGATTTAGGCGTATCAAACGACGTGATCTCCGCCTCCCGACCGTGCAGAAAATATCCCGTAAAGCCCCGGTTGAAACTCTTCTCCGGACATGGTTCAAACGTGAAAGACGAACGTCCGGCAGAAGCGCGGAAGAACACCGGATGCTTGGCCATGATGGCATCTAAGCGGCGGCGGTAAAAAGCCGTGATGTTCTTAACATACGACATATCTTTCAGGCGTCCCTCGATCTTGAACGATGTAATGCCGGCATGCATCATCGCTTCGAGATCGTCCGAGCGGTTCATATCGCGCAGTGAAAGCAAGTGCTTACCGGATGCGATCGTCTTGCCATCCGCATCAACCATCGTATAAGGCAGGCGACAACATTGTGCGCAGGCACCACGATTGGCGCTGCGCCCCGTAAGCGCCTGACTCAGGTAACAGCGACCACTGTAACTGACGCATAATGCACCGTGCACAAACGCTTCGAGCGTCACGTTCGGGGCATGCGCGGCAATCTCCCGTATCTCTTCGAGCGTCAACTCACGCGCCAACACCACCTGCTCGAAGCCTATACGGCCGAGAAACGCCACTTTTTCAGGAGTACAGTTATCCATCTGCGTACTCGCATGCAACGGAATCGGCGGGATATCGAGACGTGTAATCCCCATATCCTGCACAATCAAAGCATCTGCACCGGCATCATAAAGCCGATGGATCATCCGTTCCGCATCCGTCAACTCCCCGTCTCTAAGGATCGTATTCAGAGCAACGTAAATCTTTACATTATATATATGAGCAAAGTCACACAGCGCACGGATGTCGTCGAGCGAATTACCGGCCGCCGCACGCGCGCCGAACTTCGGCGCACCGATATATACGGCATCGGCCCCGTGAAGCACAGCCTCCTTCCCACAGTGCAGGTCTTTGGCCGGCGCAAGTAATTCTATCGGTTGAGCGATCATCATTCAGGCATTAGGGCACGACAAATCTCCGAGCCGGCCGATGTCGGCAGCGCAAAAAGGAGTCTCCTGATAGACATAGTAGTTCAGCCAGTTGGCAAACAGCAAGTTCGCATGCCCGCGCCAACGCACCAAGGGGGGCTTCGACGGATCGTCGTCCGTATAATAACCGACAGGCTTTTCAATAGGTAATCCTTTGGCCACATCACGCTTATATTCGCCGTCGAGCGTATCGGGCGCATACTCCGAGTGACCGGTAATGAAGAACTCGCGTCCTCCGCGTGCCATCATCATGTAAACACCGGCTTCCTCACTCTCGGAAAGGATTTTCAGCTCACGAACTTGCATGATATCTTCGCGTCGCACCTCCGTGTGGCGACTGTGGGGGACGTAGAACTCATCGTCAAAGCCCCGGAAAATGGAGAGAAACGGATCATTCAGGGTGTGACGGAAAATACCAAATTGCTTCGCGGGCAAGTCATGCTTCGGTACTCCGTAGAAATGATACAAGGCCGCTTGTGCCGCCCAGCATATATATAAGGTAGAAGTAACATGTGTCCGAGCCCATTCGAGAATCTGCGTCAACTCATTCCAGTAGGTAACCGCCTCGAAAGGCATCTGCTCGACAGGAGCGCCGGTGATAATCATCCCGTCGTAGAAACACTCGCGCATCTCATCAAAGTCCTTGTAAAACTCACGCATATGCTCGATCGGAGTATGTTTCGGGGTATGTCCCTTGATCTTCATAAGCTCCAACTCGATCTGCAAAGGCGAATTGCTGAGCAATCGTACGAGATCGGTTTCCGTTGTAATCTTCAACGGCATCAGATTGAGCACGATCACACGCAACGGACGAATATCCTGCTTCGTTGCCCGTAACGAATCCATCACGAAGATTCGTTCTCTCTTCAACAGCTCAATGGCCGGCAAGTTAGGAGGTAAGTTTAACGGCATAAAATATTGAATGAATTATATAAACGGTTATATCGGCAGAGTCCATTGACGCTATGGTTGACGATCTCTCATCTCGTTCAACAGCATAAGCAGAGACATGTTCACTGTCCGGCGAATATTTTGATCACGAACGTTCGAGAAACGAAATTCGTTGGAAACGACATCGTCTCCGTGAGCGACAGCGATCCATACCGTTCCAACAGGCTTCTCCGCCGTACCGCCTCCCGGCCCCGCAAGACCAGAAGTGGCCACCGCATAATCGCAGCCCAAAACCCGCAAGGCTCCGCGTGCCATCTGCTCGACCACCGGCCGGCTGACAGCCCCGTACCGCTCCAGATCCGTTTCGGAGACATTCAGAAGTTTATGTTTCAATGCATTCGAGTATGACACCACACCGCCCACATAGTAGTCCGAACTTCCGGCTACAGATGTCAGCGCCGCGGCAATGGCACCGCCGGTACAACTCTCAGCCGTTCCGACCGTCTGTCCTCGCGCACGCAGACGCTCACCGACCAGGACTTCGATATCCTTGTCTCCTTCCGGATTGATCTGTCCGTGCAATCTCTGTTCAAGCTCTTTCCGCAAAGCCGCAAGCGTTGTTTCCGCTTCTTCCGACGTCCGGCTATATGCCGACAGTCGCAGACGAATGATACCAGCCTGCGGCAAATAAGCGAGTTTTACAAACGAAGGCAGACGTTTCTCAAAATCGGCCAATTCAATTGCCAAAGCCGACTCGGTATATCCCGTCACCCAACATGTATCATGCTTGATATACAAATCTTGACGGAATCTTTTTTTCAGACGGGGAATAACTTCATGCGTCATCAACCACTTCATCTCGGCCGGAACACCGGGCATCGAAACGAAGACTTTGCCGTCGCGCTCGAACCATGTGCAGGGAGCTGTCCCTGCTTCGTTCCGAATCACAGTCGCTTTGTCGGGCACCAGAGCCTGATTCCGGGTCAGTTCGTTCATCGTCAAATTCCGACGTGAGAAAATCTTTTCAATATGGGCATACACCTCTTCCGAAAAACGTAACGATGCGTCGAAACAGTCGCATAGCGCGTGCAATGTCAAGTCGTCCGAGGTTGGCCCTAATCCTCCGGTAATCAAAATCACATCGGCACGACATCCTGCCGCATTGACGGCTGATACGATATTCTCTGCCTTATCGCCTGTAACCGTCTTATGTACCACCTCGAATCCGTTATCATTCAATAGCGAACCCATCCATGCCGAATTCGTATCTACCACCTGTCCGATAAGCAGTTCATCTCCGATCGTTATAATCTCTACAGTCATTTCTTTGTACAATTAAGATTTCGCTTCCCCGACTACAATTCCACCCGCGCGAATGGCGTAGCATCCATCGGACAAAAGATCCGATCCCAATATTTAAAATATCCGGTCATGGCCACCATCGCCGCATTATCGGTCGTAAAAGCGTTCGGCGGCAAGTAAATCTTCCAACCAAACCGACGGGCATGGTCATGAAACGCATCGCGCAGACCCGAGTTAGCCGAAACCCCTCCGGCCACGGCAACCTCATAAATGCCGAAATCATCGACAGCCTTCCGCAATTTGTTCATCAGGATGTCGATGACCGTAGCCTGAAGCGAAGCGCAGAGGTCGGCTTTCCGTTGTTCGATAAAATCGGGATTCGTCTTCAACTCATCACGTAACGTATAGAGAAATGATGTTTTCAATCCGCTGAAACTGTAATCGTATCCGGGAATATGCGGCTTGCTGAAAACAAACGCTTTCGGGTTGCCCTCATTCGCCAGCCGATTGACGACCGGCCCGCCCGGATAACCCAGCCCCATCACTTTGGCACATTTGTCGAACGCCTCTCCGGCAGCATCGTCGATCGTTTGGCCCACCACTTCCATCCGGTCGTAGGCATCCACCTTGATAATCTGCGAATTTCCCCCGGACACCAACAGACAGATAAAAGGAAATGACGGGTGATCGTGGTCTTCGGGAGACCGCTTGATAAAATGTGCCAACACATGAGCTTGCAAATGATTGACCTCAATCATTGGAATCCCCAGCGACAAAGCCAGTCCTTTGGCAAAAGAAGTGCCTACTAATAACGAGCCTAACAAGCCCGGCCCGCGCGTGAAAGCAATGGCGCTCAATTCCGATTTGTCAATGCCCGCCCGTTTGATCGCTTCCGAAACGACCGGTACAATATTTTGCTGATGCGCCCGCGACGCAAGCTCCGGCACAACACCGCCATACGCCTCATGTACTGCCTGACCTGCAATCACATTCGAAAGCAGCACCCCGTTACGTATCACGGCGCATGATGTATCGTCGCACGAAGATTCGATCCCCAATATCGTTACATTATTATTTGTCATACTAAAGTCTTCGGTTTCGCTTAACGAAAATTAGGGCACAAAATAACAAAATCTACGGCGATAATGATTAGTTTTGTGAGTTAAATTTGATTTTCAGGCCGTTCATATAAACAGATCGCAATATTAAAGCTTTAAAATACATCGTTATATCAGCACTCATCATCGGGTGGATAGGCTATGCGTTTCCCGCATTGCTACTGCATATCCCGATGGTACAGGAGAGGATTGCATCGGAGGCGGAGAAAGAACTCTCCGCCCTGCTCCACGCGCCCGTTACCGTAGGCAGAGCCGATATCGAATGGTTAAACCGTCTCGTGTTGGGAGATGTTTCAATCGACGATCAAAACGGACAGAAGATGTTTGAAGCTGATCATATCTCGGCCGGATTCAAAATCTGGCCGTTACTCCACGGACAATGGGTTTTCACGACTGTCCGCCTGTTTGGTTTCTCGCTGAACATCGAACGGGAGACGCCCGACAGTCCTTTAAACCTTCAATTTGTTATGGATGCCTTTGCATCAAAAGATACGCTCTCCAAAACGAGTATAGACCTAAAAATCAATTCAATTATGATTCGTCGGGGGCGACTGAGATATGATGTGCTTAATGTACCCTTTCCGGATAATCGATTTAGTACCGGACATATTCATTTAGAAGATATTAACGGAAAAATAATATTGCCGTCCTTGCACGCTCCGACCTTTTCGGTAGAGATTCATAAGCTCAGTATGAAAGAACGATCGGGATTCCGGTTGAATAAGTTATCCGCTTTCGTAACCGGTAATCAGGACAGTGTCACTGTTCGTCAGTTAAAGATACTCTTGCCACAGACACAATTGCATATTGCCGGCGCTTCCGTCCGAAGCAGCATCGACCGGCTGGTGAAAGGACAGACAGAAGCTCCCGTAGCAATACAGATCGCTCCTTCTAAAATCAGTCTCAGTGATTTGTCCGCATTTGTGCCGGCCTTTCAACATGCTTCGGAGCCTTTCCGGCTGTCGGCTTCCGCATCGGGAACAGTCGACAATCTGACAATTAACAACTTAACAGTAACGCAGGGCCGTACCCTATCGCTGAAAGCACAGATGAACCTGAAAAATATCCGGCATCCGAAAAAAAGCTATTTATTCGGAAAGGTAAGCAGCTTACAACTGGCGTCAGAAAACTTAGGACGGCTCATCCATAACTTTCAAGAAACGCCCGTCTCGCTTCCTGCCCCCATCAACCGACTCGGGATGATCCGTTTTACCGGAGAAATTTCCGGATTTATCGATCAGTTAGTGGCTTTCGGGAAGCTGTCTTCCAACATCGGATCGCTTGAGATGGATATGCTTATCGGTCGGGAGAAGGAACACCGATTTGCGACGTATCTGAAAGGTAAAATCTCATCTTCCGAATTGGATATCGCACCTCTGTTCGACGAAAACACCCCCTATGGAAAAGTTCAATTCAAGGCGGAGTTGGATGCTTCCAAGCCGGCCAACGGGGCGTTTTCCGGCACTGTTCAGGCCAAAATCGACCGGTTTGAATACGAAAAGTATACATACGAGAACATCTTACTCTCCGGGGGCTTCCGTCCGAAAGAATTCAACGGTACCATCCGCATCGATGACCCGAACGGGAAACTTCATGCCGAAGGGCTCTTCAACAACAATGGAGAACAGTCGGAATTCAATTTCTCCGCCACGTTGGAACATTTCCGTCCGGACAAGCTACATCTCACCGAAAAATATGATTCGCCCGAGCTTTCGTTCCAAGTAAATAGCAATATCACCGGTAACCATATCGATAACTTCCAAGGACAGATTACCATCGACAATCTGTCATTCCTGACACGTACCGATACTTTTCTACTGAATACGGCACACATTCAGGCATCGGGAATATCCTCCGAACGGAAACTAACAGTCTATTCGGATCTTTTGAACGGAGAAGTAACCGGCTCCTGTTCTTTCACTCATCTTCTACCTTCGCTGGTGAATCTTATTCGTCCTTATCTTCCTTCGCTGAGCACGACTTTCCCTCCAAGTACTTCTATCGGAATAGACAGTTATTCCTTTACGATAAACATTGAGAATACCGAACGACTCTCTAAAGCGTTGAAGCTCCCGGTCGCCTTGTTAGCTCCGTCGCGCATCTTCGGGCACTACGACAATCCGAATGGACGATTCCATCTCAATGCTTCATTACCTCGATTCGAGGTTTCCCAATCCGTCTTCAAAGATGGTTCCATCGTGTTAAACAATCCGAATGGGGCTATGGAGGCAGAAATACGAACGACTCAACTGCAACAGAAAGGCTCTCGGAATCAAATCCACATCAAGGCCGATGCCGCCAACGACCGATTGAGGACTTCTTTTACACTGGAAAACAACCGGAAAGACGGAGTTAAAATAGCCCTCTCTTCTTCCACGCAATTTTCCATAACGGAAGAAGACGGAAGCCAAAGGCTGCTTTCGAAAATCTCTATCGAACCGAACAGAATCATCGTCAAAGATTCCACCTGGGATATCCGGCCGGCCTCCATCACCATTGATAAAGAAAAGATATCCGTAGACAACGTTCATCTATCTAAAGGCGATCAGTACCTCCGAATCAACGGGACAATCTCTTCTTTCAGCCCTCAGGAAACCCTCACACTCGATTTGAACGACATTGAGTTAAGCTATATTTTCGACATTGTCAACATTCCCGCTCTGCAATTCGGCGGACGGGCTACCGGAACTTTCCGCCTGAATGATCTTTACGGAAGCCGCATCATCAATACCAATCTTGAAGTGCACGATTTTTCGTTTAACCGGGTCGTGCAGGGGCGCCTGAATCTTTTCAGCGAATGGGATAACGACCAGAACGGTATCCTGCTGCTGGGCACCATCTACAAAGACCGGTCTACATGGACGGATGTGAACGGATACATTTACCCTGTCGGCGAAAAAGAGGGACTTTCTCTTTATTTCGATGCAAAAGATTTAGATATCGGTCTGTTACGTCCATACCTCAGCTCTTTCACCCAAACCTTTGAAGGCAGTTGCTATGGGAACCTCCATCTATATGGACCTTTCTCCGACCTCTCCTTCAAAGGAAAGGCGTTGATCCGGAATGGCCGTATTGGAGTCGATTTTCTTCAAACGGCATATTCTTTTTCCGATTCGATATTTCTGACTCCGACCACCATCGAAGGCCGAAATATTGTTATTCACGATAAACATGGAAATAAGGGAGCTGTCGACTTTACCGTACAACACCATCACCTTCGGGATTTCGGTTTTTCAGCCGACATCAAAGCAAACAATCTATTGTTATACGATGCTTCGGAAAGAATAAACCCCAACATTTACGGAGTCTTATACGGAACGGGAAATGCCAGCCTTCGAGGCACCGAACGACTTATCCATATCAACGCCAATATGCGAAGCGACCGCAATACGACAGTCGGCTTCAACTTTGCCAACGGATCATCAGCCGAAGAGTACGATTTCATCCGATTTAAGGACAATCCGACGACAAAAGACAGTACCCTTACAAGAACAATCGCACAGGCTGCCAATGACGATGATGAAGGAACGGAAATACGCATCAACATCGTTGCCGATGTAACTCCGGACGCCAAGCTGGAACTGATTTTAGACCCTGTCAGCGGAGACAAAATAAAAGGCGACGGAAGCGGCAATCTCCAAATCCAATACGGAACAAGCAGCAATTTGGCCATGTATGGAGGATATACGATCCGTGAAGGAAGCTACAATTTCAGTCTGCAACAATTAATCCGCAAAGACTTTAAGATTCGGGAAGGGAGCCGCATCGATTTTCGTGGCGATCCGCTGAGTGCACTGCTTAGTCTGGATGCAAGCTATCACTTGAAAGCCAATATCCAAGATTTGGATGAACGCTTGGCTGTGGAAAGCGGTATTCAACGTAACATCCCAGTAAACTGCCTGCTGAAACTGAACGGACGACTACAAAACCCGACGATCTCGTTCGATATGGAGTTCCCGAATTCAACCCATGAACTGGCGCGGCAAGTACGTTCGTTCATCGGCACGGAAGATATGATGACGCGACAGATCGTCTACCTGCTTGTACTCAACAAATTCTATACCCCGGACTACTCAAAAAATGCGTATCGGTCGAATGAGTTCAGCGCCATGGCATCTTCGGCTTTGTCGTCGCAGCTCTCCGGCATCCTGAACAGTCTGACCGATAAGGTGCAGATCGGAACGAATATCCGCTCTCGTCAAGATGGGGTCACGGATACCGAAGTGGAGATGCTTCTTTCAAGCCAGTTATTAAACAACCGTTTGTTATTTAACGGAAACTTCGGTTATCGCGACAATTACATTCAAAATAATGCTTTTGTCGGAGAATTTGATCTGGAATATAAACTGACTCCTTCCGGCGAAATACGTCTGAAAGCGTACAGCCATGCCAACGACATGTATTACCGATATAATATGAAGTCACCGACCCGACAAGGGGTGGGGCTGATGTTTCACAAAGATTTTTCTACGTTATCGGAGATTTTCCGGAGGCGAAAAAAGCGTACCGCAAACCTGTTCTAAGTAAACAAGTCTTCCGCTCTTTTTTAGAACAGAATACCCACCGACATGCTCAACCCGTTCAGGTATTTACTGATATGCAACGATGAGGCCCTCTCCGTTCCTCCCGAATGATATGAAAACGGGTCGAAATCAGAATGCAAGCGATTCAGGCCGTATTCATAGCCGATATCGAAAGTCAGTTTGCCGATCAGTACTTCCATCGCCGTGTAGGCCGCCCAATGATAAGGCGATGTATCCCCGTTATATGAGAAAGAAGTATGCGGACTATTCGCCGTAAACTGCACGTCGTAATTATATTTTAACTTGACTCCGCCCATAAGACTAAACACATACGGACGTTGTTTAATCAAATGGTAACCTACCACCACCGGTACTTCGAGCGATTTGATCTCCATCGTCATCGCCTGGGGAAATTCCATGGCTGATTCGTTTGTCTGCTCCGAAGCGGGACGAATCACATCGAACCGAATGTCTCCGCTCGAATAATTCCAAAAAGCCGACGGCTGAATAAAAAAACGGTCGACATTGACCCGTATCAGAAAACCAGCCATATAACCTACATCGTGTTTGAGGTGGATATCTTCAAACCTGACCTCATCCAAGTCAATCGATGAAATATCCGACTGTAAAGCCCGCAACCCGACCTTTACTCCCAGATTCACCACCTTATGATCCGGCTTGATAAGTGACTGAGCTGGTGCCGCAATATAGCACATCGCGCTTAATATCAAGAGAATAAATCTCCCCATGTGCTTATTTTTTCTTTTTTACCGACCAACCGAAGAAACCGAGCAAGTCTCCCATTCCATAGTATTTACCATGCACATACGTCAGTAAATCTGCCTTCTGCATATCGAAAGCACCGGTCTCGGGATGAAGGTATTTCTCATCGGCCTTCACATTGACTACCTCAGAGATAAACATGTCGTGTGAGCCAAGTCTCATCACCTCTTTGACCCGGCATTCGATGCAAAGCGGCGATTCCTCGATCAACGGAGCCCGAACGATAGAAGCCCGTCCGGGAGTAAGTTTCATCTCCTCGAATTTACAATGGTCCTTCCCCGAAACAACGCCGCACCAGTCTGTTGCAAATGCCATATCACGAGTCGTCAGGTTAATCACGTATTCCATATTCTTTTTCAGAATGGGATATGAAAAGCGTTCGGGACGCACCGAGATGTAGCACATCGGCGGGTTCGAACAGATTGTTCCCACCCAGCTTACAGTCAAAATATTATATTCCGACGGATCACTTCCGCACGAAATCATCACCGCCGGCAGCGGATAAATCATAGTTCCCGGTTTCCAGTCTTGTTTCATAATCATTTGTTTTACAGTAAAATTCCCTCGCAAGCCGGCATCGACTTACTATTTAATTGTAATTTCTTCCTTATTCGTTTTACGTTCACAATAACGGCATTTGACGGTGCCAGTCTCTTTATCTGTCACATAGAAATGTGATTTCATCGGCTCATTGTTCGTGATACATTTAGGATTGTTGCATCGGATGATATCAATCAGTTCATCGGGCAGACGGACACATTTCTTTTCTACGACTTCATAATCTCGGATGATGTTGAGCACAACATTCGGTGCAACAAGTGCGATTCGGTTGATCTCGTCTTCCTCAAAAAACTTATCCGCAATCTTAATCATGCCCTTGCATCCCATCTTCTTACTTTCAAAGTTGTTACCGATCGTAATGCGGTTGTCCATCTTATCAAGTCCAAGCAATTCGGCCACCTTAAACAATTGAGCCGGGGGAATATGGTCTATGGCCGTACCATTTTCAAGCGCGGCCACCTGCAATTCTTTTCGTTTACCTTTGTTTGACATCTTTATCTCTGATTAATTGTCGATTTTCGTCTTTATATCAATGCCCAGCACATCGCAGATAATCGCCTCGCGGGTAAAAAGACCGTTCCGCGCCTGCTGGATGTAATACGCCTTCGGATTACCATCCACATCGTAAGCGATCTCGTACACACGTGGCAGCGGATGTAATACGCGCAGATTCGGACGCGAATGTTCGAGCATCCTGTTATGCAGAACATAAACATTTTTGACCCGTTCGTATTCAACAAGATCTGTAAAACGTTCCCGTTGTACACGCGTCATATAAAGAATATCCGTCTGGTTGATAATATCTTCCGAAAAGACGGTATGTTCATGAAACCCGATGTCGTGTGTACGACAGAAATGCTTCTGTTCTTCCGGCATCTTCAATTCCTCCGGAGCGATAAAATGGAATGTCGGATGGAAGTGCGACATGCCGACAATCAGCGAATGAATCGTACGTCCGTATTTCAGGTCGCCTACCATCGTGATGGTCAGGTTATCAAGAGTCCCTTGCGTCTTTTTGATCGAATAGAGGTCGAGCAGCGTCTGCGAAGGGTGTTGATTGGCGCCGTCACCGGCATTGATGATAGGTACCTTCGTCACTTCGGAAGCATAACGGGCAGCCCCTTCAAGATGGTGGCGCATGATGATCACATCAGCATAATTGCTGACCATCAGAATCGTGTCTTTAAGGGTCTCCCCTTTCGACGAGCTGGTGGTCGAGGCGTCCTGAAAACCGATAACACGTCCTCCCAAACGATTCACCGACGTCTCGAAACTCAGACGTGTACGTGTCGAGGGTTCGAAAAAGAGTGTGGCCGCGATCTTGCCTTCAAGCAGGCGGCGGTCGGGATTTTCTTCAAACTTCCGGGCGTTCTCAAGAATACGCAGAATATCTTCTTTCGTACATTGATCAATCGATACTAAACTTTTATTCAACATAACGGGATGATTGTATGACCACAAATGTAAGAAAAAAAAATGATCCGCTGCGAAGATGTGAAAATAAGTTTCTCGTATGCAAAAATACGTGCCTCATTGGGATATATACCCAATGAAGCCGTTTCTGACAATCCGACGCCTTCCCAAGCATCGGGAACCGATGAGGAAGACTGTTCTTCGTCGGGTATCTTCCAGTAAGCTTCCATATCTTCATCCGGTTCTTCGTCTTCGCCTTCAAAAGGATCGGGTGGAGGCGGCGGGCCCCAACGACGTACATAGATCGCCAGAACAATACCCGAGACCAAGCCGGAGAAATGTCCTTCCCACGAGATGGTTGTATGCCTGTAGAGCGAAGGAAAGAATGCCCATACGAATCCACCGTACAGAAAAGCGACTAACAGGGCGAAAGCCATCTGCCGGGGTACTCGCCGGATCATGCCGGTCACGAAATGGAACGCCGCCAAAGCATAGATCACTCCACTGGCTCCGATATGGACGGAACCGGCCGAAGCAATACTCCACGTGAACAATCCGCTCATCAAATAGAGGTAAGCAAAAATCGTCCGGCTTTTTTCACGATAGAACAGAATGAGTCCGAAAGTGAGCACCCATAGCGGCGGCATGTTGGAGAGCAGATGATCCCATCCCGCATGCAGCAACGGCATCGTAAGAATGCCGGACAATCCTCGAAGATCATGCGGGGCCAGCCCAAAACGTTGCAGCCGCAGCGAGAAGCACGCATTGACGATATGTACCACACAGGGTACAGCGACCAAAAGACTTGCATACAACGCGGCGCGTCGTGTTTCTTTCTTATCGTTACCTTCCTTCACGAATGTACCATTGTCTCCCACCACGGAACAAAGATACGATTTCCGAATCTATTCTCGCTACGATCACAAGTGTGGGACAAGGCTCGCGCTATTGTACATTGTGCATGGCCGAAAATTGTTTTTTCTTTTGTTTATGTACCGTATGCGGTTATTTCCGTTGAATCGTTTATTTTTGCATCCGGAATTTAAATACAAGAATAAAGATGAGATTGATACGGGCAGGCGGTCTGTTGTTAAGCATTGCATGGTGCTCCTGTTCTGCAGCAACAGCGCCGGATGAGCATGATACGAACAGGATCTCCGAAGAGGCGATATCCGCTTTCTTTGCCGACCGTCTGGCAGGTAAAACAGCCACTTTCGCAGGAGAGAAAACTATGAACCTATGGGAGGTCGAGCAGCAGCGCCAATGGGTGTGGGAGACATGGAAAGCAGCCAACGAAGCCTTTGCCGAAGAAAAACTAATCGACTTGAAGCCTTTGTCGGAAACGTCGTTGGGGCGCTGGGTATTACCCGAAAACCTGGAACGTGATGCCGTCATGCCCTACTATTGGGGAACAAAAGGAGAAGGTAAGCCCAAGGACGGTTTTCCGCTCTACCTGTATCTGCACGGTTCGGGCGATAAGCATCAGGAATGGGCAACAGGGCTGACCCTTTGCACCCGGTTCGACGATGCTCCTTCGGCCTATTTCATTCCTCAGATACCGAATGAGGGCGAATATTATCGCTGGTGGCAAAAGGCCAAGCAGTTCGCATGGGAGAAGCTGCTGCGACAGTCACTCGTATCGGGGCAGATCGATCCCGACCGGATGTATATCTTCGGTATCTCTGAAGGGGGATACGGCAGTCAGCGGCTCGCATCGTTCTACGCCGACTATCTGGCCGGCGCCGGACCGATGGCGGGAGGAGAACCGCTCAAAAACGCTCCGCCCGAGAACTGCCGCAACATAGCATTTTCCTTACTCACAGGCGCGGACGACAAGGGTTTCTACCGGAATACGCTGACATCGTATGTGCAAGAGGCTTTCCGACAACTCCATACGCAAGACCCTGAACATTTCATGCATCGCATCGAACTGATTCCCGGCAAAGGACACAGCATCGACTACCGTCCTACGACTCCGTGGCTAAAACAGCATGTACGAAACCCGCATCCGAAGCATGTGACGTGGGAAGACTATGAGATGGACGGCCGGCACCGTCCGGGCTTTTACAACCTTTACCTTCCCGAACGGGCAGATAACGCCGGACGGAAACGTTACGAGATGAATATTACGAACAACACGATCACCCTGCAAATCGACGATGTAACCTATGAGACGGTTGAGACCGATCCGCATTGGGGCATCGAAATGAAGTTCAAGAAACATTATACCCCTTCGCGTAACGGGAGACTGATACTCTATCTGTGCAACGAGCTGGTCGACCTGAACCGTGAAATAACCGTAACGGCAAACGGCGAGCAAGTATTCAAAGGTACCGCCACACCCGACCTGAAACATTTAATAAACAGTTGTGCCCGATTCTTCGATCCTCACCGGCTCTATCCCGTTGCGATCGAAGTAGCCTGGTGATCCCAAAGCGAACGGAAAGTATAATCTGAAAAAAAAGGATTATTTTTGCGGCACGGTTTCCCGACGCAAACGGACATGGACATACGGACAAAAATCATCTCTCCCTTTTTTGCACGACGACAACGCGCAATCGAATCGTTCGGAAAGCGGACTGTCGACATCCAGCGGCAGCAGCTGCGTTACCTGCTCGGCAAGGCACGCAACACCGTTTGGGGGAAACGTTATGCTTTCGTAGAAATCTCCGGGTACGACACCTTTCGCGAACGTATCCCGCTTCAGAGTTACGAAGACTTGCACCCGTTCATCGAACGGATGATTAACGGAGAGAAAGACGTGCTGTGGCCCTCGACCGTGCGATGGTACGCGCAAAGCAGCGGCACAACGAACGACCGCAGTAAATACATCCCCGTCACGTCCGACATCCTGCGCCGCTGCCATTATGCGGGAGGCTTCGACACCGTTGCGCTTTACCTGCATAATTGCCCCGACACGCGTTTCTTTTCGAAGAAAGGGTTGATCCTTGGCGGCAGTCACAGCCCGTCGCCCCTGAACAGGCGGGCACATTGCGGCGATCTCTCGGCCGTGCTGCTGCAAAACCTGCATCCGCTCGTCAACCTGATACGTGTGCCGCGCAAAGAGATCATTCTAATGGACGAATGGGAAAAAAAGATCGAGGCGATTGTGGAAAACACATGGAAGAAGGATGTAGTCAGTCTTTCCGGTATTCCGTCATGGATGCTTGTGCTGATCAAAGCCGTTTTGCAGCGAGCAGGCAAACAGACGCTGCCCGAAGTATGGCCGAACCTCGAAGTCTTTTTCCACGGCGGGGTCGGGTTCGAACCGTACCGCACACAGTACGAACGACTGATACCGTCGGACCGAATGCACTATATGGAGACGTACAACGCTTCGGAAGGATTCTTCGGGTTACAGGACGACCCGTCGGACAAAAGCATGCTCCTGATGCTCGACTACGGGGTGTTCTACGAATTTATCCCCACGGGCGAATCCGGGCGTCCGGACGATGGGATCGCTATCCCGCTCGAAGCGGTCGAGACCGGCGTGAATTATGCGATGATCATCACCACAGCCGGCGGACTGTGGCGTTACCGCATCGGCGACACGGTGCGCTTCACGTCTACCTTCCCGCACAAATTCGTGATCACGGGACGTACCCGTTTTTTTATCAATGCTTTCGGCGAAGAGTTGATGGCGGACAATACCGAGAAAGGCATCCGAAAAGCTTGCGAAGAAACAGGCGCCTTAGTGAGGGCGTATACAGCCGCCCCCTTGTTCCTGCTCGACAAGGCAAAAGGACGCCATCAGTGGGTGGTTGAGTTTGAGACACCGCCGCCCTCCATCGAAACATTCGCCACCGTGTTGGACGATGCTTTGCAGACACTTAATTCCGACTATGCCGCTAAACGTTACAAGGAAATCTCCCTGCAACCCCTCGAAGTAATTCCCGCCCGCGAACATTTGTTTTACGACTGGCTCAAGAAACGCGGCAAATTGGGAGGACAGCACAAAGTACCTTGCCTGAGCAACAGCCGGGACATATTGGAAGAACTCTTGTCGATGAACGGCTGATCACGAAAAGAAGACCTCACATAAGGTCGGAAACTATCCGTATTCTTCAAGCAGAGTACGAATATAAGCCATTTTGTTCTCCTGATCCCACGAATAGGTTTTGCTGTTCTGTTGCAAAAATTCGAGCAGAAGCAATGCTTTCTCCAACAAGTCGTAGCGCAGGGAACCCTCTTTTTTGATCAGTGCGTCACGATAGAGTAATTCCGAGAGCATGCGCATTTTGGCTAACGCTTTCTGTTCACTGTTTTCCGTCCACAGGTCGTTAAGCAGGTCTTCTTTTTCGATTTCATAGAAATGATGTGCCGGACAACGGAAAAATTGCTCGTAGATGGCATTATAACGCGCCTGCATGTCAGCCGTAGCAGCCTCGTCATCCTCATCACTGCGCCGCACCACTTTGGCGATGGCCTCGAAGAACTCCTGTAAGATCTTCAGGATGTAATCTTGTTCTATCATTGTCTCTGTCGTTTATTTTATCTACCGAAACACAAAAATATGAAACATGGTAAGATTTGCCAAATCCCGGTACGGCAAATCGGTTTGCCCATATCGGCATGTCCTGCCGCTCTTTGCAGGACGAAACACGATACAGTCAAATGCGAAATACCGTATTTTTTCTACCTTCGTTGTAGCAAATCGCCCTTTACCTCGTTATAGGGATGAACAGTCAAACGAATGGATAACGAATATAAGAACCTCGTCGATGGCGTGCGAAGATGCGAGCAACAGGCGCAGATGGCTTTCTACGACCGCTTCTTCCGTCCGGTTTATCAGAGTGCCGCAGCTGTTGTCGGCAATCGCGACGAAGCCGAAGAGATCATGCAGGACACTTTGCTGAAAATCTTCGTCCGTCCCGAACTGCTCAACGACGATCCGCAGGCGATGGAACGCATCCTGCGACGGATCGCAACAAATGCGGCCATCGACACCATACGAAAGCAGAAGAACTTTTACACTTCAATCAACGAAGAGCAGGTGTCGGAACCGGCCGACGAAGACGAGCCGGCCGATGAGCAGCCCGACATCGATGAAATACGTACCGGCATCGGACGCTTACCTGTCGGTTACCGAAGCATCCTCAGCCTGCGTCTGTTCGGCGATATGAACTTCGCCGATATCGCCGCAAGGCTACAACTTAACCCCTCCACCGTGCGCGTACAGTACACGCGGGGATTGTCTCGGTTACGAAACTTATTGAATCAGACCCAACGGATATGAACAAAAAGAATAACATATTAGAACATACGATCAAAACGCATTCGCACGAAATTTTTGCCAGTGGCGAACCGAAAGACGGACACCGCGAACGCTTTGCCCGACGACTCGAAGCGTTGCATGCCGAAACGATATCGGAAGTCGAGACCGATACACACGTAACGCACGAAGCGAAAGCAAACAACGGACGGAATCGCGTCTTGCGTGTCCTTATCGGAGCTCTCACAACGGCTGCCGCCGTGATGACCGCCTTCTGGCTGTTCACTTCACAACCGGAGATGACCGAACCGATCTCACCGGAAGACTCGCCGGCCGATGTGCAAAACCATTATGCCATGCTGTTTGAAAACGAACTGGAAACAACGAAACAAATGCTTACCTTAATGGACGGAAGCGAACGCTCTAAAGTACTCCAAGAGTTAGAGACGATGAAAACGGAGCCGGTACCGGAAGTCCAGATGCCCGATGAAAATAAGATTACATTGATCGTCAGCATCTATTCGTCCAGAATTAGTGCTTTACAGCAAATACAAATGAATTTAATAACCTCTCAAATAGAAACATCATGAAGAAAATTCTGTTTATTTTGGCCATCACCTTGCTGGCAACCGAAGCTTTCGCCGCGCGGAAAGAGTATAAAAGAGAAATCGTCAAGGAGTTTTCCGTCGGCGACAATCCCGTTCTTTCCATCGAAAACAAATACGGCAATATCCGGATCATCGAAGGAACGAACCGCAAAATTACGTTCAAGATCGAGATCAGAGGCGAAGGACGCACCGAGGAGGCCGCCCGGAAATATGCCGAGAGCGTATCGGTCGATTTTTCCCACAGCGGCAATCAGGTTTCGGCCCGGACCAAGTTTGAGTCGCTCAACTGCAACAACTGCGGACGTTCGGTACATTATATCGTTACCGCTCCTAAGAGCGTCATTCCTCTGCTGGAGAACAAATACGGGAATATTTACCTCGATAACCTCGTGCAGCCGCTCACCGTCGAATTAAAATACGGAGATCTTTTCGCAAACGCCCTCAATAAAGCGACGATCGACATCCGTTATGGCAAAGCGACGATGAACAAATGCAAAAATCTTTCCATCGAGAGCAAATACTCCGGGATCAAAATCGACGAAGCCGGGCAAGTTGTAGCCGATTCGAAATACGATAACTACCGGATCGAATCAGTGAGCGACTTCGAAATCGAAACCGGCTACACCGATGTGCGAATCGGCAAGTTGAACAAACGCCTGACGGCCGATCGGTTGAGATACGGAGGGTTGAAAATCTCCGAAGTAGCGAAAGATTTTTCGGAAATCCGGGTCGACGCGGCATACAGTAATGTAAAACTCGGACTGACCGAAGAGCATGCCTTCAAAGCCGCTCTTTATACGAACTACGGAAATATCGACACCGGCAACCTTACGTTCCACAACGTATCGTTGAAGAAGAAAGGATGTATCGTCGGTACGGCGGGTAAAAGCAATAACCCGAACGCTTCCGTCAATATTTCCGTCTCGTACGGAGGAATCGTATTTAAATAAATTGTCACACCCATCGACTTACAGCTCTCTAATAATCGCGTATATTGATTTTTATATCGAGCTGGCCGTCCGTAATCATTTTGATGATTCAGCTGGTTTTATGTTGTTATTTTAGGAATATCCCTATGTGAGCCGCTAAACCGATACAGCACGATACGGATCGGGCGAATGCCGTCATCACTGTATCGTGCCGTCGATAAGGTCGGTGCCGGAGAGCATACGGTCATTCGTTGCGGGTGTGGACGACCTTATGGGTCGCCACGGCCTGTCCCGCCTGAATTCGGACGAAGTAAACGCCTTTTGCTTCGTTGCCGAAAGGAATCCGGGTTTCGTAACGATTCTGTTGCTGTTGCGCCACAAGCATTCCCTGCGCGTTGAAGACAGCCACATTGAACATGCGACCGTCTTCAAGCGATACGGTCAGTTGTCCGTCCGAAAACCATACCTTAGCCTCCGATAAGCCGCCTGTGATGATTACGTTGGATACCTTCTGTCCGTCGCAGTTTTTAAATGCCGGATTCCGGTACAGCAATCGGTTGTCTACATGGCAACACATAAAGGTTGGCCGGCTCGGCATTGTTGGAAGAGCGTGGGCAAGCATAAAGAAAGGAGAATAGCGGTCGTTGCCCAACCCTTCGATATAACTGTAATATTCTCCGACATGTATTCGCTTGTGTTTGTGGCCGTCTTCGAACATGACGGAATCGATTTTCGTAACTTTCCCCGACGGAACAATGCCGATTGAAGGGATACTTTCTCCTACCTTCAGCGAGAAGTCGTAGATGACAGTCTCCTGCTGTTTCAGGTAATCCGGGTGCACCTTATTTTCATATCCGGGATACGGTTTGAACATGACTCGATTGTTTTCGGAGCGAATCAACCCTTTCAATGCTTTTCCTTGGCGGATGATTCTCCATTGCTTTCCGCTGACTACGGTGTCGCCATGCAAAACGGTTTCATCGAATGGGTCTTCGAGTTTTATTTTTTCCTCGCTAAAATCCCAATAACATTTCCAAACCACGGAATCTGCCTTAAAGGCATTTACATACTTGCCGCCGAAAGCGTTTTCTTGCGGCCAAACTCCTGCCGATACCAACAGCATCAGCGAAAATGATAAAAAGATACTTTTCTTCATGATTATACTATTGAACAGTTCATTTTTTTCGAAAGTCGATATATACGGAAAAAAGAAAATTTCTACCCCTATTATTTTACCGAGAACCATACATGGCATCGGGAGCAAAAGAGAAATGCCCTCCCGAAGCTATATCAAGATTTTTGCAATATAATTTAGATCGACTATCAATGATTAATTTACCACCGGGCTCAACTGTGATTTTTTTAGCCGAAACATCTAACGTAGCTCCATTGGTGATACATAATGTCGCTCCGCTTTTTACGATGATATCTCGATCGTATTGCCTGTCCGAATGGATGTTTACCGTACCGGTAATGACGACGTCTGTCGGAACACTGTTTATTTCCCGAACCAGGAAAGATGCTGCTGCTTGGAAATGCGTATGTTCTTGATTCGATGCCGGCATATAAGACCTCATAAATTTTGTTTTACCTGCTTGATGAAGATTCTGACCGGTTAGCCTGCTGTTCAATTGACTTTGCCAGTCTGATAATGCTAACGCACTTACTGTTGGAACAAAAGAAAAGTAATTCTTCAACAACAGTCCGTCGGGAATTTTGCCTGCAACGTTGCTGACGTTGTAAATCCCAGCCGGGGCACCATCTAATGGATATACGAAAGCATTGCTGTCCATGCTTTTTTCTGAAATATCCAATTTTATATTTATTAAAAATAGAATTTTTTTATGTATCCGTATCCTGCCCCAATAAACATTCGATGTATTTCTGTTTGGTGCCGCATGGATTTTTACATCACTGACGACATCTGCACTTCCTGGTATTTTCAAAACAAACAGCTTCGGAAAATTCGTCAGAAGAAAAAACTTTCCATAATAATAAGTCAATAAATGCATCCAGATGGAAAATTTATATGTTTCCCGATGGTCAACCAACATCGTACCTGGCTCCATCACTTTCGTTCCGTTTCCGGTACCGTTAGTTATCGCCACATTTTCGCATTGCAGGGGAAATCCTACATTATCATACTCTGTCTGAAATGCATTATGTTCGTTACCGTCAATTTGCAAACGACTGTCTACATGATAAACCAGCATCTGTTTGGCCGCTTTGCTGTCTAATATTTCGAGCCCTTTTTTAATCATATCGATATTCTTTGCCTGAAAAATCTTGATGAAGGCTACCGAGAATTTTACGTCGGCAAGATGACGAAGCATTGCCTGCATGCCGATCGGAACATTGGCTCCTTTATGAGGAGAATCGACACTGATAAATTTCCATGTATCATGTTTTCTGTTTTCCAATTCCATCTTTCTCAAAGCATATCTCGCCACAAGTCCTCCCATGCTGATTCCCATAACGACATTGGGAGAGGCTCCTTTCTTATTTCTATTAACATAGTCGATCACTTCCTGAAAAAGAACTGCGTTTCTTCTGATATCATCCAATCCGTCATTATAATCCAAATAAATGATATCGAAAGAACTTATGTTTTCCCATATATTGGGATCACCGATATTCAAAGTCCCGATCTCTTCTTCATCAATACTTAGGTTGGTTATATCCATATTCGTTGTTCCCAGCACATGGCTCGGGTCAAATCCTTCGGCTATAATCAACGGTTTTCTTATTTTCTGCGAGGTGTTGCCTTCCGCATATTTTATCTGTATCTTCCCTCCGGAATGTCGGGAAGAAGCGGGTATATCCGATGTCAGGTCGGCTGATTTTAATGTGACGGGCGGCTCTTCCCCTATGGATATTTTCGTTCGGCATGTATATGTCGTATTATCTGTATACGTTATTCTGAAGTAAATATCTTTAATGCCGGTCGATGAAAATGTATGGGTAATGTCGTTGTTCCACGACGCCGTTCGATATCCTCCCTCGTTGTTGAAGTTGACCTGGAGGTTTTTAACGACTCTGCCCGTATTGTTTACGAATAAATTCGAACTGAATTTAAAACGTATGGTTTTACCGTGGTAATACTTTTCTTTGGGAGCGACGGCGAAGAGCATCTTCTGTTCGTATGGATTCTTGCCATTGACGTCATAAATCTGTTCATTGACAACTTTTACCGAACCGGAACCGATGGCATCCTTACGATACATATCATATCTAAGATGTATAACTGCAAGTGATGTGGCTCCCTCACTTGAAATTCGGGCATTCATTTGGTCCGGAGTCGGCAAAGAGATATTGCCGTTTACTTTCGAGCTGTACATCCCCCCGTAAAGAGCGTTCCATATCGATATAGTTTTCGTCGGTCAATGCCACCCCATCATAATATACCGGGTCTATAAGATGCAGTCCGTAATCATACAGTAACCCCGTGGTTACTCTGCTTTTGTCGACATGCTGAAACACCTTGCTTATTTTAGCATTATATTCGGCAACCTCCTGCGCAATCAGGATATAAATTGGGCTTATTGCCATTATTATTATGGTACGTACCCTGTTTCTTATTCTTTTTATCCTATTTTTCTTAGTCATGAATATTAATTTTGATATCGAACCGTCCGTCCGTAATCATTTTGATTTCACCGGTTTCTGGATTCTTTACACTGAAAGAAAAAGTCCCGCTTATAATACCATTCTCTTTGTCGAATTTCAACAAACAATATTCGCTCGGCAGGTCTTTGCATAAACGGTAATACCTATTATTATCTTCATACATTGCACTGGATATTTTATGCTTAAATCCGACTTTTACGATGCTGTCCGTAATGCTGATAAAGCGACCCTTATTAGCGTATGAATAAAAACCTAAATATTTCCCTCCTTCACTGTAGTAGCCGCTGATAGGACTGTGTCCCAACACGCCGCTGCCACGGGTATATACAAACAATTCTTTGTCTACATAGCAACCGAACGTATTTTTGCCGGAAGTCGAAAATTCCGGCAGTTCGAATGCTTCTTCTTCTTCGCAACGAGGGAAAAAGAAGCATAAAAGAAGAATGAAAAAGAAACTGTTGAGTCTCATCCCTATATTTTATTTATTCACCAATTTTTTTGTTCCCACTACGACACCATTGGCGATCAGTTTGTAGATATGCAGTCCGGAGGCGAAATCGGCTGAAGAAACGGTTATCGAGCCTTTTCTGCCATGTACGTCGAGCGGTATGTTTTTTACTTGTGTTCCGTTGATCGAATAGAACGCGATAGCTGCGCTTGTTGTTCCTTCGGGCAAGGTGTAATCGATTCGGGCGTTACCGTTTACCGGATTGGGCACATTCTGCGACAGATACTCCTCCGTATCGAGGATTTTTTCATTGGTTGTCGTCGCTTCACCGCTCTTGAAAGATATCTGTCCCTGATTCTCTAACGTTTCCACTCTGGCCTGAAGTTCTTTGATCGCTTCTACAAGTACCGGTATCAGTCCGGTATAATTTACCGCATAGATACCCTCGGCATCCTGCTCTACCAATTCCGGGAAAAGCTCTTTCACTTCTTGTGCGATAAAACCGAATTCTTTCTTATATGCTTTGCTCCCCGACAGATTGAATGGTTCTGCCAATGCGCTTTGGGCATTTTCCTTACTGATTTTACCCTGTGCAATCATGGTTTCCACCTCCTTGCGTCGGTCTGCTTCGGATGCAATTTGTTTCTCGTAAAATTTACCGTGGAGGCGTTTGAGTCTACTCAGATATGAACTGTTGATATTGATAATGTTCCTTTTGAGTCTCTCATCCGAAGTAATCAACAACCCTTGTGTGGTCCAAACTTGTCCGTTCACTTCGAGGGCATACGTGGTCGGCTTCCGCCCGATACCGATTTTGCCGGTTTGATCAATAAACAGTTTGTAATTTCCCCAATTTGAGGATCCATGTGGTCGCCAGATATTTAATCCGCCTTCGGAGAATTCCATGCCCCAATTGGGACCGATGTATACTCCGGGGGCACTGCCGACACTATTCCAGTTATTCGGCTTCTGACCGATGAACAGATGGCTGTCCTGATAAAACAACTGTGCCTTTAAAGAAGGCATCCAACACATCGCCAAAACTACGACTAAAGTCGTCCGTAAAGTAAAAATTTTTTTCATGATTTCAAATTCTTTGATTATTATACGATAGCAAACGTAAATAAAATAATTTTGTTACAGTTTCTTTATTACAAAAGATTAACTTTTATTATTATGGTTGGTTTTATGAATAAATGATTAAAGTTTACGCTCTTTTTCGGACGTGTATCGGCATGTACAAGTTGTATCATCCGTATACGTTATTCTGAAGTAAATATCTTTAATGCAGGTCGATGAGTTCGCTCGACAGCCCTATACATAAACGGTAATATTCATTATTGTCTTCATACATTGCACTGATGTGTTTTTGATATTCCGAAAAATAGCCTACTTTTGTAACTCAAAAATCAAACATTAAAAACAACGTATACTATGAAACAACGTATTTTTTCTACATTTCTGTTTTTACTTCTGGCAACTGCCTCGTATGCCCAAAAGAAGCCCCTTGATCATTCGGTCTATGATGGCTGGAAAAGTCTTTCGAACATCCGCATCAGCAAGGACGGTAAAATCCTGACGGCACTGATCCAGCCGCAGGAAGGTGATACAACCCTATGGGTTAAAAACTTATCAAAGAATCGAGCGCTCACGATCGAGCGGGTCAAAACGTATGTCGTCTCGCCTGACGGAATATTTACGGTAGGACTTGTAAAAGCTCCCTTTGCCGAACGGCGCGAGGCGCGGATTAAAAAGAAAAAGAAAGAAGACCTGCCGAAAGATTCACTCGTTATCGTAGACAACCGGACATTGGCCATACGGAAGATTGCGGGAGTGAAAGCATTCAAGGCGCCCGAAGAGATGAGCGGTCATATTGCTTATACCGTTACAGCGCCGAAAGATACGGCCAAGAAAGACAAAAAAGAGAAAGACCTGCTGATTCTCCACAACCTGATTACACAGTACGAAGATACGATTCGCAATGCCAAAGACCATCTATTCAATAAATTCGGGAACGCTTTTGCCGTGAACACCGAGCCGGACAAAAAAGATACGACCCGAACACCCGAGGTCCTTTTCTTTGATCTGAAGAATGATGTACGCCAAACCATCTCGAAAGAGAAGGCCGAATACAAATCGTTCGCGTTCGACGAGCAAGGAAAACAACTCGTTTATCTCGCCACGAAAGATACGTCAAAGATCGAACAGAAAGCATTCGAGGTGCGTTATTTCAAAAAAGGCGCCGACTCGGCAGTAGTGATCGCCGGAAAGAACGTTGCGGGACTGCCCGCAGGATGGATATTCAACGAGTTTTCAACCCCGCGTTTCAGTAAGAATGGCGAACGGATTGTGATCGGGGCTGCCCCGAAGCAGGCAGCCAAAGACACGACAATCATCGACTTTGAAATGGCAAAACTCGATATCTGGCATTGGAAAGACCCGCTCATCCAGCCGCAGCAACTTGTAGAATTGAGACACGAACAGAGCCGTACCTACACAGGAATCATCGACCCGAAAAAACCGAATGCTTTCCTTTCCGTAGCAACCGAGGAGATGCCTTTCTGTAGCATCGCCAACGAGAATAACGGCCGCTTTGCACTTCTCGGATCCGACAGACCCTACCGGCTGGAAACGCAGTGGGATGTATCGCCCCGGTTCGACACGTGGACATACGACTTTGAAACCGACCGTCTGCAACCTGTGGCACGTGCCATGGGAGGCCGTCCGACGCTCTCGTCGCAAGGAAATTATACGATCTGGTGGGACGCCGCTCAACGTCACTGGTTCGCTTTCGACAATCACGCCCGCACCACGGTAAATCTGACCAAAGACATCGGCGTGAATTTCTGGAACGAAGAGCATAATACGCCTTCTCTGCCCGGTTCATACGGACTCGTAGGATGGGGCGAAAACGACGAATACGTACTGCTCAACGATGCATTCGATATCTGGAAAATCGATCCGAAAGGCATCAAAAAACCGGAAAACTTTACGCTCGGAAAAGGACGGAGCAACTCCCTCGTGTTGCGCTACGTGCGTACCGACCCGGAAAAACGTTTCTTCGCACCGAACGATCTGCTGCTGCTCTCGGCCTTCGACAAGCGCAGCAAAGAAAACGGATTTTATACGCTGAAGACAGGTCGGCGAAACCTGCTGCAGAAGCGACTCATCGATACGTATACGTTCCCGTCGGTCGTGAAAGCCAAAGAAGCCGATGTGTTTGCTTTTCTGAAAGGCAACTTCCAAACATCGCCCGATCTATACGTTACGAGGGACTTCTGGAAATCGACCGACAAACTGACCGACATCAATCCCCAAATGCGTGATTACAGATGGGGCACGGCCGAACTGTTCGCGTGGACGTCTTTCGCCGGCATCCCCTTGCAGGGCCTCGTCTACAAACCCGAAGACTTCGATCCGCAGAAGAAGTATCCGGTCATGATCTACTTCTACGAGAAACATTCCGATGAGCTTTATCGCTACTATCCTCCCGCTCCGAGCCGTTCCATCATTAACATTCCTTTTTTCGTCAGCCGGGGATACGTGGTTTTTGTTCCCGATATTCACTATACGGTCGGCCATCCGGGCGAAGACGCTTACAACGCCATCGTCGCGGGAGCGGAAGCGCTGGCACGGAACGCGTGGATAGACAAAGCAAACATGGCCATTCAGGGACAGAGCTGGGGAGGCTATCAGGTCTCTTATTTAGTGACGCGCACCGATATGTTTAAGGCGGCCGGTGCAGGTGCGCCCGTGTCGAACATGACGAGTGCATACGGCGGCATCCGCTGGGAGTCGGGACGCAGCCGCCAGTTCCAGTACGAGCAGACACAGTCACGTATCGGTGCGACGATGCAGGACTCATTGAATCTGTATATTGCCAACTCGCCGGTGTTCTTTGCCGACAAAGTGCGCACACCGTTGCTGATTATGCACAACGACAAAGACGGCGCGGTGCCCTGGTATCAGGGAATCGAATATTTCATGACACTGCGGCGTATGGGCAAACCCGTGTGGATGCTCCAGTACAACAACGAGGCGCACAACCTCCGCGAACGCCGTAACTGCAAAGACCTCTCCATCCGTCTGCAACAGTTTTTCGACCACTACCTCAAAGGCGCTCCCGCTCCGGTATGGATGACAAAAGGACTCCCGGCCACCGAAAAAGGCAAGTCGTGGGGCTACGAATTAGATACGGACAAGTAAGAGCAATCGATTCGGACGATTCGGAGGATGTGCCGGAGCTTCTCGTTCCGATACATCCTCCGATGGTCTGTAAAAGTGTGAGGAATGTCCGGCGAAGAGAAAGAACTGACCGCCTTAAAGAATGGCTCGTATCAAGCGTTCGAGGCCATTTATAAACGGTATGCGGGCAAGCTTTACAACTTTATCATGACTCTCTCGCACGGCGACTGCTATATGGCAGAAGAGATCGTGCAGTCGGTTTTTATCAAATTATGGGAAGTGCATCGTGAGATCGATCCCGAAAAATCTATTCTTTCTTTCCTTTCCGTGATCGCCAAAAACATGCTGATCAACAAATATCAGCGACAGACGATGGAATACTTGTATCAAGAATTTGTGCAGAATGAAGAACCTGCCTGCGATACCATCATGGAAAAGGAAATCGACGCCAAATGGCTCGAACAATTTATCGACGAGCTAATCGAACAGTTGCCTCCGTCGCGCAAAAGAATCTTTATCCTGAGCCGGAAAAAATATCTATCGACCAAACAAATCGCCAAAATCATGCAGATTTCCGTAAGTACGGTAGAAACGCAGCTATGGCTGGCGGTCAAATTCATTCGTAAGCATTTTGAAAAGAACTTCCATCGATTATTTCTTCTCGGCCTCATTCTGTTAATTTAGTATAATTGTATGATATCGCATTCGGGGAATTGGCGTCATCGATTGTACTGTGTATATCATCATATAAGGAAAAATGAAAAAAAACGATTATATCCGTCTATCTGAAAAATATATCCGCGACGAAGCCACGGAAGAAGAAAGAGAACGTCTCTTCGACTGGATTCGGCACAATGAAAAGATCAACCGGTTAATGCTAAAGCGGCTGGAGCAAGCGGCATGTGACGTAGATCACGACACGGAAATGCGGATGTACGAACACATACGCACGTCCATTCTGCCTAAGAACAAACAGGTATGCCTTAATCGTTCGTGGCGTAAAACGATTCGACAGGCTGCCGTATGGTTGCTCCCGATCTTATCCGCGTGGTCAGTCTACCTCTTTACTTCTCGCCCTTCATCCGAAAACGATCTGCTAACCATCACCGCACCTCCAGGAGAAAGAGCCGAAGTGGTGCTGACGGATGGAAGTCGGGTCTGGATCAACTCCGGTTCAACGCTCACCTGTGACGGGACCTTCAACCACAAGGAGCGAAGAGTTTTTCTGAAAGGAGAAGCCTATTTCGAGGTTCAAAAAGACGCGCGATGTCCTTTCATCGTACATGCCGGTGAGATGGAGATAGAAGCACTCGGTACGTCCTTCAACGTGAACGCATATCCCGATATCAATCACGTTTCTTCCGTTCTATTGGAAGGAAGTATTCGGGTCAATGCAGAGGGAGAAGAACACATCCTTTCCGAAAACGAACAGATTATTTTCGATCGTTCGAGCCACACATTATCGACCGGTAAGGTCTATGCGGCCGACTTCATCCAGTGGAAAGAAGGGAATCTATACTTTGAGAACCGTTCGTTCGACGAGATTGCCCTTACGCTCTCGCGCGTTTTCAATGTCGAAATCCGGTTCGCCTCCGAAGAGCTGCGTGCCGTCCGGTTCTCCGGCACACTGGGCGGAGGAAGTATCCGGAACGCGCTCGACATCTTATCGCTGACTTCTTCGATGTGTTATGAAATGAACGGTACGACCGTAGTGTTGTATTGTAAATAACCGTTTGTGGCGGAATCTCTCTTGCATTCCATAACGGGAGAACTGCTCTCGGGCCAGCCGTATGCTCTGATCGGCAGCTTGGATAAAAAAGCTGTTTGCACCGATACGGAAACGGTCTTGAGTGATTACAGCCTGACTTGAACGCTTGCCATGATGCTCCGCCCACGTATGTTATACGTGTAACCCGTTTCGCTCAACAACCCATAGTTCGCATAGTGGTATGCTCTTCGATTCAGAAGATTCATACCCGTCAAACTGAAATCGGCACGCTTTGACACGGTCCACCTTACCGACGCGTCGAGCAATACGAGATTCGTTGAGTTTCCCGAACTGAATCGGGTATAGTAATGTTCACCCCCTATACCGATTTGCCAGGCTTTGTCAGGTATAATCGTAAAGGCAAGATATTGCTTCCATACATCATGAGCGCTCTTTCCGGAAGATTCAATATCCATCGTATTCCTTGTATACAGTAAACGATAATCCATCGACAACCCATTGGTAAAAAAGCCTTTCAGATACGGTTGTACAAAAGTCTTTGTCAATACATACGATGATTCTACATGCTGCTTCATGGAAGTAGTCCAAATCCGTACATGGCCGGCATCAAGTCCTAAAGTCAGTTTACCCGACATCAATCCTTTGCTTATGCTTCCATTTACCGCTAAATTTCGGCTCTCATTCTTGATCGGAACGAACGAGTGAAGGATATAATCCCCCATAAATAATTGACTCCTCATTGATGGATAACGATTCCATTCCAGTCTTCCCATCCCATAAAAAAACAACGAAGTAATGGGATTCCGATATCTGACGTTTAAGGTTGCGGTACGTTCTTCTTTGTATTCGGAAACATCTTCGGGAACAGTTAAATTTCTAAAATCATTCATCATGACATTCCGGAGATGCATATCTGCCTTAGGCGGGCTCAGGGAATACTTGAACTGTGCCGCCATATCCATCTTCGCACTGATTTGATGGCGGAGAGAAAATGCCGGAGCCACGGAAGCAAAATGTTCCGTACCACTCTCATCAGTCAGCTTATTTCTGATGTGATGCAAATGATAGCTCACAGGAACAGATAAGGTAAACAACCATCTGCTTGATCGAAACGAAACGTCCGGAGAGAAGTAGGGATTCAACAAGGAGAAACCCATCTCGTTTCGTGTGGGATAAGAAAGCGCTATTCCGTGCAAATCTGCGTCGATGTTATGATGATTGAAATCTATTCCTCCGCGGGCGGATACCTTCCATCGGTTGAACAGCCAACCGTAGCGAGCCTCCGTAACGGAACGATAATCTCCCGTCGTCACCTGCTGTATGGCGGAATTGTCTGCCGTTATATGCAAGGATTGAGGTTTATAAACATAGCTGTTTCGTGACGAAAACGTGAGCAGACGGTTGTTTATCCGTTTTACTGCCTGCACATCATTCGCAGCACGGAAAGACGGCGTTTCGGCATTTTGCAGAAGAGAACGCGTACCGCCTATCGTCGAAGTCGCCTTATCCCAATCGGCATCGAGATACAGATTGTCTTTCAGAAACAGTGCGGGACGATTGACCTGCAACGCCCAATGACCGCCCAGACGGTGCGTCTGCGTCCGCATCGCCTTTCGTTCAGTGAACGACGGGATCTTTTCATCAAAATAATTCGTTTCATACGCCGTCAGATAATCCAACTTGTCCCCCTCGTATGTCAGGTTGAATTTTGCATCTCTGCCTTCACCTGTACGCCACGAGTTCGAGGTATGGGCAAGCATGGAGAAGTTATCACGGGTTCTCTGCTCGTCGATCGGCGAAGACAACCGCCCTGCTGTGACAGGATCGTCCCAAAGCTGATCGGCATACCCGTTGCCCGAAAGGCTGCTTTCGATCTGTCGCCGGCTTTGTGAGGCCGGATTCCATCCGGTACGGTTGATACGAACCGTTTCCATATTCTGCCACTTGCCGGCGATACGCATGGCAAATGCGGAAGCATCGTATAAAAACGGTGATATCCCTGCCCCTCCGTGAAGTATGGCGATCCATTTATGGCGCGCTTCTTCCTTCAGCTTTATATTCAGTCCTGCCCGTTGAGAAAATTCCAGCCCCTTCAGCACCTGAACGGGTTGATGATTCTCCAAGACATCGACACTCGCTACATCCGAAGGAGAGATGTTTTCGGTTGCCAATCCGTAACGACCGTCCATAAAATCGGAACCGTCAATATAGAATTTATTGATCGGCTCACCATGGTATTTGATTTGCCCGTTCTCTTCCACCTTTACTCCCGGCAGGCGTTTAAGGACATCCGAAAGATTCTTATCTGCCGGTGTGGCATACTTACTCATATAGTAAGTCAGCGTATCGCTTCGCTGTTCTATGTCCGGCGCCGTGACGGTTACATCGTTGAGTTGCGTGGGCCGGGGTACGAGATATACGGTCATAGGCGAAGATGACACGCCGATCCTGATGGTTTGAGAAGCATAACTCATACATTGAAACCTTAAAAACAAGTCAGGGACAGACGTAGGATATTTTATGCCAAATTCACCCTGATCATTCGTTATGGTGTATGGATATGGATGATCTGATGAGTCTTTAACCTGTACGATAACCCCGGCAACAGGAGATTGATCGTCCTTATCGAGCACCACGCCACGAACTTCCTTCGTCTGACCATAAACGACAGACAGGCTAAAGAATGCTGCAAATATCGCTGTTATGATTCTCATAAGCCTATTTTTTAATCCTTCCGCCAGTCTGTTTCGATATAATCGTAAGTTAATCCGCGGGGCTTAGCCAGATCGGTTCTCGTTTCTCCGTTATTCGTTACATCCACCTTGATGCCGCTGACCGTTTCAAGATACCCCAGCGGATTGATGTCATACGTATATTTCGTCTGATAAAACTTCACACGCGAAGTCTTGTTATAAGGTACATCCGGCATCGTGATACGACGATCGGACTTGGAATTTATTCCCACGCAAACAAAGGAATAATGGCTCTTGGCATCTCGCACTTCCATGATAAAGCCGGGAAGCCCGCCGAACTTCCATGGGCCGTCGGCTACCGGTATCTCATCGGTATAATAAGCGATGTAGTCTCTGCCCCTGAAAGCGCATCTTGCACTTTTACACTTGTAGCCAAGCACCTCTTTGGTCTCCTCCGTCATCGTCCATGCTTGCACGGGAACCGGTTCTTCAATAAGAAACCAGTCCGTAGCGATCTTGTCCGTCGTCGTGAACTTGCCTGCCGGATAGTTCTTATAGATCGAATACGTCTGCCCTCCGATATAGCGTCCGGGGTCTGCTTGTATCTGGTCGGCAGTAGACATCCGAATCAATGAATCGACCTGCATGGTGCGATAACTGGAAAACTTGGATAACCCCTGCCCCACCTGCAAGATCATACGGTCTGTTACAGCCGGCGACATCCGGGTTGTATCACGCAAATACCTGTAATCGAACATAAATTCCATAACCGTCTTGCCCATCTCTTTTTGTTCAGCCGATGCGACGGAGTTTGCCGACATTTGCCCCCCCTCCACGCGAATCACCTGCACCTTCTGTGCATAACCTGCGACGATAGCACTCAGGCTAAGCGTCATCATCCATACCATTTTTTTCATACGCTATACATTTTGTTATTGATTTAACTTTTCCGCAAAACTACGGGCGATGCTCTCGCGAAAGAAAAATAATCCTTACTGCAACATTGACAATTATTACTAAATTATTACCGAAGTCGCTATTTGCCTGTTCATCGATTCTCCCAAACGAGAAATAGTTTATTTTTGCAGTATGGAGAAGAGGATTAAAATACTGCATGGGCTAACGATAGGAGCCATCCTTGCATTCTGCACGATGCAGAGCTACTGGCTTTATCATCGTTATTCATATACACTGGAAACCCACGAGAACGAATTATATGAAACGGTTCTCGAGGTGATGCAAGAAGAACGGGAGGTAAGGAAATTTAAGAAAAGACCGGATATAAACATCCTGACCAATACGAAAATAACCGCATCGACCGAACCGGGAAAAGCTGGCATCTTAAGCACCGTATTCGACATTTATGCGGTTGACTTAAAGAAAACCGAACGGAAGGATATCACCGAGAAAGACATCAAAAACATCATCCGTATGTATCAAACGGCCCAAACAGAAGGCATCACGCATTATCGTTTCAACATAACCAATCATCCTAAAGATCCTAACGAATATGACGCATTGGAACGCTTTATCATCGATTTTCGCAGTCCGTTCGAAATCGCACGAGTAGATTCTCTGCTCCGTCAAAGAGGGATTACGGCAAAAGATATCCACATAGAACGAGCTGATTCGATGGTTTGGTTGCCTCTGAGATTTAATCATACCTCAACGTTCAACCCGCACATCACCATATCATACCCATACGATATATTTGAAAGGGAGATGGTGAACATTACGTTACCGGTCGAATTATCTCCGGTACTATCCCAAATGATGAATTTATTACTCTTATCGATCGTTCTTTCCGTTTTTCTCATCAGTTGCCTTGTGGCACAGATTGCAACGATACAAAAACAGCGCAAAGTGGAAGAATTGCGGCAGGACTTCATTCATACCATGATCCACGAACTGAAACGCCCCATATCGACTTTAAAGATGTGTATCTCTTTTATGCGTAACGACAAATTGATGGAAGATAAAGAAAGTAAAGAGGCTGTTCTTGCAGATTCCCGTCATGAACTGAATAACCTGTCGTCCTATTTCTCGAAGTTACGAGACCTCACCTTCAACGATGTAACGGAAATACCGCTCACGTTGTCGGCTTTCGACTTGCGGAGTACCATAACCGACTGTATCGAAAAGCTCAGCATCCCGAGCGGAAAAACAGCCGCCATCCATCTCCTTTCTGACACAAAATTGACGGTAACAGCCGATAAAATGCACCTCAGCCATATCATCAGCAATCTATTGGAGAATGCGATCAAATATTCGGGGAAAAAAGTGGAAATAAAAATCGGCTACTGCGAGAATAACCACGAATCCATTGCAATCTCTGTTCAAGACAATGGCTTCGGCATTTCAAAATCAGACCGCAAATACATCTTCGACAAGTTCTTTCGCAGCCCGTCCATCACAGACAGGAATATCCCGGGCATGGGACTGGGGCTGGCCTATGTCAAACAGTTAGTGACAGCTCATAAAGGTTCGATCGAAGTGGAAAGCGAAGAAGGAGCCGGCACCGTTTTCACCATTAAACTACCGCAATGACAGACGCTATACACATTTTATTGGTCGACGATGACATCAAAAATTCCATGCTTCTGAAAAAGTTTCTGGAAGTTGAAGAGTATCGTGTAACCTACGCCAACAATGGAGCCGTAGGTTGGGAACTGTTGCAAACTGTTCGTCCCGATTTAATCCTGCTGGATATCAATATGCCGGAAATGAATGGCTTTGAACTTGCCCGCAAAATACGGGAGGTGAATCAGAAAGTGCTGATTTTTTTCCTGACAGACCGCACAGAGAAGAATGACAGACTGAAAGGATTCAGTCTCAAAGGGAACGATTACATCCCCAAACCCTTCTATCCCGAAGAACTTATCGCAAAAATCAAAGAGCGTTTTGAACATAGAGCAGTGGAAACTCAAAAACAGTTCATCATCGGAAAAACATCGTTCGACAGCAATCTTTCTTCTGTTTCGTATCAGGGCGTCTCACACGTATTAACCGCCAGACAGACCGACATCCTTCTCCTGTTAGCCCAGAATATGGGAACGACGGTTGAACGTGAACATATTCTCAAAACCGTCTGGGGAGATGACAGTCATGCAAACTCATTGGCTCTGAATGTTCAAATCACCTATCTGAGAAGAATACTTGAAGACGATCACAGTATTTCCATCATCTCTTTGAAAAAGAAAGGGTATATCCTTCAGGTCAGCTTGTAAAAACCCGACTTGCCGTGTAATCTCTCCGAAAATCGGCTGAAGAAAAAGAACGTCATCATTCCGATAAAACAGTGCATTTTTGTTCTTCCTTAATTCCGCAACTTTATTATAATCCTTGATATAGTAAAGCACTAATTAAATTTCATAGTATTTTATCAATTTCCTTGTATGATAAATCGCTCATTTATTTGCAGACGCCATAGCTTCCCCTTACCCCACCAAGCGTTTAAGGGGAGGGCTGCGCATGATATCCCCACAAAAACTGAAGGCTTATCCAAAATCAAACTTGAAGATAGAGGCGTATGCGTGTTGGCTTGTGTATATGTTCAGCATATTTTGCCTTGCTGTCTCTATCCTTTTAGCAGGTACTGTGATGAATTTGAATACGAAGGTCTTAATCCTGCTTGTATGCTTCAATCCAAACGCCTTGATGTCCTCGTCCTGCATGAGAAGTTTGTAGAAGTTTCGTATCATGGCGGTAAGAATCAGGAAGACGGCGTTTTCTGCCATGAAGGACTTAGGCAGATGGTTCCAACAAATGTTGGTGTGTTCGTTTGGCATCAAACTTTTCTGCTTCAAGAAACTCATGGTCAAAATCTATAATATAGTCCGTATTGGTATCTAATTGTCCCGATTGTAATAATGTATCCAGAGGAGAGGCTCATTTACTTTCTCTGCGGAATTAAAATTATAAGACTTGTTCAAAGAGTGGACTCATAGGTAATATTGTCTGTCTTGAGCTCATCTATCGCCCTGAGTATAGTATCGGAAGAGCAAGTTCGCAAGGAAGGATGAATTCAGGCGGGACAGGCCGTGGCGACACATAAGGCCGTCCACACCCGCAACGAATAACCGTATGCTTTCCGGCACTGGCCTTATCGACGGCACGATACAGTAACGGTATCCGCCTGGCCTGTATCGTGCCGTATCGGTTTAGCGGCTCACATAGTCGTCGAAGTATTTGCAGTATGTACAGGCATCTTTGTAGAAGGCCGTTTCTTTATACTGCACAAGCTGATTGAAATAATTCACCGTTTCGGCGGGTAAACCCGCGACACTTTATGAACAGAAGATACTCTTCGCCGTCGCTCCCAAAGAAAAGTATTACCACGGTAAAACCATATGTTTTAAGTTCAGTTCGAACTTATCCGTAAACAATACAGGCAAAACCGTTAAAAACCTCCGGGACAATTTTCATCATATTGTATTTGCTGATTGACTCTACCCTGCCCTAATCAAAAACCGGGAATTGGTATATCGGAAAGAGTTACGTATATTTGTCGACTTTAAAGATTTATGTTTATGGAACGTTTCAGTGAACTATGTTATCCGATTTTTGAACAGGCTACCGACGATTACCATTTGACAGACGATGTTGATGCCGTGATTCGAAATCCTTATCCGCAAGAGAACATTGAATGTTATCTCTATTTAAAAAATTGGATCGATGCCGTGCAGTGGCATCTCGAAGATATTATTCGCGATCCGAAGATCGATCCTTCCGAAGCTCTGGCTATCAAACGGCGTATCGATCAATCCAATCAGGATCGCACGGATTTGGTTGAACGAATTGACAGTTACTTTCTCGATAAATATAAAGATGTACGTGTTTTACCTGATGCGACCATCAATACGGAAAGTCCTGCATGGGCGATAGACCGTCTTTCGATTCTGGTATTGAAGATTTATCATATGAAGGCTGAGGCAGACCGTACGGATGCCGAGGCTGGTCATCTTGATGCGTGTCGACGGAAACTGAACGTATTGCTTGAACAGAAAAAGGACCTTTCCACCGCGTTAGATCAGCTATTAGATGATATCCGTCAAGGACGGAAGTATATGAAAGTCTACAAACAAATGAAAATGTATAATGACCCGTCGCTTAATCCTGTGTTATACGGTAAAAAATAAAGCTTCGGTATGAAACCGCAAATTACGATTAAAAGAGCGCTGGTAATCCGTTTTCGCCGAGTGGGAGACTCTGTCTTGGCTGTTTCGGTATGCAGGAGCCTGAAAAAAACATTTCCCGGAGTTCGGGTCGATTTTGTTCTGAATGACCATATCGCTTCTTTGTACGAAGGGCATCCGGATATAGATCGGATTATCACTTTTAGTGACAAAGAAAACTATAACCTACCTAAGTATTTGAAACGTGTCCATCGTTTGATGCGTGATACGCATTACGATGTGATTATTGATATGCGTGCTACGGTTAAAACTCTTTTTTTCAGTCTTTTTTCGTTACATACTCCTTTTCGTATAGGAACGAAAAAAGCGTATAGTCTTTTTCTGAATAATTACCGAGTACCTAATCGGGATGACGCATCGTTAGATATGGTACAATCTAATTTAAGGTTGTTGAAACCTTTGGAAAGAGTTGCCAAAGTAAAATATGACAGTTCGTTTTGCTTGTTTGTTCCCGATGAAGAGAAGGCCGTTTATCGTTCATATATGGAGTATCAAGGGATTGATTTTAAGCGAACTGTAGTCCTCATGGCCGTTACTACCCGTATTGAAGGGAAAGGCTGGGATATGGAACGTATGAAAGTCATTATTGAAAAAACGATCGAAGCCTATCATCCGCAGATCATTTTTAATTATGTCGGCGAACGTGAGAAACGGATTTGTTATCGGTTATATGAAGACTTGGGCAAAAATTCTCATATTTTTATGAATATAGAAGCGAACTCGCTTCGAGAATTACGTGCGCTTACTTCGCTTTGCGATTTCTTTTTTGGAAACGAAGGAGGCCTTCGACATATTGCACAGGCCTTGGATGTACCTTCTTTTGCCGTTTATCCTCCCGGGATAAGTAAAACGCTTTGGCTTCCGGGACATCATGTGCGTTTTCAGGGGATAAGTCCGGATGATATTCTTCCGGACGACGGAACAATGACGAAAGAAGAACGTTTCGGATTATTGACGACTGAACGTGTGTGGGAAGAGCTCGATAAGATGTTAAGCACCTATCTCTTAAAATAGGATATGACAGACTCGTAGCATAGCAGTTGATTCATTGTTGTTTTTCGGGGATCATAATTTTATTCGCACGATTCCGCCATAGGGTGTCAGGTTACGGAGGGCTTCTTCGGGAGGGAGGGCTTCTGCGTAAATCCGGGCAGACATCAACACGCCGCCATGCGTAAAGACGGCAATCCGCTCGAAAGGCAAACGGCGGACCTCGTCGAGAAACGACGCGACACGGCCGAAGAGTTCTTGATATGACTCGCCGTTCGTCGTGGCGACATGGAGGTAATCGTCATACCATTCCTGCATACGCGGATCGGTAATCGCGTCGAAACGCTGCATCTCCCAGTCGCCCATGTGTATCTCTTTGAGGCGGTCGTCACGGAGCGCCTCCGGGTATCCGCAGTAGGCAGCCAGCCTCGTGCAACGGCTTAGCGGACTGGTATAGACGGCGTCAAACGCATAGCGGTCAAGCTCTTTTTTGACTGTCGCGGCTTCCGCTTCGAACGAGGGTTTCAGCGGCACATCCGTTTGTCCGTAGCATGTGCCGGCGGGCACATCGACCGACGTGTGCCGTATCAGATAAATATCCATATCGTGTTTAAGGTGATGAAGTAAGATAATTCGCAAAGAAGGAAAGTCGCGCCGCAGCAGTCGCCCGTGTATCCGCCGATGCGGCGTCTCATGTACTGCACGAGCCACACCATGACGCTGTTCGGGACAGAGGCGGTCACACATATCCATAGAGCCATGTAAGGCATTTCTTTCAGGAAAAGGACGCATCCGAGCATCGGTACGAGGGCGAACAACAGTCCCACGGTAAAAGTTCGGGCCGACATCCGGTCGTAGACCTTTTTAATCTTGCAATCTTCTTCGTTACGGGCATAAGGAAGGAGATTGACGATTTGTGAAGCGGACCACTTAGACCATACATCGGCGAAAAAGAGCAGAACGATCGGCAGGTTGGCCGAACGTTGCGCGAGGGAAACCGTCGAGGTAACCCAAAGAGCTACATAGACGACAAGCGCCAGCACGCCATACGTTCCGATATGCGAATCTTTCATGATGGTAAGCACCTGTTCCCGCGACCGTCCTCCGCCGAATCCGTCGAAAAAATCCGCCAGCCCGTCTTCATGCAAGGCGCCCGTCAGCAATAACCGTCCGGTGAAAACCAGCAGGATAGCTAAAACAACAGGCAGATGAAAGAATAACGCTATTCCGTAGATAGCCGTCATCACGCCGCCTGTCACCCAGCCGGCGACGGGCCAGTAGCCGACGATGCGTTTGAAACTGTCTGCCGGCACACGCCGGAGCTTCCACCACGGCAGCCGGGTGAAGAACATCAGCGCGGCAAAGATATCGTCGATCATCTTCAGAAGTATTTCGTGATTCTGCCTTTCCCGAACGAGTCCATCTCGTTGATCATCCGTACGGCTGACTCAATCAGCGGATAAGCGCAAATTGCGCCCGTACCTTCGCCCAGACGCATCCCGAGGTCGAGCAGGGGACGCGCTCCCAACGCCTGCAGCACCAGACGATGCCCCGCTTCGTCTCCACAGTGCCCGAAGACGGCATACGACAAGACATCAGGGTACAGACGCGCCGCGGCCAGCATGCAGTTCGTCATGATGAACCCGTCTACCAGAATCAGCATCTTGGCCTCCGCTGCCTGCAACATCCCACCCACGGCCATCACCATCTCATACCCTCCGAACCGGCTCATCACCTCTTCCGTCGAACGTTCGCCGCGAGCCTGCTCCAATGCCCGGCGGAGCACGTCGTACTTGTGCCGGATGCCGGCGCTGTCCAGCCCTGAACCGGCGCCGACGCATTGCTGTAAGGGAATATCCGTCAGGCAGGTCATCCATAGCGATGACGACGAGCTATTACCGATTCCCATCTCACCGAAGCTGACGACGTTACATCCTGTAGCATGCACGTCGCGTACCACGGCAGCTCCACACTCCACGCACAGTTCCATCTCCTCACGCGTCATTGCCGCTTCATGCAGGTAGTTACGTGTGCCTTTGCGCACTTTCCGATCGATGATACCCAGTCCGGGCGGAAAATCATAATCTACTCCCGCATCGATCACTTTCAGCATGAAGCCGTGCTGACGACAGAGGAAATTGACGCCTCCTCCGCTACTTTTTATGAAGTGAATGCATTGCTGCCAAGTTACTTCCTTGGGCGATATGCTGACACCCTCTTCCGTAATGCCGTGATCGGCCGCAAAAATAAGGTTGAAGGGACGTCGCAACGAGGGGCTGAGTGTCTGCTGAATCAACCCTGCTTGTAATGCCAACTCTTCGAGACGCCCGAGCGAGCCTTTCGGCTTCGTCAGGTCGTCGATTTTTTCCTGTAACGCTTCACGGATATGCTCGTCAGGCTTTTGGATATGGAATTGCTTCATGATGGAGATCCTTTATCTGCAACAAATTTACGCAAACAAAAAAGAATTGTCGTTATAAAACGATCGGAAGTTACCATGACTGTGCAGCGCTCATCGTTTGTTTACAGAATTCGCCCCGTTAAACGAAACGAAAGAACGGGATAGACGACCCATTTCTGCAACGTGTACGAAAACTCAGGCCGGTTGATGTCTGCCTTGCCCAGATTCGTTCCGTGCCTGTCATAAATATCGGGCTTACCTTGTACCATCGCTCCCAACTCCATCCGGAAGCCGACTCTTCGCACGGGAATGGCACGTCCGTAGCCAATGGCCGCATACGGCTTAAAAACGCTCGCGCGCACTTCTGCCTCGATTCGTCCATGCTCCGCCGGAATGATGTAACCATCCCATTTCAGATCGCGGTCCGACTTTCCGTTCAGTTTAGCAATCGCCCTGTTTCCAAGATAGAAACCTCCCGATACGAAAAATGCCGAACGGGTCGGATAGAAATCGAGCAATATCTTGCTGTTCACCATCCGGACCTCACCGTTTATATCGGTTCTGTTGGCGTATTCTTTCCCATGATCATACAGATTCATCTTTGCGGTGAAATCTACCGCAAGCGCTGATACGCCGCCCCGCAGCATCCATTTCGGATGCAGCGAAGTGACCAGCTCCGCATCGATCCCCGTCGTACCCATCGAGAGTCCTGCGCCCAGCGATGAGAAAGTCCCTCCGCCTTGCGCTGCCGTATGCATGGATACCATCCATCCGCATACCATTAATAATACCGTAATCTTTTTCATCTCTTTTTCAAACTTGCAACAAAAATACAACAGCTTGTGATGATTCCGAGTTGAATTCGTTATTTTTCTCGTTTTTCTTGCATGTTACCTATCGGTAACGTAACTTTGCGGTTACTTATCGGTAACATTACAATTGAGAAGGAGACATGAAAGATAGAGAACGTACGGAGAAAAAGATTCTCGACGCAGTCGGAAGCATTATCGCGGGCGACGGCTTCGAAGGGATAGGGATAAATGCCGTAGCCCAACAAGCAGGAGTATCTAAGATGCTTATATATAGGTATTTCAAAGGGTTGAACGAGCTGATTTCCAGTTATCTTCTCCAAAAGGATTACTGGGTAAACACAAACATCGATTTTAGGGAATCGTCCGACATCGGCGAAAGTCTGAAACGACTGTTCCGTGAACAGATCCGGCAGATGCGCGGCGATATTACACTGAGACGATTGCACCGATGGGAATTGTCCACAGCGGATCAGACGGTCCGCCTGTTGAGGGAAAGAAGGGAACGGAACGGCTGTGAGCTGGTAAAAGCGGTGGGTGAGCTGACCCATTCGCCCCATGCGGAGGTCGCCTCTTTGGCAAGCATCCTTTCGGCATCCATCAGCTATCTGGTCTTGATGGAAGAACAGACGGCCGTGTATAACGGCATCGATTTGCAGAGCGACACGGGATGGGAGCAGGTCGCGCAAGGAATCGACCTGATGATTGATTTATGGATGAAACATGTACGACAATGAGAAAGATAGTATTCATCGTTTTATTTTTAGGAATAATGAACCGTATATTCGCACAAAACACAGATTTTCTGTTCATGATTGAGCAGGCAGTGAAAGCTCCTTCGGGACACAACACGCAGCCGTGGCTGTTTAAGACAGGAGAAACAGAGATAGAGATCCGTCCCGATTTTACCAAATCGTTGCCGGTCGTCGATCCCGATAATCGGGAACTGTTCGTCAGTCTCGGATGCGCCGCGGAGAACCTTTGTATCGCGGCGTCGCACAAAGGATATCGCACAAAGGTTGCTATCGAGGAAAATGGAATTATCCGCATCATCCTTTCCAGGGAAGAGGAGGACATTCCTTCTCCGCTGTTCTCTCAACTGTCCGTCAGACAAACGAACAGGAGTATTTATAACGGAAAGATCATCCCTGAGGACAGCATCCGACGCCTGAAATCCATCGCGACGGAGCCTTGTATAGGCATTCATTTCTTCCAAAACGGCTCCTCGGAGTTTGAGGCCATTTCGGAACTGATTTATGAGGGAAACAGTCGGCAGATGCGAGACCAGCACTTTCTGGCCGAATTGCGGCAATGGATGCGCTACAACAAGAAGCATCAGAACACGACAAGAGACGGGCTGAGTTATGCCGTATTCGGTGCGCCCAATCTGCCGCGTTTTATCTCAGAGCCTATTATCTCTCAAGTGATCAATGAGAAATCTCAAAACAAAAATGACCGGAAGAAGATCGCCTCCTCTTCTCATTTTATCCTGTTTACCACCCGAAACAATACGATCGAACAGTGGGTAAACGCAGGCAGGACCTTGGAGCGCATCCTTCTGACAACTACAGCTATGGGGATTGTTCATGCGTATATGAACCAACCCAATGAGATTCCGGAACTTTCACGAAAGATGGCCGAAATGCTGGGTATGACCGATGAATACCCTACCGTCCTGATACGCGTAGGGTACGGAGAAAAAATGCCCTATTCCTTAAGAAAAAGCATAGAGGAGCGGATGGTTAAGGAGTAGTCACGGAGCAACGCGCATTCCGATAATCGCTCTTCTTGCTGCTCAGAACGAATTGCTCGGGACTTTTCTGTGATTTCTGATCAAAAAGACGTACCTTCGAAGTCTGAAAAACATTATGTCTCATTTAAAACGCAATCGTCATGAAAAAAATCGTTATTCTTACAGGAGCCGGAATGAGTGCCGAAAGCGGAATCTCTACGTTTCGCGACTCGAACGGATTATGGGAAAATTATCGGATTGAGGACGTGGCTACGCCCGAAGGGTTCATGAAAAATCCGCAGTTGGTACTTGACTTCTACAATCATCGCCGGCGCGAATTGCTGAACACCCAACCGAATGCCGGACATCGTGGTCTGGCTGATTTGGAAAAAGATTTCGAGGTACATATCATTACACAGAACGTTGATAACCTGCACGAACAGGCAGGCAGTACCCACGTTACTCACCTGCATGGGGAGCTGATGAAGTCTTGTTCAGTCAAGAACCTCAATCGTCCGTACGATATTTCGCCCGAGCAGCCCGATCTGCATGTCGGAGACAAAGCGCCCGACGGCGGACAGCTGCGTCCCTTTATCGTCTGGTTCGGTGAGCCTGTGCCGAAAATTGAAGAGGCGATCCGATACGTCGAGGATTGTGATATTTTCGTCGTGATCGGCACCTCGCTCAACGTTTATCCTGCGGCCGGATTGTTGAACTATGTCCGTAAGGAGCAGCCCATCTTCCTGATTGATCCGAAAGAGGTGAAAGCGTATCGCAGCGATATCGAATTTATCCGGTACGGCGCTTCGGAAGGTGTAAAGCGACTCACCGAACGGCTGAAAACGATGCGGTAAAAAAGTTGTAACAAAATATGCGCTGCTCCGTCTTCTCCATGACGGGGCGGTCTTCCGATCGGCCGAGGAAAGCTGTCCTGTCTTTGCAATAAATTACTATCTCATTATTCTGGTTTACAGCCTGTTTATTTCTTCCAGCAGAAAATCTTCGATGTTGATGTACCGCACACCTCGATCGTCTGTCCATGGCAGGATATCGTCGCGTACCACGACGATTTTGGTATAGGAGTCGTCGGTGCGGTTGAGGGAATTGACCTCCTGCCGCCGTTTTTCTTCATCGGCCACGGTCAGGGCCGACTGGATGTAGTAACGTTTGTCCGTCAGATTGACCACGAAATCAATTTCGAGCTGCGTGCGTACCTTCTTCCCGGCGACGGTGTGGTTATACTCGACCACGCCGACATCCACGTTGAACCCCCGTGCCGTGAGTTCGTTGTAAAGGATGTTCTCCATGATATGGTTTTCTTCCTGCTGACGGAAGTTCAGGCGGGCGTTGCGTAACCCTATGTCCGTGAAATAGTATTTCAGAGGCGTGTCGATATAGGAACGCCCCTTTATATCGTAGCGGTACGATTTACCCAGAATGTACGCATCGATGAAGCAGTCGAGGTAGGCGGAGACGGTTTCGTTCTTTATCTTCAATCCCTTGACCGACCGGAACGTATTGGACAGCCGAGTCGGGTTGGTAAGCGAGCCCACGGCGGAAGCCACGACATTGAGCAGCTCGTCAAGGGTCTCCGCATCGGCGCGCAGACGGTTGCGCTCGATAACGTCTTTGATGTAGGTAAGCCGGAAGAGGTCTTGCAGGTACTTGGATTTCTCCCCGTGGGTACTTTTCTGCATGACAAGCGGCATTCCCCCGTAGGTCACGAACTCACGCCACGCGAACCGTTTCTCCTTGGGGTAGGCGGCGTGAAACTCATCGTAGGTAAGGGGCGTGATATGTATCTCCTCGCCCCGGTCGCGGAAAGCGGTAGCCACGTCGGAAGATAGCATCTTGGAGTTGCTACCCGTTACATAGACATCGACGTTCGACAGACCTTTAAGCCCCAGAAGCACATCTACGAAGGTGATTTTGGAACCGGAGTTTCCAGGCAGATAGGGATTGTCTACCTCCTCCACCATCTGTATCTCGTCGAGCAGGACATAGTAATCTTTCGCGGTGTCGCCGACCAGCTGCCGGAGGTATGCCCCCAGTTCCAGCGGATTGCGGTAACGTGCGTTGATGTCGTTGTCCAGTTCGAGCATAACAATTTGCTCCGGCGCGATGCCCTCCTGCAGGAGATAGTCGCGGTAGAGGACGCCCAGCAAATACGACTTTCCGCACCGTCGGATGCCCGTTATAATCTTTATCTGACCGTTCTTGCGGCTTCCGATCAACCGCCGAAGGATTCTTTTGCGTTCTATTCTCATCTTTGTAAAGGCTGTTTTTGCGGTTGTCCGCACTTTTACCCTGCAAAAATAGGAATAATATCCATAACTCGGTTGTAATCACCCGGTAATTTTTCGTCTATCCCGTTTCTGTTTCGGCAATTCCCTGATTCTACACCGCTGGCGTCGGCGTGACCGGTTTCGCCCTGTCCCGTGTTTCCGGCTGTCTCCGCCTGCCGCATCGCCTTGTTTACGGATGTTTTCTACGTTGTTTCCCTTCTGTTTTACACCTGTTCCGAAGCCATTGCCGCGTCGCTTCCCATGTCTTACTTTGCAGCGTCTTCCCCTTCGGGAAGCGACATTGACAACACGAGTATTTACTAAAAAAAGGCGCAGGGATGGAAAGCATCGGCCACTCCGGCATATCCGTACTGGACAGGCAAGCGGAACGGTCTGCTTTATCGCTCCGATGATGCAGTGTTGAAAAAGAGGTGAAAATCTCTGAACTAAAACGTTTCACAAATGCCAGACCGCCTCACTCCGTCCGACTCTCCTTTATCTCATAAAGTCCGTCCGTTATTTTCTCTATTCTGCTTTCCGATTCGAATTGTTTGAGATACGATTCAAGACGAAAGCTAATGGTAGGCACCAGTATATATTTCATTTCCTCTGCCGGCAGACTTTGGCAAAAAGCCTTTACATCATTCACGAACTGCCACTGCTCTTCCCACCCCCTATCAACCAACCATACGGACAAACGTCTATCTTTATCCTGAATTGTCAACAACCTTTTATCACTATCATAGTAAACATCTTGCCCCTCTGTTAAACACATAGATGCTATTGGTGCCCATGTTGCCCAGCTACATGCTATGATATTTGAAGAAGAAGGGAAGGTTTCAATAGCTCTTTTTTGATTTTCACAGTCAGTTTTCAATTCCGACTTAAGGGAATGAATATACCATGGATAGAAGATATGCCCGGAAGCAAGGCACAGTTCATCTGCGGTAGCTACATACTGCCCGGCCCCTATGCCAAGAGACAACGCAGCACCTGATGAAGAGAACGAAACAGAACAAATGTCAAGAACAAGACCTTCATTGTATCTCCTATCTTCATACGTGTATGACAGATTCGGATTCGGAACCCATAATCTTACCGACACCGTGTAGTAACCAATCACACACACCACCACAGCGTATCTCAATAACCTGCGGTTCGAGAGTGTGCGGCAAATCCATGACAACGCCCTGACGCCTGCTATAATTACAAAAGGTGCGATGTAGAGATAGTGTTTGCTAGCGCAGCCCATCTTGCGAAAGAAAAAATGCAGAAGCAGAATGGGCAGCAAAACGAGAAAGAGCTCTCTCCACATACGCTGACTGCACAGTCTGCATATTCCAAGTGGAAGCAAGAGCAGATATGGAAGGGAGTAGAAGCCGAAAATGGACATCATATTCTGTGTCAGCGTAATTATACCATTCCATGCTTCATAACTATTTGCAGAAGAAAAGAAGTCCGCTTTAAGAAGCCGGAAGAAAAAGATATCTACTGTAACAACTGATGCGGCATAGACAATCGAAAGGATTATGCTTTTTTTCGAAGTCTTGCCCTCGAACAGGAATAAGGGGAGAATGGCGGGATAGGCTATCATGACATCCGCCCGCAGCAATGGAGCCGCACACATAAGCAGGCCGGCTGTCCAGTACCGTTCCTTTGTCAGGCATATCATAGCCCAGACAAAACAGGCGGCGGCCGGAATGGCGGAATTAGGATACATAGCTATGGCATACATTTCAGGCAGGAGCATTGCGGCAATCAGCACATTTACCCGCCTCCCGTTTGTGACGTGACGGGCAAACTCAACGCATCCGATTAGAAAAATAAGACTTGAAACAGCTGTCACAAGACAATATATCTGCTCGCACGTCAGGATGGGCATCAGGTGTTTCAACGCAACCACCATAATGATTGTCAGCGGTTGCATATAGTACGCGTAACTAATGACAGGGGGAAACTCCAGCCCATGACTGTACGCATAATCGCATCCGAGTATAAGCTGCAAACTATCAGTTTCATAGCATGCAAGCGGAAATACACCTAAGGCACACCATACTATGAATACCGACATCAATATAAGGTAGGCATGTCTGTTGGTAAAATTCCACCAAAAGGAAAATAATTTCATAAATTATTTATATGTTTCTGTTTATACATTTTGTAGGCTTCTTTCAGCATATCTTCATCGTTGTAGCGGGGGGCCAGTCCAAATCAGCAACTGTGTCGGAGATGTCCAGCACATATCCCTCGTCGACAATCATATACTGCTCTTTGTACATAATGAGAATACCGAGCGAGGCGAATATCCCGAGCATAGACTTGACAAGCCCCCCGGAGTAGGCAGCACGAATGAGCGAGAGCCCGCATCCCGAATCACGCCCCGCAGCAGATGACAATACACATTCATCTTCTTCATTTATAATTTATAAAGTAGTGTTCATCTGCGTAAGAAAGCATCTCTCTGTCGCCTCGGCTGTCGCCATATGCAATCAGACGGTACTCCTTCCGGTCGGGATATGCCGATTGCAGCCGCCTCACCTTTTCTGTGCCATAGCAATTCGGTGTAGAGAACCGTCCTGTCAGTACGCCGTTCTCGGTTTCGACCTCGGTACACAGCAGCCGGGTGAATCCGGCGGTTTCCGCCCACGGACGAATCCAGCGGTCTATCGATGCGCTGACGACGCACAACTCATATTTCCCGCCGGTATACTCTCTTACGGTCTGCAGCAACTGTTTTCTGAGCATTCGGGGTAACCGGTCTCTGCAAAAATCCTCACAATATGCGTCGAAGCGTCCGACAGACATCCCTTTAAAAAAATGGGAGAATACCCTTTGCTTGGCTTTCCAGTTGGGATAAAACCCTCCTTTCATCGCCACCAACATCGGGGCGAAGAGGGCAAGTCCCACCGCGAAACGCCAAAAGCCGAGGCTGAAGCGGATAAATGCAGGGAATGTGTCCCGCGTCGTCAATGTCCCGTCGAAATCGAAAGCTACCACTGTCCGCATGACCTCACAGATAAATGATTATACAGAACACCGCAATCCAACCTGCTATGGTGCATTGGATAAAACGATCCTCCATCAGAATCCGCGTCGGAGAGCCGCTCGCGCCATCTACCAGAATCCGCTGCAGATAGCGAAGTATCCCCAAAAGCACGAAGACACTCGTCACATACAAATGCTCCGAATTGAGCCGGAGTATTACCTCCGGACTGACGGTGTACATAATATAGCAGACCAATGTCACCGAAGCGATAATGACGATAGCAGCATTGAGAAAGGAGAGGTTGAAACGGGAAACCGTCTTGCGTACTTTCATTCCGGTCTCATTGTAAATCAGCACATCGTCTCTGCGCTTGGCAAATGCAAGGAAGAGAGCCAGCAGGAAGGTCATCAGCACAATCCAGTTCGACAACGGGGTTTGAGTCGCTGAAGAACCCGCTACAAGCCGGAGGACGAAGCCCATGGATACGATAAACACATCGGCAATGGCAACTCTCTTAAGATAAAGACAGTAAGCGATGTTGAGAAGGATATATACGGCAATAACTGACAGCACACTACCCGAATGTGCCCCTCCGGACAAGAGTTCGATTGCTGCGGACAAAAGCAGGAGAGAGCACATGATAGCCCAGCCGATGTTCCTTGACAGGATGCCGGCAGCAAAAGGTCGCTTGCATTTTCGGGGATGGGCACGGTCTGCCTCAATGTCCACGATGTCGTTAAGGCAATAGATGGAACTTGCCGCGAAAGAAAAAGAGAGAAATACCGAGAGCGTTACGGTAAAGTTCGCTATGTCGAACAGACTGCCGTTGAAAAACAAAGGGAGAAAAACAAAGGCGTTCTTTACCCACTGCTGCGGCCGCAATATGCGGAAAACGGCAAGGATTTTCTGTATGTACATAACCTGTATTCATGCGACCCCAGTTCCTAAGACCAATTATAATAAAACAGAGAGCGTGGAACTGTATGTGCCACGTCTTAACGAGAAGATGATAGGAAAAACCTTTGTAAGCAGATGTGGATTAACAGTCCCACGCGGATGTGTGGAGACCATTACACCATTCTCTTACTTACGTGAGTTAAGTTTCCTAGGCTTTTCTCGTACAAGAAGAAGACATAACGCCTCTAAATATTCTGTCCGAATATAGCTTGTGCCAAATTCGTTGCAAAAGTAATGTTTTTTTTATTGAGATTTATACCTTTATACGGATTTTTTCTTACTGGCACATCTCTTTTCAAACCGTCAGACTCCCTCCCCCGTTTTCCAAAGGATTTTGTCCTCTGCCTGTTGCACCAGCATTTGCAGATTCGCGTTCTCGGCCGGTCGATAGTCAATAATCGCATTGATTCTGTCGACTTTTTCAGAAAAACAATTCCCTATCGCAAATTGTAACCATTATGTTACCTAACCACTCGAAAACACAATATAACAGATTGATAATGCGGATGATATAAATTTATTTGGCATATCAGCCCATCTTCCTGATTGATCCGAAAGAGGTGAAAGCGTATCGCGGCGATATCGAATTTATCCGGTACGGCGCTTCGGAAGGTGTAAAGCGACTCACCGAACGGCTGAAAACGATGCGGTAAAAAAGTTGTAACAAAATATGCGCTGCTCCGTCTTCTCCATGACGGGGCGGTCTTCCGATCGGCCGAAAGGATCGCCCTGCCATTGCAATGAATTAAAAAGAAGAACAATGAGAAAGAATGTTTTAATCATGCTGGCAGTAGTCTGTATGTGTCAGGGCTGCTTGCCGAAAGGAAAGAAAGAAATAGCCGAACACACGAATAGTCCGGTAGAACAGCTATTCCGTGATTTTGCGAATGAGAAAGGCGCTGTGCGCGTCGGTGTCGGAGGGATGATGATGGCGTTTGCGCGTTCATTTGCCGATACGAAAGGAGTGACGGACGTGAAAGTCTATTCGTTCGGTGAGTGCAATCAGGAGGTAAAAGACCGTCTGAACGAAGCGATCCGCTCGTTAAAAGACGATACGTATGAGGCGCTTGTCTCGACGAGTCAGGACGGAGAGCGTACGAAAGTGTTGGTTAAGATCAAAGAAGATCGGATTCGTGAGCTTATCGTTATAACCGGCGGAAACGATCCGGCGCTCGTACAGATCAAAGGAAACATCAAACCGGAAGATATCGAAAGCCTGATAAAAGAGCATTCATAAGCGTCGCATATGATGACGGCAGAGAGCTTTAAACAGCGCTACTTTTCTTTGCATCCGAGGCTGTACCGGGTCGCGTTCACGATCTTGAAGAATGAAGATGATGCGGCCGATGTGCTACAGGACGCGTACTGTAAACTTTGGGACAACCGTGAGCGATTAGGCGCGGTCGATCATCCGGAAGCTTTTTGTGTCACGATGGTAAAACGCCTCTGTCTCGATCTGCTCCGGTCGCCGAAGTCGGCACAGAAGAGCGCGGTGGAAGAAGCATTTATCATCAATGATCAGACGCCCTGCGAAGCGTTAGAGCAGAAAGAGTTGCTGGGAAAAGTCAGGATGTGGATGCAACGACTGCCGGAAAAACAACGCCGCGTACTTGAATTGCGGGGATACGCCGACTGCTCATTGGAAGAGATCGGGCGCATCATGGGCGAGACTTCCGCCAATGTGCGGGTGTTGCTCTCGCGGGCACGAAATACATTAAGAATGAAAATAACGAACTGAACGATGGGAGACCGAAGAGAAATAAATGAATTACTGGCCGCTTTTTACGCGGGTACGACAACGCGTGAGCAAGAGGCGCGACTGAAAGCATTCTTTGACGATGCAGACCTGTCCGAACGATGGCATGCCGACCGCGATATCTTCCGCGCCCTCTACGATCCCGCAGACATCGTACTGCCGGAAGGCCTCTCCGACCGACTCGAACAGGTGCTCGACCGATATATCGGAGCTCTGCATCGTTCGAGGAAGCAACCGAGCGGGATCAGGAAACTCTATGTCGCGGTCGGGAGTGTGGCGGCCGCCGCATTGCTTTGTGTGACGCTGTTCTTTATCGGAGAGCATCGACAGCCCGCGCCTGTTACGGCCGATACGTTTACCGACCCACACGAAGCGGAACTTGTAGCGACAGAAGCCTTAGCGCTTGTCTCGATGCATCTGAACAAAGGACTGTCTCCTTTCGAGAAGGCGCGAAAGAATATGGACAAAACGAATGAAGTACTTGAAAAACTAAATTTGAAATGAGATGAAAACGAAATATCTACTGTTCATCCTGTGCTTCGTATGCAGCGGATGGGCTTCGGCTCAGCGATATAGCCTGTTCGACAAATATGCCGATCAGGACGATGTGACCGTCATCAACATCTCGAAAGCGATGTTTAAGATGATGGGGGGCAGCTTTAAGAAAAGTTCCAATGCCAAAATCGATAAGGTCGATATAACCGGTATTGTCGATAAGATAGATAACCTGACGATTCTAACTTCGGATAAGAGCGGGCTGAAAGAGAAGATGTACGCCGACTTCAGCGCGATGATTGCCAAAGATCGCAACTATGAGGAGTTGATGAGAATCAAGGACGGCAAGTCTCGCGTGACGTTTAACATCAAAAAGCGAGGGGCGCTGATTAACGAGCTGATTATGCTTGTCAATGATGAAGATGATTTCGTCATTATTCAGATTGCGGGAAGCTTCACGCTGAAAGATGTGCAGAACATCACCTCACATGTACAATAAAATAGGGCCGGACTACGTTCAGTCTACAACATGATTCCGGAAATATGAGAAAAGACAAAATACTTTGGGCAGACGACGAGATAGATTTGCTGAAGCCTCATATTCTTTTCCTCGAAGAGAAAGGCTATGAGGTTACGCCTGTTATCAGCGGCCAGGATGCCATCGACAGTTGCAGGGAGCAGACTTTCGACATTATTTTCTTAGATGAGAATATGCCCGGTCTGACCGGCCTCGAAACGCTCTCCACCATTAAAGAAATCGCCCCGACAGTGCCGGTCGTGATGGTCACCAAGAGCGAAGAAGAAAGCATTATGAATCAGGCTATCGGAAACAAAATCGCCGACTATCTGATCAAGCCGGTCAACCCGAATCAACTGTTTCTTTCGATCAAGAAAAATCTGCATAAGGACGATATCATCACTTCCGCCACAACGGTTAGTTACCAACAGGAATTCGGACGTATCGGGATGCAGATCGGCGACTCATTGACGGCCGACGATTGGATGGAAATCTATAAGAAGATCATCTACTGGGAGCTGGAGCTGGAAGAGAATCAGGTGCAGATGCAAGACATGTTGATCATGCAGAAGCGGGAGGCCAACAATGCTTTCGGTAAGTTTATCAAAAAGAACTATCTGGATTGGATACGCTATCCTGACCAGCGTCCGCTGATGAGCCCGGACTTGTTTAAGAAGAAAGTCTTTCCGTTATTGGACGAAGAAGAGAAAGTCTTTTTTATCCTGATCGATAACTTCCGGTTCGACCAGTGGCGGGTGGTGAAGAATCTGTTGTCGAGCTTCTTCACTGTCGATGAAGAGATGTATTACAGTATCTTGCCGACTGCCACACAATATGCGCGGAACGCGATCTTCTCAGGCCTGATGCCGGCGCAGATCGAGGAAATGTTTCCCGAACTGTGGGTCGATGAAGAGAGCGAAGAGGGGAAGAACATCAACGAAGAGCCGCTGATCCGTACACAGATCGAGCGATTCCGGAAAAGATATTCGTTCTCGTACCACAAAGTATATGACTCGCATTTCGGAGAGAAATTGCTGAACAACCTGAACGAACTTATGCACAACCAACTCAATGTGATTGTGATTAACTTCGTCGATATGCTTTCGCATGCCCGTACGGAGAGCAAGATGATTCGTGAACTGGCGCAGAGCGAGGCGGCATACCGCAGCCTGACACGCTCGTGGTTTCAGCATTCTACCACGCTCGACCTGTTCAAAAAGCTGGCGGACAAAGGGTATAAAGTAATTGTTACCACCGATCACGGAACGATTCAGGTCGACTCGCCGATTAAAATTACCGGAGATAAAAATACGAGCACGAACTTGCGTTATAAGCTCGGCAAGAACATGTCTTGCGATTCCAAGTATGTTTTCGAGATCAAAGATCCTGCCAAGGCCGGACTGCCTTCTCCTCATCTGAGTACAAGGTATGTCTTCGCAACGAACGAGTTCTTCTTTGCTTATCCGAACAACTATAATTATTATGTTCCTTACTATCGGAATACCTTCCAGCACGGAGGCATTTCGATGGAAGAGATGATGATCCCTTTCATAACGATGCAACCGAAATGAAAACGCTTTATATTACAGACCTGAGCGCCATCCGTGAGGCGGCGAGAGAATTTATCGGCGATATGAAGACATGCGGCCGCGTTGTCTTCGCCTTTTACGGAAAGATGGGCGCCGGAAAAACGACATTCATCAAGGCTGTCTGCGAAGAGCTTGGGGTTAAAGACGTGATCAACAGTCCCACCTTTGCCATTATCAACGAGTATGCTGTCCCTGCATCCGGACAGTCAATTTATCATTTCGATTTTTACCGTATCAATGAAATCGGTGAGGCGCTCGACATCGGAACGGAGGATTATTTCGACAGTGGAGCATGGTGCTTCATCGAATGGCCGGAGAAGATCGAACCGCTCCTGCCCGACGATACCGTCTGCGTGACTCTTACCGAACAAGAAGACGGTACACGCACCGTAGCTTACTGAACCACCTGAAAGAACTCGCGGATTTGCTCTGTGATGTAAGCCTGCATTTCTTCCGTCAGTTCCGTATGCATCGGCAACGACAATACCTCGCGGCTTAGCCGTACCGACTCCGTCATATCGCCGGAAGTGCGGGCAATCCATTTATACGCTTCCTGCTCCTGTACAGCCATCGGGTAATAAACCATTGAGGGGATGCCTTTTTCTTTCAGGAAAGCTTGCAGGGCATCCCGCCGTCCATTCTTCACTTGCAGCGTATATTGATGATAGACATGCGTCGAGAAAGGCGACCTTACCGGGATGCAAACACCGGAGAGCGAACTCAACTCCTTATCGTAATATTGCGCCGCCGTCTGACGCGCTTCGGTAAAACTATTCAGATGGCGTAGTTTGACCTCTAAGACAGCCGCCTGCAACGTGTCGAGACGCGAGTTGCATCCGACGATGTGATGATGATACTTTTGACTTTGGCCATGATTGGCGAGCATCCGGACGCGTTCCGCCAATCGTTCGTCGGAAGTGATGACGGCTCCTCCGTCGCCGTAGCACGCCAGCGGTTTGGTCGGGAAGAAGGATGTTGTACCGATATGTCCGATCGTGCCGGCTTTTTTTACCGTTCCGTCGGAGAAAGTATAGTCGGCGCCGAGCGATTGAGCATTGTCTTCAATCACGCCGATTTTGTATTTCGCGGCGAGCTTCATCACCGGCTCCATGTCGCAGGTCTGTCCGAAGAGATGAACGACGACTATGGCCTTCGTTTGTCGTGTAATGGCTTGTTCGAGTCGTTCCACATTCAGGTTGAAGCTGTCGGGACACACATCGACGAGGATCGGCGTGATACCTAACGCGGCGATCATCTCGGCGGCTGCAATGTAAGTAAACGCAGGGAGGATGACTTCGTCTCCGGCCTGTATATCCCATGCCTGCAGGGCCAGACGGAGCGCGTCCGTTCCATTCCCGCACGGGATTACGCAGGGCACTTGCAGGTAATCGGCCAGATGCTCGCAAAATGTCTGCACCTGAGGACCGTTGATAAAGGCCGTGGAGTTCAGTACCTCTTTTATCGCTTCGTCGATTTCTGTTTCGAGCCGCCGATACTGGCTTTTCAGGTCGACCATTTGTATTTCCATCATTTCACTTCGCTTCCGGGTTCAACTGCTTTCTGAGGCATCACGACGGACAGGCTTCCGTCGGCGTTTTCGGCCGAGAGAATCATCCCTTCGGAAGGGATGCCTTTGAGCTGCCGCGGGGCAAGGTTGGCGATAAAGCATACCTGTTTGCCGACCAGTTCTTCGGGTTTATAATGTTTGGCGATACCCGATACGATCGTGCGCCCGCCCAATCCGTCGTCGATTTTGAATTGCAGGAGCTTGTCCGCTTTGGGCACTTTGGTACATTCGAGCACTGTGCCTACGCGGATATCGAGTTTGGTGAAGTCGTCGAACGCGATGGTGTCGCGTATCGGGGCGGCACGGCGTTCGGCTGCTTCGTTCGCTTTTTTCGTATCGAGCAGTTTTTGTATCTGCCGGTCGATAACGGCATCTTCGAGCTTCTCGAACAGCAGTGCGGACTTGCCGAGCTGATGACCGGCTTCGAGGAGATCGACCGAGCCTAAGCGTTCCCAATCGAAACGGCCGATGTTCAGCATCCGGTTCAGCTTCTCCATGCTGAAGGGTAAGAAAGGTTCGAAAACGATGGAGAGGTTGGCCGTGATCTGGAGCGCGATATGGATAATCGTCTCGACGCGTTTCATCTCCGTCGCGGCGAGTTTCCACGGCTCGGTATCGGCCAGATACTTGTTGCCGATGCGTGCCAGATTCATCGCTTCGCGTTGTGCGTCGCGGAAATGGTACGTATCGAGCAATCGTTCGACCGTTGCTTTTACATCGGCAAACTCGCGGAGCGTTTCGCGGTCGTAGTCGGTCAGTTCGCCGCAAGCCGGCACTTTCCCGCCGAAGTATTTCTCCGTTAAGACGAGGGCTCGATTGACGAAGTTGCCGAGAATGGCGACCAACTCGTTATTGTTGCGTGCCTGAAAATCTTTCCACGTAAAGTCATTGTCTTTCGTTTCAGGAGCGTTCGCCGTCAAGACGTAGCGCAGGACGTCCTGCTTGCCGGGCATTTCTTCCAAATATTCGTGCAGCCAGACGGCCCAGTTGCGCGAGGTAGAGATTTTATCGTTTTCGAGATTGAGAAACTCGTTGGCCGGTACATTCTCGGGCAAGATGAACGAGCCTTCGGCCTTGAGCATGGTCGGGAACACGATGCAATGGAAGACGATGTTGTCTTTGCCGATGAAATGTATCATCTTTGTTTCGCGGTCTTTCCACCACGTTTCCCATTGGCCGTATTTTTGCGGATCGGAGTCGCACAGTTCCTTCGTATTGCTGATGTATCCGATGGGAGCATCGAACCATACGTATAATACTTTTCCTTCGGCGCCTTCGACGGGTACGGGGATTCCCCAATCGAGGTCGCGGCTGACGGCGCGCGGTTGCAGACCCATGTCGAGCCAGCTCTTGCACTGTCCGTACACGTTCGATTTCCACTCTTTATGGTCTTCGAGAATCCATTGACGGAGGAACGGCTCGAAGCGGTCGAGCGGCAGATACCAGTGCTTCGTTTTGCGCATGACGGGCGGATGGCCGCTGATCACCGACTTCGGATTCTTCAGGTCGGTCGGGCTGAGCGAGGTACCGCAACTCTCGCACTGGTCGCCGTAGGCATGTTCGTTGGAGCAATGCGGGCAGGTGCCGGTGATGTAGCGGTCGGCGAGGAACTGTCCGGCTTCCTCGTCGTAGTATTGTTCGCTTTCTTTTTCGATGAAAACGTTGTTCTCATAGAGTGTCCGGAAGAAGTCGGAAGCCATTTTCCGATGCGTATCGGAAGTGGTTCGCGAGTAGATGTCGAACGATATTCCGAAGTCCTCGAACGTTTTCCGGATCAGGCTGTGATAGCGATCCACAATATCCTGCGGCGTGACGCCTTCCTTCTTGGCGCGCAGCGTAATGGGCACGCCATGTTCGTCTGAACCTCCGATCATGAGCACGTTCTCGCCTTTGAGGCGGAGGTAACGCGCATAGATGTCGGCCGGAAGATATACGCCTGCCATGTGGCCGATGTGTACCGGTCCGTTGGCATAGGGAAGCGCCGTAGTCACCAATGTTCTTTTGAAATGCTTTGTTTCCATCTTTTTCTTATCTTCGGGACGCAAATTTAGATAAAATCCTCGAGATTTTACACCGGGCAGATAAAAACACAAGGCCGACGCTCTGTTTTCTGTCCCCTCCTCTGCGTGTTCTTAGCCACAATTTTACTATCTTGGAGGAAAAAAATTCATAAAAATAATTATGAACAGAAGGGGAAATTGAGCAGGAATGTAAAGAATCCAACAAAATACGTTTTAGAGGAAAGGTAGTTAAAAAAGAACGAAGATGAGGAAGAGGCGGCGGAAATTTACGACCGTCCGCGGTTCTTACGGCGCGAGGACGCTTGTCGCCATGGCTTTTCGCGCCCCGGACGGCGTGATGCACCCCCTCGGCTGCTGGGTTGTTCGGTTTTCCGTTCTTTTCGCCGCCCTTTCCCTTCGTTCGCGGAATCGTTGCCACGAGTCAGCTCCACGAAGATGGGGCGTCCGTCGACTTCATACTGATTCATGCTGTCGACTACCCGTTGTGCTTCGCCTTTGTCGACCTCGAAATAGGAAACCTTCTCGCGCAAGTCTATACGGCCGATCTCGACCTTGCGGCCGGGCACGCATCGGTTGATGAGTTCGATGACTTGGGCCGGGAAGATACCGTCGGCCTTTCCGAAGTTCAGGGTAAGGCGTTTGAAGCCGTTCTCGGCTTTCTGTGCGCGGCGAGCGGAGCGTTCGGACTCTTTTTTGCCACGAGCCGAGGGTTCGTCTACGTCTTCAATCTCTCCGGCGTCGCGATAATAATCGATCATCCGGTTAAATTCGAGCGATATCAGGCGTTTGATAATATCTTCCTTTTCGAGCCATTCGAGTTTGCGGAACACGGAGGGCATGAGCGAGGCGATCTCATCTTCGTTTACTTTCACTTTTTCAAGCTGGTCGATGAAGTAGAAGAGTTGCTTTTCGCAGATGGCGTTGCCCGAGGGCAGCGTACCTTTTTCGAATTGCTTGTTGACGATTTTTTCAATCTGCCGTATTCTGCTTTTCTCGCGGACATGGCAGATCGAAATAGAGATACCCGTTTTTCCGGCGCGTGCGGTACGTCCGCTGCGATGCGTGTATGATTCCACATCGTCGGGCAAGCCGTAATGAATCACATGGGTAAGATTGTCTACGTCGAGGCCTCGCGCCGCCACGTCGGTAGCCACAAGCAACTGCAGGTTGCGGAGGCGGAACTTCTGCATCACGTAATCGCGTTGCGCCTGACTCAGTTCGCCATGGAGCGAGTCGGCATTGTAGCCGTCCTGAATAAGTTTGTCGGCGATCTCCTGCGTCTCTTTGCGGGTGCGGCAGAATACGATCCCGTAGATGTTGGGATAGAAGTCGACGAGCCGTTTAAGCGCGAGGTACTTGTCTTTGGCATGCACCATATAATAAAGGTGGCGGATGTTTTGATTCCCTTCGTTTCTGCGTCCGATGATGATTTCTTTCGGGTCACGCATGTATTCTTTCGTGATCCGCGCAATCTCCTGCGGCATGGTGGCCGAGAAGAGCAGCATGTTACGCCCCTCGGGTACTTCGGCCAGAATGGCGTTGATGCTTTCGGAAAACCCCATGTTGAGCATCTCGTCGGCCTCGTCGAGGATGACGTGCTTAATCTCTTGCAGGTTTACCGTCCGCCGGTTCATCAGGTCGAGCAGGCGTCCGGGCGTAGCCACAACCACGTGTACCCCTTTTTTGAGTGCTTTGATCTGACTGTCGATGCTTGATCCCCCATAAACGGGCAGAACCTTGAGCGCATCAATGTATTTGGAGTAATCGCTCAGGTCGCCGGCAATTTGCAGACACAGTTCGCGGGTGGGGCAGAGGATGAGAGCCTGCGGTGTCTGTTTGTGTATGTCTGTTTTTTGCAGCACGGGCAGACCGTAGGCCGCGGTTTTTCCCGTACCGGTCTGTGCCAATGCGATGACGTCGTTATCTTCTCCCAGCAGAAAAGGAATCACTTCCTCTTGTACCGGCATGGGGGCTTCGTAGCCCATCTCGCGGATCGCCTTCAAAACAGGTGAGGCAATCCCTAATTCTTCAAATGTTTTCAACTGATTTCTTTCTTGATAAGGCCGCAAAGGTACGGATTAATTCGGAATATCAGGGAGAAAGACAACGTATTTTGCATTTTCCCGAAAAAGGAGAGGTGCGGATCATTGTTTCACATCAAAGTCCGAATGAAACAAGTCTCAACATTCGTAACCGATAATCTATCCCCCTCCTCAAAAAGCAATAAACACCTGATATTCATATATAATCATCCGGAGGAAATATCCTGAGACTTAAACAATATGCCAGATTTCGAGGCATACTGCCGATACAGTTCGTTGAGCCGGCTATCGGGGGCGATATATCCGAAGACTATCTCGTCGGCGAGCTCGGCGATATATCGGTTTCGCTCGTCGGCGGCAGTTTGGCTCGCCCGCGTCGCTTTCGGTGCGGTGCTGACTATAAGCAGTCGCCCCGCGTCCATCGCGGATTGCAGTTCGGAGGCAAGGACGGTATACATTCGCCGAGCAATAACCACGATGAGAGGCTTCTGCCCTTGCAGGAGAAAATGGAGCACGTCTCGCTCTATTCGCGACTGGAAGCCGCTTACGACCACCCCGTCGGATCGACACGCCTCGGTCGCCCAGTCGTAACAGCGCAGCACCGCCGGACTGCTCACCCTGCGTGAGCAGAGAAAAGCCGTCTTGTGTGTCTCGAGCAACTCACGATTGCCAAGATATTCTTCTACTTTGATTGGCATAAGATTATTTCTTTAGAATTTCTCCGTCGTCGCTTTTCTTTCTATTGTTCGTACGTGCTGCGATACGTTTGAGGTCTTGGTCGAGCTGCTTGATACTCTCGAAGCGTTCTATTTGCCGTTGCTGCTCTTTGTAAGCGATGTACTCCTCTGTGGCTTTCGCTACAGCCATCTCGTGAGAAATTTTTCCGGCATGTTCGAGGATACTCTTCTCGTTCATAGTAAGCACAAGGCGGAGTTTCTGCACCCAATCACGCATATACATCGGTTTCTCGGCTAATGCCTGAGCCTCGGCATAGGCAAGGAATTGCTCTACGATTAGTTTTAGTTGACCAATCTCTTTCTCATTCAGATAGTTCTTACCTATCAGAGCATCGCCCTTGGTAACCTTTCCATCCTTCTCCGTAGACGTAAGTCCCATCATGGGCAGCGAAGCATTAGCACGAATACATAAGTTCGGCAGCAGTCTTGCCGCTGACAGCCCAAAGCAGCTTGTTTTGTATCTCCTTAAAGAAAGCCAAGGTAGTCGCAGCAGAAGGATCATAGTCGATACTGGTAGCATAAATATCCTTTATCTGTTGATAGAAAACCTTTTCCGAAAGCCGTATCTCACGAATGCGTCCTAAGAGTTCCTTAAAATAGTTGTAGGAAGACCCCGTCTTGAATCGCTCATCGTTCAGTGCAAAACCTTTGATGATATATTCTTTCAATCGTTGTGTAGCCCAGATGCGAAACTGTGTGCCTTGCTGCGACTTGACACGATAACCTACCGAGATGATTACGTCAAGGTTGTAGAACTTTACAGGCTTATCGGAATTTGCAATGTGCAAAATTTGCACATTGCTATTCTCATCAAGCTCTTTTTCTTCGAATATGTTCTTTACATGCTTGGTAATTACACTACGCTCGCGACCAAAGAGCACGCACATCTGCGACTGTGTCAGCCAAACCGTTTCATTTTCAAATCGGACATCTATCTTTATCTTGCCATCTGCCGACCTGTAGATGAGCATATTATCGTCTCTGTTTGCTTCCATCATGATTATATCTTTTATTCTTCATTTAGCCCGCCACCCGTGCAGTTTATTTATTGTATCTTTTGGACACGTTTTGTACATTTCCAAACGCCTTTATATCAGACAATTATTCAATAAAAAGGTCTCAAAACACCCATTATAAGATGTTTTTTGGACACGTTTTGGACATTTCGTTCATCGTTGAATTTCTCCACGTTTCTTCATTTTCTCATATAAAAGCAGCCTCGTCTTTCATCTGGGCGGAAAGGCGACGAAGCGTAAACTCATCTTGCTTAGTTGGCATTCCTAGCTGAAGCTGGCGTCTGAAGCCACGAGCTATCTCTAACTTGCATTTATTTACATAATTAACATCAGGCAAGGGTTGCTCTGTATAAAGCTCTCTTATTAGCTCCTCCGCAGGACGATGCATGCCAATCAATAATCGACATTTTCGAAAAATACGATTGTTGTTTTCATCGACATAATCCCCCGGCAATGTATCTACTTGGTCGACTACAAGGTTCCAGCCTCGCAGATTGAAATAGCCGACGCAGAAATCCACACGCTTTACCCTATCATTGGTAATAATCCCTTGCAGCCCTTCGGCAAATTTAGTTTCTATATTATCGTATATTCTTGCCATACTTGATCTGTTTATCTCATTTTCATGTCTGCGTTTTGGCCGGTATGATCCGTTTGTGGGCATTCGCGTACGATTTTCCCCTCAAAAAATAAATAAGACATACTCGTTTAATGGTCATCTTCGCCTTTTTTTGCAAATGCCGGTTACGGATACATATAGTTCTATCCGCTATTTGAGTACGAAAGTGCGCAGAATTTCCCTTCCGGCCGATTGTGCGGGATTATCGTCCGCGATTACATAGCTGAAAGCGAGCATGTATGCTTTTCCATTTTTTACCCAGATATATAGTTCGTTTTTGGTCGTGAACTTCTCCGGAAAATTTTGGGTATAGACGACCATTTGGCAGTCGCGTCCGGCACGTTGGATGCGCTTGCTCTCAATGATGTTTTCCCGAAGCATCTTCAGGGCGGCCTTGACATACTGGTCGAGGTCATATCCCGTGCCTTTCAGGTTCTCGGTAACGAGCGAGATATTTTCCCGGAACTGATCGTCGGCATCTGTTTGCGGAGAATAGATGAAAAACTCCGACCCTTCCACATCGGTTTTCCGCATCCAGTCTTTCGGATAGCGGATGGTGTAATCTTTTTGGTCGATGACTTTCCAGTCGGTATACAAAGAACGTAATCCTTCGTCGGACAAGCTCGTCGAATCTTGCTCGGCCGCGTTGTCCTGCCTTGCTTTGCCCGTTTTCTGGTTGCAGGCTGTGATCATGCAGAGTGTACAGATCAATAAAAAGTACTTTTTCATACGGTTTGGAATAATAAAGGGCGGTAAAATCCTTTTTCAAGATTTCGCCGCCCTTTGGGTATAAAAACAAAACGATTATCGAATCACGTCTATAAAAGTCGAGTTCGTTGCGTATTTCGCAAATTCGAGATCGTTGGCTGCCTCTTTGGCCAGCGACTGTTTTTTACCGATCGCGGCTTTCAGATTGTTGATCACGCCATCCGTATCGTTGGTACGCGCGGCTACGACGGCTTTCAGATAATCCGTTACGGCATCCGGGCGCGTCACCGCATTGAGTGTTTGCGAAGCCTTGCTATAATCCTTCGTCATAAGTTGAGCCAAAGCGGCATTGTTCGTCTTCGCCGCGCCGAACGAGCTGACCGCCTTCGCATAGTCGCCCTGTTCAAGGTAAAGGATGCCCAGCGCTTCGCCCAGCCCGGCTACGTCCGAAGCGCCGCCAATCAGTTGCTGAGCTTTTTCCTTCTCTCCTCTCGTGAGGGCGATGAGACCGAGGTTGATGTTCGCCTCACTGTTCGGCTTCACACTGTTCGATTTATTAAACATCTCTTCTGCTTTCTTCAGATCGCCCGCATAGAAACGCTGCATCCCGATATTGTTCCATGTACGGTAGTCGTCCGGAAATTGCTGGCTGGCTTTCGTATAGATGGCTTCCTTATCCGTGTCGTTATCCGTCAGGGTAGCGGCATACAGCAGCTCTTCCACATTCAGCGCTTTGGGGTCTGCCTGAGCCAGACGGCTGATTTCTTCGTCCGACTTACCGATGATTTCGATATTGGCCGTCAGACGTGAGCGGCGCAGCTGTGGCAGAATCTCGTCGGCCAGCGATTTGAATACGGACGAGATGTTCTTGATCTCGCGTTCACGTTCTTCCGGATCTTTGTACATCGACAATACGCGGAGGACCAAATCCTTGTCCTGCAAGTTCGATTTTGATACCAGCTCCTTGAAGCCTTCCCAGTCCTGAGCCGTGTAATTGGCATCAACAGGGATGTCAATCTTCTGTTTTTTCAATTCACCTTTCACGTAGCGGGTCGTATTGGCTTCACGTTTCTCAGCCAGTGTTTCGTTCAGTTTCAAGCCGCCATCGGGCGATGCATAAGCAGAAACTTCAACCGATACATTCTGGTTGGGAGCGTCATTGGCACTTTTGATCCGGTCTTTCCAGTCACTCAGCTCGTTCTTTTTCAGTTCATTCGAACGAAGTTCGGCTTGTTGAATCAGGAACAGGATATTTGCGTTGTGAGCTTCTTTGATGATGCGTTGAAACTTGTCTGCTCCGACTGCCGGATTAGCAGTTGCCGCATTGGCAAGCGCCGATGTGGCTATAATCCCGTCGGCAATCTTGATGTCCGGCAGACGTACGACCTTATTTTTAATCTTAGCATCGAACGTCAGATACAGCGCCGACTTTTTCATCTCCGGTTTGTATTTGAACGACGACTTCATCGTCACATTCCCTCCCGTACCGTACCGTATCATCGGGTTATTAGCTCTTACCTTTTCTCCTTGATAAGTATAAGCCGTCCCCCAAGTCTCGCCGGTGGCATAACGCAGTACCGGCGTAATCGTCACCACGGCGTTTTTGTTAAACCACTTCGCCGGATAAGCAATGTTGATGGTGACAGGCACCTGGCCACCCACTACTTCGAGCGGCTGAGGGTCAGCTTTGATATAATCGGTGGATAACGGCTTTAACTTCCCCGAACAGGAAGTCAATGCAAAAATTACGGCCATTGCAAGGAATGGCGAAAAAATCTTTTTGTTCATGATGCGTGTTGTTAAGTTTGTATATTTGTTTATATGTCTTCCTATAGATTTCGTCACATCTTTTTTCCCATGCGTCCTGAATACGGACTGCAAAGCTAAAATAAATTCTCGGGATTCACATTCTTTAGAGGCTTAAAAGTGCGGATTTAACATGAATTAAACAAGTCGTTCCTTCAACATCTGCTTCGTTTTCGATCTCGTTACGAAGAATTGTGTAATTTTGCGGTCGATTATGGATTTAACAGTCAAAGCCTCCAATAATATCTGTGCAACGATTTTCCTGCCGGCCTCCAAAAGCATCAGTAATCGTGTGGCGATACTCAATGCTTTATCTCCCGTTCCGCAGCCGCTGTACAATCTTTCCGACAGTGATGATACGGCTGTGATGCTCGATGCGCTATGTACCGACCGCGAAACCGTAGACCTTCGGGCTGCCGGCACTGCCATGCGCTTTCTCACGGCCTACTTCGCTTCCCGACCCGGTCAGCGAACGCTCACCGGAACGGATCGGATGCGTAACCGGCCTGTCCGCGCACTGGTCGACGCCTTGCGTACGCTCGGTGCGGAGATCGATTATATGGAAAAAGAAGGCTTCCCACCGCTGAAGGTTACCGGAAGACGCCTGCCTGGCGGGGAAGTAACCCTTGACGCAGGCGTCAGTTCGCAATATATCTCCGCGTTGCTGATGATCGCTCCCTCCATGACGCGCGGAATATGTCTGCACCTGACGGGTACGCTTGTTTCCGAACCGTATCTTCGATTGACTGTCGCACTCATGCGACAATTCGGGATCATCGTCGAAGAAGAAAGACAGACGTTTACCGTCCGTCCACAGACTGTTCGTCCCATACCGTTTACGGTCGAAGCCGACTGGAGCGCTGCCTCTTACTGGTACGAAGTAGCGGCCCTCTCGCAGACGCCGGTCGAAATCGAACTGCCCGGATTGCTTCCCGACAGTTTGCAGGGCGATGCAACCATCGCATCACTCTTCCGATCGTTCGGTATACACACCGACTTTACGTCCGAAGGGCGTGTCAGGCTTACGCGACGCGGTATGGCCCTACCGAACCGTTTCGACTATGACTGTGTACGCATCCCCGATATGGCTCAAACGCTTGCGGTGACTTGTGCCATGCTGCATGTCCCGTTCCGGTTAAGCGGATTGCAAAGTCTGAGGATCAAAGAAACCGACCGGTTGAAGGCATTACAGACGGAACTGTGCAAACTCGGCGTCGTGCTCACAGAGCATGACGGCAAGGTTCTTGAATGGGATGGCAACCGATGCGACGCCGAACCGGAACCGGTCATCGCCACTTATGACGATCACCGGATGGCCATGGCTTTTGCTCCCGTCGCACTGCGCCGAAAAGGCGGGATCAGCATCGCAAACCCCGAAGTCGTGTCGAAAAGCTATCCCCGCTTTTGGGACGATCTTCAAACCGCCGGATTCCAAACAAACCCTTAACCGAACAAACAAAAGAAGTAAAATGATGATTATAGGGTATATTCTGCTAAGCATCGTCGTGCTGGGATTGATTGCCGCAGGACTGGGACAATGGGAACGGTATGTGCGCCGCCGCAGATATGAGCGCGGCGAAATTGAGCATGTTGACGACGATGAGCCGTCGGCTGATATCGCAGTTTCCTCAGAATGCTGCGGGCAGCATGAGTTATGTGAACGGGAGAGCCTTCTGGCGGTCGTCAGCCGGGCTGTCGAATATTATAACGATGAAGAGCTGGACGGCTATCGCGGTACACCGTCGGACGCCTATTCCGATAATGCTGTGGAAGAATTTCGAGAAGTCCTCTACACACTGCGTGAAGATGAAGTCTCCGGCTGGGTACGCAGTCTCCAATTGCGAGGCATCTTTCTCCCTGACGCAATCAAAGATGAAACTTTCCTGATCGTAGGCGAACGAAGAAAATAACGCAAGGCCAGCCTCCAGTTCTCCGACAGACAAATACGGCAAAATCAACCTGTGCCTTCAAAAACAAATTAGAAATAGAGAAAAATTTCTTTAATTGAATCGTCTATTCCGAAAAATCATCGTACTTTTGTAACCTGAATAAGGAAAAGGTTATCATTCCTGACAAAAACAAAGCAAAGAAACAAAGAGCATTACATATTTTAATCAATTAATTCTTAAACGCAAAATGGCAAATTTAGATTTAAGCAAGTACGGCATCAAGGGCAATTTTGAAATTGTACACAATCCGTCGTACGAAGTATTGTTTCAAGATGAGATGAATCCGGCCAACGAAGGATTCGAGAAGGCAAAACTTACCAAAAGCGGCGCTACCGCGGTTTATACCGGTAAATTTACCGGTCGCTCGCCCAAAGACAAATATTTTGTAAAAGACGACGTAACCAAAGATACCCTCTGGTGGGACGGCACCATCAACCGCCCCTGCACGAAGGAAGCATTCAATTACTGCAGAAGCCGCGTAGTAGCCCAGCTCTCGAAAGCGAAAAAACTCTACGTGGTGGATACCTTCTGCGGAACGAACGAAGATACCCGCATGAAAGTGCGTTTTGTGATGGAAGTAGCCTGGCAGGCTCACTTCGTAACCAACATGTTCATCCGTCCTTCGCACTACGAACTGGCGCACTACGGTGAGCCCGATTTCGTTTGTCTGAACGGTTCCAAAACAACCAACGATAAATGGCAGGAGCACGGACTGAACTCCGAAAACTTCACCCTCTTCGACCTGACAGAAAAGATGCAGGTGATCGGTGGTACCTGGTACGGCGGCGAAATGAAGAAGGGAATCTTCTCGCTGATGAACTACTACCTGCCGTTGCGTGGCATTGCCTCGATGCACTGCTCGGCCAACGTGGGCAAAGACGGCGACGTGGCCATATTCTTCGGCCTCTCCGGAACGGGTAAAACGACGCTCTCGGCCGATCCTAAACGCTACCTTATCGGCGATGATGAGCACGGCTGGGACGACCACGGCGTGTTCAACTACGAAGGTGGCTGCTACGCCAAGGTGATCAACCTGAGCGAAGAGAACGAGCCGGACATCTGGCGCGCCATCCGTCGCGACGCCCTGCTGGAAAACGTCACCGTAGACGACCAGGGCAACATCGACTTTGCCGACGGTTCGACGACCGAAAATACCCGTGTCTCCTATCCGATCTACCACATCAACAAGATCGTGTTGCCTTCGCGTGCCGGACATGCCGACAAGATTATCTACCTCTCGGCCGACGCTTTCGGCGTATTACCTCCGGTATCGATCCTCGACGACAATCAGGCGCAGTATCACTTCCTCTGCGGATTCACCTCGAAGCTGGCCGGAACCGAGCGCGGCATCACCGAACCGCAACCTTCCTTCTCGCCCGCATTCGGCGAAGCCTTCCTCACGCTTCATCCCACGATGTACGCCAAACGTCTGGTGGAAAAGATGAACAAGCACAACGCCAAAGCCTACTTGGTGAACACGGGATGGAACGGTACCGGAAAACGGATCTCGCTGAAGGATACCCGCGCCATCATCGATGCCATCATCGACGGCTCGATTGAGAAAGCGGAAACAAAACACATTCCGATTATGAACCTCACCATTCCGGCTAAACTGGAAAAGGTATCCGATATCCTCGACCCGCGCAAGACGTATGCCGATGCTGCCGAGTGGGAAACCAAAGCCAAAAAACTGGCTGCAATGTACATCAAGAACTTCGAGCAGTACTGCGACAACGATGCCGCCAAGGCATTGATCCCTTCGGGACCGCAGTTAGACTAATCCGTCCGTCTGCCTGAAGCAGTGTAAAAAAAGGGCGTTCTTGCAAAAGAGCGTCCTTTTTTCAGTTCATCCAGCACAGGTATCAGCCCTTGTAAAACTTACGGTTTATCTGACCGCTGATCAACTATTCACGTGAAACGGTTTTGAGCTGAAGGAAATATTGTCGTTGCAGTTCGGGGTAATGTTCTATGGCATATCGTAAAGCGGTACGCGGCATCCGGAGCGCATGTTGTTCGAGGAAGCCTGTCAAAGACTCCCGGTCACGTTTGCCGACTTCGCGCAGCATCCATCCGACGGCTTTGTGTATCAAATCGTGCGGATGAGAAAAGAGTTTCTCGGCTAATGCGAACGTATCGGCAAATTCATTGTTTCGGATAAACGAGATTGTCGAAACGATTGCGATGCGCTGCTCCCACAGACACTCGCTTTTCGCCATTCGATACAGGATATCACGCTCTTTATCGAGCAGATACAGACCTACGATGGTAGGGCAAGTCAAGTCTACCAAGTCCCAATTATTCGCCCGGTCGGCATGCTTCAGGTAGAACTTGTAGATTTCCGAGCGTTCTTTTTCGGAAGCTTTTTTGAATCGTTCCGTCAGGATCAGCAGGGCGCAAAGACGCGCCTCGTGATAATCGCTTCGCAGTAATCTGTGCAGCTCCGACACGGGCGTTCCGAGATTAGCCTTGGCAATGCTGCGGATATGCGGCACAACGACCCCGATAAATACGTCACCTTCACCGTATTGACCGGGGCCTGTCTTAAAGAACCGTTGCAGATGCGCCGCCTTGGCCGGTGTGCCGACAGACTGTAATTCCGCAATGATGAAATCGGCGGTCATGGATGCAATACGCGGCTGACGGGACGGTCGTCCTCAAAGAATCCGATGACGTTATCGCTGACGGCGTGCGCCATCTTGATGCGCGAATACGTAGTCTGCGTACCGATATGCGGCGTGAGCACCACATTATCCATAGTCAGCAGCTCGGGAGACGGACGGTCGTTGAACTCGAAGACATCCAACCCGGCTCCGTAAATTTCTTTATTCTGCAATGCTTTGATCAACGCCTTTTCGTCCACCATAGCGCCGCGTGCCGTATTGATCAGGATAGCTGTAGGCTTCATCTTCTTCAATTCCGCCTCACCGATGATATGGTGTGTCTCGGGAGTGTACGGAGCATTCAGCGAGATAAAATCCGACTGGGTAAGTAGTTCGTCCATCGTAACGTATGTTGCCTCGGCCGTTGTTTCTTCATGAAGGTCGAGCCGGCGACGGTTGTGATAGATCACCTCCATGCCGCAGGCTCTGGCACGTTTGCACAACGCTTTCCCGATACGTCCCATCCCGATGATGCCGAGCGTCATGTCCGTCACCGGCATCCCTAAGTTCTCGAGCGTACCTCGTTTCATTTGGTCGCCGAATTGGCGCACTTTACGGTCGCATTCGGAAATGCGGCGAGCCGTATCGAGCAGGAGTACGAGCGCGAGGTTGGCTGTCGGCTCGGTTGTCGGCGCCGGCGTATTGGTCACCGTAATCCCTTTCTCCAACGCATACGCGACATCGATGTTATTGTATCCCACGGCATAATTAGCCACCAACTTCAGGTTGGTCGCCCGATCGATCAATTCCTTATTGACGGGAAAATCCAACATGGAACACAGCACATCGTACTCCGGAATCATCTCCATCACTTCATCATACGTAAAATCTTTGCCTTTCGGCGGGAAGGTCACGTCATACCTGCTTTCCAGCTCCGCAAACCCCTCGCGGAACATGTCATACGTAATTAATATCTTCTTCATGATCATTCAAAAAAACGGTTTACTGTCGGACAAAAATACGCAACATCCGTTGAATCCCATGAAGTTTTACTAATTTTGTGCCCTAAAGAAAGAAAAAATGGCATTGAACTACATTTGGATCGGATTTATCTTAGTGGCTTTCGTGGTTGCTTTGTGTAAACTGATTTTTCTTCAGGACACCGATGTTTTTACACAGATTATCTCTTCGACTTTCGATTCGGCACGAATGGGGTTCGATGTATCCATCGGATTGACGGGCATTCTCTCTCTCTGGCTCGGACTGATGAAGATAGGTGAAAAAGCGGGCCTGATACATGCTTTTGCCCGGATTGCCTCACCCGTTTTCGGGAAACTGTTTCCGGAGATACCGAAAGATCACCCGGCCGCGGGGTCTATTTTTATGAATATCTCGGCCAATATGTTGGGACTTGACAACGCCGCCACGCCGATCGGACTGCGTGCCATGCAGCAGTTGCAGGAGCTGAACCCGAAGAAGGATACGGCCAGCAATGCCATGATCATGTTTCTGAATATCAACGCTTCCGGCCTGACGGTCATCCCGATTACGATCATGATGTATCGTGCCCAATACGGCGCAGCCAATCCGTCGGATATCTTTCTGCCGATTTTGCTTACCACATTCGTCTCTACGCTCGTGGCTATTATAGCTGTCGGCATTGTCCAAAAGATCAACCTCTTCCAACGTAATTTATTACTCTTCTTTCTGGGCGCTTTCACCTTTATCGGCAGTCTGGTATGGTTCTTCCGCTCACTTCCGCAAGAGAAAGTATCGTTATACTCGACGTTGTTCGCTAACGCGCTGCTTTTTTCCATCATCTGCGGATTCATCATTTGCGGAGTACGGAAAAAATTGAATGTTTATGACGCTTTTATCGAAGGCGCGAAGGAGGGTTTCCTCACCGCAGTAAAAATCATTCCCTACTTAGTCGCGATTTTAGTGGCCATCGGGGTGTTCCGGGCATCGGGAGCAATGGATTATCTCGTCGAAGGGCTTCGCTGGTGTGTAACGTCAGCGGGCTTGGATGCCACGTTTGTAGGAGGCGTGCCGACCATGCTGATGAAACCGTTGAGCGGCAGCGGAGCACGGGGCATGATGTTGGATGCGATGGGAACATACGGTGCCGATTCGTTCGTGGGACGGCTGGCCTGCGTGGCGCAAGGCTCGACGGATACGGTCTTCTACGTGGCGGCCGTGTACTACGGCAGCGTGGCCATCCACAACACGCGACATACGATTTCGTGCGCGCTGCTGGCCGATCTGGCAGGGGCGCTCACCGCAATAGCCATGACATATTTATTCTTTTCAGTATGATTACTTACACTACGGAAGACGTAAAAATGCCTGTATTCCCCAAGCGCAAAACAAGTGCCTGGATTAAACGCGTAGCAGCTCTTCATGGCAAAACGGTAGGAGATATCGCCTATATTTTCTGTTCGGACGAGAAGATCCTCGATGTAAATCGCATGTACTTACAGCACGATTATTATACCGACATCATTACGTTCGATTATTCCGAAGACGACATGATATCGGGCGACCTCTTTATCAGTCTCGATACGGTTCGTACCAATGCCGAAAAATTCGCCGTGGCATACGACAGTGAATTGTATCGGGTGATCATCCACGGCGTCCTGCATCTGTGCGGGATCGACGACAAAGCGCCGGGCGCCCGCGCCGTGATGGAACGATATGAGAACGAAGCGCTGCAACTGCTCGACACGCCGGCTACTTGAACAGTTTACCGAGATTAATGATGGGAGAAACGTCGTAAACGGTTCTCCATTTGCCCTCGAACGGATTAAACTCCCGGCCGACCGTACCATAGAATCCAAAGATATCGTTGAACATCGTTGTAGCAGAGACCCCATAGCCGGTATGAGGAACGAAAGGCGAAGATAACATGGAGCCATGTTGCGCATTATGGCTCGCCCCCATCGAGTATCGGCCGTAAGCTCCGAGGGTAAACCATGAGTTTACCTGATACGACGTCATAAGGAAACTTATGCCGTCATAGTACGGGCGATAACCGAAATTATGGGTATATCGCATCGCGTAAAAACCGCTCTGAAGAAGAAACGACTCGTTGATGTGGGCTTGAACGCCGCCGCCGGCCTTATATACGTCACTCACCCCCGGCGACAATTCCCTGCGGTTATACAGAAAGAGTCGGAGCTTCCGGTCTACGGGATACGAAGTCACATGGAAATCGTCCGATAGATTCATCGTACTTAACAGACGATAATGAGAATACTCCCACCGATGATCGGGCAGATTGAGTTTCATCTTTATCTCTCTTTCTTTTTCCATCTCCGGCGGAACCGGCGCTCTCAGATTCAGTTTGCGCTCCTCTTCCTGTGCATGTGACCCGGAAAACAGGAGAAAGAATAGGCACCCTGCCCCCAAAAACTTCCGAAACGCCCCCACCAATGGTAGAATTGAACTCTTGCTTGCTTTCATCCTATTTCCGATCGTAAACATGTTCTTACTTTTACGCTTTAACATATTAACACCCCAAAAGTAAGCAAAAATCTCGAATCGCCTGTTCGCATCGCCATTTTTTCCCCGATTTTCTTTCGGGCTAATGCACGGTCGGACTATTGTATTCCTCCTTTACTTCTCTTAACCCATTCACCTTGTTTTTAAAAGCGACTGTGCGAAGTTTAAAGAAAATCATATAAATTTGCAGCAAAATTAAGAATTATATAAAAAACGTTTAATGGTCGGTTACGCGCCGTATGAGTTCATACGGCAGACGGTTAACCGAATCAAACAGTGAAAGTATGGATTATACATTCAGGGAAATCGAGAAGAAATGGCAGGCACGGTGGGTCGCAGATAAGACTTACGAAGTAAAGGAAAATGACCGTAAGCCCAAATATTATGTATTAGATATGTTCCCCTATCCTTCGGGGGCGGGATTGCACGTAGGCCACCCGCTGGGATACATTGCTTCGGATATTTACGCGCGCTATAAACGCCTTCAGGGATTTAACGTACTTCACCCCATGGGGTACGATGCGTACGGGCTCCCGGCCGAACAGTATGCCATTCAGACCGGTCAGCACCCGGAGGTGACGACGGAAAATAACATCAGCCGTTACCGCGAACAGTTAGACAAGATCGGGTTCTCGTTCGATTGGAGTCGCGAAGTACGTACCTGCGAACCCGGCTATTACCACTGGACGCAATGGGCCTTTTTGCGGATGTTCGACAGCTATTACTGTAACCGCACCCGACAGGCACGTCCCATCGAAGACCTTGTGAAAGCATTCGAAACGGGTGGCACGGAAGAGCTGGATGTAGCCTGTACGGAGGTGTTGACGTTCACAGCCGGCGATTGGAAGGCGATGAGCCGGAAAGAACAACAGGAGACCTTGATGAATTATCGCCTGGCTTACCTTGGAGATACGATGGTCAACTGGTGTCCGATGCTCGGTACCGTATTGGCCAACGATGAGGTGAGCGAAGGTCTCTCGATACGCGGCGGCTATCCGGTAGAGCAGAGAGTGATGCGTCAGTGGTGTCTGCGCGTGTCAGCCTATGCACAACGACTGCTCGACGGATTGGAGCGGATCGACTGGACCGAATCGCTGAAAGAGACGCAACGAAACTGGATCGGACGAAGCGAAGGGGCTCAAATGTATTTTTCCATTGCAGAAAGTGACAAAAAGATAGAAATTTTCACGACGCGCGCCGATACGGTTTTCGGAGTCACCTTTATGGTCCTTGCCCCCGAAAGCGACTATGTATCTGCACTTACGACCGACGAACAGAAGCCGAAGGTAGAGGCTTACCTTGAGTCCGTCAAACGACGCACCGAACGCGAACGCATCTCCGACCGACGCATGACGGGCGTCTTCTCCGGTTCATACGCTGTCCATCCGATGACCCAAGAACCCATTCCCATCTGGATCAGTGATTATGTGCTGGCCGGATACGGTACCGGAGCCATTATGGCCGTTCCTGCGCACGACAGCCGCGACTATGCCTTTGCCAAACAGTTCGGCCTCCCGATTATTCCGTTGATCGAAGGGTGCGATGTCTCCGAAGAGAGCTTCGACGCCAAGGAAGGCAAAATGATGAACTCGCCGATGCCGGGTAAGGAGCTGCCGGATGGTCTGGTGCTCAACGGACTCGATATTCCCGATGCCATCGCAAAGACAAAGCGGTATATCGAAGACAAAAAATTGGGTTATGTCAAAATCAACTACCGTCTGCGCGACGCGATCTTCAGCCGCCAGCGTTACTGGGGTGAACCGTTCCCGATATACTACGATGCCGAGGGTATGCCGCAACCGATCCCCGAAGAGTGTCTGCCGCTCAGACTGCCCGATGTCGATAAGTTCCTGCCGACCGAGACGGGCGAACCTCCGCTCGGACGGGCGACGACATGGGCCTGGGATTGCGAAAAACGGCAAGTCGTAGAAAACACGAAAATCGACCGCCGTACCGTATTTCCGCTCGAACTGTGTACCATGCCGGGGTTTGCAGGCTCATCGGCCTACTACCTCCGTTATATGGACCCGCACAATGACCGGGCGCTCGTTTCACGGCAAGCGGACGAATACTGGCGCAATGTCGACCTGTACATCGGCGGGACGGAACATGCTACGGGACACCTTATTTACAGCCGTTTCTGGAATAAATTCCTGTACGATCTCGGCGTTTCGTGCGAGGAGGAACCGTATAAAAAATTGATCAATCAGGGTATGATACAGGGACGATCCAACTTCGTATATCGCATTGTCGGTACAAATCAATTCGTTTCACTCCATCTGAAAGACAATTACGAAGTGACGCCGATCCATGTGGATGTGAATATCGTTGACAACGATCTTCTGGATATCGAAGCCTTCCGCAACTGGAATCCCGAATATAAGGATGCCGAATTTGTGCTCGAAGACGGTCGGTACGTTTGCGGATGGGCGATTGAGAAAATGTCGAAATCGATGTTTAACGTCGTCAACCCCGACCTTATTGTTGAGAAGTTCGGCGCCGATACGCTGCGTCTCTACGAAATGTTCCTTGGTCCTCTTGAACAGTCGAAGCCGTGGGATACGAATGGTATCGACGGGGTTCACCGCTTCCTGAAAAGACTGTGGGGGATCTTTTACTGCCAATCCGGCGAATGGGGGGTCATCACCGATGAATCGACGGCTGACGAACGGAAAGCGCTTCATAAACTGATCAAAAAAGTAACGTACGACATCGAACATTTCTCCTACAACACCTCCGTCAGTGCATTGATGATTTGTTTGAACGAACTGACGAGCCTGAAATGTCACAAACGCGCTATTCTTGAGCCGCTGTTGATCGTCCTCGCCCCGTTTGCTCCGCATATCACCGAAGAGCTCTGGCATGCCCTCGGCAACACGACGAGCATCTGTGATGCGGCATGGCCGTCGTACGATGAGCAGTACCTGGTCGAAAGCTCGGTAACATATGCCATTTCATTCAACGGAAAGACACGGTTCAGTCTTGAACTGCCGGCCGATCTGTCGCGCGAAGCAGTGGAGAAGGCAGCATTAACCCATGAGAACTCTGCACGATGGATCGAAGGGAAAACACCCCGAAAGATCATTGTCGTACCTCATAAAATTGTAAATATCGTACTATGAAAGATTCGATTCGAAAAATTTATTATCCTTTGAAGGATTACCTCCTGATCTGTCTCGGTACCGCCATGTATGGATTCGGATTCAATGGTTTTATCCTCTCTAATCAGGTGGTTACCGGAGGATTGAGCGGTATTGGCGCCTTAATTTATTTTGCAACGGGCATCCCGGTTTCCACTTCTTATTTCGTAATCAATCTTCTTCTGCTTGCTATTGCATTCAAAGTATTGGGACTTAAATTCTTGTTAAAAACGATCTTTGGCGTAGTCGCTCTGTCGTTCTGGTTCTGGTTCTTCGAACAGCTGTTAAGCGGTAAACCCATCATGGAGAGCGGTGAAGTCTTTATGTCGATCATCATCGGCGCTTTAATCTGCGGTACCGGCATGGGACTCGTGTTCTCGGCCGGCGGCAGTACGGGAGGCACCGATATCATTGCGGCAATCATCAACAAATACAAACATGTATCCATCGGTGCGGGAATGGTCTTGTTAGACCTTGTGATCGTGAGTTGTTCGTATTTTATTTTCCAAAATGTCGACAAGATTGTGCTTGGGTTCGTGGAGATGGGAATCAACTCGTACATGCTCGACCGCATTCTCAATGCCAATACCCAGTCGGTGCAATTCCTGATCTTTTCGCGCAAATATGACGAGATTGTGGAGCGCATCATCAAAGACCTCGGACGGGGATGTACCATCCTCAACGGCGAAGGCGGCTATTCACACAGACCGATGAAAGTGATCGTGCTTATTGCCAAGCGTCGCGAGAGCGTAACGATCTTCCGTCTTATCAAATCAATCGACAGCCAGGCGTTTATTTCGCAAAGTGTCGTACGCGGAGTATACGGTGAAGGTTTTGAACCCATAAAAGCATAGCCATACAATTTTACGATTTTGATTGCGTTCTTTTGATAGGTGAACATTTGTTGAAAGCCGGATGTTTTAAAAAAAAGAAGAAAAAGCAGTGAAAACATTGGTATTTGCTACGAACAACGAACATAAGCTCCGGGAGGTGCGCGCCATGATGCCACCGGAGATCGAGGTGCTCGGTCTCTCGGATCTGAAATGCTCCGACGAGTTGCCCGAAACGTCATCTTCACTCGAAGGTAATGCGATGCAGAAAGCGCGCTACGTGAAAATGAAGCTCGGATACGATTGCTTCGCTGACGATACAGGGCTGGAGGTCGATGCGCTGTGCGGTGAGCCGGGGGTTTATTCGGCACGCTATGCCGGTCCGGAGTGCGACAACATTGCCAACATTCGCAAACTGCTCGGGAACCTCTCCGGGAAGTCCAACCGTAATGCACGGTTTCGTACCGTGATTGCACTAATTATCGAGGGCAATGAGTATCTGTTTGAAGGCATGATTTACGGACGTATCACACAAGTCATGCGGGGTACGAATGGCTTCGGGTACGATTCCGTATTCGTCCCCGACGGGTACAAACAAACCTTTGCCGAGCTGGACGAGGGTGTCAAAAACGGAATCAGTCATCGTGCGCGTGCCGTACGTAAACTGACCGGTTTCTTGAGCGGGCTGTAAACGGCAAGACCCTGTTATACGAAAGAAAGAGCAAGACCCATCTCTTTAACAAACGAAAAACAATCAACAGCAATGAATATCCGACATCTGATTCTTTTCCTGCTGGTTATCAGCACTTCCATCCGCTCACAACAGCATGAGAGATGGCGCACGTATCTGGCGAGTTACAATACGACAGCCGTAGCCGAGGCGGAAAACGACGTGTACGCCATGGCCGACGGTGCACTCTACGGCTACGGCAAAAACGACAACAGCGTGAAGATGTACACGAAGTTGAACGGATTGAGCGATTCCGACATCAAACTGATCCGCTACAACATGGATGTTCATATGTTGATGGTAGTCTATTCCAACGGAAATATCGACTTGATGAATCGCGACGGGATGTATAACCTGCCTTATCTTAAGAATGCAGGGAACATTCAGGATAAAACCCCGAACGAAATCAATTTCGTCGGAGAAAAGGCGTATCTGTCAACTCACTTCGGCATCGTGGTGATTGACATGAAAAAGAAAGAAGTTTTCGAGTCTTATAAGTTAGGCATGAAAGTGTATTCCTCATGCCTGCGCGGAGAGATGATCTATGCTTCTACCGAACGAGGCCTTTACACCGCGTCCACAAAAGATAACCTGATGGATTTCAATAACTGGAAGCAGCTTCCTATTCATGATGCAGACCTTGATAAAAAGAAAATCGTTCGCATCGGTATCTTTCAGGATAAACTCTGCCTCTGCATTCCAGGTGCCGGTCTCTACTACCGGAACGACGACGGACAAATCATACCGTTGGTGAAACAGATTTATATCGAAGGAATGACGATTCAGGGCGACCGTCTGTTGGCTCATACGGGTGGCGACCTTTACATCTACACTTCGCTCGAAAGTCCTGCCGAGACCGTTTCGCCCGGAGATGTCAAAGATGTATCCGCACTTAAGAATACGAATACCTACTGGATTGCATCCGGCACGAAAGGACTGATCGGCATCCGGCGAAAAAATGCGAACTCGTTTGAAACAATCGTTTCAGGGTTGAATATCGAGGGCCCTAAACGAAACTATAATGATCTTATGTTCATAAAAAAAGGAAAACTGCTCATTGCCGGAGGAACATATACTCCTACGGCGCGAGGGTATAGAGCAGGGACTCTGATGTCTTATGAAAACGGGAAATGGACAAACTTCGACGAAGGAGCTGCAGCAAAAGCGATCGGTTACGATATTCGTGATTTCTTAGACATTGCCGTCGATCCTGACGATGCGAATCATTACTTCGTTTCATCCTTTGGCGAAGGAGTCATCGAAATAAAAGATAATGCCTTTGTGCAATTATATAATCATAAGAACACACCGTTGCGACCAGCTCTTGAAACGGAGCAAGAACATTACGTGCGTGTTGGCGGTATTTGTTTCGATAAGAATAAAAATTTATGGATGACAAACTGTAGTGCCCCCAACGGTATTGTTGTACGGACTGTTGACGGGACCTGGAAGTCGTTATTCTTCAAAGGCGTAAGTAATGCTACTTTTATCGGTCGAATCATGATTACCTCCAAAGGGCACAAATGGGTCAATGTTCCGCGCGGCAATACAGGGATTCTTGTATTCGATGATAACGGTACGCCGACAGAACCTTCCGACGATAAGTCGAACTTTTTTGGCACATTAAAGAACGCTCGTGGAGAGGCGCTGAATCTAAATAACATTTATTGTATGGCCGAAGACCTGAACGGTGGAATATGGCTTGGCACAGATCAAGGGCCGATCATATGCTCTGCACCCGAGAATGCAATCAAAGACCCGAAAAACTTTTTTGGGAGTATGATTGTACGCCCCAACGATGACGGATCGAATGGTCTGTTCCTGAGTAGTGAACAAATCAATGCGATTGCGGTGGATGGCGGAAACCGTAAATGGATCGGAACCGGTAGCTCCGGGATATTTCTCATTAACCCCACCGGAACGGAAACCATCGAACACTTTACGGCCGATAATTCTCCTCTCCTTTCCGATAATATCCTGAGTATTGCCATCGATCATAAAACGGGCGAAGTCTTTATCGGCACCGATAAAGGCATCATCTCCTATCTCGGCACTGCCACCGAAGCCCGTTCTAACTACTCCGATGTGTATGCCTTTCCAAATCCTGTTCGCCCTGATTTCGATGGAAGTGTAACGATTACCGGCTTGATGGCCGACTCGAACATCAAGATTACCGATCTGAACGGGAACCTGATTTATCAGACAAAATCGGCCGGCGGCCAAGCTACATGGAACGGCCGTTCACATAACGGTCGACGTGTCGCCGCAGGGATCTACCTTGTCCTGGCCTCTACTCCGCAAGGCGCTGAAAGTGTAGTCACGAAAATTGCAGTCGTTCAATAAACGATTTTTTTAAATAAAGCGCAAAACATGGAAAAAACGGAGCCGCATTCTTAGGTTTCGTGTGTTTTTAACCGGTAAAGACCGAAAACGAAATCGCTGCGATGTTCTTTCAGATAGTCATCTTCGAATTGGAAAAGGCTTTCTAACAATTCACGACTTCTCCTGTCTGGAGTTGCAAAATGAAAAGCAATGTCTTTTAGCGCAAAAGCCAAGATATTGCCGCCAAACGGCTTCTCTTCTATCGTATGATAATATTCATGCACGGCAGGCATGATATTGGCCGAATCTACCGCTTCCGACGGATCAGCTAAGAAAACTCGAAGCCAACCGGTTCCGTAATAACGCTTTTTATACAACGACGTCTTGTAACGACGGCGATACGGTTTGTCTATCAACCGTATCGCCTTATTAATCGCTTGTATTTGCATACGAGAAAACTGAAATCGTGTCGCCCCAACATATTCGTTAATCAGAAGCATTCCTTCCGGCTTCAGACATTGCTTGATCTTTTTCCCCAATAACGTCCGGACATCACGAAAGTGATGGAGTGAATTGTTGAACATAACCATATCGAATCGCTCGGAAGCAAAATCATACTGTTCAATACTTTTACAGCAAAAGCTCAGATTATGCAGTCCTTTTTCCTTAGCTTGAGCAGCCGCCTCATCCAAATTGCCCTGATTGATGTCAAGGCAAACGATTTCCCTGAAGAGCGGACAGGATGCCAACACCAATTCATGCTGACAATATCCTGATCCCAAAGACAGGACACGCAATGGCGATTGAGCACCGGAAAGATATTTATTAATGAAATACGATTTGAAATCAATTTGTGAATCACCGGTTATCATTCGATTCCATCGTTCTTTTATTAATGGTATTTCCCACCAATTGGAAGTTCCTCCCAACGAAGCATCGAAAGCGCTAATGGATTTCTTTGTGCTGTTGAACGTCAGTTTGGACAAAAGAAAACGAATGCCCCGTTGATGCAACTTTACATACACATCAATCAAATCTTCCCATGTAATCCATCGTTTCATCTCTCAGTATACAAAACAGTTAAGATTAAAAACACGGGACAAATATATAAATAAATTTGTAGCAATCCGATTTTCGAACAAAAATTAAGTCAGAAAACAATATTTTTCTTTCAATGCGATTTATAAGTAGTAAGGTCATCATTATCTTCACACACGGTTCTCGATGCCTTGGCAGGAAAGCTGTCATCTCGATTTTTATGAAAAGACCGTTTTTTTGTGTAGATTTGTCCGTTTCAAAAGCAAGAATAAAATAATGAAAGCAGCGAATTACCATTTTGCAGAAATGATATACCGTCAAGCCGAGAAATACGACGATCGGACGGAATTACTTCATCGTGAGCCGAAGAGTGGAAAATGGCTCAAAATTTCATGGGCAGAACTTGCCGACAAGGTCCGTTTGACTTCACAAGCCATGATCGAATACGGGATCGATATACAGGAGAATATCGGGATCTATGCGCAGAACATGCCGGAATGTTTCTTTACCTCATTCGGCGCTTACGGCATCCGTGCGGCTGAAGTGCCGATGTATCCGACAAATTCACCCGATCAGATCGCATACATTATCCGTGAAGCCGAGATACGTCTCCTCTTCGTCGGAGAACAGCAACAATATAACAATGCTTTCAAGGTACAGCAAGAAATGGGCAATACGCTGAAGAAACTCGTTATCTTCGACCGAAATGTGGTACGTTATCCCGAAGACCGGACATCGATCTACTTCGATGAATTCATCCGTCTCGGCGATAATGCGCATGCCGAGACCGGCACCAAAATCCGCCGCAACGAAGCCATCGATGGCGATATTGCCTTGATTGTCTACACTTCCGGCACGACGGGCGAACCGAAAGGCGTCATCCTCACCCACGCCAATCTGCGCGAAATGATGCGTATCCACGACATCCGCCTGCCGATGGTCAACGATCACGACTTGTCGATGTGCTTTCTTCCGCTCGTACATATCTTCGAAAAAGGCTGGGCTTGCTTTTGCCTCTACAAAGGCGTACGGATGGCGATCAACCGGTATCCGAAAGAGATTCAGAAAACACTTCCCGAAATACGCCCGACCCTGATGTGCAACGTTCCGCGGTTCTGGGAAAAAGTATATAGCGGCGTACAGGAAAAGATCGAACAGTCACCGCAAATCACGCAGTGGCTGTTTCGCGATGCGATCAAGACGGGACGGCGTTATACCTTCGACTATCGGAATAATGGCCGGAAACCGCCATTAGGACTGATGTTGAAATATTATCTCTACGATAAAACACTCTTCATCATGCTGAAAAAAGCCGTCGGGCTTCAACGCGGGACGCTCTTTCCCGTTGCCGGAGCCCCTTTGGCCGACAATATCGCCACGTTCCTCCTGTCGGTAAACATTCCGATCATCTATGGATACGGTCTCTCCGAAACAAGTGCCACCGTATGTTGCTATCCGACGAAGGGATATATTGTCGGGTCTATCGGCACCATCATGCCCGGCCTCGAGGTACGGATCGATGAAGCCACGAACGAGATTCTCGTCCGAGGTAAAACCGTCACTGCGGGGTATTACAAAAAACCGGAGGAAACGAAAAAGGCTTTTACCGACGACGGCTTCTTTCGTACCGGTGACGCCGGCCGGCTCGAAGGCAAAACACTCTATTTCCTCGAACGTATCAAAGACCTGTTCAAAACGTCGAACGGGAAATATATCGCTCCGCAGGCCATTGAAATGAGCCTGAGCGGCAATACTTACATCGAACAGTGCGCTGTCATCGCCGACGAACATAAGTTTGTCAGCGCTCTTATCGTACCGGCTTTTCCGGCACTCGAAGCCTACGCCCGCAAGAAAGGAATTGCTTACGGCGATCATCGCGAACTGATCGGGAAAGAAGAAATCGTACGTCTCTTTCAATCGAACATCGAAGAGTGCCAGAAACATTTTGCTTCGTTCGAGAAGATCAAACGCTTTACCTTGCTTTCCGAACCTTTTTCGATGGAGGAGGGCGAACTAACCGATACGCTTAAGCTGCGCCGCGGCGTAATCGCCCGTCGCTATGCAGCCCAGATCGCCGCGATGTATAAAGAGTAAGCAGAAAAGTGTACCTTTGCAAATAATTGGCTCATTCAATAAAACAGGCAGAAGGTCGGTGTTGGCAAAGCACCGGCTGTAAAGAACGATGATTGAACTTTTCTATACGGGTATGATTATCGGTATTCTGGTCTCGGCTCCGATGGGGCCTATCGGGATGCTGTGTATCCAGCGAACCTTGTCGAAAGGACGATGGCACGGGTTTGTCAGCGGGCTGGGTGCGGCGCTGTCCGATGTCCTTTATGCGGCCTTTACCGGTTTGTTTATGGGACTCGTTGTGAACTTCGTGGAAGCTCATCAGCAGCCGCTCCGGATCTTCGGAAGCATTATGCTGGGCGTCTTCGGATATTACATTTTTCGCAGTAACCCGGTGAAACAGTTGAAGAAAAACAGGGAGCATAAGATGTCTTTCGTTCAGGATTTCGTATCAGCTTTTCTACTGACATTCAGCAATGTGTTGATTGTACTCCTGTATATCGGGCTGTTTGCACGGTTTGCTTTTGTCTTTTCGGCCAGCGTGTGGGATGTACCGAGCGGGTTGGGAGGCATTGCCGTAGGAGCAGTCCTCTGGTGGTTTTTCGTCACCTATATCATCTCCAAGCTTCGGCGCTGGTTTAACATCCGCGGTATCCGTATCCTGAACCAGATTGTGGGAAGCGTGATCCTCGTGCTCGCAGTCGTCGGAATTGTCTATGCCTTTATCGAATAAGTAAAACTTCTTAAATATCAGTACCGTCCATCAATTGGTTTAAATGATTTCGTGCTTTTGTGCCCATAATGGGACGAGTAAATACGCCGATATTCATCCCTTCAAAGCCAAGAGTTAGAGCAAAGCTTCAAGCACGTCTTTCGCATGCCTTGCCAAAGCATATCAATCAGAAGATAAAAAACGTGCTCCCCGAAAAGGAATCAATCAAGAAAGCTATGGATTAAGCATTTTCACGCGCTCGGCTACTTCTTCCATCAACCATTTGGGAGTGGATGTAGCGCCACAGATACCTACGCTACGGATATCCTCCGGAAGCGGCTCGGCAATATCGGCTGCCGAGGTGATAAATACCGAATGCGGATTGGCCTGAAGGCACTGTTCGAACAGCATTTGCCCGTTCGAGCTTTTCTTGCCGGCCACGAAATAGATACAATCATGTTGCAGCGCAAAATCGCGTATGTTCGGCAAACGATTGGCCACTTGCCGGCAGATCGTGTCGAAATATTGGAATGTTACGTCGGACGAAATCCTCGCGCGTATGGCTTCCACCACTTTCCCGAAGCCGTCAAGAGGTTTGGTGGTCTGTGAAAAAAGTATTATATCTCTATGAAAATCAAGTTTTTCGATATCGTCAAGCTTCTCAATCACGATGGCCGTTCCTTCCGTCTGTCCGACAAGACCGTTCACTTCGGCATGTCCTTTTTTGCCGTAAATCACTAATTGTGTTCCGTATTCTTTCGTTTCCTGATAACAGCGATGGATGCGTTTTTGCAATTGGAGTACAACCGGGCAGGTGGCGTCGATGATTTTAATCTGATTCTTTTGGGCAAGTGCGTAGGTCGAAGGCGGTTCACCATGTGCACGGAGCAGTACGGTACGGTTACGCAGATGTGCCAGATCCGCATGCCCGATCGTGTGAAGTCCCAATGCCTTCAGGCGCTCCATCTCGAGGCTGTTATGCACCAGATCACCTAAACTGTAAAGCTCATCGGTTTGCTTCAGCTCGCGTTCGGCACTTTGAATGGCTTTTACGACACCGAAACAAAAGCCCGATCCGCGATCTATCGTTACTTCTACCATGGTTTATTTTTCCGTTGCTTTACGAAACTCACGCATCAACCATGCTTGTTGTTCGGCGATGGTCATGTAAGTGTTATCTAATTCGATTGCATCGTCTGCTTTGCGAAGCGGGCTTTCGGCACGGGTCATATCCAACTTGTCACGTCCCTGTACATTCTTCAGAACTTCATCGAACGAAACGGGCTGTCCCTTCTCATTCATTTCTTTTACCCGTCTCTGTGCACGTATCTCGGCCGACGCGATTACGAAAATCTTTAGTTCTGCCTGTGGAAAAACGACCGTCCCGATGTCGCGGCCGTCCATTACGATGCCTCTTGCCTCTCCCATGGCTTGTTGTTTTGAGACAAGTGCATGACGAACAAACCCTAAAGCCGCAACCCGACTGACACGGTTCGATACTTCCATGCTACGAATCTCGGTCTCCACCGGTTCACCGTTCAGGAATGTTTCCGACATTCCCGTTTCGGGGTTCGGCCAAAAGGTAATATCTACGTTATCCATCGCTTGTTGCAATGCCGCTTCGTTTAGTGTGTCGCCATGAAAAAAGCCTTGACGTATCGCATATAGCGTCACTGCTCTGTACATAGCGCCGGTGTCGATGTAGGTATACCCGACGGCCTTGGCGAGCGCTCTTGCCATTGTACTCTTACCGCACGAGGAGAACCCGTCAACGGCCACAATGATTTTTTTCATATGCTCTGTGATGACTATACATTATATATTAAGGGTTCATTTCAGAGAGTGACATCGACAAACTCACCATTAGCGAAAGTGCCGACGGATGATAACGTGCCACCGATGCACCGATATCGAATCGGGATACATGCAAGCCGGCGCCGATCGAAAAACCGCCCAATCTGTTTCCCCCCTCTTTCAGCTTCATGTCCATGTTGGCCTTCGGATTATATCCCAGTCCGACCCAAAAATTGTCGGAGGGCAGAAAATCTACGCCGAACACGAGATGTTTGGCCAGTGTTTGAACAAAACTATCCTCGAGATTCTTTTCCGCCAGCGTCTCGTCTACATATTTGAACTTCCATTGCTTCAGATGCATGGCCGTTACGGATACACGGATCGGAGCATGCGCCATTCTTTTGGAAATTCCCATCTGAATGTCCCAAGGCAACTGCCTGCGTTCCGAATCGTATGCTTTCAGTTGTGCCCCGATATTTTTCAAGGCCACCCCGAAAGAGAGACCCTTTTCTTCGTCGTAATAGCTCAGCCCGGCATCAACCCCGATCCCGAACGACGAATATTCAGCCAGATGAGAGTATAACATCTTCATCGAGAGCCCCCCCCTCCATTTATCCGAAAGATCGTACGAATAAAAAGCCTGTACACTCATGTCTTTAGCCGAGAATTCTCCTTTGATCATCCGTGACGCATCGACTTCTTTAAAGTTGCCATAGCTGATGAAGGACCCTCCGATTCCCCAAGCACCTCGCTCGCGGTGGGCTTTGGTATAGATCGCACTGCCTACATGAATATCGCCAATATAACTCATGTAATTCAGGTTCACCATGCCGTCCATCTCTCCACCTAACAGGGCCGGACTGTGAAAAGCAAGCGACGGGTCAGCTTCGATCAGTGATACGGTATGCCCTCCCAAAGCATTGGCTCGTGCCGAGGTCGGAAAACGTAAAAACGTAAACACTTCGCCACCTTCCTGCGCCGTCAGAAACCAGGGTAAGAGGCACAGTAGCCCTCCGATTAATCGTATATTTCTTTTTCTCATTCTTTCAAAAGCGTGTGCAAAAGTACACAATTTTACCACTATGGTAATCTTTTCATACCACGATAATCATAACGGATAAAAACAAAAAAAGGTATTTGAAGGCTAACTTTTTTTCCGGGAATCAAAAAAAAAGCAAAAAAGCAAGTTTTTTTTCCGCTTTCACATGCAATCTGTAATTTTTTTGTCTATCTTTGCCTCCACGAGAATCAAATTAAGAGTAATCATTACTTAAAGAAGATAGCTATGGAAATCAAGAAATCGCGTAAAGCAGACCTTGAAGGAGGCAAAGGATTAAGCATCCTGATGGGGATAGTCGTTGGTTTAGCTGTGCTGTTTGTCGGTTTTGAATGGGGTACACAGGAAAAAACCATTCAGAAAGACGAAGGTATAGCCGATATCATCGCAGAAGAAGAAATTGATATTACAAGGCAAGAAGAAACGCCTCCGCCCCCTCCGCCTCCGCCCCCTGTGGAGCAAGTTGCCGAGGTGTTGAATGTGGTGGAAGACGATGTCGAAGTGGAAAATACCGATCTGTTGTCGTCAGAAGACAATCAGGCAGAGGCGCAAACGCAGACGTATGTTCCGCCTGTGGTAAAGGTGGAAGAAGAGGAAGAATCTTCTCAGCAGATCTTTATGGTGGTAGAGGAGATGCCCGAATTCCCCGGAGGGCAAGCGGCGTTGATGAGTTTTATTGCCAAATCGATTAAATATCCGGTGGTTGCGCAGGAGAATGGTATTCAGGGACGTGTTACTTGTTCCTTTGTGGTGAATAAAGACGGATCAATCGTGGACGCGGAGGTTATTCGCGGTATTGACCCTTCTCTAGATAAGGAGGCGCTCCGCGTAATCAACACCATGCCCAAGTGGAAGCCGGGTAAACAACGTGGAAAGCCGGTGCGTGTAAAATTTACAGTTCCGATTAATTTCCGTTTAAATCAGTAAGAAGCACATATACAAGCAGTAAAATTCTTTTTTCATTTCACAAAAAAGGTCGCCCTCTGAAAAAGCGGCCTTTTTTTTCATGTCTAAAATATGCTATCATTTGAAGATACGCTGCCGATCATTGAACATGCCGTTCGAGAGCTGCGGTTTGATGACCCACCACAGAGCCTTTTTGATCCGATTGTTTATACGCTTTCGTTGGGAGGTAAGCGCATTCGTCCTGCTTTCACCTTGATGGCGTGTAATCTTTACAGCTCTGAAGTAGAGCAGGCAATCAAACCCGCTCTCGGAATAGAAGTGTTTCATAATTTTACGTTGCTGCACGACGATCTGATGGATGAAGCTCGAAAGCGTCGGGGGCAACCGACGGTGCATGTCAAGTGGAACCGGAATACGGCGGTGCTCTCGGGAGATGCCATGCTCATCACGGCGTATCGTCTTATCGGGGAGACATCATCCGAACTGCTAAAAAAAATACTGGATTTGTTTACCCGGACAGCCTTGGAGATATGTGAAGGGCAACAGTATGATATGGAGTTTGAATCGAGGCCGGACGTGACAGAAGCGGAGTATCTTGAAATGATTCGTTTAAAAACGGCTGTACTGCTGGCTTGCAGCCTGAAAACAGGGGCGCTTATCGGCGGCGCTTCCGAGCATGAAGCGGATATTCTCTATCGCTTCGGCATCTATATCGGGTTGGCCTTTCAGTTACAGGATGATCTGCTCGATGTGTATGGCAGTCCGGAAACTTTCGGAAAGAATATCGGCGGAGATATTTTGTGCAACAAGAAGACATTTCTATTGATTCATACTTTGGCAAGCGCCTCGCCCGAACAAAAAGAACAGATTGTCTATTATCAGCATCCGGATAAAGCGGCATGCTATACGGCCGACGAAAAAATTAAGGCGATTACTTCTATTTATGATCAATTAAACATAAGGGAGCTGACACAAGAGCAGATGAAGCATTATTATAATCTTGCGATGGATGAATTAGCGCTTCTGAAAATCCCTCAGGAGCGATTGTCCGAGTTACATCGTGTATGCCGTAAATTAATGAACCGCGAAAAATAAGTTTCCGGATAGCATGATGAAATGGATCGATACCCATACTCATATTTACGGAGAAGAGTTTAACGAAGACCGTAAAGAGATGATCGAACGGGCAAAAGAGGCTGGCGTTTTTGCTGCTCTGCTTCCGAATATCGATGCACAAAGTATTCCTGCTTTGTTTCGTGTTTGTGATGAATATCCGGATTTTGCTTATCCCATGATGGGGTTGCACCCGACAAGTATAGATGCTCGTTATGTGTCGCAGTTAATGTCGGTTGAGAAGGCTTTGACACGACGTGATTACTGTGGTATTGGGGAAATCGGGATCGACTTGTATTGGGATCGTTCGTTTCTGAAGGAGCAAAAACAAGCCTTTGAAGAGCAGTTGAGATGGAGCATCGACTTGGGACTTCCGGTCAGTATTCATACTCGTGAGGCGTATGAAGAAGTTTTTGACAGTATATATAAGGTGGGAAGTGATTGCTTGAAAGGGGTGTTTCATTGTTTCTCGGGGACATGCGAAGATTTGGAAGAGATTAAACGTCTGAAAGGTTTTAAGATCGGAATCAACGGGGTGCTTACATTTAAGAACTCCGTTTTGCCCGAAATTATTCGGACGGCGCCTCTCGAAATGTTATTGCTCGAAACTGATGCTCCTTATTTGGCACCGGTCCCTTACCGCGGAAAACGGAATGAAGTGGCTTATTTATGGGAGACGGCTTGCAAGACCGCCGAGATATTCGGAATCGATCTTGAAGAGCTTTCGGTTCATACGGAAAAGAATGCGTTAGAATTGTTTAACATTCCGATCGGCATTCCCGGTTTGAATGGCAAATAACACAAGTACAGCCTTTTCTGAATTGTTTTCGGAATACTTTCGTCTTTTAGATCACTGCTCCTGCCGACAAAAAAGTTTGCATATCATATTTTTTTCGTACTTTGCACTCGTTTTTGAAAGGCATACGATTCTGGAGAGATGCTCGAGTGGTTGAAGAGGCACGCCTGGAAAGCGTGTATACGCCAAAAGCGTATCGCGGGTTCGAATCCCGCTTTCTCCGCAGGCCCAATGGGAAATTCGCCAGAAGAAAAGTATAACGCTTATAAAATAATAGAATTTATTAACAAACAAATTAAAAATAACAAAAAAAGAGAATTATTAATTTTAAATTAGCATCACTATGAAAAAGTTGTTTACAAAAGCAGTCTTAGGCGTTTGCGCCTTGGGAATCTCTACAGTAGCATTCGCTCAAGAAGCTGCAGAAGCTGTGGCTCCTGTGGAAGGGAGCATGCATCAAGCGTTAAAAACCAAGTTTATCGAAGGTGATGCCGGCTTCATGAGTCTGGTAGCGATCGCTTTGATCTTGGGTTTGGCATTTGTTCTGGAACGCATCATTTACCTGAACCTGGCTGACGTGAATCCGAACGGCATGTTGAACGATATTGAAGCTGCTCTTGACCGTGGAGATGTTGAAGGCGCCAAAGCGATTGCACGCGATACCAGAGGTCCGATTGCTTCGATTGCTTATCAAGGCCTGATGAGAATGGATCAGGGGATTGATGTGGTAGAGAAGTCGATCGTGTCGTATGGCGGTGTGCAAAGCGGTTTGTTGGAGAAGAACTTGTCGTGGATTACCTTGTTTATTGCGATGGCTCCTTCTTTGGGATTCTTGGGAACGGTGATCGGTATGATTATGGCGTTCGACAAAATCGAGCGCGTAGGGGATATCAGCCCGACGGTTGTTGCCGGTGGTATGAAAGTGGCCTTAATCACGACGGTGGGGGGATTGATCGTAGCCCTTATCCTCCAGGTGTTTTATAACTATCTGCTCAGCAAGTTGGAAGGGATTCTCAATAAAATGGAAGACGCTTCGATAACGTTGCTCGACATGGTTATCAAATACAATGTAAAATACAAAAAATAAGATCAGGCTATGGCAGTAACTAAAATAAGAAAGATGTCAAGTTGGACATTGCTGGGCGTCATGATTGTCAGTGTAATCGTCTTTGCGATGTTCTACTTTGGTGGAGTCGTTGATTCTGCTGCTGAGAAAACCGAACCGATCAATACTTCCTTGTTATTATATTGGTGCTATGTCGTATTTGGCATTGCCGTTGCGCTTTTATTGTTGTTCGGTTTGGCACAATTTCTTACAACGCTCAAGTCAAAACCTAAAGCAGCTGTCAGTTCTTTAGCGGTACTGATCGCTTTTCTGGCGATGTTGGGAATTACTTATGCAATCGGAGATGTAACTCCACTGCCCGGCATCAATGCAGATTCAGCTCAATATAATGTAGCGAGTTGGCTGAAAATATCGGACATGTGGATCTATTCCATTTACATTCTGTTGGGATTGTCCGTTTTAGCCATCATAGGAGGCTCTGTTAAAAAAGTATTCAGCAAGTAAAACGCATAACAAGAAAGAAAATGGGTAAAAAAAGAAAAGTTCCGGGAATTAATGGATCTTCTTCTGCCGACATCGCTTTCATGTTGTTGCTCTTCTTCCTTTTGACGACCTCGATGGATACCGATATGGGATTAGCGCGAAGGCTTCCCCGTCCTCCTGAAAAACAGGAACAGGATCAAGAAATTGATATCAAAAAGAGGAATATGCTTGTCGTGCTGATCAGTTCCACGAATCAAGTATTATGCGGAGACGAATACATGGATGTGAAACAGATTCGGGCAAAAGCGAAGGAGTTTATCGCGAATGTGAATAATGATCCAAACTTGCCGGAAAAAGAAGAAATTGATGTGCCGTTCTTTGGCAAAATGATGGTGACGAAATCGCACATTATTTCATTAAAGAATGACCGCGGTACGCAGTATCAGGCTTATATCAATGTGCAGAACGAATTGGCTGCGGCCTACAATGAATTGCGTGACGAAATATCCAAACAGAAGTGGAATAAAACGTTTGCGGAATTGAATCCGGAGCAGCAAAAGGCTGTTCAGACCATCTATCCGCAGAAGATATCGGAGGCAGAGCCGAAGAATTACGGTGAGAAAAAAACAAATTAAAAAAGGAGGAATATAATGGGAAAGTTTAATAAATCGGGAGGACGTGAGATGCCCGAATTGAACACGGCGTCATTGCCCGACTTGGTATTCGCCTTTCTGTTTTTCATCATGATGGTAACGACAATGCGTGAGGTGACGTTGAAAGTTCAGTTTCGTGCGCCACAGGCTACTGAGCTTCAGAAGCTGGAGAAAAAATCGTTGGTGACATTTATCTATGTCGGAAAGCCGATGCCGGAATATCAGGCTAAGATGGGTTCGGAAAGTCGCCTTCAGTTGAACGATGCATTTGCGGAAGTTTCTGAGGTAGGAAGTTATATTGGTCAGGAGAAATCGAGTATGAAGGAAGAAGATCAACCTTTCATGACCGTTTCTATTAAAGCCGACTATGACACGAAGATGGGACTTGTTACAGACCTGAAGCAGGCTCTTCGTGAGGCATACGCACTCAAGATCAGTTATTCGGCACGCAAGAAAGTCGATTGATCATGAATATTTGAGAGTGATTCGACAAAGGGTTGAACATCTTCTGTAAAAGGAGAATTTCAGCCCTTTGCCTATTTCTTCTCAAACGAATGACTAAAAAATGGGGAGATAAAATTAAATCGATAAAAAGATTCGCACTGTACTAAAGCATCATGCAAAACTCTAATATTGAAAAAACGATGGCATCATACGAATTAGACAAATTAGATGAAAAAATCCTTAAACTTATCATAGGAGATGCACGTAAACCGTTTCTTGAGGTTGCGCGGGTATGTAATGTTTCCGGAGCTGCAATTCATCAACGGGTGCAGAAATTGATCCATACAGGAGTGATTAGAGGCTCCGAATTTATGCTTGACTATCGTATGGTCGGGTATAAAACATGTGCTTATATGGGGCTTTTTCTTCAGGAACCGGGACAATTCACTTCGATCGTTGAGGCGTTAAAGGATATTCCGGAAGTTGTCGAGTGCTATTATACGACAGGTAAGTACGATCTTTTTATTAAAATCTATGCGCGAGATAACGAACATCTGCTTAAGGTTATTCATGACAGACTCCAACCGCTCGGACTAGCTCGTACGGAGACGTTGATTTCACTTAAAGAAGGGTTTCGCAGGCATTTGCCGATCGATTTTAACAGAGAAAACAGTAAAGAAAAAAAGGTAAAGTGAAAAGCTTGGCTGGGCATGTTGTAGCGATTAACGAGGTCCCCCAAAATACGGCTTTTTTCTTATCAATGAGGCATGTTGGCTAAATGATTATTTCCGGGACAGCCTGTTTTTAGCTAATCGCTGTTGATAACAATTTAAACGGTGGTGCATTGTATGTCGAAAAGCAGTTGTCATTCAAATAAAAGACCGTGGTCGAGCAGAATCGGCTACGGTCTTTTTTAGGATGAGGAAACAAGCAATCGATTATCCGCCGAGGAATCCCAGCAGGATACCGGCTGCAACAGCCGAACCGATAACGCCTGCCACATTCGGACCCATGGCGTGCATCAGCAAGTAGTTGCTCGGATCATACTCCAACCCGACGGTTTGCGAGATACGCGCCGAGTCCGGTACGGCCGATACCCCGGAGTTTCCGATCAAGGGGTTAATCTTGTTACCCTCTTTCAGGAAAATATTGAAGAACTTCACGAACAGGATTCCTGCACACGTAGCAATCACGAATGATAAGGCTCCCAGCATAAAAATCTTAATCGAGTCCAAAGTAAGGAATTGGGTCGCTTGTGTAGAGGCGCCGACTGTCACTCCCAACAGAATCGTAATCGTATCGATTAGCGGCCCGCGGGCGGTCTCTGCCAAACGACGAGTTACTCCGCTTTCTTTTAGCAAATTGCCAAAGAAGAGCATTCCCAAGAGCGGTAAGCCCGAAGGAACGAGAAAGCACGTGAGCAAGAGGCCGATGATCGGGAAGATAATCTTTTCGGTCTGTGATACGGCCCGCGGAGGTTTCATCCGGATCAGCCGCTCCTTTTTCGTTGTTAATATACGCATAAAAGGAGGTTGAATGATGGGTACGAGTGCCATATACGAATAGGCTGACACCGCGATGGCTCCCATCAGGTTAGGGGCTAACTTGGATGAGAGGAAGATGGCCGTGGGGCCGTCTGCGCCGCCGATGATGCCGATAGCTCCTGCCTGACTCGGTTCGAATCCCATTTGCAATGCAATGATATAGGCGCCGAAAATACCGAATTGAGCAGCTGCTCCGATCAACATCAGCTTTGGATTCGAGATCAATGCCGAGAAGTCCGTCATCGCGCCAATACCTAAAAAGATAAGCGGGGGATACCATCCTTTCACCACGCCCTGATACAAGATGTTGAGTACGGATCCTTCTTCGTAAATGCCCACCTGCAATCCCGCATCTTTGAACGGAATGTTTCCGATCAGGATACCGAATCCGATCGGAATCAACAGCATGGGTTCGAACTCATATCTGATTGCCAAGAAGATAAACAGGAGTCCAACCAGAATCATGATCAGGTGTCCCCCGGTTGCATTGGCGAATCCTGTATAGGAGAGAAACGTCTGCATGTTCTCTCCCAAAAATGATAAGAAGCTTTCCTGCATGACTTTTCTTATTTAAGAATGATCAAATCGGTACCTTCCAGTACAGAATCGCCTTTGTTTACTTTAATTTCGGCAACTTCTCCGTCGCGGTCGGCCTGAATGGTATTTTCCATCTTCATCGCTTCGAGAACGAGCAATTTCTGACCTTTCTTAACGGTATCACCCGCCTTGCAGTCGATGCTCAGGATTACTCCCGGTAGCGGTGATTTAATAGCCCCTTTTCCTCCGCCGCTTGACGGACGCGCTACGACCGGTGCGCCGGTTGATGTCGTGGGGGCTTGTGCCGGGCGTTTAACGGCGGCTACCGTCTTTTTCGCCGGTTTGTCCATCATTACCTTGTACGGCGTACCATTCACTTCCACTTCTGCGATGTCATCTTCTACGCGGTTTACCGTCACGTTATAGAGGTTGCCGTTGATTGTATATTTAAATTGTTTCATTGATTTAATTGTTAGTAATTGTATAAAATAAGACCTTTTTTCTCGTTCACTTTTTATCCGGCAAACTGCGTAATCCGTAGATTTTAGAACTCCATGGCGAATAATTTCGTGTGACCCTGTGAATCGTCAGTACCGTATTCTCAAAGTCATGCGCATCTTCAGCCACCTCGTAGAGTGCCGTTGCTATGGCGGCAAATACGGCTCCGGGTTCGTTGGTGTTGTGGGTTACCGAACGTCCCCCGCTGACTTTCTCCGCTCTGCGGCGACTCATCTTAATCGCACTGCGTCCCACCTGTTTGAATATGAGGTAGAGCAAGAGCAAGCCGAGGAATACGACGGTCATAGCCGTGAGTGTCATGCCGACTCCGAACGAGTCGTTACGCTGAAAGTTTTCGATTTTTTCGTTCGAATCGAGCGTTTTGTTATTCGTGTCGGGAGTGACTTTCGAAAGTGCTTCCCAAGTGCCCACTCCGTCGAGGGTCAGACCGTAACTGACGTCGGGCTGCTGACCGGTAGGAATGGTAACCTGATCAATCAGGGTCTTTCCATCCGAGTCGAAGAAAAAGAGACGGTTCTCTTTTTGGGGATCGAGTACAAAGTTCAAATGAAACGTTCCGTGAAACGGTCTGTTATCAGCCCAGAATAACACATGCTGACGGGGAGGGATTTTGGTTTTCACGTCTCCTTTCGGGATCATGTATTTTTTGGGATCGCTCGGATCGTTCGAGATGTAACATCCTCTGATGTCGACTGTTCCGGGCGAGTTGTTGTACAATTCAATCCATCCGCTTCGTGAACCGTATTCGTCGACGAAATTATCGACATTGATGACAAGCACTTCGTTCAGGCGTATGGATGAGGTTGACTGCCCGTTGGCATAGAAACCGCCGATCAGCATCAGTATGGCTAAAAATATTCCTGTTTTCTTCATTTTTCAAATTCTGATAATAAATTACAAAGGAATATTTCCGTGTTTCTTTGCCGGGTTCGTCAGCTTTTTCGTATGAAGTTGCTGCAATGCGCGAATGATGCGGAAACGGGTGTTACGCGGTTCGATCACATCGTCGATATAGCCGTATTTCGCTGCGTTATACGGGTTGGCGAAGAGTTTATTGTATTCCTCTACTTTTTCGGTCATCAAGGTCGCGGGATCAGCCGCTTCTTTCAGTTCTTTGGCATACAGTACTTCGGCTGCACCCGATCCGCCCATGACGGCGATTTCGGCTGTCGGCCATGCGTAGTTCATGTCACCGCGCAGCTGTTTACAGCTCATCACAATATGCGATCCGCCATACGATTTGCGCAACGTAACGGTAACTTTGGGTACGGTTGCTTCACCGTATGCGTAAAGCAGCTTGGCTCCGTGCAGGATGACCGCATTGTATTCCTGCCCTGTTCCGGGAAGGAAGCCGGGTACGTCGACGAGTGTGACGATCGGGATGTTAAAAGCATCGCAGAAACGTACGAAGCGTGCGCCTTTGCGTGATGCGTTGCAATCCAGTACTCCTGCCAGAAATTTGGGCTGGTTGGCTACGATGCCGACGGACTGGCCGTTGAATCGAGCAAAGCCAATGATGATATTTTTGGCGTAGCTGGGCTGTATTTCAAAGAATTCGTTATTATCAACGATGGTCCGGATCACTTCGTACATATCGTAGGCCTGGTTGGCGCTGTCGGGGATGATCTCGTTCAGGTTGTCGTCGAGACGGTCAATCGGGTCATTGCATTCCGTATAGGGAGCTTCTTCCAGATTGTTCTGCGGGATATAGCTGAGCAACTGGCGAATCATGGCAAGTCCTTCTTCTTCGGTAGCTGCCGTAAAGTGGGTAACCCCCGATTTCGTAGAGTGAACGCTTGCTCCACCCAGATTTTCCTGGGTCACATCCTCCCCTGTTACGGTTTTCACCACTTTCGGCCCGGTGAGGAACATGTACGATGTGCCTTCGGTCATCAGGGTGAAGTCGGTCAATGCCGGCGAGTAAACCGCTCCGCCGGCACACGGTCCGAAGATTCCCGAAATTTGCGGGATCACACCCGATGCGAGAATATTACGCTGGAAGATTTCCGAATAGCCGGCCAAGGCGTTGATACCTTCTTGAATACGGGCGCCTCCCGAGTCATTGATTCCGATACAGGGCGCTCCCATCTTCATGGCCATATCCATAACTTTGCATATTTTTTGCGACATCGTTTCCGACAGAGAGCCACCGAACACGGTGAAATCCTGTGCAAAAACGTAGACAAGCCGTCCGCCGATCGTACCGCATCCGGTCACCACCCCGTCGCCGAGAATTTTCTTCTTATCTTGTCCGAAGTTCACACAGCGGTGTTCGACAAACATATCCATTTCTTCAAAGCTCCCTTCATCCAGCAGCATGTTAATACGTTCACGAGCTGTATATTTCCCTCTTTCGTGCTGTTTCTCGATCGCTTTTTCACCGCCGCCCAAGCGTGCTTTCTCACGCAGGGCAATCAGTTCTTTTATCTTTTCAAGTTGATTACTCATTATTTTTGATGTTAGTAGTTAATATTTGCAGCATAATTATTTCATGCACAGCTCGGTGAGTACGCCTCGTGTCGATTTGGGGTGCAGGAAAGCAATCTGAAGTCCTTCGGCACCGGGACGTGGGGCTTTGTCGATGAGCTGTATGCCCTTCGAGGCAGCTTCATCAAGCGACTGCTGTACGTCGGGAACGGCAAATGCGATGTGATGAATCCCTTCACCTCGCTTTTCAATAAATTTTGCGATGGTACTGTCCGGGCTGGTAGGCTCCAGTAATTCGATTTTCGTCTGTCCGACTTTGAAAAACGCTGTTTTCACTTTTTGGTCGGGCACTTCTTCAATGCTGTAGCATGTAAGTCCTAATACCTGTTCATAGTAGGGACGATGTTCCTCAATGCTGTTAACGGCAATGCCAAGATGCTCAATGTGCGAAATTTCCATAGTAAATCTTTATTTATATGTTCGTAATTATCGCACAAAGGTATGAAATAAAATTGAGAAATGGGGTGAAAGGAAGGGGTACGAAAGATCTATTTTTTTTACATCTTGTCAGGAGGAGGGAAAGCATACTGCTTCCTGCCGATCATCCGGCATATAGGATTGAGAAGACCTTTCAGCTCGGCCGTCAGTCGTGTACACGGGTGCCGATCGGTTCACCGAGCATCACTTTCTTCAGGTTTCCGACGGTATCCATATCGAATACGATGAGCGGAAGGCCGTTTTCTTTGCACATCGTCGTGGCCGTCAGGTCCATCACCTTCAGGTTGCGACGATAAATTTCGTCGAACGTAATTTCGTCGAATTTGACGGCCGACGGGTCTTTCTCCGGGTCGGCCGTATAGATTCCGTCTACGCGTGTACCCTTGAGCATCACGTCGGCTTCCACTTCGATGCTGCGCAGCGAGGAGGCCGTGTCGGTAGTGAAGAACGGATTGCCCGTGCCGCCGGCGATAATCACGACCTGTCCGGCTTCGAGACGTTCGACTGCCCGTGTCTTGCTGTAATATTCGCCGATCGGTTCCATGCGAATGGCGGTCATGACGTAAGCCTTGATCCCCACGCCCTGAAGTGCCGAGCTTAGTGCCAAACTGTTGATGACTGTGGCCAGCATCCCCATTTGATCGCCTTTGACGCGATCGAAGCCCTTCGTTGTACCGCTCAGTCCGCGGAAAATGTTCCCCCCGCCGATGACGATCGCGATCTGAATCCCCATATCGGCAACCTCTTTGATCTGGGTTGCATATTCTGTGAGGCGCACCTCGTCAATACCGTATCCTGTGTTACCCATCAACGACTCGCCACTTAATTTCAGTAAAATCCGTTTGTATCTCATCATGATCGATTCTTGTCTTGAATTGCGGCAAACATACATAAAATCTTTGGAATATACGCCAGTTTAATCAAAAAGCAGAGACTTCAATCCAAAAAGCATCGAAGAATCATCCATAATCATTGATTGTCAGCCGATTGAAGTTTAGAGCATCCCTATACGATTTATCATTTAACCGCTGAAATGGCTTTCAGACTCCCTTTAAAAATAAAAATAAACGTTCGACTTAAACTTTTTCATTTATTTTTGCACTCGCGTCTCTGATAGGAAGTCACGGATGAAATGAAAAAGATAAATGACATCGCCTCTCTCTATAATCTCTATGTAGACCATCTGTATACGTATGCCCTTTATTTGGGCTTCGATAAAGAGACAATCATGGATGCCATTCACGATGTGTTCTGCAAATTAGCTGCCGACCAAAAAAAACTTCACGATGTATCGAATATAAAATTATACCTTTTCAGAGCCCTAAAAAACAGACTGTACGACATCTTTAAGACTCGACGCGAATATGTCGGGCTATCCATCATCGAATCACAAGAGATGCCCTTCGATATACAGATAACCATTGAAGATCCGCTCATCGACAGAGAAGAGCAGCAGCAAATAGAACATTCTGTAACAGAGATGCTCCGTAGTCTGACCGAACGCCAGCGAGAGATCGTTTATCTGCGTTATATTCAGGAATACGACTATGAACAGATTGCCGAATTGTTGCATATCAGCGTGCATGGTTGCCGGAAGCTGCTTTCCAAAGCGATGCAGAAGTTACGCGATACGTATGGATTTAAGTCTATGCTTTTTCTTCTTCTCTGAAACTTTTGCATTAAATTTTTGATATTTTTCAAAAGAAGGGGATAAAAAATAAGTTCTGTCGTCTTTATAAAGAAAACAGGATTCAAATACATTGTTACATATGCCAAGTTATTCACATTATACGGACTTTTTAAAAGACGAACAGTTTATCCGGTGGCAATTGTTGCCGGATGAAGAGCTGAATGCTCGATGGCAGGATTTTATGGAGAAACATCCGCATCTGGATGAAGAGATTCGGCAGGCCATCCATTATTTGAAGACAACAGGCCTTAATAAGAACAGATTGAACGAAGAAGATCGCAGGCAACTTTTTCGGAGAATACAATCCACTATCGAACGAAACTCGAGAGCGATAAAAGTACGCCGTATGATACGATATGCAGTAGCTTCATGTGCCGCCATCGCATTGGCCATTGCAGGGTTGCAATTGTTCAGGTTCATTCATCCGGAAGAAAGATCGGTAATGCCATTTGGTACGGAGCGGATTGTCGGTAATTTGTTGAACCATGAGGACATTCAACTTATCTCGGGCAAAGAGTCGCGATCCTTCCAAAACAATATTAAATTAAATATCAGTGATAAAGGGGATATTACCGTTATGCAAGAAAATGAAAGAGAAGAGATGATTGATATGGACAAGGCCTCGATCAATCGACTCGTTGTTCCATACGGGAAGCGAACACAGTTAACTTTGTCTGATGGTAGTAAAGTTTGGTTGAACTCAGGTACGGTGCTGGAGTTTCCGGCAGAATTTTCGGCCCAAAATCGTGAAATAAACTTGATGTCCGGAGAGATATACGCCGAAGTGGCTCCTGATAAAACAAAATCATTTTATGTGCATACGTCTGATTTTCATGTAAAGGTGTACGGTACCAAGTTTAATATTTCACACTATTCCGATTCTCCCCAATCTGTAACGTTAGTAGAAGGAAGCGTAGCCCTTCGATCGGGAACTGACAGCGAATGGTTCTTATCGCCCAATGAACAGGCAGTCTACAAGAAGAATGGAATGTTTGACAAACAAGCAGTAGATGTAAATAGCATCATCAGCTGGAAAGACGGGTATTTGACATTGGACAGGACTCCTGTGTCTGAGGTGTTGAAACAGATCGGACGGTATTATAACCTTGCGTTCGATTACAAAGCAGATGTGAACTTGCAGAAACGGACGTGCACGGGGAAGATTTATCTGTCGGATAACCTTGACTATGTAATGACAACCGTAGCCTTGTTGTCGTCGACCGGATATGAGAAACAAGGAAACAGGATATATATCATGAACGAACCGAATTAAAAACCGATGATGCCTATGAGAAAGTTTAAATGACCTTTATAAAAAAAGATAGCCGGGCAGATACCGCAAATATCGCCCGGCCGAAGTGAAATTAATTATCAGGAATATTAATAATTAAAATCGTACAAATATATGAATAAACAATATATTGGGGAAAAAGCATCTCCCAATAAATTTAAATGTAGTTTAAAAATTAAAAGCATAAGAATCTTCACCTTTTGTGTGCTGTTTTTTTCGGCGATGAACAGCTATTCGCAGCAATTTACCTTCAAACAGAAATCGATTACCCTTAAAGATATCTGCAATAAAATAGAGAAGGAAAGCGATTTTATCTTTGTTTTTTCGGATCATAGTGAAACCAAAATCAGTAAGAAAATTGATATTGATGTTCATGCAAAAAACGTAACGGATGTTTTGGATATCATCTTCTCCGGTACGGGGCTTGCTTACAGGATACTGGATAAACAGATTGTCGTTTATGAGAAAAAGAGTATGCCGACGGAGGAGAGGCCCAGGCAGAGGAATGTGATTATCGGAGCGGTTGTAGATGCGAAGACCGGCGATCCGCTGGCCGGTGCCTCGATCCTCGTGAAGAACTCCGATCCTCCGCGCGGAGCGACGGCCGATGCGGACGGAAAATTTGAACTTACAGCGACCTCGGGCGATGTTCTCGTCGTGAGTTTTATCGGATATGTTACCAAAGACGTTCATATCGGGAATCAAAAGATTCTGAGTATTCCGCTCTCGGAAGATGCGCAGGCATTAGGCGAGGTCGTGGTGTCGGCCTTTAATACGGGACAGAAGAAAGCGACCATGACAGGCTCGATACAAACCTTGCGTCCGAGTGATCTGAAAGTTCCGGCCACGAATCTGTCGACGGCTTTTGCCGGGCGTCTGGCCGGAGTAATCGCCTATCAGCGCAGCGGGGAGCCGGGGAGTAACGGTGCCGATTTCTTTATACGCGGTATCTCGACGATGAGCGGTGTGAACAGCCCGTTGATTATTCTTGACGGGGTAGAAGTCTCGAAGGCAGACTTAGACGCCTTAGACCCCGAAGTGATCGACGCATTTTCCGTATTAAAGGATGCAACGGCTTCTGCCATGTACGGTACACGCGGAGCGAACGGGGTGCTTATCATTAAGACGAAAAACGGAGCCGATCTGGATAAACCGATTATAGGTGTACGTATGGAGTCGTATGTAAACACGCCGATCAACGTACCTCAAGTAACCGATCCCATTACGTTTATGCGCATGTTCAACGAGGCTGTCACCAATCAGGGTACCGATGCACTCTTGTATTCACGGGAGAAAATGGAGGGGACTTTGAAGGGACTCGATCCTTATTTGTATCCGAATGTTGATTGGTATAAAGAACTGTTTAATTCCGCCACGTTTAATCAGAAAGCGAATTTTAATGTGCGGGGTGGTACGAGTAAGATTACCTACTTCATGAATGTGAACGGTGTACACGAGAGCGGTATGCTTAGAGGGCGCAGCAAGGATTTCTTCTCGTTCGACAATAACATTAACTATATGAAGTATGCTTTTCAGAACAATATCGACTTCAACCTGTCCAAGCGGTCTAAGATCGGGCTTAACCTGAATGTGCAGCTTAACAGCCTGCATGGCCCCATTACGGCCAGTAACGGAGGAGGAGGGATCGGCAACATCTTCAATGCCATTATGCAGAATAACCCGGTGGACTTTCCGATTATGTATCCGCAAGGAACTGATCCGTGGTATCATTGGGGAGGGACGCGTATCGGTTCTACGCCGATCGAGAATCCGATGATTGTGGCCACTGCGGGTTATAAGGACATGTTCGAGAGTACGGTTGTAGCCATTCTCAATTACAGTCAAAAACTGGACTTTATCACCAAAGGCCTTGGCTTTAAAGCGCTCTTCTCATTCAAGAACTGGAGTCGAACGACGAATTTCCGTTATCAGGGATACAATAAGTATTTCCTTGAAGGAGTGACAACCGGCCCGGACGGTAAGACCGTCTATAAGCAGGTTTCGGAAAGCGGATCGCCTTCCAAGCCGAATTTGAATGCCGGATCAGGAGTGAGCGGAGACCGAAGCTACTATTTCCAGAGCTACTTGGATTATAACCGGTCGTTCAACGATCATAATGTTTCTGCCATGCTGCTCTATAACATGAGCGAATATAATAACAATGTGATCGGGAACAATAATCTCATCGGGTCGCTGCCCAAGCGTAAGATAGGTTTTGCCGGACGTGTTACCTATGATTATGCTCACCGATATATGTTTGAAGTCAATGCAGGATACAATGGCTCGGAAAACTTTGCAGCGGGACACCGCTTCGGTTTCTTTCCGTCCGTCGCTGCCGGATGGAATATCAGTGAAGAAAAATTCTGGAAATCGCTCAAGCCGATCGTGTCGAATTTTAAAATACGCTCTTCGTACGGTTTGGTAGGAAATGACCAGATTGGCGGCGAACGATTCATCTACATGGGAATCGTTACGCTGAATAATACGCCGGGGTATACGACCGGATACGACGGTTCGACGATAGAGCACAAAGGCCCCACTTATTCGCGACTTCAAAACGATAACATCACTTGGGAAATAGGACGGAAGTTCAATTTGGGCGTGGATCTGCAGTTGTTCGATGCGCTGAATCTCACGATCGATATGTTTAGCGAAATACGCAGTAATATCTTCCAGCAAAAACAATCGATCCCGAACTCGTTCGGTACGGCCGACACAAAGATATTCGGGAATTATGCCAAAGTGAAGAACCGGGGATTCGATGCTGCGATAGATTACGGCAAGCGGATTAACAAAGACTTTTCACTGCAATTCCGAGGTTCTTTTACTTTTGCCCGCAATCAGGTGCTCGAGTATGATGAAGCGCCGGGCTTGCGTCCCGCACTTCGCAGAGTCGGTCGCCGGTTGAATACCTATATGGGATATGTGGCCAACGGACTGTATATTGATCAGGCTGATATTGAGAACAATCCCAAGTCTACATTGGGAAACATTACGATTGCTCCGGGCGATATAAAATATGTGGATCAGCCCGATGCCGACGGAAAGTACGACGGACAGATTACGTCGGACGACCGGGTTGAGATCGGCTATCCCCATATCCCCGAAATTATTTACGGCTTTGGCCCTTCCATGAAGTATCGCCATGTGGATCTGTCGTTCTTCTTTCAGGGGCAGTCGAATGTGTCGCTTATGATGAATGGTTTTCATCCCTTCGGCACACAGGAACGGCGGAATGTACTGCAATGGATAGCCGACGACTATTGGAGTAAGGACAATCAGAACGTCCATGCGCGCTATCCGCGTCTGACGCATCATTATAACGATCATAACCGACAATATTCCACGTATTGGCTGCGTGACGCATCATTCTTGAAGCTGAAAAATCTGGAGATCGGTTACACGTACAAATCCGTACGTATCTATGCCAGTGCAACGAATCTGTTCACCCTCTCCAAATTTAAACTTTGGGACCCTGAACTGGGAGGAGGAAGCGGCATGAGCTACCCCTTGCAGCGCACATATAATCTGGGACTGCAAATTAAATTCAACGATAAATAGTGTTTGTTCGATTAATATATAAAGATCATGAAGATAGGATATAAAATACTTGTTTTAGTACTGATTGTGGCAGGCTTTGCTTCCTGCAACTTTTTGGATGTCGTACCTGATGAACGGACTACGGATACCGACACGTATGCCGGACGCAACAACGGGATCGATTATCTGTACTCGTGTTACGCCTACCTGCCTAACCCCGCCAATACGCCGGGAGGACTTGACCTCCTTACGGGTGATGAGGTGATCACCGCTTTCGAGCACGAAACATTCGCTGCTTTCCCGAAGGGAAACTATTCGGCATCGGCACCCGTAATTTCGTATTGGAACACGTTCTTTCAAGGGCTTCGGCAATGTTACATGTTTATGGAAAGAATCGACAAATTTCCCGATACGACCATCGATGAGAAGAAAGATTATCGAGCTCAGGCCAAATTCCTGATCGCATATTATCATTTTTTGCTTGCGCGTGCTTACGGGCCGATTTTGCTCATTAAAGAAACTCCTTCGACCGATATTCTTGCCGCTGACTATCCGGGCCGGGAACCTTTCGACGAATGTGTGAACTGGATTTGCGATCTGCTCGACGAAGCTGCGAAAGACCTTCCTCCCAAACGTGATATCAAGACGCAATACGGTTTGGCAACCAGCGTGATGGCCAAAGCCGTGAAAGCCAAAATGCGACTTTATGCCGCTTCGCCGCTTTTCAACGGAAACAGTATGTATGCCGATTTCAAAGACAGGCAAGGGAGGCTACTCATGCCCGCTGCGTATGATCCGCAGAAATGGGTGAAGGCGCGTGAAGCGATCAAAGAAGCCATCGATCTGGCCGAAACCAGCGGACATGCGCTGTATGCGAATGATGCGTATCGTAACGGCGATAACTCGGCCAATCGATTTCCCGAAGTCGGAGTGGTACGGCGCATGCGTACATTGACGCTCGACTGGAAAGGAGCTGCCAATCCGGAAGTCCTGTTTGCCGATACGCGGGGCGAAGGATATTATGATCTGCAACTCAAATCCATGGCAAGAACATCGGCCGATAACGGAGCAAATGGCGTTTCTCTCACTTGGGCTATGCTCAACCGCTTTTATACGAAGAATGGTCTTCCGTGGGATGAAGATCCGGCATTTAAGTCGGAAAATAAACTTGCGGTCGTCAGTATTGATGCCGCACACGCCGCTTACGGAAAAGAGGGAGAAAAGACGATCGCTTTCAACCTGAATCGTGAACCGCGCTTCTATGCATGGGTCGGTTTTCAGGGCGGTTACTTTGAAATACTGAACGGCGATGACAACGCCTATCCCATTCCTGCGTATATGACGGAGCGAGGACGTGTCATACTGAGTTTTTTTAAGAATGGGAATCAGGGGCGAAAGAACCGTACCAATAACTATTCGCCCGCCGGATACCTGAATAAGAAAGGGACGGACCCGAACATGATCATGAAAAAGTCGGGGTTCACCCGTTTAGTCTATCCGTGGCCGGTGATTCGTCTGGCCGATCTGTATCTGGCTTATGCCGAGGCATGCGTGGAAACGGACGATTTGGAGACGGCCAAGACCTACCTGAATCGTGTACGGGTGCGTGCCGGAATCCCTACGGTAGAGACTGCCTGGAATGGCATCGCCGTACTTGATCAGGCCAAACTCCGCCAAATTGTACGTCAGGAACGTCAGATTGAGTTTTATCTTGAGAATCAAAACTTCTGGGATATGCGTCGCTGGCTGCTGGCAGAAAAGGCTTTCGGCAAAAAAGCACAGGGTTTGAATATCGAGGCGAACAATATCGACGACTTCGCGCAACTCAAAGAAATCGCGTTTGAACGCAAGTTTGAGTCTCCGAAAAACTATCTGTTGCCTATCCCGAGTGCGGATATCAACCGAAATCCCAAACTTGTCAATAATCCCGGTTACTAACATCTAACAATTTATACGGACTATGAGAAAGATATTTTTATATGCTTGCGCAGGCGCTTTGATATTGTTTGCGTATACCGGATGCCAGAAAGAGGATTCAGGTCCTTTGCCTGTTAATATCGATGCATCTTCATTAGCGGTCGAATCGCAGGAAGGCGCCGTTAAGATAAGTTGGAAGATTCCCGAAGCAGCCAATTATCACTATATTCGGGTAACCTACCAACACCCCGGCACTGGAAAAGAACACCGTCGTTTGGCCAGTATGTATGCCGATCATATCGTGATCGACAACTTGTTGAAACGCTATGGCCCCATCGAATTCAAATTAGTGCCCGTAACCGAACGCGGACGTGAAGGTGAAGTACGTACCGTGACGGCCGAGGCACGCGCGTTACCTAAAGTAATGAAAATCGTTACGTCGTCGAAAAAACAGATGACCGTAGACCCGACGCAGATTTGGGCCAGCAATCCTCAAAACGATCAGGAAGGGCAGGTAGCCAGTCTGGTCGATAATGATTACAAAACGATTCTTCATTTCAGTTGGAGCAATCCCAAGCCTTTTCCGCATTATATTGTGATGAAGATGCCCGATCCGGTCCAAACGTTGAGTTTCTTTCTGAAAAATCGCACGCATGCCAACAACAATAATCGCCCCAAGAGTATGAACCTTTGGGTGAGTGCTGCCTTCGACGGAACAACTTTCCGTCCGTCCGATTTCTCGGCACACAAAGTGGCCGAATTCAGAGGAATGCCGGAAGGTAGCGGTACGGAAGTCGTCTCTCCGGGATATCTTCTCCCTTCTCCGATGCAGTATGTCTGGTTTGAAGTACTCGAGCCTCACGGAAGTCAACAATGGTTTTCTGTGGCGGAAATAAAACTTTACCGGTATAAAATAGAAATATATGATCCGGAAACGGGAGAAACGACGGTATTATAATTCACTTATCTTATTGTCTCGGAAAGCACCCTCGCCTTTCCCTTACCTGTAGAGGGTGCTTTCCTTATGTACAAAGCCTCTCTTTGCTTAAGCGCCGGTCACTCTTGCTTACGCGATATAAGTTTCC
>NZ_JUET01000130.1 GCF_001006485.1 Tannerella forsythia
GAAGACATTCTCGGTGATGGCGTTCTGGAGATTCTGCAGGACGGCTTCGGCTTCCTCCGCTCGGCTGACTCGTCCTATCTCGCCGGCCCGGACGACATCTACGTCTCGCCCAGCCAGATCCGCCGTTTCAACCTGCGTACCGGTGACACCATTTCCGGCAAGATTCGCCCGCCGAAAGACGGCGAACGCTACTTTGCCCTGCTGAAGGTTGATTCGATCAACTTCGACAAGCCGGAAAACACCAAGAACAAGATCCTGTTCGAAAACCTTACCCCGCTGTTCCCCGATGAGCGCCTGGTCATGGAAGCCGGCAACGGTTCCACCGAAGACCTGATGGCCCGCATCATCGATCTCTGCGCGCCGATCGGCAAAGGCCAGCGTGGCCTGCTGGTTGCACCGCCGAAGGCCGGTAAGACGCTGATGCTGCAAAACATCGCTTCGAACATCGCCCGCAACAACCCCG
>NZ_JUET01000131.1 GCF_001006485.1 Tannerella forsythia
TGAAGACAACACATATATATTGGCTTGCTTTAGTATGGCAAAAGGATTCATTTGTTGTCCCAACAAATCAACCTGTTCAGACACTCCTAATTCTTCAATTTTTTGTTCTAATTCTACTCGCTGCTGACCTTCTCCTATGATAGATAAATGAATATCCTTCGAATTTAGTTTTGAAAATGCACCAATCAGCATATCAAGATGTGTATAAGAGACAGCAAGACTATTCGCAGCAAAGTGCATGACAGCATCAAATTGATAAGTACTAAAGACATTTTCTAAAAGGCCTATATCGGCCAAATCACCCACTACAAGCTCACCATACTTTACGTTTTTTCGAAACCCTGTTGATAAGTTATCGAGCACAATAACTTCATGACCTGATTTCACCAATAACTTAGACATGTGAGATCCAATATATCCGGCTCCGCCGACAATCAATATCTTCATATTTT
>NZ_JUET01000132.1 GCF_001006485.1 Tannerella forsythia
TGGTGCGCGTTTTGCAGTGTTTGCATTCATATTGCTCCTTGTCTTTTTTCCAATAATGATCCGTGCCTCCGCATTTGGAACAAACAACTCCTACTTGGTCGCGATATGCCTTAAACTTTTGCTTGCAGCTTTCTTCGTCTGGAAAGTGAGATAGAAAATCGATCAGTGTCATTGCCTTATTTTTTTTGCAAAAACAATCATTTTAGGTAAATATGCGGAGATTCATTTATTTTTAAGCATAACTGTTAAGTTTTTATTTTTTTAGCTTCCCCGCCAAAATAACATTATTATCATTGATATCTAATTTTGCGTTGAGTTCCGTTATTCTTTTTCGTACATCGGGTTGTAAATCATCTTTTTTGAGCGACTCTTCCAATAGTTCTTTTAATTCTATTGGTTCCATTGCATAAGTGAAATAACCATCTCGAATACGAAACGAAAGGAAGAACGGATCAAATTCCCAACCGCCTAAGTAATCATTTATGATGCGAACGTACTGAGATTTCTTAGTTTTTTTGTTCGTTAAAATTAATT
>NZ_JUET01000133.1 GCF_001006485.1 Tannerella forsythia
CTCCTTCCCTTCTCTCTCCCTTTCGTTTTTTTCTTTTTTTATTCCTTCTCTCTTCTTTCTTCTTCTTTTCTTCCCTCCCTCTCCCCTCCCTCTCCTCCCCTTTTTTCCTCTTTTTCTCCTCTCCTCCCTCTTTCCTTTCTTCCTTTTTCTTCCTCCCTTCCTCCCTCTTTCTCTCCCCCTCTCTTTCTCTTCCCTCCTTCCCTTCTTCTTCCTTCTCTCCTTTCTTCTCTTCTTTCTCTTCTTCTGCTTTCTCTTCTTTTCTCATTTCCTCCTCCTCTTCCTATATTCCTCTTTCTTATCGTTGTTTTTTTCTTTTCGCTCTTTCTTTTCGCCTTTCTTCCTTCTTCGTTCCACTCCTGTCCACTCTCCCCCCTACCTGCTCATCTTCTCTTTCTCTCCGCTTTTCACCCCGCTCTCGCTCCCCTTTCCCCTTCCTCCG
>NZ_JUET01000134.1 GCF_001006485.1 Tannerella forsythia
AACTCTTACCGTACAATCAGTAGGTTTAAATTTAAAGTATTACTCCTTTCAATCAGATTAAAATACTGGATGTATTGATATTAACGAATCATAAAATTATGTATTTAGCCGTAGGTATACGATTGTTTACGGGGAACAATTGTATATCGAAAAAGAATTTACATCCAATCAAAAACATATATAAACCATTCAAAATATACATTTATAATTATTCTGATGGGTTTATGCTTGTATATTCCCCATAACCGGCTGTATAAAAAATACAATTGTATATTGTTGTGATTTTTTTCCTCAAGAATAACCTTGTACCTTTTTAGATACAAGGCGTTTTGATAACGAGTTTTACTATCTCTCGACAGTCGAAAGAATAGACATATTAGGAAACCGGCATACTGAAACTATACGATGCCGACAGGACATTTTACTTTGTATTTGCTTCCTATACAAATTAGGGAAAGAAGATTAAAGGTCGTGATAGAGGAAAAAAAGAAGAAAAATATTCTGATATTCCGTGAGGTGTCAATGCATAATCTTATACAATAACTCCTTCATGATTTCGCCCTGTGTCATAGACGAGGTCACGTCAATTCCTTTCGATCGGGCGTCTGCCATCCGAATTTCATGAATCGCCTGAAAAACTTTCATTGCGCTATAATTCCTTATACCGCTCTGATAGTCCTTTACCTGAATGGGGAAACGCAGGTTCAGGGCATTCATCAGTCCTCTTTCCGAACGATCTTTGGCATAATAACCGATCAACAGGTTGGAGAAATAGTTAAACAGCACAGGAAGCGTTGCCTGAATGGGGTGACTGTTCGGATTTTGTTCGAAATAATGCGCTATACGGTTTGCTTTCATCACATCTTTATCGGCAATCGCTCGTTGCAATTCAAAATTATTGTATTCCTTACTGATGCCTACGTTTTTTTCGATCAGCTCAGGAGTGATTTTTTTTTCAGGAGAATCTGTCAGAAGAATCCGCAGTTTATCCAAGGTTTGGTGAAGCAAAGCCAAATCGTTTCCCAGATATTCGGATAACATGGCCGCCGCCTTGCGATCTGCCTCGAAAGCACGTTCACGAAGCACTGACGAGATATAATCTTCGATTTTATAGTCCGGAATCTTTTTCGAGTCGAACAGAATGCCTGTTTTTGCCACTGCCGCACTGAGGCTTTTACGCCCATCCAGCTTTTTATATTTATACTCGATCACAAGGATGGTTGATGCAAGCGGATTTTTGGCATAGTTGGTCAGCAAATCGATATTGGTAACCAATTGTGCCTCCCGGACCACGACTAATTGATACTCGGACATCATCGGGAAGCGTCGGGCGGCATTGATGATATCGACCGCTTTCGTATCGGCTCCGTACAGAATGATCTGGTTAAAATCGCGCTCCGATTCATTGAGTACACATTGCAGAAGTAATTCCGAAATCCGATCGATAAAATAAGGTTCTTCCCCCATCAACACATAGATGGGGCTGAACTTTTTAGCCTTGATGTCTCGGCAGATTTCTTCGTACGTCGCTTCTTTTCCGGCCATGTTGTAGGTGTTTACCAGCTGAATTTGATGTGCTGCACGGTTTTCTTCCCTTCGATCATCATCTCCAGCGCACTGATACCCAGCTCAACATGTTCGGGAGCAAACTTTTGTGTTACACTCTTGTCGCTCTCCTGGGTCTTTACCCCATGCTCCTCAAGCGGCTTGTCGGAGATCATCAGCAGGGCGCCGGTAGGTATCTGGTTGGCAAAACCGGCCGTCAGCAACGTCGCCGTTTCCATATCAATGCCTGTGGCATGCGTCTTCTTCAGATACTCCTTAAATGCCGTATCATATTCCCACACGCGGCGATTCGTCGTGTAAATCGTACCGGTCCAATAGTCATGCCCCTTGTCGCGTATGGACGACGAGATCGCGCGGAGCATCGAAAATGCCGGTAGCGAAGGCACTTCGGGCGGAAGGTAATCGTTCGAGGTGCCCTCCCCGCGTATGGCCGCTATCGGAAGAACATAATCACCAAGTGAGTTGGCCCTCTTCAGCCCGCCACATTTACCCAGGAAGAGTACGGCCTTAGGCATCACAGCCGACAATAGATCCATGATCGTCGCAGCATTTGAACTTCCCATTCCAAAGTTGATAATCGTAATTCCTCCTCCGGAGGCGTTTGGCATGGAATTTCGAAGTCCCAAAATCGGCACCTTGAAATGATCGGCAAACAATTCGACGTATTTGGTGAAATTCGTCAACAATATATACTCCGAAAAATCTTCCAGTTTGCGGTCGGTATATCGCGGAAGCCAATTTTCAACAATTTCCTGTTTCGTTTTCATAAATCCTTTTCTATCTTTGTTGGTAAATTCGCAAGCAAATATAAGCAATGTACTCGTTAAATCTGCCCAAATGTCCGCTAAAAATAACAGAAAAAAACGGAAAGTATTACGTCTTCGATCTTTTGCGCCGCAAAAATGTGGTGCTGACTCCGGAGGAATGGGTACGGCAACATTTCGTAAATTATCTACTCACAGCGAAAAATGTACCGAAGGAATTAATGGCCAATGAAGTGGCTATTACGCTCAACGCTCTTTCCCGCCGATGTGATACCGTCATTTACGACACTTACTTGAAGCCATTGGCTATTATTGAATACAAGGCTCCCTCCGTGCGGATTTCCCAAGACGTCTTCGAGCAGATAACACGTTATAACCTGGTGCTGAGGGTACAATATTTAATTGTCAGCAACGGTATGGAGCATTACTGTTGCCACATTGACTATGACACAAATTCTTATCACCTTCTGAAAACCATACCGTCATATACTGAACTACTGATAATAGATTAATTGCTGCGAAAAAAAAAGAAAAGCCAAAAACAGGCCCTCCCCTATGCTTCTATTTAAACGTAATATTTTGATATATTGTAATATTAGAGTCTTTCTTCTTCATACTTTCGGAAGGCGAAAGTAAGTTCTGCGCAGCCAAAATCACATCGTCTAATTGAAACCCGTGAATACATCGTCCCAAAAGGAATGAGCACGTGTATTCCGTCCAATCTCTTCCACGTTGCAATACGATGTTTATACATTGATCGAGACAACGGTAGAACTGTTCTTCGGTAAGATATCCGATCCAGAAGCACCATTTTGCCACACTTACAGCACGTCCGATGTCCCAGGCATAGGTCGATTGAATAGCTCTTACGTCCTCTTCCGGTAAGTTCAACTCTTGAGCTATCCGGGCATAAATCTTATTCAGATCTTTGTTCGTTGAGTGAGTGCGAATAAACTCGTCATATTTCTGACTCCGTTGCAGGCTCAATAATCCGTTAATGGCGTTTACAGCCGACTGTTCGTCAACAATTTCCCATTGCTTGTTCATTCCCTGACGGTAGACATCCGTAGGCTCTTTGGGTATCAGCGACAAAATCTGTTCGCCGCGGTAACATGCCAAAATAGCCCCATACCCCATGGCTCGTTGATAATTTTCACCCAACAGTTTACCCGAATAGCGCGTATTAAACTCGGCCAGTTGTATTTTTCGAGCCTTCTTCGTCTGAAAATTCAAATACAGCATATATCCGCCTACCCCCACCGCAATAATGGCGATAACGATGTAAATCACATTTTCCATATCAAGATGTTTTTGAAATTACACCGACAAATCTACAAAAAAACAGGGATTTCATCCATGCCGAGAAATAAAAATCAAAACAGACCGGAGAAGACAGACGATCGGAAGCACACTCTTACTCCGTTTCTATCACACCGATTTCGCGAAACCAGTCTTCGGCGCGATCCACCCAGCTGTTGACCATCACACCCGTATCGCGCAAACCATAGCCATGTCCTCCTTTTCTGTAAAGGTGCATCCATACCGGGATATTTGCTTCTTTCAGCGCATAGTAATAAAAGAGGCTGCTGTTGATAAACGAATGATCATCTTCGGTCTGAATCAACATGGTCGGCGGTGTTTTCGGAACAATCTGAATCTCCGGAGCCAGTCCGAAATCTTCGCCCGCCAGATAAGCCGGATAAATCAGCAGACAGAAGTTAGGGCGGCAACTCACCTTATCTATCGCGTTGTTTGTTGAATATGTTCTTTTATTAAATGAGGTAGACCCCATTACAGCGAGATGCGCTCCAGCCGAAAAACCCATCACTCCGATTCGGCTCGCATCGATATTCAATTCTGAAGCATTCGCACGCACATAACTAATGGCACGTTGCAAATCCTGCAACGGCGCCTCATGTTTCGGTCGTCCTTCACGGCGAGGCACACGGTATTTCAATAATACGGCAGTAATTCCCAATTCGTTTAACCAAAGGCATACCTCATCGCCCTCCAGATCATACGCCAGAATATCGTATCCTCCACCCGGACAGACAATCATGGCTGATCCGCCGGCCAATTCTTCCGAGGGCTGATAAATAGCAATCGTCGGATCGCTGACATTCGTAATCCGGCATACAATTTCTCCGGCCACTCTATTCCCGTCCTTACTGATCTTTTCGACCATCGGAACAGTTTCTCCGGGAGCCCCTTCCGGAAAAAGTCGAATGACCTTTTCCTGTGCCGTTACGATAACCTCCATGAAAAGCAGACAGACGTACGGTAATATCAACTTATTCATTCCTCAATCTTTGTTTCTGATCTGTTTTGTTAACGGCAGCAAAAGTAAAAAAAAAGCAAAAGATAAAGAATCTTTTGCTCTATTTTATTGCTTCCTTTTCTTCCTGCATATCCAACTCGTTTTTCTCCTGATCGTAGAATCGGTATTCCAGAAAAGCCATGCTTTCATCAGGCACGACCTTCAGTTGAAAAGAATATTTCATCTTCCATTTCATGGCCAGCGACAGAAATCCCTTATTAATATAGGCTGCTACATAAGGATGCACATGCAGCGTGATTTTTTTAACGTTATGTTTGTTAACAAGGCAGTCTATCTTCCCTTCCAGATTGTCGGTAAACAAGATGGAAGATTTAATGGTTCCCGTTCCGAAGCAAGAGGGACACTTCTCGGTTGTCTTCACATCCAGAATCGGTCGAACCCGCTGACGAGTGATCTGCATCAGACAAAATTTACTGAGTGGGAGAATATTATGTTTAGCCCGGTCATTGGCCATGGCCTTTGTCATATGCTCGTACAATTGTTGCCGGTTCGACGCCTCTGCCAAATCGATAAAATCAATCACAATGATCCCGCCCATATCGCGCAATCGCAACTGTCGGGCTATCTCATTGGCCGCTGCGATATTGACATCGAACGCCGTCTTTTCCTGCTCTGTGCTGCCTTTCATCCGGTTGCCACTATTGACGTCGATCACGTGCATTGCTTCCGTATGCTCGATAATCAGGTAGGCCCCACTCTTATATGTTACGGTTCGTCCAAACAGCGACTTAATCTGTCTGGTAACACCAAATTTATCAAAAATAGGCATATCGTCCGTATATAGCTTGACGATGTTCTTCTGTTCGGGAGCAATCAGGCTCACATAATCATATACGTTTTCGTATACCTGTTTGTTATTTACGTAAATATGCTCGAATGACGCGTTGAAGATATCGCGCAGAAGCGCTACCGTTCGAGCTGTTTCTTCATATATAAGAGTTGGAGCCTTTGATTGGGGAACTTTAGGAATATGATCCTCCCACCGTTTTAGCAAATTTTTCAACTCTCCATCCAGCTCGGCCACTCGTTTTCCTTCGGCCGAAGTACGCACAATCACACTGAAATTCTTGGGTTTGACACTTTGCATCAACTGACGAAGACGCGCCCGTTCTTCATTCGATTTAATTTTCGTTGAAACGGAAATTTTGTCGGAGAACGGTATCAGTACCAAAAAACGTCCTGCAAAGGACAACTCGGCCGTCAGTCGAGGTCCTTTGGTTGAAATCGGTTCTTTAGCAATCTGTACCAAAATCTCATCACCTACCGTCAATATATTGCCGATACTTCCGTCTTTCTCGATCTCGGGAAGAATCGAAGTCTTCGACACAGGTTGCCGTTTTTTGGGGTCGCCCCGCCATTGTTTAAGAAACTTCTGTTGCGTGTTGAAGTTTGGACCCAAATCTTGATAATGAAGAAACGCATCTTTTTTGCACCCCACGTCGACGAATGCGGCATTCAAACCCGGCAACAATTTTTTTATCCGTGCCAGATAAATGTTGCCCACCGCAAAAGAATCACTCCGGGGCTCCTTCTGGAGCTCTACCAAACTCTTGTCTTCCAATACGGCGATGGAAATTTCATCCGATTCGACATCTACTACTAATTCGCTTACCACAATGATGCTATTTCTCGTTGTTCTTATTCATTATGAAAAAGAACAAACTTAAAAAATCTGATTAAGTTTGTTCTTTAAAACCCTTTTGAAAGACTTATTTCTTCTTGTGTCGGTTCTTTTTAAGTCTTTTCTTACGCTTGTGCGTCGACATTTTATGTCTTTTTCTTTTTTTTCCGCTTGGCATAATTCCTGTTGATTAGTGATTAATCATTATTTGTTTGCCACTTGATTCATGAATATCCGGGCGGGCTTGAAAGACGGAATGTCATGCTCCGGAATAATCATCGTGGTATTCTTCGAAATGTTACGCGCCGTTTTTTGTGCCCGTCTTTTTACCACAAAACTTCCAAAGCCGCGGAGATACACATTCTCTCCTTCGGACAAGGATTTCTTTACTACGCTCATAAACGACTCCACACTTGCCAAAACTGCGTTTTTGTCAATGCCTGTGCTCTTTGCGATCTCGCTAACAATATCTGCTTTTGTCATGTCAATAAATATTAAATGAATAAATTCTAATTTTTTGGACTGCAAAGATATAGGTTTTATTTGAAATAATACACTTTTTTGAAAAAAAAGATTGATTATTTTCCAACTTACTGATTTTAAAACAGATCAAAAGAATAAAATCCTGTTTTTATCCGCTATTTCATGAGGAAGACAGGCCATTCGACGGCTTTGAGAATGCTCGGAAATACGTATTTTTGTCCGCCAAGAAGCAACAACATGAAGCAAAAAAACGAACGATATCCAGAGAGCGAACGAATTCGGGCATGGTACAGAATAAACAAGCGGGATTTACCGTGGCGAAACACTTCCGATCCGTATCGTATATGGATTTCTGAAGTTATTCTCCAACAGACACGTGTAGCCCAGGGGCTGGATTACTATTACCGTTTTATCGAGCGATTTCCCGATGTCCGAAGCCTTGCCGATGCTTCGCAGGAAGAGGTACTGAAATACTGGCAGGGGTTGGGGTATTACTCCCGCGCACGCAATCTGCACGAGGCCGCACAAGATATCCGGCAACGATACGACGGAGTTTTCCCTTCGTCGTACGAGGCGATCCGCACGCTCAAAGGTATTGGAGAATATACGGCGGCAGCCATTGCTTCTTTCACATGGAATCTGCCTTATCCGGCCATCGACGGGAATGTGATCCGGGTATTGGGACGGCTCTTTGCGGTACAGACACCCGCAGACAGTGGAAAAGGGATTCGTGAATACCGTCGGCTGGCAACGCTTGTGATGCCTCCCCGACATGCCGGCGAGCATAATCAGGCACTGATGGAATTCGGAGCATTGCATTGCATCCCCCGAAACCCCGATTGCACAAGTTGCCCGATGGTTGAACAATGTGCCGGACATGCCTCCGGCGATCCGCATCGTTTTCCTGTCAAACAGCATAAAACAAAAACGCGCGATCGTTTCTTTCATTACTTTTTTATCAAACATAACACGAACACCTACCTGCATCAACGCAACGGAAGCGACATTTGGAAAGGACTGTTTGAGTTGCCCATGATAGAAACCGAGATGCCGGCCGATTTGAACGTTTTGCAGGAGACATCTGCCTTCGGGAAACTTTTCCAAAAAACAGGACGACCGGAATTTACCTTGGTCGCCGATGAAATCCGGCATGTCCTCTCACATCAGACATTACATGTAACATGCTATATGGTAGAAGTTCAGCAAGAAAATGCAGCTCTAAAAAAGATGGTCCGAACGTCGCGGGAAGCGATTGACGCATATCCTTTTCCAAAACTGATTGTCAATCTTTTATCAAAGATAGAAGAAAAATAATTCGGACAACGTTATTTTTTTACCTGTAAATTTGTACAGTTCATAAAAGACACCTATATTTGTTCCTCAAACCTTTATAAAGAACAAGTCCTATGTCATTAAACAAAGTCATTTTGATTGGAAACGTCGGGAAAGACCCCGATGTACGTTATTTCGACAGTGGAAATGCGGTAGCAAACTTTTCACTGGCCACCAACGAGCGCGGATATAAACTTGCGAACGGAACGGAAATCCCCGAGCGGACAGAATGGCACAATATCGTAGCCAATCGTGAGCGTGCGCAATTTGTAGAGCGGTATGTCAAAAAAGGTTCGATGGTTTATATCGAAGGGAAGATCCGGACACGGAACTACGACGACCAGAATGGTATCAAACGGTATGTAACGGAAATCCATGCCGACCGCATCGAGTTTTTCTCTTCAGGCCGCAGGCCGCAGGAAGGTGACCTCCCGGTACAGACACAGATTGCCGCCTCAACACAAATACCACCCGACCCGACGATGCCTTCGGGAACGGACGAGATCGACGATCTGCCGTTCTAACCTTATCTTAACACCTCACAAATTACACCTTGGATTCAGACGATTATTACCCGAGTATGTTATTACAGGCCGTGTATCACGAGCCTGTTTGGAATGCTGTGATTATTTTGGTCGTAATACTTTTGCTGCTGGTTCTTTCCGGATGGTTAGCCGCAGCAGAACGTGCCTTGTTCTCTCTGTCGGCCGACGAGACGAATCAAGTACGGGAAGAGAAAAGCACGAGCGACAAATTCATCAGACAACTGTCAGACCGTCCGCAACAGACGCGTACTGCTATTGCGATGATACAGACAATACTGATCATTACAATGACGATAGCCGGAATGTACGGCCTTCAGTCCGTATGTTCGACTATTCAATCGGTCGGCGGATGCGTGGCCGGGATTTTCGTCCTTGTACTGCTGCTGTTCATCTTCAAAGGATGGTTTCCTAAGTTTTTGACACAGGGCAGACAGCTTGACGTGGCACGTCGGACGGCTCCTTTCCTCAAAACGATCGACTGGCTCTGCCGGCCGGTCAGCCGATGGATGTGCGCTCCTCCGGCCAATCAACACAAGCACGAATCGCAACCCTCCGAATCTACCATTATTTCGAAAGAATCGGCCGACGAGAAAGAGATGCTTGAAGAGATCGTACATTTTTATAATAAGACTGCCGATGAGATCATGGTGCCACGGCTCGACATGAAAGCCATCAATGCGAAATGCACTTTCAAAGAAGCGCTCGACATCATCATCCGAAGCGGTTTTTCACGTATCCCCATCTACGAAGAGACGGAAGATAACGTGACGGGTGTCCTGTATGCTAAGGACTTACTCCCCTACATTCAGAACACGAGCGATTTTGAATGGCAGAAGCTGATCCGTCCGGCATATTTTGTACCTGAGACAAAAAAGATCGAAGGACTGCTGGAAGAGTTTCGAACCAACCGGGTGCATATCGCCATCGTGGTAGATGAGTTCGGATGCACCTCGGGATTAGTAACGATGGAAGATATTATCGAAGAAATCGTAGGAGATATTTCGGACGAATACGACACGGACGCGAAACAGTATTTCCAACTTCCGGATGGGAGTTATATCTTTGAAGGCAAAATCCAATTGAATGATTTTTTCCGCGAAACAGACATCGACGAGGAGGAGTTCGGCGATCTGACGGAAGATATCGAAACACTTACGGGATTGCTGCTCAAAATCAAAGGCACTTTACCCCGTCGTCGTGAGATTATCGAATATCACAATTATCGTTTTCGCGTGCTCGAAGCAGATGAACGACGTGTACTGAAAGTGAAATTCGACCGTATCCCTCCGGCTCCCGGAAAAGAGAAATAACGATGCGTATCTTGTCATGGATTCTCTTACTGGCAGGCTGTGCAGCCTGCTCGACACCCACGCCAAAGCCGCGCGGCGTATTGCGCATCGATCTGCCGCAGGCGAAATACACGTTGTTCACGGCCGGAGAACAGGCTTATGCTTTTCGGGTATCGCAGCTCGTGACCATCGAAATGCCTCCTGCCGATGTGACGGAAGACTGGCTGAACGTCACCTACCCGTCGCTCAACGTCAAAATGTATTGCAGCTACCGAAGTATCACCCGTGAGACGCTTCCTCGCTGCGAAGCGGAGTGTCGTGAACTCGTCGCACGCAGCGCCCGCGATGCTCAGGCCATTACCGAACAGGCTTACGAAGCTCCCGAGCGCCGTGTGTACGGCACGCTCTTCCGGATCGATGGCGACTCGCCCTCACCTGTCCAGTTTATGCTCACCGACAGTGTTTCGCACTTCTTCCGCGGGGCGATCTACTACCAACATCGTGTCGATGCCGATTCGGTGGCACCCGTGACCGAATACCTTCACCACGATGTGATGGAACTGATTCAATCGTTCGACTGGAAATAGCCATGCCCGTTCTGCCCGAATATACGACTCCGCTGCGAGGAATCTGGAAAATCGAAGAAAGCCGCGATGAATTACTGGCTTTGCTGACGCGCAAAGACGATTACGTGCCGTTTCTGACCGGTTGCAAGTCCGACACCCGCCAAACGGAATGGCTGGCCGTGCGCACATTGTTGAAAACCATGCTCGGCCGTGAAACACCCGTCGCCTATCACCCCGACGGCATTCCTTACCTGCCCGATGCAGACCTGCACATCAGCATCTCGCACACGAAAGGCTATGCCGCCGTACTGCTCGATACGCAACCCCGCATCGGCATCGATATCGAATACCGCTCCGAACGTATCCGCAAGCTGTACGATCGCTTTCTCGGCAAGGCGGAGCAACGCCTGATCGGCCAATATCCCGATACCGAAACGTTGTTAATTTGCTGGAGCGCGAAAGAAACGGCGTTTAAAATGATGAGAAAAAGAGCGGTCGACTGGCGGAACGACCTGCAAATCGTCTCGTTCGATCCGCAACTCAGACGGCTGTCGATCCGCGAAACCCTCACACCGCACGCCACCCTCTGTTCGATCGGCTACATCGCGACCCCCGAATTTATCATGACGCAAAGCGCCCCCCAATAGCTCGACTCTCCTTGTTTATTGTCAATATTTGAATCAAACAGCAATAATCATTCCGCTTTAACGTCTGTGTCTTTCTTTTTATCTTGCATACCGACTACTATTTTTCGCCTTGTTACTAACATTTCCACTTCCATATTCTCCGATTTTTATGCGGAGATTAAACAGTCATAACAATCCATAAATCTATTTATCAAACATATACAAAAGAATCACCCATCGTATTAAACGAATAGATTCGGATAAGTTCAACCGGTTATTAACATATCCAAATAAATTATACGCATAACGAGTATATGATGAAACCAAGCGGTCGAACGCTGCATCCCATTATGTTAAAAATAACGGCTATCCGATAAAAGAGACACTTGCTTTTATACGGAAATAATTCTGTCTCACAGTTTAATTTTACGTGTCCAGCCCGACGAACCTCTTACGATAAGCATGCTCTGTGAGGAAAGATGGAGGTCGTGCACAACCTTTCCGGGAATTTTAATGATACGGCCAAGCAACCCGCCATTTATGCTATAAATATCAACCGTTTCGGCGGCCGGCGAATCAATATGCAACCGCCCGTTTTCACTCCACACGGCGAAGACTTCACCGACCTCGACATTGGCGTTAGTAATGTGTTGTACGATGACCTTACATGTTGCGGTCTTACTACCGTCGACAGTCGTGACCGTAACGGTTGCTTCACCGGCTTTGTACGCAGTCACTTCCCCCTTATCGTCTACCGATGCGACGGCTTCATTGCTGCTCGACCATGTTACGTTCCGGTTCGTAGCATTATGGGGGGTAACGGTTGTCGTCAGTACTTCTTTGCCGCCCACCGGGAGCGTAAGACTCGACTTGTTCAGGCTGACTCCCGTCACCGAAGTGACAGGAGGAGGAGGAACGGCAGCAGCCGTGACTTTTATTTGTACGGATGCCGTCTTTGCTCCGTCGACAGTCGTGACCGTAACGGTTGCTTCACCGGCTTTGTACGCAGTCACTTCTCCCTTATCGTCTACCGATGCGACGGCTTCATTGCTGCTCGACCATGTTACGTTCCGGTTCGTAGCATTATGGGGGGTAACGGTTGCCGTCAGTACTTCTTTGCCGCCCACCGGAAGCGTAAGACTCGACTTGTTCAGGCTGACTCCCGTCACCGAAGTAACAGGAGGAAGAGGAACGGCAGCAGCCGTGACTTTTATTTGTACGGATGCCGTCTTTGCTCCGTCGACAGTCGTGACCGTAACGGTTGCTTCGCCGGCTTTGTGAGCTTTTACAAGTCCATTGGCGCTGACCGACGCAATATCCGCTTTACTGCTCACCCACGTCATATTCTTATTCGTCGCATTATCAGGTGTTATTACGGCTGTCAGACGTTTTACATCGTTCACTTTCAAGTCTTGATTTCCTTCCCGAATGGCAACGCTCTCTACGGGTGTGTGTTTGTTTTCGTATGGCTCTACAGTTACTTCGACAGATCCTTTGGGAAAACCGCCATCCCGATCGTCCGACCATGCCGTGACAGTCGTTTTCCCTACTCCCTTTGCTATCAGATAGCCCGAAGAAGTTACTGTTGCGACTGATTTATCGTCTGTTCGCCAGCTGATGGATTGTACCGATGCATCAGCGGGCTGTATCGTCGCCGTAAGTTGCTTTCTTTCGGTTTCTTTGAGCGTAATATCTCCTCCGTCGATAATTACTTTTCTTACCGGTCTGTGGACTTTGATCGCGAGCTGGCCACTCACGCCGGAACCGTCTTTTGCAGTAGCTGTTATGACAGCCGTTCCCGTCTTGTGAGTTGTGATTTGCCCTGTAGATGTAACGGAAATGACATCGGGGTTGCTGGTGTCCCAATTCAAATCATCTTTGCCGGTGGCATCAGACGGTTCGACCCTTACGGGCAATTCCGTCGTTACACCGATATCTAAAAATGATCCCGGTATACCAAGGATAATTTTATTGATCAGGCGTACGACAGTGATGCGGATACTGCCTGCCACGCCGCTGCCGTCCTGTGCGGTAGCGGTGATCCAGGCCGAACCGGTACTATATGCTTTTATAAAAGCATTGTTATTATTGCTTCCGACTATTTCTACGACGCCAACATTTGAACTCTCCCACTTGAGAGCCTTATTCGCAGCATCCGAAGGAGAAACAGTGGCTGTAATGGTTGCATTTGTCCCTACCTGAAGCATTGAGTTCCCTCCAAGCTCGATTTTTGTGACTGACCGGGCTTCCGTACGGCCGATAAAACCGCAAAAAAGCGTCATTATAAAAAGTAATAATTTGTAAGAAGTTATTCTCATTTTATTTATCTGTTAAAAGTTTATCCCATTGAACTAAATATGTGGTTTTGGAGGGCGCAAAGATACATCTTTTTTATGTTTTACAAAGAAAAGGATTACGATCACGATAAAATTTGAACTTTACGCACTTTTTTAAGACAGTATCGGTTTCTCAAAAAAAAGAGCCCACCCCAACAGTGTGTGGGGCAGGCTCTTCTTATGAAAAGAAAGCGTAACTACCGGGCGATATAGTCCGTGTAATACTTGTCGATATAGCCTTTCAGCATCTTTATCGAAGCAGGTACGGCCGTATCGGGATTTTCCTTGCCTTCGAACTCGAGTGTAAGGTATCCTCTGAATCCCACATCGTAGATCTGTTTGATGATACGATCATAGTCCAGATCGAGCGTGTACCAGGTTCCTCCTCCGTTATACGTCTTGGCCGAGATAAAAATCGCTTCGGGAAGCACCTGAGCCAGTTTGTCATAAGGCTCTTCGAGGAAATTACCCGTATCTACCAGTAATTTCAACCAGTTGGAACGGACATCGTTTTTGATGCGAAGCATCCCTTCGGGTGTACCGGCGATACCCCAGTGATTCTCCAGAGCGAGCGTCACGCCACACTCTTCGGCTACGGGCAGGCATTTGTAGATCGCATCTTCTACCCACCCGAACGCGTCATTATCCGTATATCCTTCAACAGGCTTTTCAATTCCACGTGCTTTCATCAGGTTATCGAACGAGCCGCTGGTTCCCCATGTACCCGAATTCAGACGCAACGCAGGAATTCCCATCTTATAAGCCAACCGGATGCAACGGATTGTATGATCTACCATCCGCTGACGATATTCCTTATCGGGGTTCACCCATCCCTGATGAATGCAGAGGCACACCAGAGCGACTCCGTTCTCGTAGGCCAATCGTTTCAGCTTCTGCAAATAACTATTGTCTTCGCTATCCATCTGACGATGCAATACATCGACCCCTTCGATACCCATATCGGCTGCTTTGAGAATACACGATTCGATGGAATCTTTACGTTCACGGAAGCCCCAATACGAATACGTTGATACCGCAAGTTTGAGGCGTCCCTGCATCTGTTGCTTGCCGGACGCTCTCCCGGAAATTTCCGGGAGAGCGTTTGCTGCAAACGTCGGTACTCCCAATCCGGCCGCAATGCCGGCCGCGCTTTGCGCTAAAAAAGAACGACGCGATAATTTCATAACTGATCCTCCTTTCCTATCAATACCCTTCATTCTGTTTCAAATTGTTGTTGAGTGAAATCTCACTGTCGGGAATCGGAAGCACATTGTCTTTCTTTACATTATATCCGTTCGGAAACTTTGTCTCCAGCTTTTCGCCCAAGGCTCCGAACACGTCACACGGATAGTATTCCGGTCCGGCGTTCCAACGCTTGATATCATCCCAGAATTGCCCTTCGAGCGCGAGTTCGATGCGCCGTTCATGACGCAACGCTTTCCGGGCTTCGGCCTGCCCTACTCCCTTCTTTACCGGCGGCATCTTCACGTCTTTGCGTTCGGTACGGATACGGTTAATCAGATCAATCGCTCCGTCGATATCCTTATTCAGCTCGATCATCGCTTCGGCGCGACACAACAGCACGTCGCCATAACGCAGAATCATAAAGTCGAGAGGAGATTGACGCCCTACGACCGGCATAGTCTCGATCGTATATTTACGGATACCGAAACCGACCTTCTGCCCCGTATGGTTCTTGATCTCGGTCGGATACAACTGCCCCTGAAAATAAGCGCCCGGACGCAGGATGGTAAAATCGAGACGAGGATCTCTGTTTTTGTAAGGATCGTTCTTGTCGACCGAACTACCGTCGAGCGTCTCATACTCATCGACCAGTAATTGAGTCGGCGCAACCGAGTTGGAGCCGTCGATTCCGTATTTCAGATTCTGGGGCTGCCAGTAACGGTCGAAAATACTTCCCTGCTGAAACACCCCGTCCATAAAGCTCAGGGCAAAGAGTGTTTCGGCATTGCCTTCGTTTTCATACTGGAACAGCCCGTAATACGTGGGAAAAAGCTTATATTTATTCAACGCGTCAATTTTATCGCAATATTCCAGCACTTTGTCCCATTCGGAGGTGTACATATACGTTTTCATCTTCATCCCTAAGGCTGCGCCCAATGTCGCCCGTCCGTTATCCGGAGAGTTTTTGGGCAGACGCTTGATGGCTTCGTCGAAGTCTTGACGTACCTGTTTCCAGATATCTTCGGCGGAAGCGCGACTTACCTTACGTCCTTCCTCCGGCGTGATTGTTTTGAGAATTAGCGGAACACCTCCATACGAACGTACCAGCAGATCGTAGAACAAAGCGCGTAAGAAATATACTTCGCCCAACATCACTTCTTTTGCTGCCGCATCCATATTCGGAATCTTATCTACGTTTTCCAGGAAGTAATTTGCACGGTAAATTCCCCCGTAACAATATTTCCAGCGATTGGAAACAATTCCTCCGATACCGGACGTAATCGTTCCGTTACCGACCTGTTTCTGTTTGCCTTCCCAATGCGCCCACTGATAGGCATTCGGCGTACAGGCGTCATAGCCGCCTCCGTAGCCGTACACAAAATTATTTCTCAACACACTGTACACCCCGTTCAAGGCCAGTTGGGCATCGTCGGGCGAAGTCCAAAATATCTCGTTCGTAATCTTATCATCCGGTAATACATCCAGATAACTTTCGCATGAGCTGAGTCCCGTCAATGTGACGGTGAGCATCATATAGATTATTTTTTTCATCATTCTTTCATTTTGAATTGTTAAACATCAAAAACTTACATTCAGTCCTAAAGAGAAAACACGAGGAATCGGATAGTGATAGCCTCCTCTGTCGAACGAATCCCTTTCGGGATCAAAACCTTCGTATTTGCTGCTCACGATCGTGAAGACATCCGTTGCATTCAGATAAATGTATAGCTTTTGCAAAAACAGGCTACGAGTAATATCTCTCGGCACGTTGTATCCTAACTGAATATTTTTCAACTTAAAAAACGACATGTTGGCCGACCAGAACGATGATTCTTGACGATGCCAGTCGGCATCGAGCGTAATCAGCGGTATTTCATTGTTCTTATTTTCCGGTGTCCATGCACCTTCCCACTTCTTCGTGATCGTTCCTCCGGATACGCCCAATGGAACAGTCCAGTCATTTCTAAAATAGCCCTTTACTCCGGCTATTCCCGAGAACTGTACATTGAGGTCAAAACCTTTCCACGACAGACTTCCGTTGATGCCATACGTAAATTTCGGGATGGTATTACCGATTTCCTCTTTGTCGCGGTAATCCAGTTTGCCGTCTCCGTTCACGTCCTTGTAGCGAATATAGCCGGCTTTAGGCTTAAAGCTATTGTTTTTCATGTGTGTTGCACCTTCTTCATCGGTCTGATAGATACCCTCCTGAATAAAGCCGTACAATGTCTTATACGAATAACCTTCGCGGATAAGGAAAAGTTGGTCCGGAGATTTGCCTCCGCGAAATTTTGTCACTTTGTTGTCTACATACGTCAGATTTGCTCCGATGCTGTATGACAAGCCCGAGGCTTTGTCCTGGTCTTGCCAATTTATCCCCAATTCCATTCCGGTGTTCTTCATTTTACCGACATTCTCGAACGGTGCTCCCATATTTCCCAAAACCGACGGGATAGGAAGCTGCACGATAATATCGGTTGTCAGACGCTGAAAGTAATCAGCTTCGAGATTCAGGCGATTATTCAGGAATCCCATATCGAACCCAAAATCGGTTGAGGTTGTCGTTTCCCAGGTAATATTCGGATCGACAAGAGCCGTGATCGCTGCACCGGGCACCAGGGTATTATTGAAATTATAACTGTTCGGATAATCCTGTGTAATAACGGTCAGGTAAGGGAAATAATTGGCATTGCTCGGATTGGCTGTGTTTCCGATGTTCTGATTTCCGAGTTTTCCCCACGAAGCGCGCAACTTCAAATTACTGAACAGATCGAGGTTCTTGATAAACCGTTCTTCCCCCAGACGCCAGCCGGCCGAGAAAGACGGAAAAACGCCCCAACGATGTCCTTTGGCAAAACGCGAAGACGCATCGGCGCGCAGGTTGACCTCAGCCAGGTATTTTCCGTTCAACGCATAGTTAATACGGCCGAACCACGACATCATTCGCCACATGTATTTATTTCCGTCAGCAAAAGGATTCTTCGTTCCCGAAGCGACCTGATGCAGTTCGGGTTTGGACGGATCCGTTTTTTTCGTTTTCGTATAACGACGAGTCGTAGCCTCCTGCTGATATCCAAGCAATAAACTCACATCATGGATTTTGTTCAATACACGGTTATAATTCAAATTCGTAAAGAATGTCGAATAATATTCATCGACCATAATACGCGATATCTCCAACGTAGACGGATAATCGAGCGGCTTCGTGGGGTTCGACCGGTTCAGGTCCGTATAGCAGGTTGCCAGTTGATTGTAATTATCGATATTCCGATGCCAATACTGCCCGCTGTAATGCGCGCTCAGTGTCAGCCCCTCAAACAGATGTAATGTAGCATACACATTTCCTTTGAGGAAGTTCGTTGTCGTTTCGTTCTTTCCATTATACAAATCGGGGAACGGGTTACGGGTATCGACGATCGGCAGTCCGGCTTTCGGTCCCGAAAGGTAGAGCGCCTGCGTGCCTCCGTATGTCTTACCGTCCTGCAAATAGGGGGTAGAGAACGGATGCCCATTAGACATCATGTAGAAGACACGTTCGATTCCTGAGGTGTAATCTCCATCATAATCGACAAACGGCTGATTCGATACGGTACGCATCACACGTCCTCTCCCACCGAAGGTTAACCACTCACCCACTTTGGCTTCGCTGTTAATTGAGAGATTATAACGCTCTGAATCAGTGTTTTTAATCGTTCCATTATTTTTCAGGTAACCCATCGAAAGGTAGCTGTTCGATTTTTTTCCGCCAAATGTTGCGGACACGTTATGCTGTGTCGTAAAAGCATTACGGAATACTTCATCGAAATAATTCGTACTCGGATATTTATATGGATCATTGCCGGAAGCAAAAGCATCGATGACATCCTGCGGGAACAACGGATCACCGCCTTCATTTGTGACAGCTTTATTCCACAGCTGCATATAATGCGGGCTGTCGGTGATCAGATCATACTTTCGTCCCAACTGTTGCATACCAAAATAACCGTTATAGTTGATGTGCACCTGTTCCCCTTCGCCTTTCTTCGTCTCGATCAAGACGACGCCATTGGCTGCACGGGAGCCGTAGATCGCAGCCGATGCCGCATCTTTAAGAACCGTGATCGAGGCAATGTCACTCGGATTCACGTCCGACATACGTCCTTCCACTCCGTCAATGAGTATCATCGGATCGGTATTGTTCAGCGTGCCGTAGCCACGAACACGAATTGTTGCACCGTCGGCACCCGGCGCACCGGAGTTTTGGCTGGCCCATACGCCGGATATTTTTCCGGAAAGAGCCTGCGAAGGATCCGTAATCGGCCGGTTCTCTAACTCCTGATTGTATTTGACAGTGGAAACGGATCCGGTCAGGTTCGCTTTCTTCTGCACGCCGTAACCTACCACTACCACTTCTTCGAGTGCCTTTGTATCTTCGCGAAGAATCACATCGATCACATCTTTTCCTGCAGTAGAGACCGTCTGCTCAATATACCCAATGTACGAAACATGTAAGGTTGCTCCGCCGGAAATTTCGAGTGTAAAACGTCCGTCGATATCCGTTACCGTACCGTTGGTCGTTCCCGCCTCTACGACGTTGGCGCCAATCACCGGTTCACCTTGCGCGTCCGTAATCCTTCCGGAAACCGACCTCCTGTCAGCAGCTTGCCGTAAACCGGAATGGCCTGTTCCGGCTTTCTCTTTGTGAGTGATCACAATATACTTGTCCACCAGCTTGTAATTCATATCGGTATTTCCGAACAGCTGATCAAGTATCTCCGGCAGTTCCTTCTCTCCTATCCGGATATTCAGTCTGGATTCCGTATCTACGATTGCACGATTGTAGAAGAAACGATACTCCGACTGTTTCTCGATCTCACGAAAGACATCGGGGAGCGTTACGTTCTCAAGAGCAAGATTGATTTTTGCATTCTGCGAATGCGTTACATCAGCCTGTAAAACGGGCGAGACAGATAACATGACAATGGCTGTCAGACCGATTTTCAAGCATAATTTTCGTAAGGTCCGAAGAAAATGACCTTTCCTATAGTTCAATGCATTTTCCATATTTTATTTGTTGTATTGCGATTTTAATTGAACAATTGTTATTATTTGATTTAAAAAAACGCAGACTGTCCCTGTCGAACAGTCAGTCGGGTTATTTCCGAACAAGCAGAGACACCCCTGATTTGGTTCTTATTTTCTTCTCTATATCATACGCCTCCCTCCTATCTTTAAAGGTTTATATATTTGTTAATCTGTTTGAACATCATCGGATAAACACTGTATTTTCTTCTATGGTATAACTGAGATGGAGACTTGTCTTCAGTACGTTCATGACGGTTTCGAGTGAGTCATAATCTTTGAGTGTACCCCCGAAAGCGGTCTGTTGTACTTCGAGGTTGTCACAGACGAATTTCACATGATACAGTCGTTCGAGGCGATGGATCAACTCGCCGAACGTCATCTTATCGAAAACAAATTCGCCCCGACGCCATGAAGATAAATGTTCCACATCTTTCTTCTCGACTGTAAAAATACCGGTGTTCTTATCATACGTAAATACTTCTCCCGGGCTGAGTGCATACACCCATTTTCCACTTTCGACCGTAACTCCTCCTTCAAGCAGGGCCACCGAATTTGTCTCTTCTTCTTCGAATGCGTATACATTAAATGAAGTCCCTGTCACACGGTAAGTCAGTCTTTCGGTACAGACGGAGAAAGGGCGTTGTTTATCCGTTTTTACCTCAAAATACGCTTCCCCTTTCAGATACACGTTTCGTTCACTCTTGCCGAAGAAGTCGCCATACAATAGCGAACTGCACGCATTTAGCCACACAACGGTCCCATCTGGCAGTGTCGTTTTCGATTTATCGCCGACCCCTGTCTCTATACGGGTTTGAGCCACGGGGCACTCCGATTTTTCTTCCACAATGTAACGAATCCAATAAACCAAAAGCATCCCCAAGATAAAAACAGCAACATAACGCATCCAAGAGAAACGGTTGAGAAGTCGTTTGTCTGCGTTCCGACTGACGGAAATGTTTTTCCGAAACATGTCCCATTGCGACTGAACACAACTGTTTTTTTGCTCGTATTTCAAACGTCCCGAATCATAGGCATCTTTCATCGAACGGAAATGCCTCTTGTTCGTTTCGCTTTCTTCCAACCATTTCAGTAACACCGCCTGCTCCTCGAAAGAAGCACTGCCCGTCAGATATTTTATGATCAGCGTATCGTTCTGCTTCATGTTTTTGGGATCATTCTTTTTAGAGTATGACGCACAGAAAGCAGAGAGTACTTAGCGAAAAGCGAAAAAAATAATCAACAGAATCAATAAATAGTCGTTAAATGCTGTTTTAAAAATTTTCAGTGCGTTATATATCTGCACTTCTACGGTCCTGACGCTAAGCCCTAACACCGTTGCTATTTCCTGATTTTTCATTCCTCTGTAACGACTCATTTCAAATATCTTCCGGCATTTTACGGGTAGTTTCTCCACGATACGGTGCACCATCCCGTGCAGTTCCTTAACATAAAGATCGGCTAAGGGGTCGGGCTCCTCAGGATGCAATTCGATTTCGCGAATACGCCATCTGACAACATCTTCATAATATGCGGCTCCGACTTTTCGCGAGCGGATAAACGACAAACAGCGATTATGTACGGATCGAAACAGATACGATTCGTATGAATGTATCGAGTCATCATAATGCTCCCACAAGCCGATAAAACATTCCTGTACAATATCTCTGGCACATTCTTCGTCATCGACATACTTACGGCAGAAAGCAAACAGTTGCGGCTGCATCCTGCGAAACAGTGATTCAAACTCCCGGATATCCGGCTTATTTATTGATTTGTCGTCCATATCATGGTATAATGTCTTTTGCTATCATCCGGAAACATACACTTTCCCGAACGGATGCAAACTTACGAATTATCTATTGGTTCGTAAAACAAGGTCGTCGTTTATTTTTTCGCCTGTATCGGATCGTTTGAGGAGAAAAGAAGTAAACGCAAAACGAGCCAATTACATGACGACGCAAAAACTTTTCATGTCGCTGTACATAAATTAAAATTTATCGTGTACATTTGTGCCTCGAAAATTCGAAGTAATTCGTTAATTAAATTAACAAAAAAGATGAAGAACATATTGGTGATAGGCTCGACCGGGCAGATCGGTTCGGAGCTGACCATGGAATTAAGAAAGCGTTACCCCGGGAATGTAGTAGCCGGTTATATTTCCGGTGCGGAGCCTAAAGGAATCCTGGCTGAGTCAGGACCTTCGGCTTTGGTAGACATTACGAACAGACAACAGATTGCTGACACGGTGAGTCGGTATCAGATCGACACGATTTACAATCTGGCAGCGTTACTCTCGGCTGTGGCGGAAGCTAAACCGCAGCTGGCGTGGAAGATTGGTGTGGACGGACTGTTGAACGTGCTTGAGGTAGCGCGCGAGAAGCAATGCGCCGTATTTACCCCCAGTTCGATCGGAGCATTCGGGCCGGACGCACCGAAAGATAAGACGCCTCAGGACACGGTACGCAGCCCCCATACGATGTACGGAGTGACGAAAGTGACCGGCGAGCTGGTAAGTGACTATTATTTCCGTCGTTTCGGGGTAGATACGCGTGCCGTACGTTTTCCGGGACTGATCTCGTATGTGGCTCCTCCGGGAGGCGGTACGACGGACTATGCCGTAGACATCTTCTATTCGGCCGTAAAACAGGAAAAGTTCTTCTGCCCCATCGCAGCCGGCACCTTTATGGATATGATGTATATGCCCGACGCACTCCATGCGGCCATTCAACTCATGGAGGCCGATCCGTCGCGACTCAAACACCGGAATGCGTTCAACATCGCTTCGATGAGCTTCGATCCGGAAATTATTTGCGCACAGATCCGAAAATATCTGCCTGACTTCGAAATGGAATACCGCATCGATCCGTTGCGTCAGGCTATCGCCGAATCGTGGCCGAACATGATGGACGACACCTGTGCACGCGAAGAGTGGAATTGGGCGCCGCAATATGATTTGGATACGATGACTCGCGACATGCTCGAAAAACTGAAACAAAAAGAGGGGTCGTCATGAATCAAAAAACCGGTTGAAATGGAAGAACTGCTGGCCTACGAGCATGATCTGTTTACTTGGATCAACAGCACGCACACTCCTCTGACGGACGCGTTGTTGTGGCCGTTTTCGGGTACGCTCATCTGGTGTCCGGTAGTGCTGGTACCGTTCTGGTTCTACCTTCGTAAGAGACCTGACCGGTTACCGGCTTCCCTTTCGATTGGACTGATTATTCTGCTTTGCAGCATTGTCTCCGACCTTGTTTTCAAGCCTTTGTTTTCGCGCTTCCGCCCGACAATGCATCCGCTTTACCTCGAACAGGTCAGGCTGTTGAAAGAATACACGGCCAACGGACTGTACGGATTCATCTCCGGTCATACGACGAATGCCTTCGGCTTTGCCATGCTCTCGTCATTGCTGATCGGTAAGCGGCCGTACACGATCGGTATTTTCGTCTGGGCATTGGCGATGGGATATTCACGCATCTACTTAGGCGCTCATTTCGTGTCGGACGTATGGGCGGGAATGATTACGGGGAGTCTGCTCGGAGTACTTGTCTTTTTCCTTTACCGATGGGCAACCCAACGCTATTTCATCTCCCATACACCCACCGAAGGATGATAAAAAAGTACTTCCTTTTATTGCTCGGCATTGCCAGCTCGCTGCACGCAACGCATGCGGAAGGCGACACGCTCGGTATCGTTCCTTTCTCGCAGGATCGTCGCTTTCTAGAGAAAGATTCGCACACCACGATAATGGATTCGAATGTATCTCCAACTTTCTCGTCGGATAGATTTTCTACCGTTTCGCTGGGTGAATCCGAAGGGAAAAAACGTCGGCCCACCATCACCCGATTTATTGTCCCGACGTTATGCCTTGCATACGGCACGGCTGCACGGTTCAACGAAGGCCCTGTCCGACGTTTCGACAAACACATTGCCGGACAGGTCAACAAACATATCGACCGTCATTATGGCATCGACAACTCTCTTCTAATCATGCCGGCCGCCGTCGCATGGGGACTTGATTTCGTGCCGGGAGTCAAGGCTCGACACAATTTCCGCGACCGCACCATGATTCTGGCTACGTCGTACACCATTATGTTTGCATTAGTTTACACGACAAAAGACCTGACGAGCGTAGAGCGTCCCCGTCAATGGGGCGAATACAACTCTTTCCCGTCAGGGCATACGGCGATAGCTTTCACGGGAGCGCATATTCTGTACAGGGAATATCGTGATCATTCGCCATGGATCGGCATAGGCGGTTATGCCGCAGCCGCAGCCGTAGGTGCATTGCGGGTCGTCAATAACGCGCATTGGATAAGCGACGTGATCACCGGTGCGGGTGTCGGGATATTAAGCGCCGAAGCAGCTTACCTGATGCTGCCCGTTTGGCATCGACTGCTGGGGATAAACACAGACGGACGGCAGTTTGCCTTGGCGCCTCAATTAGGACGCGGATCAGCCGGATTTGGCGTGGTGTATGTTTTTTAATAAAAATACGTACGCATTTTTCCGAAAAATCGCCCAAATATATTTTGTATCTATCACCTTAAAATACAAAAGATGTTTGTATTTTTGTCGCCCGTTTGGGTTGGATGTCTGTGAAAGATGATTGACGGCAGACGGATGAATCATACAATAGAATATTAATTGAATTAAAAACAGATTTGAAAGATGATAAAGAAAGTAGGAAATCTGATTCCGAATACCTTTTTTATGGCAAAAGGTAGTGGTGATTCCGATCTGGAAAAGCATGCGGGTTCGTATCACATGGCATTGTTCGATGCAGGAATTGCCGATTTTAACATCATGACGTATTCATCCGTCATTCCGGCTACGGCCCATTTGGTGACGATGGACGAGGTCGATCTGCCTCCGTTCGGGTCGGAGTTGAAAACGATTATGGCCGTCTCGCACGGTTATCAGGATGAGTTTATCTCGGCCGGACTCGTATACGCTTGGATGTATAAAGACGAGAATTTCGACGAGAAAGCCGGCGGGTTGGTCTGCGAAGTGAGCGGACGTTACCGTATCGAAGAGCTGGAAGCACGTCTGATCCGTGTCATCAACGATCTGCATCAGCGTACATACAGCAAGTTTTATCTGGGCGATCTGAATTTCGTGACCGAAGGAATGACCATCGAACGCCGTTATGGTACGGCGCTGGCCGCATTATGCTTTACGGATTTTCTTCTGCCCGAGATTGAAGAAAAGTAAAAACAATTTTGCTTTCTGGGGGAGCCCGAACCGTTAAGGGAGCAATAAACTAAGTACTATTTTGGACGACGGCTGCAAGGAAATGACTCCTTGCGGCCGTTTTCTTTTTACGGCGCAGAAAAGCGTCGGCCTGCGAAACAGAAAAAAACGAACGCATTACAATAATAAAAGACAATGTCCGTTTTATTATCAGATGTAATCAAATACAGAAAATGATGAACAAAACAAAATTATGGACAAAATGGATTCCCGAAGCATTTTTCGCGCTTCTTCTGATCGGAACCTTCCATCCGATCACGATCGGATTGGCGGTAGTGTTGGGGGTATTGTTTCTGATTCGCAAACAAACCCTTCCGGCTGTTATTCTGGGATCGATCCTCTCGGTACTCTTCGTAATGGGAAGTTTATACATGACTCTCGCGTTGCTCTCGGAATATTACGAGTTTGAAACAGCCTCATGGGAAGCCATCCGGATGTTCGTCGTGGGAATGCTTATTATGGGCACATCGTTTGTGATGGGCATCGTGATGTTAATCAAATACCTTAATTATTTTTCACGGATACAATACAGTCATTGATCCATTCAGCCGTCAGTTTTCAGTATTCAGCGTTCAGATACCACAAGTTTCACAAGTTATATGACAAGGAACACAAATTTTAATTTGCGCCCATTCGTGAAATTTGCATTCAGATAACCCTGCATAATCATTGACAATTAACAATTTACCATCAATTTCGGCGTTCACCCATGGGCCTCGGGCGGTGAGCCGACGGAGCAGCGAGCGGGGCGAAAGAAAATCAGGCTGTCCGAAGCGAAGCAAGTTACCTGATTTTCCGACCTGCAAGCGTAGCGAAGGCGTGTGAAGCGCACGAAGCCTTGACTTTTTGGTTACTTTTGGGTCAAGCCAAAAGTGACGGAGAAAAAGTGACGGAAAAATTATGTCAGGCTTTCAGCCCTTGTGCCTTCTTTGGGTGTTGAATTGTTGAGTTGTTGAATTGTTGACTGAAAACTGACCGCTAATAAGAATTACGAACTGAATACTGATGGCTGAATGCTAAACAAAAAACATCTAAACAACTAAATATCCTCCGATCACACCAACAGAAGTTTAGAGAAGAGCCGATAAGTTTAGACAAAAGGAGAAAATCAAACAGCCAAAAATGGGGATACCAAGACAAAAAACACCAAGTATTAGGGATTGCCCATAACCACAGAACGGCCGTCCTTTATATTTACAAAACTTTATTTAACAAACTAAATGGAAAGGATAAAAGCAATGAAAAGAACATGGAAAATCGGTATGACGGTGGGGGCCGTCGTATGTATGATGTTATCGTCGTGTTATGATAAAATCGATGATTTCGATATTTTATCCGATACGGAATATAGCATCGAAAGAGGAACGGATACCTTATTCAAATCTGAAGAGTTCGTTTGGATGCCGGATATTCGGTTTCCACCCTTTGCGACGAAGTGACCGGAGCCTGCGAAGGCGATTGTCGGTCAGCGTTCGTCGGCAGGGAAGCGCACGCCGAGCTGACGTCGAATTTCGTCGAGTATCTCCATCGTGATCAACGAGTGAGCGTGCGAATTGACAGCCGATTCCATGGTGCCGGATTGGATCAGGTCGATAAATTCGGCTATTTCGTAGTAGTATTCGTTATGGGTGGGAGGCGCGAGCAGGTCGATCGTTTCGCCTTTGCGGGGGGTGAAGCTCACGCGGCCGATGATGTTGATGCGGTCGACCGTAATCGTTCCGTTTTCACCCTGAATTTCGGTGGGCAGCGTCGAGTCGGCGATTTTACCGTAGAGGACGGTCGCGTCAAGACCACCGTCGTACGAAAATTGAACGGCAGCCTGTCCGTCGACACCGCTGAAGAGTCTGACGCCCGAGGCATGGACAGTCTTCGGTCGGCCGAAGAGTACGACCATGGGATAGATGGTATAGACGCCGATGTCCATCGTGGCGCCGTTACTCAGTGCGGGCTGAAAGGCGTTGAGCACAACGCCCTCCTTGAGTTTGTCGTAGCGCGATGAGTATTGACAGTAGCAGGAAAAATAGCGCCGGAGGGTCCCGACCCTTGGCAGTTGCTCGCGGATGGCGCGGAAGCCGGGCGTGAGCGTCGGTTTCATCGCCTCCATCAGCACGACGCCTTGACGGAGTGCCGTGGCGATCATTTCGCGCGCTTCGGCGGCGTTCGAGGCCAGCGCTTTTTCGCACAGCACGTGTTTGCCGTGGCGTATGCACAGGATGGCCTGCTGCGCGTGAAGGGCGTTGGGCGAGGCAATGTAAACGGCATCGATCAGAGGGCTGGCCGCCATCGCTTCGAGCGAGGTGAACGTATGCGGGATACGGTGTTTATCGGCAAAAGCCCGCGCCGTTTCGTGCGAGCGCGAACAGACGGCCGAGAGTTCGAACCGTTCGTCTTCGCGCCCACCGGCTATCACCCAGTCGGTAATAAAATTCGTACCGACTACGCCGAAACGGATTCTGTTCTTCTTCATTTACGGAACGGCGGTTTGACGATCCGCGCCTTCAGGTCGCGGTTACGCACACGGATGCAAACGTTTTCGCCCACCTTGGCATGAGCGGCTTCTACGTAGCCGAGCCCGATACCGATTTTCATCATCGGCGACATCGTACCTGACGTTACGCGGCCGATCACTTCGCCCTGCGGACAAACGATTTCGTAGCCGTTGCGCGGCACGCCCTTTTCTAACAGTTCAAAAGCACAAAGTTTGCGAGCCACGCCTTCTTTCTTCTGCTTCTCCAGCGCGGCGCGGTTGACGAAGTCTTTGCCGTCGACGAATTTCGTGATCCACCCCAAACCGGCTGCGATGGGCGACGTCGTGTCGTCGATATCGTTTCCGTAGAGGCAGAATCCCATCTCCAGACGCAGCGTATCGCGCGCTCCCAGTCCGATGGGGCGGATGCCTTCGGGCTTACCGGCCTCGAAGAGGGCGTCCCATATCTTGCGTCCTTCGTTCGGATAGAAATACAGTTCAAACCCTCCCGCGCCGGTATAGCCGGTGTTGGAGATGATCACATCCGGGCATCCGGCAAATTCGCCCGTGACGAAGCCGTAGTAAGGAATCGACGAAAGGTCGACCGGCGTAAGGCGCTGCATCACCTCGGCGGCTTTCGGGCCCTGCACGGCCAGCTGCGCCATATTGTCCGACGCGTTTTCAAGCCCGGCGCCCATCGTGTTGTGCTTCACGCACCAGTCGAAATCTTTCTGCACGTTCGAGGCATTGACCACGAGCAGGTATTTCTCGTCTTCGTAATGATACACGATGATATCGTCGACGATTCCGCCCTGTTCGTTGGGGAAATAGCTGTACTGCGCCTTCCCCACCGGCAGCGAAGCGACATCGTTCGACGTCACTTTCTGAAGCAGTTCGAGCGCTTTCGGCCCTTTGACCCAGATTTCGCCCATGTGCGAGACGTCGAAAACGCCCACACCTTGGCATACGGTCTGATGTTCTTCGATAATTCCGGCATATTCGATCGGCATGTTATATCCGGCAAACTCATGCATTTTCGCACCCAGTGCGATGTGTAAATCGGTAAATGGTGTTGTCTTCATTTTTATTTCGTTTGATCTGTAATTATATGACATAGTTGAATAATCGTTTCCTTGCTTTTTTCGAGCGAACGAACCGGCAGATATTCGTACCGTCCGTGAAAATTCAGTCCTCCGGCAAACAAGTTCGGGCAGGGCAGCCCCATAAACGACAGACGCGCCCCGTCCGTACCGCCCCTCACCGGACGGATCCGCGGCGTAACGCCCGCCGCACGCATCGCCTCGCACGCGTACTCGATCACCTCCATTCCCGGCTCGATGATTTCGCGCATATTGTAATACTGGTCACGCACCTCGACGGTTACGCAACCGGGATACTTCGTCTCCATCCTGTTCGCGAGTGTACGGAGCATGTCTTTCTTCTGCTCGAAAAGAGCCCGGTCATGATCGCGAATAATATAATGTAAGGTAGCCTCCTCGACCGTGGCTTCCAAGCGTGTGAGATGGAAAAAGCCTTCGTACCCGCTCGTCTTCTCCGGCCGCTGCTCGTTCGGCAACGAGACACTCAGCTCCGCAGCCAACAAGGCTGCGTTAATCATCTTGTTTTGGGCATACCCCGGATGTACATTCCGTCCTTTGATCGTGATCACAGCCTGCGCGGCGTTGAAATTTTCGTACTCTAACTCACCAATTTCCCCGCCGTCGATCGTGTACGCCCAATCGCAACCGAAGCGGTCGACGTCGAACCGGTCTGCTCCCCGCCCAATCTCTTCGTCGGGTGTAAAGCCGACGCGCACCTTGCCGTGAGCGATCTTCGGATGCGCAAGCAGGTATTCCATGGCCGATACGATAGCTGCTATGCCGGCCTTATCGTCGGCACCCAGCAATGTAGTTCCGTCGGTAACGATCAGCTCCTGCCCCACGTAGTTCGCCAGTTCCGGAAACGTATCGGGCGAGAGCACGATCTGCTCCGCCTCGTTCAGCACGATCGTTCCGCCGTCGTACGTCACGATCCGCGGCTTCACGTCCTTACCCGTCATATCGGGGCTGGTATCCATGTGTGCAATAAATCCGATGGTGGGGATGCCTTCACGTAGCGTGGTGGAAGGTAAGGTAGCCATGAGATAACCGTTGGCATCGAGCGAAACATCGTCCATCCCGATATCCTTCAGTTCCCGCGCCAAATATTTGGCCAAATGCATTTGTCCGGGGGTGCTGGGCGTTGTCTGTGCTTTTTCGTCCGACCGGGTATCGAACGAGACGTAACGAAGAAAACGATCGGTCGTGTTCATGTACTTTTTTGTTTGCACAAAAGTACGAGAATTTTCAGAATCACAAAAAAAAATTTGATCCGTCGGAAAAAAGAACATATCTTTGTGCCGGGAAAGTCCTACACGACCAGCTCCCTCGGAATCCCCCAGGGCTTGATCGCAGCAAGGGTACTTGGTTGTAGCGGTGCGATGTAGGCAGCTTTCCCACCCGCCTCTTTAGCTCAGCCGGCCAGAGCACGTGATTTGTAATCTCGGGGTCGTTGGTTCGAATCCGACAAGAGGCTCGAAAAGAGGGAGAGATTATAGAAATTTTTGTTTTCATGGTTGCGCCGGATACATCGTTTCGTTTGTGTCCGGCGCACGTTTTATACAAGAGACGGAATTTCCCTTAAACAAATTTTTATTTTACCTTTGCCAACCGAAACAATGTAAATAAGATCAATGGATATATCAGTAGTCGTACCTCTGTATAACGAAGCCGAATCGCTTCCTGAATTGCACGCGTGGATCGAACGGGTAATGAATGAGCATCATTTCAGCTACGAAATCATTTTTGTCAACGACGGAAGTACCGATCATTCATGGCAGGTGATCGAACATCTGGCACGACAGTCGGCACATGTGAAAGGCATCAAGTTCCGCCGCAATTACGGCAAATCGCCGGCACTGCACTGCGGATTCCAACGCGCCGAAGGCGACGTGATCATTACAATGGATGCCGACTTGCAGGACAGTCCCGACGAAATCCCCGAGCTCTACCGGATGATTAAGGAAGACGGCTACGATATCGTGTCGGGATGGAAGAAGAAACGCTACGACAACAAGCTGACAAAGAACCTCCCGTCGAAACTCTTCAACGCTACGGCACGGAAGTTCTCGGGCATCAATCTGCACGATTTTAACTGCGGACTGAAATCGTATCGACGCGAAGTGGTGAAGAATATCGAGGTATATAACGACATGCATCGCTATATCCCCTATTTAGCCAAAATTGCCGGATTCAATAAGATCGGTGAAAAGGTCGTCCATCATCAGGCGCGCAAGTACGGCGAAACGAAGTTCGGTCTCGACCGCTTCGTCAATGGATATTTAGACCTGATTTCACTCTGGTTCACCTCGAAGTTCGGAAAAAAACCCATGCACTTCTTCGGGCTATGGGGAAGCGTGATGTTCCTGATCGGATTCGCAGCGCTCGTCGCCGTGCTGATCATGAAATTGATTTCCATCTACGACGGTGACTTGCGTCCCCTCGTTACGACTTCGCCCTACTTTTACATCTCACTTACGGCTATGGTGATCGGTACGCAGCTCTTTCTCGCCGGATTTATCGGCGAACTGATCTCGCGTAATGCTCCGAACCGTAACAAATACAAAATAGAACAGGAGATTTAAAGCCCTGCGGGTGTTTGATTCGTTTGAAACGCACCGAACCATGGGCATGACAAATTAATTGTTAATGGTCAATTGTCAATTGTTATGCGTGGTACACGGTATCCGAACGCAGATGACGCAAATGGACGCAAATAACCCCCTTTGTCATTCCGAACACCGTGAGGAATCCCGCGGGGGGAAGAAAAGAGATTCTTCGCTTCGCTCTGAATGACAAATTAATTGTTAATTGTTATGCATGGTACACGGTATCCGAACGCAGAGGAACATCCCCCCAGCCCCCCTTCAAAAAGGGGGGAAAGAGCGAAGCAAAGGGGGGATGTTATCCCTTCAAAGGGGGAATGCAGTGCGGTCAGCCGTCAGCATTCAGTATTCAGCCAACAACTAAACAATTAAACAACTCAACAATTAAACATCCAAAGAAGGCACAAGGGCTGAGAGCCTGATATCATTTAATGGTGGATGGTGCATTGTCAGAGGATATACACATCGAATCCATCTTTTTTGGCAAAACATCGATGGAAAATCATTTATTTTTTTTGAAATAAACATCTTCTATGTTTTTTTACATACAAGCGCACGAACTTTTCAGAGACGGCGCTTTATTTTTGCTCGGAATATGCATAATCAGGCTATGGAAAGACGTTACGTGTTATTTTTAGTCTTGGGATTGCAGGTGTGTATCACCGCATTGGCACAGAAAAACTGGTCGGCAAAAGACTCGCTGTGGTTGCAGCGCGTGTTGTCGGGTCAGGAAAAGCTAAAACTGAACGAAGAAACCCTGCGAGCCATCCGATCCGGTACGCTGATCAAACCCGCTCTCACACCCGATCAGATGAAACACAGCCCGCTGGAATTACCCATCGTCAAATCGTTCGACAGCATCATCCAACCTGAAAGCCATCGTGAGCTTCATCTGCTCCCGCCTTACGTTTTCAATTTGTATGGCCCGGAGAACCATTCGGCAACCGATCCGCACAAAGGTATAAAAACGGAAAGAGGTATGATGTTATCGGAAAGACAAATCGAGGAGATGAAAAAATACCTAAAAAAGAGTGTAGAAGCAGTGATGAAAGACTTAAATGTGAATCCTTCCATATCGTTCGATGCCGAAGATCTTGCCCGAACTGTCTTCTGGCCGAGTCGCCGCGCCAAAAAACGCAATGCATGGAATGCACAGGCTTATAAACAATTCCATGTTGCTCCTCCATCTGTTTCGAAGGAAGAACACGAACGCCGCCGCCTGAACGAATATATCAACAGACTAAGGGAACATGCACAAAAACACCTACTCTCCGACCCTGTATCTCATCAGCCGGATTCGGTCGATGTAGATTTTGGGATACGGAATAGCCGGTGACTTCTTCAAACGGATATACCCGTAAACACGCTGTACCGGATCGTATGGCGTACCCTGCAAAGTATATTGGTAAAAACCGTTCCCGACGATCGAATCTTTTACAACAAGGGTCGAATCGGACACGTCGGCACGCAGATTCAATTCCACCACATGCTTTTCGGGGGTCAATCCCCAGACTTGCATTTCCCATACGAAACGGCCATCGGCCGGATAGGCTTCAGTGGGTTTCAGATCAAACACAACCATGTTAGTCATCGCCTTGGGAAAAAATATATAACATCGTTTACCCACCCACAGATCGACCGAATCGGACGGCAGGACATCAAATGTTTCGGCCTCCACCTCACCGAGCGCTTTTATACGCCTGTCTGTTTCAGCCATGGCCATATCATGAACACGCATATAGATATCAATGTTCTTACCGTACCATATCAATGAACTGTCATATTCTGCCTGCGTCAGATTGTGCTTCTTAAAGACCGACCGGAACAAGGCGTTTTTTTGACGGACCGATCCGTAAGTGTACGGATCGTCATTCATGATCGTTTCTGCCATCTGCATATCGACCAACAAATCACACATCTTCTTCTCCGGAATGATTCCTTTGGGCGTGTGGCTGCATGCCGACCACAAGATGAGAGCCGACCACCCGATAAAAAATCGCTGAATCTTCCTATCCGGCATGTATCGAACCTACTTCCTCGAAAGGCTTTTGGAAAGGGTGCGGTGATAGAACAGCAATAACAGCGCTCCTCCGACACAAATAGACGAGTCGGCCAGATTAAAGATAGGACGAAAGAATATAAACTCTTCTCCGCCCCATATCGGCAACCAGTCCGGAAGAGTCGTTCGGATAAGCGGAAAATATAGCATGTCCACTACTTTACCGTGCAACAGGGAGGCATATCCTCCGCCGGCGGGCATAAACGTAGCTATCTGTCCGTAGCTGTGGTCGAAGATGACACCATAGAATACGCTGTCGATGATGTTTCCGAGTGCTCCGGCAAAGACTAATGCAACGCATGCGATGAAGCCGAACGAATAGTTACGTCGTACGAGGCGGATCAAATAGTAAGCGATGGCAACCACCGCCGCGATACGAAAGACGGATAACACAAGCTTGTTTAAAAACTCCATTCCGAAGGCCATGCCGGGGTTTTCAGTGAAGTATAGCTGAAACCATGAGAAAATCTCAAGGCTTTCGTGCAGTTGCATATGGGTTTTCACCCATATTTTCGAAGCCTGATCAAGAAAGAGAAGTAGCAAGATAACGGTTGCTGCTCCCCACGCTTTTTTTCCTTTCATCAAGACGCGCCGTTTATTTTACTCTGCTCTGTTTGGCCTCGATGCTCAGTGTGGCATGAGGTACCGCACGCAAACGTTCTTTTGCGATTAATTTACCTGTTTCACGGCATACCCCGTAGGTCTTGTTCTCGATACGAATAAGCGCCGCCTGCAAGCTCTGAATAAATTTCATCTGGCGTTGTGCCAGACGGCCGGCCTCTTCTTTCGACAACGTAGCCGCCCCTTCTTCCATTACTTTGAATGTCGGTGAAGTGTCGGAAACGTCGTTGCCGTCGGCATTCGTAATCCCCGATCTCAACAAGTCGTAATCTTTCTTTGCCTTATCGAGCTTCTCCATGATAATGGCGCGAAATTCTTCCAGCTCCGCATCCGAGTATCTTGTCTTCTCAGCCATAATTCAGTCCTCCTTTTATTTTGTTTTCAAAAATACGATATTCTTTTTATATGACACTCTTGTCCGTTCAAACTTTTTCGATGTTTACATATAATTTAAAGTCATCCAGATCGAGCTCAGTCGCATCCGGCAGATTTTCCTTCATTTCGATCGATTCGGCAAGCACTTGCTTTTGAATATAATCGGCATAATCATAGATCGTTCCGTTCATCTCCGGCGCCGGTACCATGGCGATACGTATCTTGTCCGTGATCTCCAGTCCGCTGCTTTTACGCAGGTTTTGAATACGGTTCACCAATTCGCGTGCCAATCCTTCCTTGCGTAGCTCATCCGTGACGGTGATATCGAGCGCGATTGTCAGGCGTCCTTCGTTGGCCACAAGCCAGCCGGGAATATCCTCCGAGATAATCTCCACATCGTCCGATACAATACCCCCTTCCAAGCCGTCAAGATTGAAAGCAAACGAACCGTTTTGTTCGAGCGAAGCAATATCTTCTTGCGTCATGGCCTGAATGGCAGCGGCCAATTGTTTCATAACCTTTCCGTAACGCGGTCCCAATTTCTTAAAGTCGGGCTTAATCTTTTTCACTAATATGCCGGCCGAATTATCCGCAAAGTTGAGTTCTTTTACGTTGACTTCGCTTAAGATTAAGTTTTTTACCGCCTCGATATGTTCCTTCTGCCGGATGTCGGTCACCGGCACCATGATGGTTTGCAACGGTTGACGCACCTTGATATTCACTTTGCGACGCAGCGCGAGCACCATCGACGAGATGTTCTGCGCGATCTGCATCTGTTCTTCGAGCGTTTTGTCGATCATCGCCTCGTTGCATTTGGGGAAGTCGCTCAGATGCACGGACTCCGCCTTGTCGCGTCCGGTTACAGTAATCAGATCGGTAAACAGTCGATCGGCATAGAACGGAGAGATCGGCGCCATGAGTTTGCTGACCGTTTCGAGGCAGATATAGAGCGTCTGATAAGCCGAGAGCTTATCCTGTGTCATCCCCCCGCCCCAGAAACGGCGACGGTTCAAACGAACATACCAATTGCTTAAGTGATCATTTACAAAATCCGAGATCGCGCGTCCGGCACGGGTCGGTTCGTATGTTTCATAAAACTCATCCACCTCTTTGACGAGCGAATTGAGCAATGACAATATCCAGCGGTCTATCTCAGGACGTTCGGTCATGGGAACGTCCGGTTCGCTGTAGGTAAAACCGTCTACATTGGCATACAATGCGAAGAACGAGTATGTATTATATAATGTACCGAAAAATTTGCGACGCACTTCCTCAATGCCTTCAACATCGAATTTGAGATTATCCCATGGTGACGCATTCGTAATCATGTACCAACGCAACGGGTCGGAACCGTATTTTTCGATCGTCTCAAACGGATCAACGGCATTACCGAGGCGTTTGGACATTTTATTTCCGTTCTTGTCGAGAACTAATCCGTTAGATACCACATTCTTAAATGCCACACTGTCGAAGATCATCGTGGCGATGGCATGGAGCGTAAAGAACCATCCGCGCGTCTGGTCTACCCCTTCGGCAATGAAATCGGCAGGATAAACATCGCGTCGGTCAAATGCGTCTTTATGTTCGAACGGATAATGAATCTGCGCGTAGGGCATCGCACCGGAGTCGAACCATACATCGATCAGGTCGATCTCGCGTTTCATCGGTTTTCCCTGGGGAGAAACCAGCGTGATTTCATCGACATACGGACGATGCAAGTCAATTCGGTCGTAATTTTCCGATGTATATTCGACCGGTTTAAAGCCGTTATCCTTATACGGATTGCTCTTCATAAAACCAGCGGCAACGGATTTTTCGATTTCGTGATACAGCTCTTCGACCGATCCGATACAGAGTTCTTCCGCCCCATCGTCGGTACGCCAGATCGGGAGCGGTGTACCCCAATAACGACTTCGGCTCAGGTTCCAGTCCTGAAGGTTTTCGAGCCATTTCCCGAAGCGTCCCGTTCCGGTGCTTTGCGGCTTCCAGTTGATGGTTTCGTTGAGTTCGATCATCCGGTCGCGGCAAGCCGTAGTACGGATAAACCAGCTGTCTAACGGATAATAAAGTACCGGTTTATCGGTACGCCAGCAATGCGGATAATTGTGCATATGCTTTTCGATCTTGAACGCCAGTCCCTGCTGTTTAAGCATGACGCACAAGTCGATATCGAGTGTCTCGTCGTTTCCATTAAGTTGCGGGTCGTAATCGTTCTTTACATAACGACCGGCATATTCTTTATATAGTGAAACGTTGACGTTCTTCTTCACATAATCGTTGTCGAGGTCTTCGAGACAGTAGAAACGGCCTTTCAGATCGACAGCCGGACGCAAGTTACCCGCTTTATCAACAAGCTGTAACGGCGGGACACCGAAATTTTTGGCTACCCGGGCGTCATCGGCACCGAAAGTCGGTGCGATATGCACGATACCCGTACCGTCGTCGGTTGTCACATAGTCGCCGGAGATGACACGGAACGCGCCTTCTCCGGGATTGAACCACGGCATCAGCTGTTCGTATCCGATACCGATCAGATCTTTACCTTTGCATGTAGCAAGTACCTCGAACGGAATCAGCTTGTCACCCGGTTTGTATTCGCCGAGTGACAATTCGGCCGCTTTCGGATTAAAGTAAGCATCCATACAAGCTTTTGCCAGAATATAGATGCTCGGCGTCCCGGAATACGGGTTAAAAGAGCGAACAGCGGCGTAATCGATGTCTTCACCGACACACAACGCCGTATTCGACGACAAAGTCCAGGGAGTTGTCGTCCACGCAAGGAAGCAGACCTCGTCCGTTGCTCCCTTACATACCTGTTTCCAAAAATCATTTTCCGTTTCGGCAGGCATTTTAGCTCGAAACTGTGCCGTCACCGTCGTATCCTTCACATCGCGGTAGCAACCGGGCTGGTTCAACTCGTGCGAGCTAAGCCCCGTCCCTGCGGCAGGTGAATAAGGTTGAATCGTGTATCCTTTATACAAAAGTCCTTTCCGGTGCAATTCTTTGAGAAGAAACCAGAGCGTTTCGATATATCGGTTGTCGTAGGTGATATACGGATGGTCCATATCGACCCAATAGCCCATCTTCTGTGTCAAATCCTCCCATTCTTTCGTGAACTTCATCACGTTTTTGCGACAAGCCATATTGTAATCGGACACCGATATTTTTTTACCGATATCTTCTTTCGTAACACCGAGTTCTTTTTCTACACCAAGTTCTACGGGCAGGCCATGCGTATCCCATCCGGCTTTACGGTCGACACGATATCCTTTCATCGTTTTGTAACGGCAAAAAATATCTTTGATCGAACGGGCTATGACGTGATGAATGCCAGGCATACCGTTAGCCGAAGGAGGTCCTTCGTAAAAAACGAAAGAAGGGGCATCCTTGCGGATATTCAGACTTTGGTGGAAGATATTCCTTTCCTGCCATCTTTGCAGTATTTTTTTGTTAATGTCTGACAAATCGAACGTGTTGTATTCGGCAAATCGATTACTCATCTTATATTATGCATGTTTTTAAAAAATTGCCGCAAAGGTAAGATTTTTTGCCAAAATAAAAAATCGGTCGCAAGGGGGAAAGAACGTCCTAACACGACAGGGATTCGGCGAAAACTCCGATGCCATTATCAACACAGGATGATACTCTGTCTATTTTTCTAAATTTCAGACAGATGAAACCACTTTCACACTCTTTTTTTCAATGATGTAAATCATTTGCGTACAATGAAACGAGAAACAGTTAACAAAATTTTACGTTTTTAGTCCGATATTCATGCGTTAATCTCGGAAAAGTTCCTTATTTTTGCCGCAAATCTTACGGAGAATATGCATAAAACAGCTATATGGCAAGAAAAAGGATGGCCCTACCTGACATGGAACTACCAAGAAGTAATGTCCATATTGGGGGAGGTACGTAATCGGCAGGGACGACTTGTCGGCAAGACGAGTTTGCTGGGAATCGATCTGAAAAAAAATGCACTGTTGAATGCAATCTCCAACGAAATCGTCTGCTCGGCTGAACTTGACGGCCAAACACTTGATGCCAACAAGGTGCGTTTATCTGTGATTCATCAGCTTAAGCTGGAAAAAAAGCCGCAGCCCGAGATCGATCTTACTGTCGACCGAATAGTCAGCGTATCGACCGATGCCGTACTGAACTATCTCGAGCCTGTCACAGAAGAACGTATTCTCCGCTGGAGGGATGCCTTAAGCGCTTTCCCTCGCGAAACGCCATGTCATACGGACACTGTTACAGCGGCAACTTCTTCCGGGTCGCGTCATTATTTCCCCATGCAGGATACGTCGCCGATTTCAAATGAGATGAAACGATTTGTCAAATGGGTGAATACAAAGCACCCGACCGATCCGGTCATCAAAGCGGCATTAGCACATGTTTACTTCTGGCTTCTTCATCCATTTGCAACAACCAACGGGCAAATCGCACGGACCATATCGCATCTCTTTCTCACACGAGCCGATAACTTTCCGCAACGTTTCTTCTGCCTGTCGGATCAGTTTTGCAAGCAGAAAGAAACATACCGGCAGATATTACATACCGTTTGCCACCAAAATCTGGATATTACCGAATGGCTCATGTGGTTTCTTCATTGTCTGGATGCAGCACTGAACGAAGCCGAAAGATCAATTACACGTATCTTGGAGAAATCAAAATTCTGGGAGAAATATCGATTAGTACGTTTAAATGATCGTCAGGTAAAGATGATCAACCTTTTGTGGGAAGGGATGGACGACAAACTCACCTCGTCCATCTGGGCGAATATCAATCTTTGTTCCCCCGATACTGCCCTTAGAGACATTCAAGACCTGATCGATAAAAAAATTCTTCACAAACACGGCGACGGCGGTCGAAGCACCTCATACGGATTAAGAAACTAAAATCCTTCTCTCAGGTTTCAATCATCCGCATAGCTTCTTCCGGCGTTTCAGCCACTTGCCATAGCATGCGTCTCTGCAAACGCATAAATTGTTCGTCTTCGGCACGGTTCAGCATCTCCAACAAAGGATCGTAATAATGGTTCGTGTTAAGAATCACCACCGGATGATGATACAGTCCCAACTGTCTCCATGTGATGATTTCCATCAACTCTTCCAGTGTACCGCAACCTCCCGGCAAAGCAATCACCGCATCAGACATATCGGCCATCCGCTGCTTGCGCTCGTGCATCGTTTCAACACGAATCAACTCTGTCAGCCCCGAATGACACCAGCCGTTCTCTACCATAAAGTGCGGAATGACCCCGACGACCGTTCCTCCCGCCTTCAACGTCGCATCAGAAATGACCCGCATCAGCCCGAAGCTTCCGGCTCCGTTAATCACCCGCCAGCGGCCTTCGCCAAGCAATGTTCCCAAAGCTTCGGCAGCCTCGGTATATCCCGTGTCGATCCGCGAACTGGACGCACAATACACACAAACTGATCGCATATTCAATCGCTTTTTTAGAAGCGGCAAATTTAGATAAAATCTCGGAGATTTTATCTAAATTTGCATGCGAATGCGGGCAGAGCCAAACGCCCACCTTAGATAGACAAATGATGAATAAAGGACTGAAAAAGATTCCGAACATCTTATCGATATCGCGCATCATCCTTTCGCCGATCATGCTCGCTATGGCTGACCGGCCACCTGCTCTGGCTGCCTTGATCCTGCTTATCGGACTGACTGACATGGCCGACGGATTCATTGCCCGGCGCTATCATTGCCGAAGTGCTTCCGGTGCACGGCTCGATTCGCTCGGCGACTGGATATTCTTCAGCACGGCAGGGATCGTCTTTTACATGAAATACCGGTCGGTCGTATCCGATCACATCTGGGAGCTGGCAGCTATCCTAACTGTCAGAATCCTCTCGCTCTGCACCGCCCGATACCGCTTCGGACGGTTCCTTTCCATTCATACACTCGGGAACAAACTGACCGTAGTGCTTGTCTTCGCCACCATGCTGTTCATCGTATGCGAAAGCAAAGTGAACGAAATCATCCTGAAAACGGCGTTTACAACCGCCCTGCTATCGGCCGTCGATGAATACTTGATTATCTTGACAAGTGGAAAAATAGATATCGACCGGCGCAGTTTCTTTTCTGGAAAAACGACCCAAAAACGTTCCTGAAGAATTCCTTCTCTAACTGTCCCCAACCATCATATCAGCACATTTCAAGAGGGCTGTTCGGTAGCGCATACGAAGGAATGAAGAGGAAGGCATTCCTTACAGTCGAACTTTCTTCTCCAGCGCACCGTCTTCCGTATAATATTTCCATGTACCCGTCGGATGATCCTTATCGTACCGGCCGCGTATTTTCAAGCTGCCATTCTCAAAATATTCGTGATATTTGCCGTTACGCCGACCGTTGCGTATCTCACACTCGCTCTTCAGCGCACCTCCGGAATAAAACTCGCGATAAATATTTCCTTGAAATTTCTCGGCATAGAAACGATTCAACTCGTCAATGACAGCCTTTTCCGATATCTCGGTATCATTCTCTTCGTACAACGCTTCTTCCGGCATGACCGGCGGATGATAAGGATGATAATTCATAACCATCCGCAAAGCGACCTTCTGTCGATCACCAACGATCTGCAAAGCAGAGTAAGGAAACGAGTAGACAATCTCACGATTAGCCGACCAGCCTTCCCACGTCTTCTGGTTCAAGAGGGGCTCCATAAGCGGGAAAAATTTGATGCTGTTCGTATAAACGAAGTACGTAGAGCGGCTATCGATTTGCGCAAGCACCTGCTTGAAACCGTTGTCGTTACGCAACGTACGTTCCTGCTCATAGTCTTCGATGAAGGAGAGCAATGTCGCCGGTTTGTTGCTAAAGACCACAAAATCGTTCACATATGTATAATAAGGTTTTTCGAACTTCTCAAACATTTTTCCGAAAAAGAGAGCAAAGAAACCTTTCAGTTCGACATAATTGATCTCATATCCTTTATAATTGGCCTTTCGGATATGAACTGGCGTGTTCTTCTTCACCTGCTTCTCGATATATTCCATCTTTTCCTGTGCCCGTCCAAGCTCTTCGGCACGAACAGCAAGTAGCATCTCCGTGTCATGCCCCAACAGTCCCGGTTCAAGTTCAATGACCGCAAACTCGCCGGCCATCCAGCTCAGGAAATCATCGCGCAACGATAGATCAAGCATGTTTTCAATGCGCTCGTATGATTCTTTATAAGTCGCATAAAGCGACGGCTCATTGTTGGCCAGCATCCCCTCCATCTCTTCGACGAACGATACCGGATTGTCAACGCAGATGCTGGTGTAAAAAGCCGTACGATCCGACAGTATCTTATGAGCGGTCATTTCCCGGCCTTCCGAATGCAGGAGAGTCGCTATATAAGGGCTGACCGTATCTTTCAGAAAAGTATATCCTTTCAATGCAAATTTTTCCTTATCGGCTTGCAGGCTTAGTCCGGTATAGGCCATCGAAGCGCCGATAGCCGGCAGATAGCCCTTTCGCTTACCCATATACAGGTCGAGCAAGCGAGGCAGAACAGCATGCTGCACGAAAATGCGGCACACACCGTCATTATCGGTCGATTGGTCGGCTTCGATAAAAAGCGGGTCTAATCCGATGACAGGATCGTTACGTTCCGAGATGGAGGCTTCGATAAGTCCGGCCGTCGCCGATGCGATGTAATGATTGTCCACAAAAGCGGTATAAAGCATGTCGCGTGTCTTGGGATCACGCAGCTCGACAATTTCCGTGTCCTTGTATTTCCGATATGTCACCCCGTAGTTCATCCATGCGTAGAGTTTATCGATCTGTTCTTTCAAGGCCTGTACTTCCGAAATCTTTTGCAAGTCGAGGACGTACAGAAAGCCGAGCTTCCCATGGCGCATCCGATGCACCGAAATCATCAGGTCTCTTTTCCCTACCAAAGCGAGAAGTCGCTGGTTAGCTTGCAGAGCGGAATCGAGCTTACTCGCATCGCGTGCGACATCGGCAAACGAAGGACTGCGCCTGAGGCATTGCCACGGCTCACTCGTGCTGAATCGCTTCCAGTCATTGACCGGATTGCTCGAATGAAGGATAAATACGGCATCTCTGGGTACGAGGTAAATTTGCTGAGTTGAACGATGCGGGGCATAATAAAACATGACCAAACGGTACATCCCATAACCCATCAGCAGTAAAAGAACGGACAGGATCATCCATTTTACAGGATTTTTCTTTTTCGTTGTTTGTTTGTTTTCTTCCATGATGTTAATTTATAAAACAAAATGCGTGTTGCGAAGGGTCAGTTTACCGATCAGCCGGTCATAACGCATCCCCATCGGACGATGATAGACGAGAATCGTATATTCGTTTTCGGTCTGGTAATAATCGCCCTCTGTCGGCAATGTCTGTGCCTTTGTTTCCCCATGAGGGAGCAATACATACTGATAATTATAATATCCCTGCTTCAACATCAGCGCTTTTTCATACTGCCGTGTCTGGGGGTTATATTCCATCCGGCTCGTCTCATTGAACTGATTTTGCACAAAGTCCCCCAGCAGATAAACATCGCCTTCGAGCAATGGTTCGGAAGCATACGTAAAATGAACGATATAATAATCAGCTTCCGTATCCGGGTCGTTACAGCCACTGCAACGGACGAAGAAGCGCCCGTCCTGATCCTGATCATAACGGTAACCAGTGTGCATTCGGCTTCGGTCAATCATCAGGTCGGCATGATAATAGGGATTGTAAAACCCGATACCGTCGATATTCAGTCCGTTGTAACGATGTGTCAAGAATTCGAAACGACGGTATTCGTTGCCACCTTCAAAAATCAGCTCACGAAGATGTTCATACGTCAGCCGGTTGCCTGTAATTATCTGCGGCTGCACATTCCTTGCCACATTATCGTCCCGATTATTCTGATAAACATAGATTTTCAGCTCTTTCTCCGGAAAGTTCACCGTTACCCCCTTTCGATCGATCTGAAAGTTGATCTGCTGATGCTCTTTGTTAAAGGATATATCGGTGTTACCGCTAGCCGTGGCGTCGATGCCGATGAGCGGTTCATAAACACCGAATCGTACCGAACAAACGATTCGGTCCGGTCTTTCTTCTTCATAAACGTACAACAGATAATTGCCCGATACCTTAAAACGGATGTTGTCATTGGGCAGGTAAAGGCGATAGTTCATGTAAGATACGGTCGTATTGAACGATGGAGAATAATCGTTGATGGTCATGCCCTGAAAGCCGTCCATATATTCGATCGGGGTCAGCATCGAAGGGTTCCAGTCTGCATCGCAATAGATGATCGAATAAGCATATTGTCCCTGCGTATGGTTCAACACATCGAAACTGATCTCAAGCCGGTGGTCGCTATTGAGTTCGATATAAGGTTCTGAAATCTGTTCTCCGGCTACCTTCACTTGAAGGCTTTTCACCCGGTTCGAGAAAACCTCCGTCCGGCCATTCTTTTGCGCAGACAGATGACAGGCAAGAATCACCCCCCAAACCACAATCATCGTTCGATCTATGTATTTCATTTTCGCTAAAAACATCAAAAAACAATGCCCAAAGGTAAATGTTTGGAAGGATGTAACCAAATGTCTTGGACGGAAAACAACGTATCCGCCCGCTATTTCGGTGGGGAAAGAAAAAAAGTACTATTGCAACAAAAAACTTCGATTTTGAAGATTCGGAAAGATGTGATTACCTTTGTTCCATGAAATCAACAAAAATCTGCGTCATCGGAATGGGATATGTCGGGTTGCCTTTGGCACGCCTTTTCTCTACCCAATATCCGACCATCGGTTTCGATGTAAACCCCGTGCGGGTCGAAAAAATCATGTCGGGACACGACGATACGCTCGAAGTGTCCGACGAATTGTTGCAGGCAGCCTTGAAGAACGGTTTCCGATGTACGACGAACCCCGAAGACCTCCGCGACTATAACTTTTATATCGTCGCCGTCCCTACTCCGATCGATGTATACAACCGTCCGAACCTGAAAGCGTTGATTGACGCCAGCACGACGGTAGGAAAAGTCATCGGAAAAGGAGATATCGTCGTATATGAGTCGACCGTCTATCCCGGTGTGACAGAAGAAGAATGTCTTCCTGTCGTAGAACAGGTTTCGGGAATGAAGCTCAACATTGATTTCTTTGCCGGATATTCGCCCGAGCGAATCAACCCGGGAGATAAAGGACATACGGTAGAAACTATTCAAAAGGTGACTTCCGGATCTACGCCGGAGGCAGCCGAGCAAATCGACACCGTATATCGCTCCGTATTGACGGAAGGAACGCATAAAGCACCTTCGATCCGCGTGGCCGAAGCTTCCAAGATCATCGAAAACGCCCAGCGCGATGTCAACATCGCATTCATGAATGAGCTGGCCAAGATATTTAATGCGATGGGTATCGATACGAACGATGTGATCGAGGCAGCCTCGACAAAATGGAACTTCATACGAATGCATCCCGGACTCGTCGGAGGGCACTGCATCAGCGTCGATCCTTATTATCTTATCCAAAAAGCGCAGGTCTACGGTGTGCTGCCCCGTATCATGACCACCGCACGACGGCTCAATGACGGTATGGGTGCCTACATTGCAAACCAAACTGTTATGTATATGAATAAAAAAGGGATTCTTGTGAAGGATGCTAAAATTTTAATCATGGGGTTCGCTTTCAAAGAAAATTGTCCGGATACACGTAACACAAAGGTCATGGATATCTATCATACGCTACAGGAATATACGAGCCGTATCACGATATACGATCCGTGGGTAGACCCATCCGACGTTCGGGAAGTGTACGGCGTCGACGTCATCACCGAGCAGCCGGCAGGGAAGTACGACGCCGTGATCCTTGCCGTTGCACATAAAGTTTTCGGTGCGCCCGATATTTCCGGACTGCTAAAAACGAATGCCGTCGTCTATGACGTCAAAAGCGTTTTGCCGCGCGAGATCGTAGACGGAAGATTATAGATCGTATCGATTTTGCCCCCTCTTGCTTCCATGCGTAGTTATTCAACTAAATTCTTGGCCGTATTTAATTTGTGCATCGGCCATGTATTGCTTGATTCGTTGCTCTTCTTCTTTCTTGCAAATCAGCAATACATTACCCGACTCGGCCACAATATACTCCTGCAGTCCTTGAATGACGGCTAACCGATCCGTATTTTCCAATGCAATGATATTGCCTTCGGATTCGTAAAGCAAGGCTCTTGTTTTCAGCACAGCGTTATCGGCTTCGTCACGCGGAGCAATATCAAAGATCGATCCCCACGTACCCAGATCCGCCCATCCGAAATCGACACAAAGCATATAAACGTTATCGGCCTTCTCCATGATCCCGTAATCAATCGATATGCTCGGACAGTATGCAAAATGTTCTTTGATAAATGCGTCTTCGGAAGGAGTGTTGAAGATTCCCATTCCCATGTCAAAACGTGCGGATATATCAGGAAGATGGCTGCGTATGGCGTTTAAGATCGTGTCGACATTCCAAAGAAACAGCCCTGAGTTCCAAAAAAATTCGCCACTTTCCATAAAGACTTTGGCCAGTTCCAGATTCGGCTTTTCAGTAAATGTCTTGACCTTCGTAAAGTCTCCGATCATCGTTTCACTGCTTTGGATGTAGCCGTAGCCTGTTTCCGGACGACTCGGTCTGATACCTAACGTGACCAAGGCACTGTGCCGGCTTACGAAGTCGAACCCTTTTTGGATGGCTGCAAGAAATTCTTCTTCCTTGAGGATTAAATGATCGGACGGAGCAACAACAATATTGGCTTTGGGATTACAAGCCTTGATATGATAGGCGGCATACGCAATGCAGGGTGCCGTATTGCGCCGTACAGGCTCAAGCAATATCTGCTCGTCAAGCAGCTGGGGCAACTGTTCTTTGACCAAGTCGGCATATCGCTCATTCGTGACAACATAGATATTCTTCATCGGAACGATTTTGGCAAAACGGTCAACGGTCATTTGCAGCAACGATCGTCCGACACCAAAAAAATCCAGAAACTGTTTTGGTTTATTCTCCCGGCTGAAAGGCCAAAAGCGGCTTCCGATACCGCCTCCCATAATTACGCAATAATTATTCTCCATAACATGATTATTTCCCTACAAAGAAAACGAAAGAATCGAATATTTCGTCTGTTTTTACGAAAAAATAATCTTCCTTACCAAAAGATTACCGTCCGACTTCCGCTTTTACCCACTCGATTTCATAACCTTGATCGTCAATGCGGGTATCGCTCAGAAAATGGACGTATGACAGTCCGTGCTGCGACTCGTTTCGGAGCGGTACAGTCAAACGCTTTCGGTTATCGACATAGACCTCGGCCGCAGGATGCTTCGTATCGAGGTTCCAGTCGATACGGATAAGGTACGGCTTGTTGTCGCTGATATTAAGCATTTTATGGCTTAACGGAACATCAAACGGCGCATAATAACGAGCTACGCTGTCCGTGGGGTTGAACCACCGGTCGTTGAGCAAAAGATGTCCTTTTGTGGCAAGGTCGTTGAAACGGAGGGAAACGGTAAATCGTCCCTTACGAAAGGCGGGGAAATTCCAGACTGCACCACGGAGGGAAGTAAGCAGCGAATCGTTGAAAAGGCAACGCACCTGCAACCGCCCGTCGACGAGTGCGCACCCTGGCGTACGGTTGTATCCGCAATGCTCGACGATTTCCCTTATAATAACTGAAGACCGACCATTGACGAAGGCTGTCGGAGAAGTTACAGAAGCGGCTTCGCGCCATGAGCCAGTCGACATCGAAGATCAGCATCACACGGTGATGCGCCGACTGTCCGAGCGAGACCAGCACGCGACCGGGCTCCGTTTCGACGAACTGGCTCTGGTGAACGCTCTTATCGATACCGAAAGCCGTACCGAAATCGGCCGCATCGCGTCGCGGGTCAAGATAAAGCTCACGGAAGCCGTGCCACGTGCGTCCGTCGTCGGCAGAGAGGTACACACCATCTTCATGCCAATGAAGGAAAACTCCCCCTCCGACATTCTGTGGTTGACACATGTCGGGCCATTCTGCCCCGCCTCACTCCCACTTCTTTTCCGATACCGAAAACGAGTATGGAAAGTCCGAAGGCTTTGTTCCTCGGTTAAGGTTCGGGTGATCGGACATACGGAAGTCGAGCGTACCGCCGGACAGCAAATCCTTATGCTTCACATAGTTTTTGATGTACGGTTGTCCGTTCAGATGTAACGATTCCACGTAAACATTGTGGGCGTTATTCTCCGGTGCGTTGATAACCATCTGCTTGCCGTCCTCGAATGTCAGTGTGGCTTTTTTGAACAGCGGAGCTCCCAACACATATTCGTCTGTTCCCGGGCACACGGGATAGAAGCCTAATGCTGAAAAGACATACCATGCCGATGTTTGCCCGTTATCTTCGTCGCCGCAATATCCGTCGGGAGTCGGCAAATAAAGCTGCTCCATCACGCGGCGCAGCCAATATTGGGCTTTCCAAGGCTCACCGGCGTAGTTGTAGAGATAAATCATGTGTTGGATGGGCTGATTACCATGCGCGTAATTTCCCATATTCATGATCTGCATTTCGCGTATTTCGTGGATCACCGCGCCATAGTAGCTTTCGTCGAACAGTGGCGGAACGGTAAATACCGAGTCGAGCATCGTCACGAACGCCTGACGTCCACCCATCAAATCGATTAGCCCTTGCGGATCGTGGAAGACCGACCACGTATAATGCCAACTGTTCCCTTCCGTAAAAGCATCGCCCCATTTGAGCGGTAAAAAAGGCGACATAAACGTACCGTTTTCATTACGTCCACGCATCAAGTTCGTTTCCCTGTCGAACACATTCCGGTAGTTCATCGCCCGTCGGGCATACTGTGCGATTTCTTTCTTCGGACGTTTCAACGCTTTCGCCAGTGTGTAGATGCACCAGTCGTTATACGCATATTCGAGTGTACGAGCCGTATTCTCCCTGATCTTTACATCGTACGGAACATAGCCCAGCCGGTTGTAGTATTCGTGTCCGAGACGGCCTGTCGAAAATACTTTCGGATGCACATGTTCCGTTCCATGAATTAATCCCTGATACAGTGTCTCCACATCCTCGACCTTTATTCCTTTCATATACGCATCTACGAGTACCGATGCCGAGTTGTTTCCGATCATACAGTCGCGATGTCCCGGGCTTGCCCATTCGGGGAAAAAGCCGCTCTCCTTATAGGTATTAATCAGTCCTTCCTGCATTTCTTTGTTCTGCTCCGGAAACATCAGGTTCAGGAATGGGAACAGGCAGCGGAAAGTATCCCAAAAACCCGTGTCGGTGTACATAAATCCGGGCAGTACTTTCCCGTTATACGGGCTGTAGTGCACGATCTTTCCCTCGGCATCCACTTCGTAAAATTTTCGTGGGAAAAGCAGCGAACGATACAGGCATGAATAGAACGTACGATACTGGTCAAGACTTCCTCCTTCTACACGGATACGACCAAGCACCTTGTTCCATTCGGTTTTTCCCTGTGCAACTATCGCATCGAAACGATCTACATCCAGTTCTTTTAGATTTTGTTCTGCCTGTTCCGGACTGATAAACGACGAAGCGACACGTGCATGGACAATCTCACCTTTTTCCGTCCGGAAGCCAATCACGGCGCCCGTATGTCCGGCCGTCTGCTCCAGTTTGTCCGTATGTAGCGTTTGATCGGTAAACGTAGCACGGTATGTAAACGGTTTATCGAAGACAATCACAAAATAATTTCTAAAATTCTCCGGTACGCCTCCGCTGTTCTTCGTCGTATAACCAACGATCTTGTTCTCTTCCGGAATCACCCGCACAGACGATCCTTTATCAAAAGCATCGACGACGATATAAGAATGTTCGTTCTCCGGAAACGTAAAACGAAACATGGCTGCTCGTTCAGTGGTCGTTATTTCCGCCACCACATCATGTTCGGCCAGATACACTTTATAATAGTACGGTTTTGCTACTTCCGCCTTATGAGAGAACCAGCTGGCACGTTTGTTTTCATCAAATTCAGGCGCTCCTGTCACAGGCATGATCGAAAATTGTCCGTAATCGTTGATCCACGGGCTGGGCTGATGGGTCTGTTTGAATCCCCGTATCTTGTGAGCCGTATAGACATACGTCCATCCGTCTCCCATCTTTCCCGTCTGTGGAGTCCAGAAGTTCATGCCCCACGGGCGGGCGATGGCCGGATACGTATTGCCCGTAGACAATTCGTGCACCGACTGCGATCCCATCAACGGGTTCACGTATTCTGCAGGGTCGAGCGATTCTGCCCCTGCTTGAGGAATACTGCCAAGCAGCAGCAAGCTTGCCGCAATACTACAAATATTTTGTTTCATTTTTTTCGTTATGGTGTTATTTCTTCTGTTTTTTATCTGTTTATCCGTTCCAAATATCCCATGCCGCGAACGCTTGCAAAAGAAGCATCTCAAGACCGTTTTTGACAACGGCTCCGCGTTCTTTCCCCTTGCGCATAAACAGCGTTTCATCAGGATTATAGAGCAGATCGTAAAGCAGGTGATCGGAATTCACCCAATCATACGGAATATTCGGACACTCGTCGACCTTGGGATACATCCCCAAGGGAGTGGTATTGACGATCACCGTATATTGTTCCATGATTCGGGGAGTAAGTTCATCATACGTAAAACAGCTATTCTGCTTGCTACGGGAAACGTATGTTGCTCCTATGCCCAATTGTTTCAAGCCATGAAAGACGGCTTTCGATGCCCCGCCTGTTCCGAGGATAAGCGCTTTCGTGTGCGACTCGTGCAACAACGGGTCGATCGATTGTTTGAACCCTGTGATATCGGAATTGTGCCCGATCAGTTTAAGTTTCCCAAAATTCCCGCGTCTGAATTTGATGACATTGACAGCACCGATATTGCGGGCATTTACGGTGAGGTCATCGAGCAGCGGAATGACTGCCATTTTATAAGGTAATGTTACATTCAACCCACACAAGTTGGGATGATCATGTACGACGTCTTTCAACTCCCGGATGTCTTTGATCTCAAAATTGACGTATTCCGCATCGATATTTTCCGATTGAAACTTCTGGTTAAAGAAGTTCCGTGAGAAAGAATGTCCCAGCGGATATCCGATTAAGCCGTATTTCTTCATTTGCCGATCGTATTTGAATGTCCGTGCTTCGTCGCCGAATAAAGAGAACAAGTTCCTCCGGTGAATGTCCTTACCTGCACATCAAACCCCTGTCGTTCGAGCAGTCGTACCATCTCACGTCCCTGCGGCATCTTTCGGATCGAGGCCGGCAAGTAACGATAAGCTGATTTCTCGAGACTGAACCAGCTTCCCACCAGAGGAATAATTGTTCTCGAATAGAGTGCGTAGAGTTGTTTCATCGGGAAATGTTTCGGAGTAGATAGCTCTAATATCCTTAGTTGTCCGTCGGGGCGGAGCACTCGCTCCATCTCCGACAGGCCGCGTTCGAGATCGGCAAAGTTACGCACCCCAAAAGCGACGGTTATGGCATCGAACGAATGGTCCGAATAAGTCAACGTCATGCAGTCCTGATGTTCGAAAGAGACGAGGGAGGCATAGCCTGCTTCAGCCGCTTTCCGTCGTCCGACGGCCATCATCTCTTCCGAGAGGTCAGCCGCAACGATTTGCTGCGGCTGCAACCGTCGACACATCAGCAGAGCCAGATCGCCCGTGCCTGATGCGACGTCCAGAATACGTTGCGGCGAGGATGGACGAAGCGAATCGACCGTCTTTCTGCGCCACAACCGGTCCATCCCAAGCGAGAGCATGCGATTGAGCATATCGTACCGTCCGGCAATGGAGTCAAACATTCGCCGAACTTGTGTTCCTTTGTCTTCGTCGCCTGCATACGGCAACACCCGTTCTACCTCGACAGACATAGGAGTTTATTTCTTTTTCAGAAAGTCTGTTACATTCTTTTCAATCCGTCCGGGGAGATCATCCGTCAAAGCCTTCACAAACGTTTCGCCGGTGATTTGTTCGTACAGCTCGATGTAACGATTCGATATGCTTTCGACGATATCCGACGTCATCTCGGGCACCGGCTGTCCTTCTTTACCTTGGAATCCGTTTTCCATCAGCCATTCGCGTACAAACTCTTTCGATAGCTGGCGTTGCGGCTCTCCCTTGGAAAAATGCTCTTCATACCCTTCGGAGTAGAAATAACGCGACGAATCGGGCGTATGGATTTCATCAATCAAATAGATATCGCCTTCATAAGTCCCAAATTCGTATTTCGTATCGACAAGGATCAATCCGCGTTCGGCAGCCATTTGCGTACCGCGTTCAAAAAGTGCGAGCGTATATTTCTGAAGCGTGGCATAGTCGGAGCGTGACATTAGTCCTTTCTTGATAATATCTTCTTCCGAAATATCTTCGTCATGCATTCCCATCTCGGCCTTTGTCGTCGGGGTGATAATCGGTTGGGGAAACTTTTGGTTTTCCCGCATTCCGTCGGGAATTTTCACGCCGCAAATCTCACGCACCCCGTTCTTATAAGCGCGCCATGCGCTGCCACAAAGATAACCGCGTACAATCATTTCGACCGGGAAACCTTTACATTGTATGCCGACAGTAACCATCGGATCAGGTGTAGCCAATTTCCAATTCGGGCAGATATCTTTCGTTTCATCCAGAAATTTAGAAGCAATCTGATTCAGAATCTGACCTTTGTAAGGAACGCCTTCGGGCAGTATGACATCAAATGCCGAGATGCGATCGGTTACGACCATGACGAGTGTTTCGTCATGAATGTTATATACATCGCGAACTTTACCGTGATACACGCTTTTTTGTCCGGAAAATTGAAATTCTGTTTTGACTAATGCTTTCATATGATCTGTATATAAAGAAGTTATTTATTTAGTTGGATTGCTGATTCTTGCGTTTCGGGTGGTTTGTCGTTTTTCTCGTACGCCTCGACAATACGTTGCACGAGTTTATGGCGTACAATATCTCCTTTCTCGAACTCTACCCTCCCAACCCCGTGCACTTTATGAAGCACCTGCATGGCATGTACAAGTCCCGAAGCGGTTTGTGGAGGAAGATCGATCTGGGTGACATCGCCCGTAACGATCATCTTGGCATTCAGACCGAGACGGGTGAGAAACATTTTAATCTGATGTCTTGTCGTATTTTGCGCCTCATCGAGGAGAATGACCGCATCATTCAGTGTACGTCCTCGCATAAAAGCCAGCGGCGCTATCTGAATGACGTTGTGATCCATGTACTCCCGGAGCTTCGTCGGAGGGATCATTTCCTGCAACGCGTCGTAGAGCGGCTGGAGGTACGGGTCGAGTTTATCTTTCATTTCGCCGGGCAAAAAACCTAATTTCTCACCGGCTTCAACTGCCGGACGACTCAGGATGATCCTTCTCACTTGTTTGCTCTTCAGCGCTTTTACAGCCAAGGCAATGGCGACAAATGTTTTTCCGGATCCTGCGGGCCCGATCGCAAACGTCAGATCGTTTTCTTCAAAACTTTTGGCCAGCAATTGCTGATTGGCCGAACGTGCGACAATCGCTCTGCCATTGACACCGTGAATAATCAAATGTTCCTGTTTGGCCGAAGCCACCTCATTCCCTTTGATGATATCGGTTAATATTTCTTCCGAAAGCGTATTGTATTCTTCACAATACTTTTCGATTTCTTTGATTTTGCGAAGAAACGTATCCAGTTCGCCTTCGTCGCCAATAATTTTCATGATGTTTCCTCGAGCCACAATCCGAAGTTTGGGATACAGTGTCTTAAGTAATTGCATATTGACATTGTTCACGCCGTAAAATGCAACCGGATCTACATTGTCCAGAATATATGTTCGTTCAATCATACGTAAGCGTGTTCCTTTTCGTCTTTTGTCTCATGCCGGATTTTGAAACTGCAAAAGTACGAATAATTGTATATTGCACGACTTAATCCCGGACAAAATATCATCCTGTCCGAATCGCATATTGGATGAAGAATCTCTTCACAAGACGTTTGCATATTATGTATGTGAAATATTTGAATCAATAAAACGTCGTTCTTCCTCATTCAGATCATACATCTCGTAAACGAGCCGATCTATCTTGCCATCCAATTCCTCATTCTCCAACTTATGCACATCGGATGTACGTTTGTTAACAAGCGATATGACCTCCGACTCGACCTTGATATTGGGGATCGGTATTTTCAAGGCTTCGAGAGTGAGGACACTGATCTGCATATCACCGTTGGGGAGATGCGGTGCATCTTGCAACATGTATCTTCCGAGCTTGGAATTGAGTACTCCAAGCAGGTATTTGAGATGTTGCCCTGTCGCGAAACAAGTCGTATCCAATGTAGCGCATCCCCTGTAGTCAAGGCAAAAGGCTGAAGCAGACGTTTCGCGTTTCCAAACAATTTTCTGCTGCGTAAAGTCGTCCCATTCATTGCTGGTTGCGTAGTTTTGCAAAGCATACCACTCGAAAGAGACTCCGACCTCTGCCGCATCCCGTGCGGCAAGTTTGCTTCTGTATGCGGCCAAATGTTCGTAAATGACCGGATATTGCTGCCGGAATCGCTGTTCGGCGCGTTCGGAAGCCATTGTGATGGTCCGGTCATAAAGCAGGGGAAAATGCCAGGGAACATAAATGAGCCACTGGTCGGATTTTTCGGGGATGTAACGCCGGATATCTTCTCCTTTTAGCAAAGGTTTGAGGATATCGACATTTTTGTAATCGGCCAGAATAAATTCGTCTTTCGTGGCTCCGTCGATGATAAAAGCTTCATCGAGTCCTGTTCTGATCCCCGAATACAATTGGATGTCCCATGCCTCGAGAGGGGTTCCGGCCTGTTCTATTTTTCCCCGGATATGTTTCTCCGTTTCCGTGAGGATGACGAAACTCGTCGTAGACGCGGATTGCGTCTCATCCGTAGCCGCCTCGGTCGAGGCATACGTTCCATGATCATTCAGATATCGTTCCCAATTGGAGGTTTGCGGATCAAAATCACTTTTGAGGCAGCAATTCAATGTTCGATGCCGGTTGAAGGCTTTCTGAAGGATAACAATGCCATGATCAGCCAATGTTTTATCGATCTTACAGCTGTCACTAAATTCGATGGTGAGCAGCGGGTTCATCTCTTCCATGAGATATTGACGCATCTTGCTGGCTTGAACAGATTTCATCCATCCGTTTGACGCGATGTAAGAAAGGTAATATTCGGGTTTAAGCAGTTTATTGCCGAGTTCATAAAAGAGGCTGGAAACTTCGCCCGTGCGTTTATAAGCCCGGTAGTTGAGTTGTTTGTAGATATCGATCGGTTCGCCCCCGATCTGCACGAGCGTATCCGGCGGATTCCCGATGATCAGATGGAAGCCGATGAAATCAGCTGATTCATCCAGTAGTTGCGGGAAATCACAATGCCATTCGATGGCATGTTTAAAAATCGGATTGTTCTTGGTGCCTTCGATTTTTTGCTTGTATTTATCCACCATCGACTGCGCATCGAGCAGGCGAGCTTTGACGGCTTTGACTTCTTCTTCGTTCATTTCGAAAAGACTTGGCGCTTTGAGCGTTGCCAATTCGCGTTGCCAACGGAGCAATTCTTCGTTGTTCTTATCATCCCACGTGATCTCCATCAGCAACTTTCGCTTAATCGCTGCCAGCATCTGCCCTGCCGTATTTTTCTCTTCCGGAGTGCGGGCTTTTTTATAATCGTCAGCCAGCATTTTATATTCGCTTACCGAGCACCCGATACGTTGGAAGACGGGCTTGAGATCATCGTATATGGAAATCCGGCTGACAAGGGCATCCCCACAGCGCAGATTAGGCTCAATAAGAGGTAGAGAATGAGGCTGACCGGTATCCCTACATACATGTTTGAGTACGTCGGCCCAAAGACGGATGCGTGCAATGGTCACGGCAATCGGGTCAATATCGACGCCAAAGAGACAATGTTCGATCAAGGTCTGTTTTTCTTTCATCAACGTGTCCTGGATGCGTCGGCATTCGGGAGTGTCCGCTGTCAGCTCGATGGTTTCGGAGCGTCGCTTATCGCGTACGACGAGTTTTCCGTCGTGTACGAGTATTCGGTACGGAAAAAGCGGGTTACCATCTCTGTCGGACAGAATGCCGAGCTGCGATTTGACGGCAATCATTTCGTTGAGCGACTGTATCAGGAAAAAGCCCGACCCCATGGCCGGATCGCAGATGCGGATGGTGTTGAAGGTTTCGTTGGCTTCGTCGGGATGGTCGACGATACGGCAAGACAACTCGGTCAGATCGGTGTACCGACTGCCAATGGCTTCGTTGAACACATGCAGCACGGTGCGTCGTATGCCATCGTGACACATGTATGCCCCCACATAAGGAGAAACGGTTTGGTTCCGGTCCAACTTCACAATAACAAATTCCAAGACAGACAGCGCCTGTGCCCAGGTCAGATTGCCTTCGCTGCATAATTGCTGCATGGCGGATGCGACCTCTTCGAGGGTCGGCTTCCAGTTTTTTGCATCACGCTGTGTCAGGAGATATTGCACTTGGTCTTTGATTTCACGCAACCCCAGCTGCTGAAGAAAAGCCGCATAATAAGGGCGTTGGAGAAAAGAAGCTGACACTGGCTGTCCATTGCTTTCGGAAGCAGTGACAAAAGGTATATGGAGAGGCAACTGTTCTTTTTCAAACATCATTTTATTCCAAATTTTCAGGATGACTTGACAAAGGTAACAAAAAAATACCGTACCTTTGTTTAACTGAATTCAAAAAAAATCATTGTTATGTTTAAGAAAGAGACTTATATTCAACGACGGGAAGCCCTGAAAAAAGCCGTGGGGTCAGGGTTGTTGCTGTTTCTCGGAAACGATGAAGCGGGTTGTAACTACGAAGATAACACGTATCCTTTCCGGCAGGATTCGACATTTCTGTACTTTTTCGGGTTACCGTATGCCGGGTTAACTGCCATCATTGACGTCGACGAGAACAAAGAGATCATCTTCGGCGATGAACTAACCATGGACGCCATCGTTTGGATGGGAACGCAACCGACATTGCACGAGAAAAGCGAAGCGGCAGGGATTACGAACGTGCAACCTTCGGGACAAGTGGCGACATACCTGAAAAGCGCCCTCAAAAAAGGTCAAACGATTCACTATCTGCCCAGTTATCGCGCCGAACATAAAATCAAACGCTGGAGTCTGCTCGGTATAGAGCCCGGCACCGAAAAACCTTCTGTTGCGTTTATCCGCGGCGTTGTTAACCTGCGTAACTACAAGACGGACGAAGAAATCGCAGAAATCGAAAAAGCGTGTAACGTAACGGCCGATATGCACCTGAGAGCAATGCGGCTGGTTCGGCCGGGAATACGCGAGTGCGAGGTGGCGGCCGCCATTCAGGAAGTAGCGGCTTCGCACAATTACGGGTTGTCGTTCCCGATCATTGCAACGGTCAACGGTCAGACACTTCACAACCATGATCACGGAAACATGGTGAAAAGCGGCGATTTATTCCTCGTCGACGCCGGTGCGGAGACGGAAATGGGATATGCCGGCGATTTCTCCTCGACCGTGCCGGCCGACAAGAAATACACGACCCGCCAGCGTGAAGTCTACGAAATTCAGGTAGCCGGCCACGAAGCAGCCGTAGCCGCCCTGCGGCCCGGTATTCGTTTTGAAGAAGTTTATGATTTGTCGGCAGCAACGATTGTCGACGGGCTGAAAAATATCGGACTGATGAAAGGAGATGCCGCCGAAGCCGTGCAGGCCGGAGCGCATGCGCTCTTCTTTCCGCACGGACTGGGGCACATGATGGGACTCGATGTGCACGATATGGAGAACCTCGGCGAAGTCTATGTCGGATACAATGAGAAGCCGAAAAGCAAGCAGTTCGGACGTAAATCGTTGCGACTGGCCCGCGAACTGGAGGCCGGTTTCGTATTGACCATCGAGCCGGGCATATACTTTATTCCCGAACTGATTGACCGCTGGAAAAGCGAAAAGATGTTCGAGGAATTTATCAACTACGACAAGGTTGTTACATACAAAGATTTCGGCGGCATCCGTAACGAAGAAGATTATCTTATTACGCCTTACGGATCGAAGTTGTTGGGTAAAAAAATCGACCGCAGCGTTGCCGCCGTCGAGGCTTTACGAGAAGGCTAAACGCCGATACTGTTTCATCAGGAAACAGGCAGGGAAGGCAGACCGTTCAAGGTATTCGCCTTCCCTGCTTTTCTATTTTCATGGCTGGAGGGGTACCGTTGTTTCTCATCAAATCTGTGTGAAGATTTGTCTCCCGCAAATTGTTTCTGATAAATCACAGTTGTGATTTATCTCCTGCAAATTGTTTTCGCATACGGCTATTTACTCAGCAGTTCCAATACCTTTTCGAACTTCCTTGACCCATTTTTCGTTTAGCCATTTAAAGATAAGATGTTTAAATATGATTTTCTCATCTTTCAGGCCGGCCTCTTCGAACATGGATTCGTAACTCATATCGAAAGGAATGCTGCCGATACGCATTTCGATCGATGTGCCTTTACGCGGAAGCAGATGTTGAAAAACGATCCGGTTTTCGAATAAATCCTGAAGGATGCCCTTTTCCTTTTCGTCGAGATGCGACGTTTCGAAGAAGTCATCGAGTTGCACGTTGTAAATATCCGGACAATAATACAAGTCTTCGCTCAGATTACCGTTTTCGTATAGATAGAAATTGACATCTCCGTGTCCTTCATCTTTGTTTACCGCAACGAGTTTTCGTCCGTCTTTGAGATTCCAGTAACAGATTTCGTATTTATATCCTTCCAGAAAATAATAAAATACTGAGAGATAACCGTTTCGTTCGTCGCACAGCTCAATATAGGCGTAAGTACCGTCATAATTTTCGACGTTTATGTTTGGCTGTTGACCGATGGTTTTAAGCATTTCCTTTCGCTTTTCAAGCGTAAAATCCGGATGTCCGAACGCGTTGTCGGGCAGCATCAGAAAAATATCTTTGATGTTTGTTTTCCTGTTGGTCGGTTTGTTGTTCTGCGCTGCCATGCCGACCACGGATAAGAAACATAACAAGATACACAGTATTTGTTTCATCTGTTTTTAATGTTTAAAGCATGAATGGATACGGGGAGAATTGTCGTTACGTTACCTCTCCTCTCCGATACCTATTTATTCGATATATTCCCATTTGTATTCGTTCTGCGGAGTCGCTTTTCGTACTTGAATATCGACTTGTACTTTTTGATGACTTTGTTGCAACGGATAAATCCATAGAAAACAGTGATATATTTTTGCCTGTAATAAAACATCAATTTTTCTATATCGCTGATTATTAAACGGCTGATTTTTTTAGGTTGTTTTTTATATACACCCATATCTTTTGATAATCAGACGTCAACCGTTGCAACAAAGTCCTTTTTGATGCGCCATCAGCGTAAGTCCGTTAAACAAATATTCCCGACTTTTCTTCTTGGCTTCCTCCAAATCGGCGTTTTGCAACTCGGAAGGCACGTGATTACGATTCTCCCACACGGCCTTTTCTTCGTTCCAAGAGACTTGAGGCAAAGCGTCGTCGTATCGATAGAAAGAGAATTGATGATCGTTTTCGATTACGATTCCATAGTCTGCAAACGATTCTACTCCGAGCAACTTTTCGCCTGTAGTCAGATCGTATACCCACAGCATGCGTATGGTTCCCGTGCCTTCGCTGGCCAGTATTGCATTGCCAACGACGTTCTCGAAAGCAAGAACCGTACCTTCGATCTTAAACTGTTTGTATGACGCGTTTTTAGGCTGCATGTTGAGGGTGTTATACATACCTCCGTCCGTATTGACGATTCCCCCTTCGACAATGCGAACCTTGTCGTCTTCAAATACAATTTCCTCTCCGGGTTTGAGTGCAGGCAGTTTCAGGATTTGTTCGACCGATGTTACCTGCGTACTGTCGGTCGCACCATCCGATGTCGTTGCCCCCGTGTTTTTACAACTTATCAGCAAGACGGCCCATACCACCATGCCCCAATTAAACATTCGCTGTTTCATTTTTCTTTTCATATTGAAAGATAAGAGTCGGGGAGGTAGCGAATGTTTTTTATGATACTGAGCTTTTATTCGCTATCCTCCCCCCGGCCCCGATTTATCCGATTATTTCTTCTCCGGTGTTTGCGCTCCGTAATCTTTCACGGCGCCAAATAAATTACGCGCTTTCTCCCACGGGTATTTATTGGCAAACATGCTGACGCGCGTCGTACTCGTACCTTGCTGGTTAAGTCCGAGAAAACGGTTCAACTGGTTGGCCGACGAGTTGGCGTCGTAGTTCTCGGAGGTCGATATTTTCAATTCGGTGAAACCTTTCAGGTAGGGAGCATCTATGGCCGAAATGAACGACTGGTCAAACGGCATTTCTTTATTCCCTTCGTATTTCGGTCCGATTTCTTCGGCTTCTTCGATACGGGATGCCGGCACATTGATTGGTGCGGAACTGTCGCAGATTTCAAGGTCGTACTTGTTCCCCAGAAAATAATTGTTATACAAATTGCTTTGCTTCAATTTCTCGTATTCTTTTTTGTTTTCGTATCGGCAACGTTCCACTCCGCACCGCGCATTGAACGCAAAGATGTTGTTATACACGTTGATGGTACGGATACCGTTCATAAAACGGAAACCCTGTCCCATCGTTTCAAACTCTTTGGTGATCGGCCACGAAAACAGTACGGTGTTATGATGGAAATCGAGCGATATTTCGTTTTCTCTGCCGGATGCCAGCGTTCCCCATATTTCGCAGGCGGCATAACGGTTGGCCACAAACACGTTATTGCAGACTTCGATATGCCCGGCTCCCATGCCTCCTTGCAGCCCAAAGTTACGGCAGTTCACAAACACACAGTTCGTTATTTTTACTTTCCCTTCGACGGTCAGATGCAACGCACGCCAATCGACTTTCGATATTCCCACGGAATTTCCGGCTTGCGCATCGGGGTGAATCAACATGCCGGTAAGTACTTCTTTGTTGGGAGTGCCGGTTCTGGGGTCATTCACATCGGGTTTGTAGTATTGGATAAACTCCCCGCCATCAAACGTGAATCCGTCGACTACAACTTCGCCGGCCGGACGTTTATCACCGTAAGCCCGACGGGCTGTGATATGGAACAGGGCCGAACCGATGCTGCGCGGCGATTTTTCGTTGGGCTGAATTTTAGTAATGTATTTGACCGGGTCACGTTCTGAAAAATCCAACGAATAGCCTCCGTAAAATTTCAGGAACTTCCCGTTATCGGCACCGTTCCCGAACCGGCCGCATTCAATATAGCCTCTGTCCATATTGCCCAGATAATTGCCTTCGGCGACCAGAATGGTAGCCCCTTCTTCGGCGAGGTCGATGGCTTTTTGCAGATCTTTCAAAGGCGTATCTTTACTGAGTCCGTCGGCACGTACACTGCCGTTGGGACTTACATAGTAGGTTTTACCTGACGAGACGGCAGCTTGTACCGTTATGCCATTCTCTCCTACTCTGTCGGCAGTTCTGCCGGCATCTCCGTTTCTTCCCTCACGGTCCAAAACCCGTGCTTGAGTCGGTACAGCTATTCCCAACAAAAGCACCACTGCAAAATAATTCATGTTTTTCTTCATCTTGATTGTTTTTTAAAAAGGTTTTTTATTTTCTTATTATAATGCGTTTGCATGAACAGTAGATCATGATAGATTCGTTATTTATTGTATTCACGCATCAACGGATCGTTCGACTTAAGTTGTGCGTCGTATATCTTTTCGTAAATAGCGTATCGATCTTTGTAATTCTTCTCGGCCAGCGCTATTTTGATCAAACTCGTTGTCGGACTGTTGGGAAAAGCTTTACCGAAACGCATCCATTCGGCTTTCAGATCGGGATCGAGTTTCCCTGTTTCGTCAGCGATAGACGTATTATCCGTCCCCGTTATGTAAACGTTTTGGAGAAATTGATAATCTTCCGCAAGCACTTTGAAAAAGCCGATATGATCGGGATATTTATTCGCGTATGCTTCGCATCGGGCGATCAGGTCTCCCAATTCTCGCCAGGTAACGATTAACCCCGCATCGGCAACCACATTTTCAGCGTCTCTCAGTAATTGCCAATATTCCTGATAGGATGCCGGCAATTGTTTGAGATAGTTTTCGAAAAGAGCCGCACTCGGTGCAATCGAAACGATTCCTTCGCCCATTTCCTTAAATTCCAAACCGACCTCCCTATAAGACCTTTCCTTTTGTTTAATGGAATCGTGCGGTTCGATGTGATCTCCATTTTCATTCATCCGATATTCATAATAATGTTCCAGATAACCGAATTCCTTTTCGTTAAGATTTTCCAGTTCCACATATAAAAACGTAGTGAAATCATTGAAAAGGCCTGTTTTTTCATCATCCGTGGCATGTTTGAATTTCAGGTCGGTAATCTGTCGGTGTAGACCGATACGTTCCAACTCATTATCCGAAGCAATCAGTTTTTTTTCGAGACTATCTATAAGCATCGTCTCTTGAGTGACGATGCTTTCGGTATTTTCTCCCGATTGTCCAGACGAGATCATGTTCTTGCAGGAAGTCCATAGAAACGCTCCTGCCAATAAATAAATCATTGTTTTCATTGTCTTTTTCTCCTTATTTTACAGGCTGTTTAACATCGAAACTCTTTACGCCGACGATAAGATCAATCGGCTTGTTTTCTTCGGGATCTGTGATATAAAGTACCTTGACTCCGACATTTTCGTGTTCGCTCTCTTCGTCGTTAACAAAGACCAGTTGGTTACCGGCCCATTGCAGAGGGAAGTATTGTGCTGCGCCGTCTTCACTCAGCCTTTGCTGGTGTTTACCGTCTGCGTCAGCGATGCACAGCGGACCATGTGCCAAATCGCCAAACGAATTAATCGCCACAAAAGCGACTTTTGATCCGTCAGGTGAAACGGTCTGTTTGAAATAATCGACTTCAGTTGAGCCATAATCGTCTCCCATCGCTTTCAGGTTCAATTGATCGGTCAGGCAGATACGGTTACCGTTGTGCAGGTAAATCATGTGTTCGTTTTCCGTTTCGAAACGGTCGTCCGATTCCTGATAGAGCGCGCCGAAGCGCTTGCTAGCCTTCTCAGAATCACTCGTCGTTGTCAGAGTATTGTCTGCGATCGTATAAATGTTATACGTCCCAAAGTTATATCCATCCCAACTGAAATCACTGCGGATAAGTAGTTTTCCATCCTGATATTCCATCAGACTATTATCTCCGTACGTTTCAGTTATACATTTCTCTTTCGGGATATTCAGGTTCAAAAGGTCTTCGAGTTGTACTCCGGCATCGGAGAATACGACTTTGCGAAGCCACAACACACCATCTCGCACTACGGTATAATACATGGAATGCCCGTCGGGATCGAATTTGAGATTAAAAATCTCTTCGGTTTCTTCGGTGAAAGGCACCCGGTCATCCGCTTCAACGTTGTAAAAATAGACTTGACCGTCTTTCTGATATGCCACGATATGAGCATTCGCAAAGCTATCATACTGATGTTTTTTTATAACTCGCAAGTTTTCCGATGTTTCGGCCTGATTACTTTTAGCCGGGTTGCATGCCGTCAAGAAGCATAAGATCGTTAAAAAGACGGTTTGTATACATGTTGTTTTCATTGTCTCTTCTGTATGTATTTCTGTTTTTATTCTCTTATTATTAGTCTGCGAATTGTTGTAAGGAACTTTTAAAAGCGACATATTTCTTTTTGTAGCGATCGTACGCTTTCCGATTCTTATACTTGATCCCGACAACCCACACCGTATTTTCGATTTCGTTGCGAGTCTCCTGATAGCTGCGTATGTAGCTACCGTCTTTAGCGCCGATTGTCCAATAGGTAACGGTCTGGTTATCGGCCTTTTTAACCTGTCTATCTCCTTCTTTTTCATTCGGCCAAAGGGCAATATCGGTTGGTTCGCCTCCCCATTGAGGCGAGAAGATATAAAATTCGACTTCTCCGTCGGGAGAGGTGAAGAACGCGCTGTCGAACTGATCATCCTCGGCACTTCTGGATCCCATCGATCCTTGGGCGGTGAAGTCAGACGGATACTTCACTTCAAACCATGCTCCCCTATAAGTTTGGTCTTGTGCCGACAAATGCAAGAAGAATATCGCGGCAACGACTGCACATAAAATTTTTCTTATCATCTTTTTTCGGTTATGATGTATGTTTTCGGAGATAAAATTAATCTAATCCTTTAAACGGATGATCAAATGCTATCGCTCGTACACGCACATAGATACTGGAACACTCGCTTACGATAAAATATTTGCCTTCGCTCGATTCTTTCGGGTCTTTGGTCTTTACCAAAGCGACCGGATCGGGTCTTTCTTTTCCTTTTGTCAGCACTAAAAGTTTGACGATAGGAGCCTGATAATCGTTTGAATAGCCATATCCCCGTCCTTCGTCTACGATCACTTCTACCGTATAGGGTTTGGTCGGGCTGTAACCATTTTCGAAGGTAGCCCCTTTCAGATAAGCCGCCATCTGGTAAGGACGTGAAGAATTATCATTGTTGAACAAGAGTTTCAGCTGTCTGACCGCGCTGCTTTTTTCACCTGAATTCGTATTCGTACTGTTCAGATTAATACATTCCATCCCTATCCTTTGATTACGGCGAAACATTTCATAGGCCATGATCTGCAAGGCCACGGCTCCATGGGGTTCCTTACCGATTTTCTCACGCACTTCCTTGAACTCTTGGACCGTAGCCGGAAAGCGGTTAAACGTAACCGAACCTTTTTGCCCTTCAACCAACTTCTGATGATCGATCGTACCCTCTATCTTCACATCGATATCGGGCAGATTCTTCGGTTTCTCCCCTCCCTGCTCATTTTTATCACATGCTCCTAATGAGAGCAACACCACGCTTGCTACCGCAAGCATCCATCCATTAAACTGGTTTAATACATTTCGTTTCATTTCTTTATAGTTATTTTAGTTATACCTCTATCGCAATACATAATCGTGTATCATATTGTTTGATTATTTTTTTCGGTTTCAGCGGACTCCACTGGAGCAAATTCAGAAGTCGAAAAAGAAGAAGGCAACGGCCGCCCACTCTTTTTTCACTCCCGATGCTTTGCCGATGCTGGCATTGTTGCTGTTACGTACCGTACCGTCAGTATCGATCTTACCAAGATACTTGTTACTGCGGTCACGCACAGTGCCATCGGAATTGATTCGTCCGATTTCCGCATGACTGCGATCGCGTACGATGCCGTCGGAAGAGATTATACCGATTTGCCTGTTACTTCGGTCACAAATCGTACCGTCGGATTTGATTCTCCCTACTTCCGCATGGCTTCGATTGCGGATCGTCCCATCGGAACCGATGCTTCCGATCTGTTGATTGTTATTACCACGCAATACCTGTGCGTCGATTAGCTGCGGCATTGCAACCCATGCCATCAGGCATGCCACAAGGATATACATCTTTTTTCTCATCATCGATTTATTTTATCAGTTATTCATAAATATTTTTTCTCTTGGTCAGAAGCGTGTCGACGCACCACCACCGCCACTACCCCCTCCTCCCCACGAGCCCTCCTCGTCATTATCGCTATTTCTTCCTTTGCTCCTCATCGTTTGAATCACATTCTGTGTCAACATAGCAAATTCACTTACATCATCATATACCTTTTCTTTCATCCGGAAGCCACATTTTTTACAGACGAAGCTCCAATGTTGTGTTCTCAACTTTTTGTTTCCGACCGTTTCAAACTCTACATGAAACTCTTTCCGGATATTCTTGAATGCTCCCACCGCACGACACGACGGACACGGCACACTACAGGTCAAACGACGGCGAAACAGCAGTTTGAACAACACAAATAAAGGCAGTAAAATAAGCCCCGGGAAGCAACAGATCGCGATAATCCCTATCACATAGAACGATGTCTTGCGGGAAACGACACTTCGTCCTATCCTGCCGCTACGGGCAAACTTAAATTCGTCGTACGAGATAGCGAAAAACAAGATGGCCGATACGACAATGGCCAATATCACAAGAATACCCTTGATTCCCTCGTCCGTGTTTTTCTCCTTCATGGTAGAGAGGGCATTGTTCTTCGGTCGGTTACTCATAACGCGTCGCACTTCCTTCACGCCCGCGAGCAATCTTTCTCCAAAAGCCTGCTTACGAAAGAGTGGAATCATATGATGAATCTGAATCTCTTTACATACAGCGTCGGTCAATTCATTTTCAAGTCCAGCCCCTGTTTCGGGCTTCCCATGGCGCAGCTGTACGTTGAGTACGTCACCCGTGCGGTAGCGTTTTTGTGCGACCGATGGACTGATGACACCCCAAAGCAGTATTGTCAGCATTCCTACCTTTATATATAACAGTCTATCTGTTCGCCCCTTTTTATTTATCATGTCTTTATCGATAATCAGCTCAATAATAAATCATTTCAACAATCATTCCGACACAAACATTTATCACGCGGGACAAAGGTCGGAAGAAAAATAAATCTGGTCAATGAGTAAATTACTCAATTTTGAACAATACGCTATTTTCAGAGGCTTTTTTTCATTTCGAAAAAATACCGTATTCGTTTTTTGTACCTATATTTACGCCATATTTGAATAGATGGTATGAAAAAAATGTATCAATGGATATACGGGGTATTCCTTGCAGGGATAGGAATGGGCGGTTGCGAATTTCAGTCTGTAGAAACAGTCGATCTGTTTACGACAACGTCCGACCGTACGAAAGAATTTGCTTATGAAATCATTTCGTTTCATGAAGAAGGCTTGAAAGATACCGATCTCCTCATTACGCTCGATACGGCGGTGCGTTATCAGACGATGGACGGTTTCGGAGCAGCCATTACAGGTTCGACAGCCTATAACCTGATGCGGATGACACCGGAAAACCGTTCGGCTTTTCTATACGAAACGTTCTCTCCCGACAGGATGGGGTTCAGCTATGTACGCATTTCGATCGGCTGCTCTGATTTTTCGCTGAGTGAATATACGTGTTGCGATAAGAAAGGCATTGAACACTTTTCACTGACGGCCGAAGAAACAATATACGTCATCCCTGTCCTGAAAGAAATTCTGCGAATCAATCCGTCATTAAAGGTGATGGGGTCGCCGTGGACTTGTCCGACTTGGATGAAAATCTCCGACCTGAAAACAAAGCTCTCTTTCCGTTCATGGACCGGCGGACACCTCAGTCCGCTTTATTACGGGGATTATGCCACGTATTTCGTAAAATGGATACAGGCATTTCAGAAAGAAGGTATTCCGATCTATGCCATTACCCCTCAGAATGAACCGCTGAATCGAGGAAACTCGGCTTCTCTGTATATGGGATGGCGTGAACAGCTGGCATTCATAAAAACGGCGCTCGGCCCGAAGTTCAAAACGGCCGGACTGAAAACGAAAATCTATGCTTTCGATCATAATTTCGATTACGATCGAATGGAAGATCAGCAGGATTATCCGCTGCATCTCTACGCCGATACCGAGGCGTCGACATACATTGCCGGAGCAGCCTATCATCATTATTCGGGCGACAAAAGTGAACTGAACCGCATCCATGCGGCTTACCCCAATAAGGAACTGATGTTTACCGAGGCCTCCATTGGTGCTTGGAACGACGGGCGCAATTTCCGGATGCGTCTGCTCGAAGATATGTGCGAAATCGGGCTGGGAACGGTGAATAACCACTGTAAGGGAGTCATCGTATGGAATCTGATGCTCGACAGCAGACAGGGGCCTAACCGTGAGGGAGGTTGCCAAAACTGTTATGGAACTGTTGATATCGATACAACGGATTATAAAACAATCACTCGCAATTCACATTATTTCGTGATTGCACATTTGGCATCGGTCGTGAAGCCCGGAGCCGTACGTGTCGGAATCGAGGGCAAATTACCGGAAGGGGTTACAGGCAGTGCTTTTCTGAATCCAAACGGTAGCTATGCCTTCGTTGTCATGAATAAATCTTCAACCCCCTGTACATTCTTCATGGGCGAAAGCGAGCGTTTGATCCAGTGTCATCTACCGGGCCGTTCAATAGTCTCCTACCGATGGAACGATAAACCATAAACAACTAAATATAAGATGAAAAGAAAATGGACAACAGGTCTTTTGACCGCATGTATGGTACTGAGTATCGCGACAGCACAAGTGCGAACAAAGACAGTCTTAGAGAAAAACTGGCGATTTACACGAACGGACGATGCCCGATCGGCCGAACCGGGTTTTGACGACAGCCGATGGCAGCGAGTGACGGTACCGCACGACTGGGCAATTTACGGCCCGTTCAGCGTCCATCACGATAAGCAGGAAGTAGCTATTACGCAGGATGGTCAGAAAGAAGCGATGGAACATGCCGGACGGACGGGAGGATTGCCTTTCGTCGGGGTCGGCTGGTATCGTACAACGTTTCAACTGCCGGCATCCGCAAAGGAACAGCGTGTCATTCTTCTCTTCGACGGTGCGATGAGCAACGCACACATTTATGTAAACGGTTATGAAGTCGGATACTGGCCTTACGGATATAACTCATTTTATTTCGATGTAACAGACAATATCAATCGTGAGGGCGACAATACGCTGGCCGTACGGCTTGAAAACAAACCGGAGTCCTCACGCTGGTATCCGGGAGCAGGCCTTTATCGCCGTGTATACCTGATCACTATGGACGACGTACATCTTCCGCTATGGAGCACACAGATCATGACCCCTGTCGTACGCAAACAAAATGCGAAAATCGTATTCCGTACACAGATAGCTTATCCTGCCACGATACGTGGAGAACTACGAATAGAAACGGAAATCCGTACGCCCGACGGACGGGAACTCGGGACCATTTCGTCAAAAATCGACACGTCTCTGCTGGCAGAGGGCTATACAGAGACCTCGCTGTGGATCCATGATCCGTTGCTCTGGACACCCGAAACACCATCGCTCTACACGGCAGTGACAAGGCTCTACCTGGATAATGCATTGAAAGACGAACAGACCGACCGATTCGGCATCCGTTCTCTTGAGATCCGTCCGAACGACGGCTTTTACCTGAACGGAGTGAAAACATACTTTCGAGGCGTATGCAACCATCACGATTTGGGACCATTGGGAGCAGCAGTCAACGACGCAGCGATCCGCCGACAGATACGTATCCTCAAAGACATGGGCTGTAATGCCATTCGTACATCGCACAATATGCCGGCACCCGAACTGATCGAAGCCTGCGACGAGATGGGGATGATGGTTATGGCTGAAAGTTTCGACGAATGGAAGACACCCAAGTGCCGTAACGGATACAACCTTTTCTACGACGGATGGATGGAAAAAGATTTGGTAAATCTTGTGCGCCGTTACCGTAACCATCCGAGCGTCGTTATGTGGTGTGTCGGCAACGAGGTACCTGATCAGGTAGCGCCCGGAGGCGTTTATCTTGCCCGCATGATGCAAGACATCTGTCATCGTGAAGACCCTACCCGCACGGTAACAGCGGGGATGGATCAGGGATCGGCCATCATCAATAATAATTTTGCCGCTACGTTCGATGTCGCAGGTATGAATTATCGCTTGAAGGCTTACGATGAAGCCTACGAAAAACTTCCGCAGCAAATCATTCTGGGCAGTGAGACGGCGTCGACCGTCAGCTCGCGCGGCGTCTATAAATTTCCGGTCGAGCGCAAAGCGATGGCACGTTACGAAGATCATCAGAGCAGCAGTTACGATGTGGAGCATTGCAACTGGTCGAGCCTCCCGGAAGATGACTTTATACAGCATGAAGATCGTCCCTACTGCATCGGCGAATTTGTATGGACCGGATTCGATTACCTCGGCGAACCGACCCCTTACTACAGCGACTGGCCTAACCACAGTTCCCTGTTCGGGATCATCGATTTGGCCGGTATTCCCAAAGACCGTTACTACCTCTATCGCAGTCACTGGAACAAGAAAGAGGAAACGTTGCATATCCTTCCGCACTGGACATGGCCGGGACGTGAAGGGGAAACAACTCCGGTTTTTATTTACACGAACTATCCGTCGGCCGAGTTGTTTATCAACGGAATCAGTCAGGGTAAACGATCGAAAGACATGACCGTAACGCAGGAGAACAGCAATACTCCGGAAGATGCGGCTTCGTTCACTCGCCAGAAGCGCTATCGGCTGATGTGGATGGATACGAAATACGAGCCGGGTACTGTGAAAGTAGTAGCTTATGACAGCAATGGCAAGGCCGTTGCCGAAAAAGAAATGCACACGGCCGGCGCTCCATATCGGATCGAACTCTCGGCCGACCGTACTTCGTTGAAAGCCGACGGCAAAGACCTCTCATTCATTACGGTCAAGATCGTAGATAAAGATGGTAACGTGTGCCCCGAAGCAGACAAAATAATTCGTTTTAAGGTGAAAGGTGCAGGCACCTACCGTGCGGCAGCAAATGGCGATGTAACCTGCTTGCAACCGTTTCATCTGCCGGAAATGCCCCTTTTCAAAGGCATGTTAACAGCCATCGTGCAGTCGGGAGAGAAAGCGGGAACGATTACTTTCGAAGCATCGGCCAAAGGGATAAAAGGTGCCGTATTACGTTTGGAAAGTCATCCGAGCGAATAACGCAACTGATCCATCAGTAAAGGCATTTCCGACGGTTTGATACCGGCGCGTATCAGGTCGGGAATGTCTTCCTTTAATAATTCCTGAAACGCCTTGAAATTGCCGGCGGCATACACAGACTGTTTATACAGTTCGAGAGCGCCTTTCATGTTCTGCACTGCCCATTCCGTATGGCCGGCATTGAGGAAATCCTGTGCCTGAGGTTCATCTTCCAACACTTTTCGGTAGTAATTACGCGCCTGATCATATTTCCCGCTCAAGAATGAGCACCATGCGATCGCTCGCTGCGCTTTCCTGTTATCCGGACTAAGATAATCTACTTTAAAATAATATCTGAGTGCCTCCTTATAATCTTTCTGCTCTGAGTAACAATGCCCGATATTCATCAGGACAGAGAGGTTATCGGGACTGATCGTATCGTAACGCAAAAAGAACTTCAAAGCTTCTTCAGGTTGTTTCAACGTTCGATAACACCCTGCAATACGCCGGAGCAACCATGGACTTTCGGGGTTCAGCATTTCCGAGCGCAGATAATCGCGCAAGGCACCTTCCATATCACCGGCCATTTGTCGGCAATATCCGGATTTCTGATACAACACTTCATCTCCCGTACCTTCTTCGATCAGGCGACGGTAAATCGTCAGAGCATCTTCAAAATACCCTTTTCTGAGATAAAACTCGGCAATCTGCAATAACGTTTCCGTATCCGAAATATACGGTTTCAGCATAGTTAAGTGATGAAAGTCAAGTTTTTCGTTAAAGATATCATCAAAGTCGGCATGCCGAGGATACAACTTATAGAAACGGTAAAGACTCTGGATATACAAACCGATGACATTTTCGGCTTTCGTCTGTCGATTTTTCAGTTCCTGCGCCTGCTGTGCGTTTATCTGATTAATCTGGACATCAAGTTGATGGAGAATCATTTTCCGATGTGTTTCGGGAATCTGCTCCAGACTGAAGTAAAGCGAATACTTATCGGAATCGCACATAAACGATGCCTGTAGTAAAGTATCAATCGTTGTAATACCGATATCGGCTTTGGATTTAAGTGTAGAGTGATCGATTGAAAAAGGCAGGAACCAGTTTCCGACTTCCCGAAAGAATGAAAAATGCTTGAGGTGAATGAATGTTGAATGCATTACGTCAGCTCCTTCTTCCTGCATTTCGTTATATTCTTCGAGCCACTTCGTGAGCTTGTCGCTTTTCCATTCCGGATTCATCTCATCGTTGGAAAGCTCAGCAATGAGATCAGACCATGAAACTCCCAGATTGATTTGGGGGCGCAGTCTCATCATCTCCGGAATGATTTCTTCTTGCAGTTTATGTGATATCTTCTCCGTTTCACGGGCAAGGATGAAGCGAAGAATGATGGTCAACAAGAGTCGTTTGAAATCAGGTGATTCGGCCAACAATCCGAGTTGACGTTCAATCTCCGGATAAAACGCCGTGCGCCGGCGATACGTGTACAACGTCAGGATAATGGCAATCAGTGCACGAATACGAATCGTTTCATCAGACACGGGGGAAGCCGCATCGAAAAGCAACAGTAACTTCTCCTTGTCGAATGTCTGTTGCAGACCAAGCAGGAGCGCCGAAACGATCTGACTTCTGGCTGCCGACGGGTAGTGAGGATCGGCCAATGCTTCCCGAACAGCAACAACCGTCTCCTGCGAGAGAAAAGTGGTTGTCCAGAGATATCCGAACAACCGATTTACGGACGCTTCGTAGGGTTCCGTTTCTTCGGCCTCGGCATAGAGTGGAATTTGTTTAAGCAGAGTGCCGGTCTCAACCGGATCAAATGTCAGAGTACGACGGGCGGCATAACACGTTTCAGGAGAAATATCTGCCAAAAGTTCATGTCGCAGTCGATCTGTCAGCTCGTATGTTTGCGTCCGAATCCCTGCATAAATCTGTTCCTGCATAGGGTCTCCCGAACCTTCTATATAATAACGAAGCATATATTGATACGTCTCCTGTAATTTGTCGAGTTTGTTTTGATACGTATAGGTTTGTGAACCGGCAATCAACCCTTGAAGCGTATCAAAGGCTGTTTTAAGCGCCCCCCGGTCGAGCGCCTCCGTCGTACGTGTACAAGCAGTCTGTATTTCTTGAATTGTCATCTGTTATCCGAAAGAACAAAAGCCATGCCAAAGGTATGAAATTTTTCTGAAATTCGTATCTTTGCCGGCAAAACAGAAATTTGACATAATGAATCATATCCGCAATTTTTGCATCATCGCCCATATCGACCATGGGAAAAGCACTCTGGCCGACCGCCTGCTCGAATACACGAAGACCGTAGCTGCAAAAGACATGCAGTCGCAAGTGCTCGACAATATGGATTTAGAGCGCGAGCGAGGCATTACGATCAAAAGCCACGCGATACAGATGGAATACGAATATAAGGGAGAGAAATTTGTATTGAACCTGATCGATACCCCGGGACACGTTGATTTCTCGTACGAAGTATCCCGTTCGATCGCAGCTTGCGAAGGCGCTCTGCTCATCGTCGATGCGGCCCAGGGGATTCAAGCGCAAACGATCTCAAACTTGTATATGGCTATTGAGAACGATCTCGAAATTATTCCCGTGATCAATAAAATAGACCTCCCGAGTGCGATGCCTGAAGAAATCGAAGATCAGATCGTCGAACTGATCGGCTGTCCGAGGGATTCGATTCTTCGCGCCAGCGGCAAAACAGGGGAGGGTGTATATGATATCCTTAACGCCATTGTGGAGCGTGTGCCTCCTCCTTCGGGTGATCCGGAAGCTCCGCTCCAGTGTCTGATTTTTGACTCGGTGTTCAACTCGTTTCGCGGAATCATCGCCTATTTCAAAGTAGTGAACGGTACGCTCCGTCAGGGTGACCTTGTGAAGTTTATTGCTACCGGCAAAGAATATGATGCTGACGAAGTAGGTGTACTGAAGCTCGAAATGAGCCCCCGCAAAGAAGTACGCACAGGCGATGTGGGATACATTATCTCCGGTATCAAAACGTCGAAAGAGGTAAAGGTTGGAGATACGATTACGCATGTCAAACGGCCTGCCGCCGAAGCCATCGCTGGATTCGAGGAGGTGAAACCGATGGTCTTTGCTGGTGTGTATCCGATTGCTCCCGAAGATTTTGAGAACCTGCGCACCTCACTCGAAAAATTACAGTTAAACGATGCTTCTCTGACATTTCAACCTGAAAGTTCGGTGGCGCTGGGTTTCGGATTCCGATGCGGATTCCTCGGACTGCTGCACATGGAAATCATTCAGGAGCGTTTAGATCGCGAGTTCGACATGGATGTAATTACGACCGTTCCGAACGTATCGTACAAAGTGTACGATAAAAAAGGACTCTGTACCGAAGTACACAACCCCGGCGGCTTGCCCGATCCCACCCAGATCGACCATATCGAGGAACCGTTTATCCGGGCTTCCATCATCACACAAACGACGTATATCGGACCGATTATGACACTCTGCCTTGGTAAGCGCGGTATTCTCATCAAACAGGATTACATTACCGGTAACCGAATCGAGCTTTTCTACGACCTCCCGCTGGGCGAGATCGTGATCGACTTTTACGACAAATTGAAGAGCGTTTCGAAAGGATATGCGTCGTTCGACTACCATCTGCACGATTACCGGCCGGGCAAACTCGTCAAACTCGATATTTTGCTTAACGGTGAGCCGGTCGATGCCCTTTCTACTCTCACGCACTTCGACAACAGCGTTACCTTCGGCCGGCGCATGTGCGAAAAACTTAAGGAACTCATTCCGCGACAGCAATTCGACATCGCCATACAGGCGGCCATCGGAGCAAAAATCATTGCCCGTGAAACAATCAAAGCCGTTCGCAAGGACGTAACAGCCAAATGTTACGGCGGTGACGTTTCGCGTAAACGCAAGTTGCTTGAAAAACAAAAAGAAGGAAAAAAACGCATGAAACAGATCGGCACGGTTGAGGTGCCACAGAAAGCATTCCTTGCTGTCTTGAAGTTGGAATAGCAACCCAACCATTATCCATCTAACCACAACAAAAAAACGCTTCATCAGAAAAAAAACTTTGTATATGATATTTTTTATATCTTTGTCATCAAATATATGAAACGACCAAGGGCGTCAATCTCATAAAAACGAGACATGAAAGAGAAGAAGACAAACTTTAATATCTTGATGAACAATATTATAAAAAATGTTCATTCTCTTCGTGTGCACTATTCTGAAGGAAAGAAAGAGAGCTTGCCATCAATTATCCACCCCCCCCCCGTTAATATTATTTAACAAAAGCATCTATAGGCGTAGCTGCCTTTTCGTGTGGCAGAGCATTGGAGCAGGGAACCATTGCGTTACGACGTACTGGAGATTCGTACGCCCTGACACAAAGTCAGTAGAAAACAGTCCGGTATTGGCCGAATGCCAGAAAACATCGGGTGAAACGCGGGCGATTTCAGGCCTTGCGAGCCGACGTTGCGTTGCCTTCCGCTGGTCTTCCGTTCCATCCAACCGAAGTTCCGTTGAACCCAACGAAACTTGCATTAGAAAGAACGAATCTTGTTCAAACATCTCCCAAACACGCGTTGTATCGTCCCGAAGTTCTGTTGAACGCAACGAGCCACGCGTACGATTATATGGAGGCGTCGTGGGTGAGAACGAATGTTCTGTTGCTCCAATGAACCTTGTGGAAGGACACGTCTCTTTACTTTATAAACCCACTGTATTACAAATATTTACAACTTTTTTTTTTCAGAGAGGTAAAAACATGAATGTGATGGCAGAGATGATCTGGCAAAAAACATCCAGATGCCGAAAGCCAAACAACCATATACTAAGGATTGAACGAATGAAGAATGAGACATAAAAAATTAACTGTTAAACATTTTAAGGTATGAGACAAAAAATCTTTTTACTAATGGCCTCCCTCCTTATAGGAGCAGGGTCTGTGATGGCTCAGACACAGGTGCAGGGCACCGTGGTCGACGAGCAGGGAGAACCGGTAACGGGAGCATCCATCGTGCTCAAAACCGACCGTTCGAAAGGAACGATTTCCGACATCGATGGTAAGTTTACCCTTTGGGTACCCAATGGATCGACATTAGTCTTTTCGTTCGTAGGTTTTAAGACGCAGGAGGCTGTGGCACAGCCGGACATGAAGATTACCCTGATGGGCGATACCGAAACCTTAGACGAAGTCATTGTTGTCGCTTACGGTACGGCCAAAAAATCCGCTTTTACGGGCTCGGCATCTAAAGTAGATGCAGCCTCTTTACGTGAATCGGCGGCAATATCTCCTATCAGTGCGCTGCAAGGGAAAGCTGCCGGGGTAACCATCTCGGAAAGTTACGGACAACCCGGCTCAATGCCAACGATACGTATACGGGGAGTAGGCTCCATTACCGGAAATCGTAGTCCATTGTATGTCATAGACGGTATCCCGGTATTGGCCGGTGACGTGACATCAACCCAGACTTCAGCTTCTGTACTGAACCTGATTAACCCCGAAGACATTGAGTCGCAAACGATTCTCAAAGATGCTGCCGCAACGGCCCTCTACGGTTCGCGTGGAGCCAACGGTGTGGTGCTGATTACAACAAAATCAGGGCGGAGAGGAAAAACACATATCGCATTTACGGCAGAATACGGAACAAGCGATTTTGCCACTCCGCATGCATTGGACTATATGGATGCCGGACAATACGCACAGTATACATGGGAATCGCTGAAAAACAAATACCTCTATGACAGAAAAGCCATGCCGGAACAGGCAAAAGCGGATACTTACGAAAGTTTGCTGCCCGAAGCCGAACGTTATGCCTACCGGAATCTTGCTGCCGCAAGCGGACTGTATCATCCGGACGACCCGTTTGACGGAACATTCAATTATAAAAACATGACGCCCGAACAGCAGAAAATGTTTATCACCAACCCACGCATCGTCAATTGGAAAGATGCCATTTTCAAGACGGGAGCCGTGCAGAAATATGACTTATCGCTGAATGGAGGAGGAGACAAGACCACGTATTATGTCTCGTTCGGATACCTCAAAAACGATGGGCTAGTGCAGGGTAGTGTTTTTGAACGTTTCTCCGGAGCCCTCTCGTTGAATCTCAAACTCCACGACCGCGTACTCTTGAAACTGAGCGAAAAACTAAGTCGTGCAAGACAAGACGGAGCCTTGTCAAACGGTAGTTATTACGCCAACCCCATGTTTGCATATTACGGAGTAAATCCGTCGGCTCCGGTAACCTTATCCGATGGATCGTATAATAACCTCGCCGGATTCAGCAACAAATTCCCCAACCCAATTCTCAATCAACAGATGAACGAAAGAATCAATAAAACGATGCGTTCTTTGACCCATATCGGGCTGGAAATAACCTTTACTGATTGGTTGAAATTCACATCGACAAATGGGATTGATTTTATTTTTTCCGACGACCGCCGTGTCATTGACCCCAGAAGCAACGACGGGTTGAAAGAGCAGGGACATCTGTCGCGATACAAACGTGACCTCTGGGACCTGACAACCTCCAACCTGCTCGTGTTCGACAAAGGATTCGGAAAACATCATGCCAATATCCTTGCAGGCATGGAATATAAAAATTATACGTCAAACAGAATTGGAGCCAGTACCAAAACATTCGGCACATACAAGTTGATGTATCTCTCGAACGGAGCCGTCAAAGACGACATCTCTGAAACGATCGGCGACGATAGACTGATTTCCTATCTGTCAAAAATCGACTACAATTATGATCAAAAATATTTCGGTTCTCTTTCGTGGCGCCGTGACGGCAGTTCGAGGCTTTCACCGGATACCCGATGGGGAGATTTCTTTTCTACTTCGGCCGCCTGGGTTCTTTCGGAAGAGCACTTCATGAAACCCATTCAGTGGTTAGACATGCTGAAGCTGAAACTTTCGTACGGTACGACTGGAAATCTGCCCACAAAATATTACAGCACGCTAGGTCTCTATTCGATCTCTGAAAAGTATCTGGGCAAACCTGCTTTTCAGTTGTATCAGATTGAAAACAACATCTTAGAATGGGAAAAATCTTACACCTGGAACGGAGGATTCGATTTCAGAATCTTCGAGCGTTTCTCCGGGACGCTTGAGTTCTATCAAAAAAATACCAAAGGATTGATCAATAACTCTCCTCTCTGGTGGAGTACCGGATTTGAAACGTATACCGAAAACCGGGGAGAGCTTGAAAACAAGGGGATCGAGTTGGAATTTAATTCCGTCAACATCGAAACGAACGACTTCAAATGGAGCACACAGTTTAATTTAACTCATTATACCTCGAAAATCAAAAAATTAGATAAACCCATCGATAACTTTCCTTACTTCTACGGAGAAGGAGACGATATGTATACGTTCAAACTCAGGGAATGGGCCGGTGTGAACGCACAAACAGGACAGCCGCAATGGTACAAGAACAAGGAAATCAAAGATGCCAACGGCAATGTAACAGGAATTGACCGATCCCTTACCAGCAAAGCTTCCGAAGCGGAAAAAGTAAAAGTGGGAACAGGAATCCCCGACTTCATGGGAGGTTTGACCAATCGATTCGAATATAAAGGATTTGATCTTTCATTCCTCTTCATCTTCAAAAAAGGGGGTAAACTGTATGATCCAAAATCATTCAACCATACCGACGGAAGAACCATCGGAGAGTATAACATACGCAAAGACTCTTACGGCAAGCATTGGCAAAAGCCCGGAGATAATGCCGAATATGCACGCCTGATCTATGGGGCCCCAGATCAGGGATGGAACAACAGTAACAGACGTTTGATCGACGGCAGCTTTATCAAGCTCAAAAATATCACCTTCGGATATAACTTACCCAAGAAATGGCTTTCTAAGGCCTCTCTTTCGAATGTGCGGCTGTATTTTAATGCCACAGACATCTTTACACTCTTCAAAAAGAATTATATTGACCCTGAAGTCCCCCAAAGCGGTTACGGATTCGACTATACGGACGAATTTCCACCTTTGCGTTCTTTCAGATTCGGAATTAATATTAACTTATAAACTTAATCAGCTATGAAAAAAATAATTTGTTTCATTTCATTTCTCCTGTCTTTCTCCGCATGCAAAGATTCGGAATTAAATATAAACCCATCCGATTCGTTGGACAGCAGATCGGCCATCACAACCGTTGACGATCTGAATGCGGCAGTTTTAGGCGCATATAACCGAATGACGATCAACACCTACTATGACGGACAGTATCTGACTGCAGGCGATATGTTAGGTGATGATGCGCTGTCACCTTATTCGGGAAGCGGTTGGTTAAATACCTACTCGGATTACTCATGGACAAAGATCGCTTGTCCGACGAATCTCTATAAGCATATCTATAAACTGATTGCTCACATGAATGATGTTCTAGAAAGGAGTAAAAATCTTCAAGAATCTCCGGCAAAAACAAAACTGATAGCCGAGATAAAAGCACTGCGCGCAATGGTACATTTTGATCTGTCCAAACTGTACGGTCCTCTTCCGGTCAATTTGGGAAAAGGGAAGATCAAGGCCGATGCCCTATGTATTCCCATCATGGATGGCCCTAAGCCGATTAAAGAGCCAGAATCCATGCTACGCCAGCCGGTAACCAAAGTCTATGAATTTATCATCAAAGAGTTGGAAAATGCATTACCCAATTTGGAAACCGGAAAAATAAACGGTCGATTAGGACAGGATGGAGCAACGGCCGTGCTTGCTCGCGCCTATTTATACATGGGCAATTATGAAAAGGCATTCGAATACGCTGATAAACTCATCAAAAACAAAGCATATAGCTTGATTCCAAGAACGGAGTATGTAAAGAGTTGGAAAACAGCATATACTTCCGAGGCAATTTTTGAACTCGATGTTACACAGGAAGATAACAATGGTATCGCTTCTATTGGTTATTATGCATTAGCAGACGGAACACAGGGATATAAAGATATATCGTCAAGCCCTCATTTCGATGAGCTGAAAGCACAAGATCAGGAAGATGAACGATTCAAGCTATTTGTTTGGTATGAGGATAATAAAGGGTCCGGATTCTTCCCGACGCCTAAATATCCAGGTAGAGAAATGTATGCAGTCAACAATATCAAAGTTTATCGTCTGTCCGAAATATATCTGATTGCTGCCGAAGCGCTGCTGAAACTCGGAAGAGGCAGTGAAGCCGCAATATTACTTAACTCGTTGAGAAAAGAACGGACAACAACCGAACCGGAAAAGTATACCGCTGCATTAACCATCGATGATATTTTGTATGAGAGAAGATTGGAACTCTTCGCGGAAGGACACAGAGCATGGGACTTGTGGAGGAATCAAAAACCGGTCGTGAGATGGCGTAATGCTGATGAAAAAGATAAATATAAATTTCGTAAAGACCGATCGGAAGGAGTTATCGAATTTGATTATTTCAAAAACATCCTGCCCATTCACGAAGAACAACTCTTTCTGTTGCCCGATAATCTGAGAGACCAGCAACAGAACCCGGGATACTAAAAAAAGAATAATACTTTATCAAACAGTGCAGAGAAGACAACGTTTTCTCTGCACTGTTTCTATTCGTATCGAAAGAGGTACGATCAACGGTTCTCAAGGCTTTCCGTTTCTTTCCGGTAGTATTCATAGCGGTTTAGCACGTCGGAGACATAGTTATAGGTCTCCGTACCGCGCAGATAACCGAATTTGCACACCGAATCGGTATAATACTGCGCTTCGGCTTTCAAGCGAATAAACTCGGCCACATGATCGCTCCATACGTTCGGATTACGCCCGTACTTCTGCGCCAGTCTTTGCGCATCATAGATATGTCCGATTCCGGCATTGTAAGAAGCAAGCGTAAGTTTAATCCGTTCGAGCGAGTCGAGTGAAGCAAATCCTTTTCCAAAACGGCGCAGGCATTCTATCGCAGCTTGTACGTTTTTCTCCGGGTCTTGCATGTCTCCCGCGTCGAATCCCAGCCCTCGTGCAGTAGCCGGCAAGATCCCCATCAATCCCTCGGCACCACTCCAGGCAACAATCTGGGGTTGAAAATGGGACTCCTGATACGCAATCGATGCCAGCAAACGCCAATCCCACCCCAGTCGACCGGCATAACGCTTGAACAGGTCGTCATACGGAGAGATCTGTCCGTTCGCGACCTTGGGCATATCGATCCTGTTTAGTGATACTTTCGAAAGCTCAAAGTAACGTTTGATCGCCGACCGGTATGAACTTTTTCCGGTCATGTTCGACGCCCACGCATTAATGGCCGAAGCCAGTTGCGAACAGCTTCTGCGCACAGCCCACGAAGAGCGCTGCTTAAAACTGATCTGCAGACTGATATCAATATTACGGTAATATGTGCGATTCAGTCTGGCCACATCGTCTTCACACACCGTGTAATCGATCTTGCCTTTGGCCACCATTTCAATCAGGTCTTCCGACGATACGGTGTCTTTATCGATATTGACAATACGAATCCCTCCCCCCAACTCGCTGTTAAGGTTCTCAAGTCGCTCACGATAGCGTCGATACGGTTTTATGCAGACTTCTTTTCCGATTAATTGCGTCACATCCTTCAAAACCGTATCTCCATGTCCGGTGCGCTGAACGATAACCAAATTCGATTGCCGCTCATAGCCGCAAAAAAGCATCTGTTCTTTCAACTTATTATCGATGGTAATCGGGTAAGCCGCCACATCGGCCTCGCCCGACAGCAACATCTCCATCAGACGGGTAATGTTTTCGGCGACCTTAATATTTAAACGCAATCCGTGCTGGCGGGCAAAGCCGGCAATGAGATCGTACTCGTACCCCATCGCCTGCATCTTATATTGGAAATACGACGTGGAACTGTTGAGTGTCACAGCGGTAATCTCTCCCTTTGCTTGGATGGACGGCCAGTCATCCGAAGTGGCGTCACTCTGAGAACGGCTTCCTCCACTGTAGCATCCGCACAGCAGGAGAAACAAAAAGAGAAGCAGGAAAAAAGAGGTATTTCTATGCATTTTTTTTACGAAGTAAGGCTACATTCTCTACATGATGCGTATGCGGAAACATATCGACCGGCTGAATTTTCACGACGTCGTAATACCAACCGATCCGTTCGATGTCGCGTGCTTGCGTGGCCGGATTACAACTGACGTAGACTATTTTTTCAGGTGACGCCTTCAAGATCGTATCAATCACGTCGTTGTGCATACCCATACGTGGAGGGTCGGTGATGACTACGTCCGGCCGTCCATGGTCTTCGATAAAAGCTGTCGTGAGCAGATCTTTCATATCGCCGGCAAAGAACGTTACATTGTCAATGCCGTTCAGTTGCGCATTTACCTTCGCATCCTCAATTGCTTCGGGTACATATTCGATACCTATGACCTTGCGGGCTTTACGGGCAATGAAATTGGCAATTGTTCCGGTACCGGTATAAAGGTCATAAACCGTTTCAGTACCGGTCAGTCCCGTAAATTTCCGAACCACATCATACAGTCGGTAAGCCTGTTCACTGTTTGTCTGATAGAAAGACTTCGGCCCTACCTTGAATTGTAAATCCTCCATCCGCTCCATCAAATGATCTTTACCACGATATAATTCGATATCAAGGTCGGTCAGCGTATCATTCCGTTTCCTGTTGATGACGTACATCAGTGACGTAATTTCCGGTATTTGCTCCAGCAGATGCTCCAACAACGCTTCACGGAGCGCTTGATCTTCTTTGAAGAAAGCCAGCACGACCATCAGCTCACCGGTCGAAGCGGTACGTATCATTAACGTACGCACAAAGCCTTCCTGATTTTTCAAGTCGAAGAATGGATAGCCTTCATGCGTCAGACAAAAATTTTTCACACATAGCCGAATCCGGTTCGACACATCGTCCTGCAACCAGCAACGCCGGATGTCGAGCACCTTATCGAACATGCCCGGAATATGAAATCCCAGCGCGTTCATTTCCGTATATTCGATACCGGAAGCCACCTCCCGTTCAGTCAGCCAGCGCTTATTTGAAAATGTAAACTCCAGTTTATTACGGTAATGCGTCGTACGCTCCGAACCGAGAATCGGCAGCACCTCTCCTATCGGCACTTTCCCGATTCGCGTCAGACTATTCGTAACTTGTGTTTGTTTGTAACGCAGCTGCTCTTCATAAGGCAGATGTTGCCATTTGCAGCCTCCGCATACGCCGAAATGTTCGCAAAAAGGAACTACCCGTTTCTCGCTGTACTTATGGAATGCGATAGCATTTCCCTCTGCATAATGACTTCGTTTACGGGTCAGACGGATATCTACTACATCCCCCGGTGCCGCCCATGGCACAAAAACAACCATTTCATTCACTTTGGCAATTGCTTTGCCTTCGGCTGCAACATCCGTGATCTCTACCTCTTCCAGTATCGGGAGGGGGGTCTTTTTTCGTGTCAAATCTGTGAATAATTAAAAATTCGCCACGCAAATATAAAAACTAACTTTCGGATAGAATCAAAAATAGTTTTAAAACATAAAAATATCATTGCGCTTTATTTGGAAATCAGCAATAAAAACAGCTATATTTGCATTGTGGAGATGTCAATGACTTATCATAATTCAACAAATATATGGAAATAAAGAGAGTTTACACCTTTGGCAACGGAAAAGCCGAAGGGCGGGCAGATATGCGGAATCTGCTGGGTGGAAAAGGAGCCAACTTGGCAGAAATGAACCTGATCGGAGTGCCCGTTCCTCCGGGATTTACCATCACAACCGATGTCTGCAACGAGTATTATAAAATCGGAAAAGAAAAAGTGGTGGAACGATTGCAAGACGAAGTGAAAAATGCGGTAGCTCATGTCGAATCATTCATGCACTCAAGGTTGGGAGATGTAGAGAACCCTCTACTCGTCTCGGTACGTTCCGGAGCCCGGGCTTCGATGCCCGGGATGATGGATACGATTCTGAATCTGGGGCTCAATGACGAAGTGGTCGAAGGGCTGGCGCGTAAGACGAACAATCCGCGCTTTGCATGGGATTCGTATCGCCGCTTCGTACAGATGTACGGCGATGTGGTACTGGGAATGAAACCCGAAAACAAAGAAGATATCGACCCCTTCGAGAAAATCATTGAAGAGGTAAAGAAAGCCAAAGGGGTCACACTTGATCATGAGCTTGATGTAGAAGGACTGAAAGAGCTGGTAGTGAAATTCAAAGCAGCCGTAAAGAGACAAACCGGCTGTGACTTCCCGACGTCTGCTTATGAACAGCTGTGGGGAGCCATCTGCTCCGTCTTTGACTCCTGGATGAACGAACGCGCTATTTTATATCGTAAGATGGAAGGCATCCCGGCTGAATGGGGAACGGCCGTCAATGTACAAGCCATGGTTTTCGGTAACATGGGAGCAACTTCTGCTACCGGTGTTTGTTTCTCACGTGACGCAGCGAACGGCGAAGACTTGTTTAACGGCGAATACCTCATCAATGCACAAGGCGAAGATGTGGTAGCCGGTATCCGTACACCTCAACAGATCACCAAAATCGGTTCGCAACGTTGGGCGGAACTGGCCGGAATACCTGAAGCGCTCAGAGCAGCCGAATATCCTTCGATGGAAGAAGCCATGCCCGATATATACAAAGAATTAGATGCGATTCAGACAAAATTAGAAAATCACTACCGCGACATGCAGGACATGGAATTTACCGTGCAGGAGGGCAAACTCTGGTTCCTGCAAACCCGTAACGGAAAACGTACCGGTGCGGCGATGGTGAAAATTGCCATGGACCTGATGCGTCAAGGCATGATTGATGAAAAAACGGCATTGAAACGTATCGATGCGAACAAATTAGACGAGCTGCTTCATCCTGTATTTGATAAAGAAGCGTTAAAGAAGGCGAAAGTGCTGACACGCGGACTTCCCGCTTCGCCGGGAGCAGCTGCCGGACAGATCGTATTCTTCGCAGATGATGCGGCGAAATGGTACGATGAAGGACATAAGATCGTACTTGTACGTATCGAGACATCCCCCGAAGATTTGGCGGGTATGGCCGTGGCCGAAGGTATCCTGACCGCTCGCGGAGGAATGACCTCGCACGCTGCTGTCGTAGCTCGTGGCATGGGAAAATGCTGCGTATCGGGAGCAGGTGCATTGAACATCGATTATAAGAATCGTACGGTCGAAATAGACGGAACGGTATTGAAGGAAGGCGATTATATCTCCATCAACGGTACGACGGGCGAAGTGTATAAAGACGAGGTGCATACGCAAGCCGCCGAACTGCTCGACGACTTTGCAGAGCTTATGAGACTGGCGGATAAGTATACCCGTCTTAAAGTGCGTACAAACGCCGACACACCGCACGACGCAGAAGTTGCACGCAGATTCGGCGCCGTAGGTATCGGATTGTGCCGCACGGAACATATGTTCTTCGAAGGCGATAAAATCAAAGCCATGCGTGAAATGATTCTCTCCGAGAATGCCGAGGAACGAAAGAAAGCATTGGCAAAAATCCTGCCCTATCAACAGGCCGATTTCAAAGGGATTTTCAAAGCCATGGCCGGATATCCCGTTACGGTTCGACTGCTCGATCCGCCGTTGCACGAGTTTGTACCTCACGATCCGAAAGGTCAGCAGGAACTGGCCGATGCAATGGGCGTAAGTGTGGAATACATCCGGCAGCGCGTGGATGCCTTGCATGAACAGAATCCGATGCTCGGACATCGGGGATGCCGTCTGGGAAATACGTATCCCGAGATCACACAGATGCAGACACGCGCGATCCTTGGGGCTGCGCTCGAACTCAAAAAAGAAGGCATCTCAACGTATCCCGAAATCATGGTGCCACTCACCGGCATCGTATACGAATTCAAAGAACAGGAAGAAGTGATTCGCGCCGAAGCGGAAGCGCTCTTTGCCGAACAGGGAGATAAAATCGATTTTAAGATCGGTACGATGATCGAAGTGCCGCGTGCTGCTCTGACAGCAAATAAGATCGCCTCGAAGGCCGAATTCTTCTCGTTCGGAACGAATGACCTGACTCAAATGACCTTTGGCTATTCACGTGATGACATTGCTTCTTTCCTCCCGATTTATCTGGAAAAGAAAATTCTGAAGGTCGATCCGTTCCAGGTACTCGATCAGAATGGAGTCGGACAGTTGATTCGCATGGCCACGGAAAAAGGTCGAGCCGTACGTCCGGACTTGAAGTGCGGCATCTGTGGGGAACATGGAGGAGAGCCTTCGTCCGTAAAATTCTGTCATCAGGTAGGATTGGATTACGTAAGCTGTTCGCCTTTCCGCGTATCGATTGCACGCATTGCAGCCGCTCAAGCTGCGATTGAAGGATAATACGGACAGTCCTTCTTTTAGGAATCTTTTAGAAAAAAAGAAATTAAGGAGTATGTCAGACCAACAGTGATTGCTGACATGCTCTTTTTTATCTTTTTTCTTTGGATAGATCGTAGAAAAAGCCTACTTTTGCTCCTCAATAATGACTATACCTGCTAAATAAAAAGGATGGATCGGTATTTGATCATAAAAACGAGAGATGAGTTGTTGCGCATGCGCATCAGCAACATACTTTATCTCGAAGCAGATCGGAATTACACTAAACTGCTATTGACAGAGGGTATTCAGTTTACATTTGCAATCAATATCGGAAAAATCGAAAGAATGTTGGATACACAAGCTTCAGACTCCGGATCACAACTTGTCCGAGTAGGCAAAAGCTATATCATCAACAAAAATTATATCTTGCAAATTAACTTGCCGAAACAAAAATTGTTGTTGCTCGTGCCGGGTTCGAAACCTCGCGAATTAATTGTACCCAGAGAGCCACTGAAAGCATTGAAGGAGAGTTTGGAACAAGATGCGCTAATCACTGCAAAAAGCAAAGACTCACGATGATTATCCGGATCGGTAAAGCAAATGACAATGACTTTGTAGTAAACGACGTACATGTAAGCCGGTATCATGCACGGTTGATCCGCGATGAAAACGGTCGTCTTTTTATTGAAGATACGGACTCCGCAAACGGCACCTATGTCAATGGTGACCGTGTAATCAAAAAAAGAGTCACGCCCTCTGATGTCATTATGCTCGGAGATCATTATGTCCTCGAAATACAGGCCGTTTTGAAATCGGATAACGACTACAGTGAAGAATTTGCGGCCTTAAAACCTGTCTATGAACGATATATCAAAGAAAAGATACGAATCCAGTCTACCAATCAGTTCAAGACACGTATCTTCCAATCACTGCCTTTTGCTTTTGTCGGAGTGGCAGGACTTGTTATCGGAGTTCTCGGAAAACATCTCCAAGGTGTTTTTATTGGCAGTTTGGCATTGGCCGTATGTGCACCTACCCTGGGTATTTACCTCGGAGCCAGGCAATCCGCCAAAATCCCGGCTTTGATGCAACGCCTGTCCAATCAGTTCAAAATCGATTATGTCTGTCCAAAATGCGGAACGTTCCTCGGCGAAATCCCCTGGGAGTCTCTGGCCAATAAAAAGCAATGCTCCGTCGGTTCATGTCGCGCAAAATGGGTAAAAAAAACAGCATGATGCATATAAAACAATGATTTTGTACAATAATCTCCCTGCTTCGTACGTTAATGGTTAAGAATTAAATCACATACGATTTTAATGCTTATCTTTGTGACAGAATAACGAATAAAAAACAGAAAAAGATGGACATGGACAATGAACATACATTCGTAACGATAGACAATGACGTGAATGAAGTCTTGCTGATCGACGTCAATGAAACGACCGTGAGTGATTTCGTAATGGTGGACGAGGTGCTTGACGATACCGATTTCATCACGCTTTCCGACGATGTGGAAATCGCTTCTTACGAAGATATTATCGACATTACTTCGGGAATGGATGACGCTGACGTTTCAATCATTGTATGATTCCGGTAAAATGCCCGCATTGTAAGGTCGGTTTAAAAGTTGATGAAACAAAAATTCCCGAAGGAATCGCTTCATTTAAATGTCCAAAATGTCGGCATGACATTCCGGTATCTTATTTAAAACACGAACAATCGGCCGATTCCGAAACCGTTTTGATCCGGCCTGTTCGGAAGGAATGCGGCTGGTTAATTGTGGTCGCCAATCCGGACACCCCGGAACAATTGTTCCCTTTGTGTGAAGGAATCTTTATTATAGGACGTAAAGCTTCTGTGTCGGAAGCGACGATCTGTATCGAAACCGAAGATAAAGAGATGAGCCGAAATCATCTCCGAATAGAAGTAAAGAAAGACAGCCGGGGAAGCTACATCCATATGCTCTCCGACTATCGGAGCAAGAATCACACGCAATATAACGGCCGCTATTTAGATAAAGACGAAGTGGTGGTCCTGAAAGATAACGACGAAATCAAAATCGGACATACACACGTTCGTTTTAAGGAGTAACTCATCGCTTATTGAAACCATGCATATAACGCTCGGAACGCCATATGCCATCTGTGAAAAAGGAAGAAGACCGAACAACGAAGATGCAATCTATCCTTCCTCTCAGACGATAGCGCGTTCACAACAGAGGCTCTTTATCGTATGCGATGGTGTTGGCGGTGCGGAAAAAGGTGAGATTGCCAGTTCGCTGGCATGTGAATCTTTTCAGACTTTCTTTTCCACGTTTATTGAAAAAGATGCTACCGACGAATTGATTCAAAAGGCTGTCCAGTATACTGAAATACGTTTTGATGAATACCTCTCAATACACCCGGAAGCAGAAGGCATGGCTACCACACTTACAATGCTCTACTTTGGAAATAAGGGGGTCACGGCCGCACATATCGGTGACAGTCGAATCTATCAGTTCCGAGACGGAAAGCCGGTCTTTCGGACGGAAGACCATTCGCTGGTTAATTTTTGGATAAAGACAGGCAAAATCACTCAGGAAGAAGCTCTGCATCACCCTCAAAAAAACATCATCACCCGAGCGATCACAGGCTCTGCCAATCCGACCGAAGCAGACATCGCGTTCCTGACGGATATTCAACCCGACGATTGTTTTCTCATGTGTACGGATGGAGTTACCGAGTGCCTGCCGGACAATGATCTATCCTCTCTTTTTATCCGACCTTGCATGCCTGAAAAAGTAAAAGATACCCTGGTGGAAACATGTTATGAAAAAGCCCGTGATAATTATTCTTTCTATCTTTTACCTGTCTTAAAGGTGCAAAATTCATCCAGTTGATAAGTAATTTATTCGATCTTTTTCATTCTTTCATCTAAAAAATGTATCTTTGTTGCGAAATCTGATTACTGTAAGTAATTATGAATTTGCCGAACGGATATTGTTTGCAGAAAGGCAAGTATTGTCTAACGAGAGTCATCGGCCAGGGAGGATTCGGAATCACCTATTTGGGCGAGTGGAGCACTGAGGTCAAAGGTGAACTCGGAGCAGTGGAAACGACCGTGCCTATTTGCATTAAAGAGTATTTCTTTAAAGATTATTGCTTTAGAGATGAGGATTCTTTTGAGGTCAAAGTACACTCCGCAACCGGCAAGATCCTTTTTGATAAGTTCAAAGAGCGACAAATCAAAGAAGCCAAAATTCTTTCCGAAGTACATCATCCGTATATCGTGAATGTGTTGGAAGTCTTTGAAGAAAACAACACAGCCTATATCGCGATGGAACATATAGCAGGCTGTTCATTGAAATCCATGTTGAGTGTGCAGGCCGTACTGCCGGAGTCGAAAGTGCTCAAGTATGTCGCACAGATCGGGAAGGCGCTGGAGTTTGTCCATCAGAAAAATATCCTGCACCTTGATATCAAACCCAACAATATCTTAATCGATAAGAACGACAACGCCCGATTGATCGATTTTGGCGTCAGTAAGCGCTACGATCTCGAAGAACAGGAGGCATGCACAACGACGCTTACGCTATCAAAAGGATTTGCATCGATCGAGCAGTACGACGATGAGGGCACGGTAAATTTCTCCCCCTGTCCCGATGTTTATTCCTTAGGTGCCACCATGTATAATCTGCTGACCGGCGTGATTCCGGTCGAATCGATTTTAAGAGCGACAAAGCCTTTAGTTCATCCATCGGAATTGAATAAACAGATCTCTCCGAAAACTGAGGCCGTCGTACTGAAAGCGATGCAAGTGAATCCGAAAGATCGCTATCAGTCAATAAAAGAAATGATGGACGCTCTGGACATTCCACCGTTTATCGAAAGTAAAGAAAGCGTAAGTCTCTCGAAAAAAAAAGAATACAAAGCGGAACAATCTGTAGAGGAGAATGAAAGCACACAATTGGTAACTGTTTCTCATAAGCCTCCCGGATGGACAGACCGTGAAGAAACGATTTTTATACCTTCGAAAACGAAGCAATCCAAACAACGGCGTACAAAAAGTAAACGACGGATTTTATTGCCCTTGTTAATCTTTGCGTTTGCCGGTATGGGGTGGGCTGTGTCCTACCTGTTTCGTTGGAACGATAGAAGCACAACATTCACCAACAACAAGTTAGTGGCAGACGCCTCAACACAACAGCACGAACCGATCATTCCGACCGGTCTCCAGCCTCAGGGAGAAAGACCATTAACGGAACAATCTCTTTCCGAAGTGACGAATGAAATCCATAAAGCGGAGCAAACGGAGAAAAAGGAACGAAACGAGACCGTCGCTCCGGTAAAGAAAGAAGAGAAATCGGAGAAAACAACGACAAGCAGAGAATCGGATAAGAAAGGCTCTGAAGAAGCATCAAACGCAAAAAAAACAGAAGAAGAGACCGAACGGATGAACGCAAATTATGCGGCATTGTTGACATCCGGAAAAACGAAAATGGATCAAGGTCATTATGTTGAGGCGAAAGAAGATTTTACAAAAGCCAAAGAAATAAAAATTACCGAAGATGTCGTTCGTTTATCGTTAGCTTGTGAGGAGAAAATAGAAGAAAAAAATATTGCCGCTCGGATCGCATTGTATGAATCGGGAATGACTTTTGGCAACTACACAATTGTCCGGAAAAAACAAAACGGACGTTATGGGGCAATTGATGCCAAAGGGATCGAACGAATCAAATGCACTTATCTGAGTGTGGGACGGTCGGAGAGCGGACGAGCTTTTGAGCGTGAAGACCATCTGTACGATATTTATAACTCAAACGGAGTATTGGTCGGGAAAGGACTTACGACCTACTAATAACAAAGAAAAGGATACATGAAAATATGGATGTGGATTATATTCGGATGTTTATTACTATCCTCCTACGCCGGAGCACAGCGACAGACCGAATATAACCGTAGAGGAGACGAAGCGATGAAACGTAACGATTATCGGGATGCAAAAATGTGGTATGAAGAAGGCGTTTCATACTGCGATCAGTACAGCATTCATCAACTTACTGAAATATGGCTGAAAGATGAAACGATGCATGTTTCGATGCGTACGGTGATGAGCAAATGCTTGAACTGTCTGAATGAATACGCAACGGAACGAGACACATCAGCCATTCGGAAATTGATCCTCTATTACACCCAAGGGATCGGGACCTCTGAGAATCGGACAACAGCCGGCTACTGGCGCAAACAGCTCGAAGATATACGCCGTTCAAACACTCTTCCCCCTACCCCTCCGAAGAAACCCAAAGAGCCTATGCGTTTCTTTGCCGGATACGATTTCTCTTTATTAGCTCCATACGGTATTCGGTTCGGTGGAATAAACAGTAGGATCGGTTGGTATGTAAAATTACATTCGAATCTTTCTTTTCAAGGGTATAATGAAGAATGTCGTATCGATGGACATACCTTCGTCATTGAGGGCATGGAACAATATTACGGTCCGACAGGAACAACGAAAGCCAATGTGATGACGGGATCAGTGGGTCTTATGTTAAAGACCGTAGAGAATCTATACACATCTTTGGGAGCAGGGTATTGGCAACGAGATGTATTGCGCGAATACAAAATTGTAAACGATGAAGGCATCATGCAGTCAACAGAATGGGCAAAAGATCGATACACCTCGAAAAAAGGAATTAAAATAGACTTGGATGTCACCTGTTTCTTAAAAAACAAACGCTTCTATGTTTCGGGCGGATGCAGCGCTTTTAATTTCAAGTACTTCTATCCGAATGCGGGAGTTGGCTTGGTTTTCTAAAAAAATGAACAAACAATGAGACAGACGAAACACTATATATTTCTGATTGTCCTTTTCTGCGGTTTTTTTTATGGATGCATTGACGATCCGAAGGTAGAACCGGGAATACAAAACGCAAAAATTCCCCAATTGGGAACAACCGTAAAAATAGAACGCACGGCTACCTCCATCACATTGACAGCCTCGGTCGAGAAGGCCAACGGTGCGGCAGTGGAAGAGCGCGGATTATGCTGGTCAAAAAAAAGCAGTCCCACCGTTCGCCCTGACAGTGCTCAAGCCTTCGGTAAGGGATTGGGTGAATTTAGCGGCACGATCGAAAATTTATCTAATAATACAACATATTATATCCGTCCATATGCCAAAAACCTGAAAGGCATCGCCTATGGAGAAGAGAGTAAGGTCTCGACTAACACGGGATTGGGATCGGTTCGTACGTTTGTAATCATAGACAGTGTACGTGCTAAAACGGCGCTATCCGGAGGAAAAATAGAATTGCACGGCGAAGGGGCTGTTCTTGCTCGCGGGGTGTATTATTCAACATCATCATTGATGCTTCCGAAAGATTCTGTTCTAAGTACGATGGATACCGATTCATTCATCTGCCGAATCAGCGGTCTGAGAGCATCTACGAAATATTACGTTCAGGCATTTGTAAGAAATCGATTCGGTTATTATGTTGTGTCCGGACCTCTTCGAACATTCCTGACAGGAGATGGTTTGCCGACAGTTTCATCTGTAACCATTCTAAAAAGAGGCTATACGACAGCCACCTTCTCTGCTACCGTGGTGAAGGAAGGAGATGCTTCCGTTATTCAACGCGGTTTCTGCTGGAGCACGAAGAAAAATCCCACCATCGAAAATGCGACGTATGATGACAAATGCGGCGTGGGGATCGGCACTTTTAAAATAGAATGCGAAAACCTGATTTCGCGACAGAAATATTATGTACGAGCGTTTGCTCGAAATAAAGAATTCGGTATTTCATACAGCGGACAAGATTCGTTCATCACAAAAAGCAATATCCCGACTGTCACTACGACAGAGTTAAAAAACATCTTGAAAGGAGCAGTTACAGTGGGCGGAAAGATCGAAGAGGCGGGACAAAGTGCCGTGAAAGCGTGTGGAATCTGCTGGTCTGCAACCGTCGCGAATCCTACCCTCACGAATGCCGAAGTATTAGAAATTGAACCGAATGCCGAAGGCGTTTTCAGCAGTCAGATTGCCGGTCTGCAAGGAGGTGTAACGTATTATTTCCGAGCTTATGCAACGAATAATGAAGGAACTTCATACGGGGAGATCAAAGTGAAAACAATGCCTCTCGTTTTCAAGGGGAATCTAAAAACGTTTCAAGGCGCTCCCCGCATCCAAAATTCTCCGGCATACTTCTCCATCAGAGACTGGGGATATATTCTCGGAGGGGATATCGGCCCTCAATATACGGCTGAACTCCATTACTATAATGCCACTACGGACGAATGGAGAGCGATGCTGCCACATCCGGAAGGTCCGGTCAAATGGCAGACGGCTGTCGTGCATGACAGATCAGCCTTCATTTTCGGAGGAATGGCTGCCGATCGTAAAGCAAGAAACGATTTTTATCAATATAACTCATGGAGTAACACATGGTATGACAGATCGACGGCCATAAGACCGGATTCCTCCTATCTCTCGGTTGGCTTTGCTTTGAACGACAGTATCTGTTACGTAGGAGGTCGCAAAGACACAGTAAAGAACGAGGTATGGATGTACGAGGTCTCAGCCAATACATGGAAACGACAGCCCGATTTCCCTGTTCAACAATACGGAGGTATTGCCGTAACGATCGGGAATACGGCTTATGTCGGACTCGGTAAAAATGGAAGCGGTGTCTTCAATAAAGGGTTGTGGAAAACAACGAATGCCGCTTTATGGATACGAGAAACAACTTGTACCATCTCGACTAACGGTATTTTGGCCGGTGTGGCACATCATAATAGAATTTACATGGTGGATGAAGCGTATTACATCATCGAATATAATCCGTCTACGATGACATGGACGAAGAAATCGCAGCTGCCTCCCCAAGCAAGAGGTATTCACTGTATGTTTGTCATGAACGATCTGATCTACATCGGTCTTTCTCCGACTTCTACGACCATGATTTCTTATGATCCGACATGGGATAATTGAAGGTAGAAGCAACGACTCCGGATACAGCCTGTTTTGCATCTGCCTAAGGAAATATCATCGTGTTAATGTAGATTAAATTTGTTATCTATCGTGTATATGTGTACATTTGCAGCATAAATTGTAAAGAGCATCTAAATAATCCAAAAAGTTTCCGTGCCCTGACAGGTTGGGTTTCTATTTGTTTTTTTCATTTGCTCTTCTGTTTCGGGACAGATCATAATGATTATTTATCTGAATATGATAAAAAAATGAATAATACGATGTATTCTTTTCCCGTTTTGTGTAGCTTATGTCAGAAATGAAAAATGGATTAAATTCCTGAAAGTTGAACGTAACAGAACAATAATTATAACCTTATAAGGAAGAAAAACATGAAGCAGATTTTTAAGAGACAAACGAAATTTTATCGAAGGAAGCGTTTCGCCGCTTTTGGGGCGATCGGGCTACTCATTATGTTATGTTCGTCTACGGCTGTGTTTGCACAAGTTGCGATCAGGGGAACTGTGACGGATATCAATGACAATCCGCTGATCGGCGTCAACGTCTCCATCAAAGGTACGACGATTGGGAATATCACGGACTCGGAAGGTAACTATACGATGGAAGCGCCCGGCAAAAATTCGGTGGTCGTATTTTCTTTTATCGGCTTTCGATCTCAGGAAATTACGATCGGGAATCAGTCCGTTATCCGTGTTAAACTCGTTGAAGATACGCAAAAGCTCGAAGAAGTTGTTGTTGTCGGATACGGTACACAGAAAAAGGTGACGGTTACCGGTGCCGTAGCCAGTGTGACGGGCGAAGAGCTCCGGACTTCGCCGACAACCAACCTTTCCAACGGTATGATCGGACGCATGCCCGGAGTGATCGGCTTTCAGCGATCCGATGAACCCGGAGGCGGGGCAACGACGATCCGCATCCGCGGTACCAATTCCATCGGGAACAAAGAACCGCTCGTCGTAATCGACGGTATCCCAGACCGTTCGGGAGGACTGAACCGCATCAATCCGGATGAGATCGAAAGCATGTCGGTATTGAAAGACGCCGCAGGAGCGATTTACGGTTCGCGGTCGGCCAACGGAGTCATCCTGATCACGACCAAACGAGGCAAAGAAGGAAAACCGATCGTGACATTCAACGGAAGCTACGGCTACTCCTCCCCTACGCAACTCCCCCAAATGTGTAACGCATTCGAATATGCTACGATGCTGAACGAAATTACGGCTGGCACGTATTCCGACGACGAACTGCGCAAATTTCAGGACGGAAGCGACCCGTGGGGATTCCCGAATACCGACTGGTACAAGACGGTGATCAAGTCCGTTTCGCCGATCTACCGAAGTGATGTGGGCATCAGCGGAGGCACGGACAAGGTGAAGTATTATGTCAACTTTGCTGCCAATGGCGAAGACGGTATCTATAAACATTCGGCCAACCGTTACGATCAGTTTGGCATCCGTGCCAACCTTGACTTTAAACTGAGTCAATACGTCTCCTTAACGTATGGCAACACTTCACGTTACGAATATACACAATATCCCGCCAAGTCGGCCGGGAGCATCTTCTCGGCTATCCGCCGGAGCAAACCGACACTGAACGCCTATTGGCCGAGCGGAGAGATTGGCCCCGATATCGAGTATGGTGACAATCCTGCCGCGACGTCGACCGATGCAGCCGGATATAACCGACAGAAAAATTACTACATCCAGAACAATGCCACGCTGACCATTCAGTTTCCGTGGGTCGAAGGGCTGAAACTGACGGCTTCCGGGGCTTACGACAAACATTTCTACGGCGAAAAGAATTTCCGGAAGCCTGTACGCCTCTACTCATGGGACGGTGTGACCAGAAGCAGCGAAGGCCTCAAACCTTACGACGCATGGATCAGCGACCCGCAGCTCAACCAGATTCACCGAGATTACACCGACTGGCTGACGAACGCAGTGTTAAGTTACAACCGTACGTTCGGTGACCATACGATCGGTCTGACCGTCGGCATGGAAGGACAAAGCAAGGAGATGGATCAGTTACGGGCTTACCGAAGGTACTTCCTGTCCACTTCGCTCGATGAAATCAATGACGGTAGTGTAAAGGATCAAGAGACGGAAGGCTATTCGTGGAAAGAGACCCGTCTGAATTATTTCGGACGTGCGTCGTATAATTATCTGGAACGTTACTTGTTTGAGTTCGTTTGGCGGTATGACGGTTCATATCGTTTCCCTAAAAACAAACGCTACGGATTCTTCCCCGGTGCCATGGTGGCATGGCGCATCTCTGAAGAGCCATGGTGGAAAGAACAGGTAACATGGATAGATTACCTCAAACTCCGCACTTCGGTTTCGCAGACAGGGAATGATGTCCTGACGGATAATGACGGTAATACGGACCGATCCATCCAATACCTTAACTCGTTCGGATTTCAGACGAACGGTGTTATTTTCGACGGAAGTGAAGAGCGGCAGCTCTATCCTGTCCGCACACCGAACAAAAACATCACCTGGGAGCGGGGCACGACATGGGATATCGGAGCTGAAATGAAGTTCCTGAACAACCGTTTGAATATCGAGGGAGATTTATTCTACCACAAACGTACCGATATGTTGATTCCCCGTAACGCGTCGCTGCCCGAAACGGCCGGCATCACCTTGCCGCTTGAGAATCTCGGTGAAATGGAGAACAAAGGATTCGACGCTTTGATCAGTTGGAACGATAAAATCGGTAAGGTAGAATACGAGCTGGGACTGAATATGTCGTATGCCCGCAATAAAATTCTTTTCTGGGACGAGACACCGGGTATCCCCGAATATCAGAAATCGACCGGAAAACCTGTACCCACAAGCGGAACATTAGCGAACCTGATCAATCGTGCCGGGTTGTATTACAAGACCGACGGCGTATTCAACACGCAAGAAGAACTGGATAATTATCCGCACTGGACGGGAGCGCGACTGGGAGATATTAAATTCGTCGATTACAATAACGACGGTAAAATCAATGCCGACGACCGCGTCCGTTCCGATAAGAATCAGACGCCGCGCCTAGTGACAGGTTTCAACGTCGGACTGAGTTGGAATCATTTCGACCTGGCGATGCTTTTCCAGGCTGCTTTCGGAGCCGAGACCTATGTACAAACATGGTCGGGAACGGTTGGGAATTTCCTTAAAGAGTATTATGATCAACGATGGACACCCGAAAACCCGACATCCGAACATCCGCGTACTTATGAACGCGAACGACAGTACTGGATTTCAAACGCGAACGATTATTTCCTTCGTTCGAGCGATTATCTGCGTCTGAAGAACATGGAAATCGGATATACCATTCCCACGGATATGAGGCGTTACGGGATCTCGAAAATACGCATCTTTGCCAACGGACAAAATCTTTTTACCATCGACGGACTGCCCGGAGACCCGGAAAATACGGCGTCGAGTTTTGATTACTACCCGCAGCGGAAATATTTCAACTGCGGCATTTCTGCAACTTTTTAAAACATGATTATTTATGAAGACAAGAAAGAATATCATCATGATCATAGCTGCATCTGCGTTATTCGCACTGCCCTCATGCTCCGATTTTATGGACCTCAAACCAACGACGGAGTATCTGAAAGAGCAGGTATTTGAAGATGCGGCAACGACACAGTCGCTGATCAATACGATTTATGACTACGTGATCGACGCAGCCAGAGAGCATACGACTAACGGTTTGACGGACGATGCTTATTTTACGCATAATAAGGGGCAGATCGCTGTAAACGAAGCGACGTGCTCCGCCAGCGATTTGCAATGGTATGGCAGAGGCGACTGTCCGTTTAACTGGTCACAGACGTACAAGGGCATTTATTACGCGAACCTCGTGTTGGAGAATATCGATAAGGTTCCGGAAAAGGCGGGTTTCGATCTGAAGCAAATGAAAGGCGAGACACGTTTTCTGCGCGCATACATGTATACGAACCTCGTGCGTGGTATCGGCGGAGTGCCGATTGTCGATAAAACCGTCAGCGATTATACGAAGACGGAAGAGATGCAGATAGCCCGCAGCAGCATCGGCGATTGCCTCGACTTTATCCTCAAAGACTTGGACGAAGCGATTGCGTCGTTACCGACTACGGCTCCGCTCGGACGCGCCACGAAATGGGCGGCAGTAAGCCTCAAAGCACGTATCTGCCTCCATATCGCCAGCCCACTCTACGCCGACCGCATCATCAACAAACTTGATGTGAACCAGTATCATGGCGATCGGGAAGCGCTCTACCGGAAAGCGCTGGAAGCAGCGAAGGAGGTGATCGACAGTAAGGCGTTCAAGCTGATCGACTGTAACGCCCCGACTGTAGCCGAAATTGCAGACAAATATCATAAAATAACGACGACGAATAACAATGAGTTGATTTTTACCAAACAATTCGCTTCGTCGAAAATAACGAATCAGGTGAATAAACAACACGGTCCTAACGGTTATCATAACTGGTCGGGAACTACACCGACGCAGGACTTCGTGATGCATTTCGAGATGGAAGACGGATCGCTTAATAATACCCTGACGAAGGTGGGCGACCATCAGGTAGGCAATCCGTACAACGGACGCGAACCGCGCTTCTATGCCTGCATCGGGTACGATGGCGCCGTCTGGGGGCGAAAGCGTGCGGCCGATGGATACGCCCTCGATCCCACCCCTCTGGGAAATCTGCAATGCGGAACATATGAACTGAACGACGGCACAGACGTTACGGTCAACCTGCCCGACGGAGAAAAAGTGAAATTCAAAGGGATTTATGGCTGTGACACACGTCAGGGACCGATCGAAGACTGGAACGGCTCATGGACATCGTATTACGAAAAGAAGATGATCGATACCTCGATCGATGCCGCCAACTATCCGCAGCTCTGTCCTTATCCGTACATTCGTCTGGCAGAGATGTATCTCATTGCCGCCGAGGCCTGCACCGAGCTGAATCAATTGGATGAAGCGGCAGCCTTCCTCGACGTGCTCCGCGCCCGTACAGGTCGCCCCGACACCAAAGCGACGCTTAACATACGTAAAAAATCCTTCGATCAAGCGGCGATGCGCGAGTTTCTCCGCCATGAACGACGCACGGAGCTTTTCATGGAAGATTCGCGGTACTATGACATCCGCCGCTGGATGATCGGCGAAGAGTGCGGCAATAAAACACTGTGCGGTATGATCGTGTTCGCGCGTCTGAAGAACGGCAAAACGGCTAAACGCCCGTATATCTACAACGAAAGTACGTGGGATTACCATTATTATGTGCGCGATCTCTCGTTTCGCGAGAAACGCAAATGGGATAACAAGATGTATTTCGCCCCCATCAAACGAGACGAAATAAACCGAAACACCAAACTGGTACAAAACCCCGGACAAGATTAATCTCATGACCGAAAAGCACGACAGCCATGCTGTCCGTGCCATCAAACAATGCACGGACAGTCTGGTATGACAAAGAAGAAACCGAGTAAAAACCCTGAACCTTTGTATCCATTTTTTTTTGGGGGGAGGAGAGAAAATTCTCCCCCCCTTCGTATTGAATTGTCTATGGAAACAGGTGGAAGCTTTCAGATAACCCCACAGATAATATCATCAATCCAGCATTAGCGACATAAAAACACGCTGCAAATCGGACGGCTCAACCGTTTCATCAAGCGGACAAGCAAGGCCATAAGGCTGCGCATTCCGTCCGGTCAAATACGGTACGCGAACGAAGGCCGTCTGTGCATGATGACGAATCAAGATATACCTTATCAACGCATCCTTAACAGCCGGATCGTCGTACAATATCTCTTTGATCAAAACATCCGTAGAGGATTCGGGAGCTTCGAACGCCATGCCAACAGGGCGCTCCCCATCGAGAGCTACCCAAACATGACCGCCATCGGCAAGGCAGTCGAGGCGGATCGTTTCGAAATCGGCAGCATCGTGAAGAACAGCACATCGGCGGCGCCGCTGGGTAAGATCGAAATATGCGTCATACGTTTTTTCGGGACAAGGTATGATTCGACAGGTATCCGTCTGCTCCATCCGGTCGGCCACATAGTACTCTACACCCACGTTAATCGGCACAGTATATCCGTAGCGTCTGTAAACCTCAAACAGCCAAGGCTCGGCGGGGATAAGCATCGAAAGGGCAAACCCTCGCTTTCGCATCGCGTGCATCGCTTCCCGTAGCAAGACTTTCATGTACCCTTTGCCCCGTTCCGAAGGATGCGTACAGACCCCGCACACATATGCACAAGGCAGGATGGCAGAGTTGATCTTTACCCCATACGGGACGGCCTGCAACATGGCGACGACTCCCCGACCCTCCTGTTCAATGACGAATGTATTTTCCGGCTGATAAACCCGATCAAAGAACATCCGCACATATTCGTCCGAATCATGAAAGACCGTTTGCCAGAGGATCTCCAACTGCCTTCGCCTGTCAGTTAAATTCATCGCCTTTTGATTGCCCCGTTCTTTTCGAGCAGGATCACCGGATTATACGACAGCTTTGACTGACGCAGCCCCGGAATGCCCAAATCTTCCTCCCGGTTGATATAAACGTATTGTTCGGGAATATGTAACGCAAATTCCTGATTGATGAGGCTGAAAATGCCTTCGTAGTTCGTATCGGCCTTTTCGACATGCACTCCGAATGTCTGATAATTAATCGGCGAGCCATACGTAAACGCCACGATTTCCCCTTCAACCATGATCGCACCTCCGAGCAGCTCCAACTCTTTGAAATGGTGCATGGCAAACGTCATGGAACGATGCTCGTTCGACAGTTCGTCCGTATTCTCCCCATTCTCGTTCGCCCGTACCCACCTCCGTTCAAGCTCCATACATTGCGGAACGATTTCGGGCGTGATAGGGATATACGTATATTCATACTGCTTCTTGAATTTGTTGATATGATTACGTTTAGCCTGCCATTTCTTGCCTTTCAGCGTCTGAAGGTCTTCACGCAAATAGATATAGTCGAAATAGTCTCGCTCGGTAACGTATGCGAATTCGTTCGGAAACAGTTCTTCCAACTTTTTCCGGGCTTCGGAAGTCACCCCGAGGATGAGCAGCGGATGTCCTTCTCCCATCATCTCGTAAGAATCTTTTTCGAGTGCTTCCACAGCCTGTCTTAAGTCCCCGTTCCCGACAGGGAACATATAGGCCATACGCTTCGGATCTTTCTCTTCGATATAAAAACGTATAAGAAGACATCCTTCGAAAACAGCATATTCGCTTTCGTACAGAAACCTCCAGCTGCACATGTTCGAAAAGGCAAAATCGCAATTCTGAAACGCAGAAGGATAGGTGAAAGACGTTATAAGCTCTTTGTCCTCAATACAGATCGGTTTAAATACCATACAAAATATTTACGGTTCATCAATACGGCCAGTCCTTCGTCCTATTCATTCCGGCTCCTTTCGAACACTCATTTTCCTGACCTGATCGGAATCGAAGCAGCTTATTGTTATTTAACGACGTTGAGCGCTTTGCCGACCTTAATAAATGCACGGATCGCCTTGTCGAGATGTTCTTTTTCATGACCGGCCGACAGTTGAACACGGATGCGCGCCTGCTCTTTCGGCACGACCGGATAATAAAATCCCGTCACGTAAATGCCTTCCTCCTGCATACGTTGTGCGAACACCTGCGACAGCTTCGCATCGTATAGCATCACGGCGCAGATCGCCGATTGCGTCGGTTTGATATCGAAGCCCGCCTGCAGCATGCTGTCGCGGAAGTAAGTCACGTTTTCGGCCAACTTCGTATGCAACGCGTCACTTTCTTTGAGCATCTTAAACATCTCGATGCTTGCCCCGACGATAGCCGGCGCCAGCGAATTGGAGAACAGATACGGACGCGAACGCTGACGCAACAGGTCTATAATTTCTTTCCGACCGGTCGTAAAGCCGCCCATGGCACCTCCGAAAGCCTTACCAAGCGTGCCGGTGAAGATATCGATCCGGCCGTAAGCTCCGAACTGTTCGGCCACTCCGCGCCCCGTCGGCCCGACCACTCCTGCCGAGTGAGACTCGTCGACCATCACCAGCGCGTCATATTTCTCTGCCAGATCGCAAATCTTATCCATCGGCGCCACGTTGCCGTCCATCGAGAAGACCCCGTCGGTGGCGATGATGCGGAACCGCTGTGCCTGTGCTTCCTTCAGACAACGCTCAAGGTCGTCCATATCGGCATTGGCATAACGATAACGTTTGGCTTTGCAAAGACGCACACCGTCGATAATCGAGGCATGGTTCAGCGCATCCGATATAATCGCATCGTCTTCGCCGAGCAACGGTTCGAAAAGCCCGCCGTTCGCGTCGAAACAAGAGCTGTAAAGAATCGTATCTTCCGTTCTGAAATACTCGGATACCTCAGCTTCGAGCTGCTTGTGCAAATCTTGCGTACCGCAGATAAAACGAACGGACGACATGCCGTACCCACGATGATCCATCGCCTTTTTAGCCGCTTCGATAAGGCGCGAATGATCCGAGAGGCCAAGATAATTGTTCGCACAGAAGTTCAGCACTTCTTCTCCTTCATTCACGCGAATATCCGCCTTCTGGGGCGTCTTGATAATCCGTTCCTTCTTGTATAATCCCGCCGATTCGATATCAGCCAATTCCTGTTGCAGGAAAGATTGAAATTTTCCGTACATAACTGTTTGAATTTTATGAGCATTTTATTGCGACAAAAGTAGTCATTTTTTTAGAATACGAATTTCTCTTACCTAATATTTCAACATCGAACGTATAGAATAGAATTATAGAATCGTATAGAATAGAATTATAGAATATAGACCGACAGACAACTCTCCGCTCCGGCACATTCCGAAACAAAGACAACACATTTTTCAACAAATCGTCAAATAAGGAGTCATAAATGATCGTATCATCCACTTAGCTGAGTTTCACGATTTATATTATTTTTGCCGGAAAAAAGAAGACGACCGTGCAACGTTTCTATCGGAAATTGCATCATGGGAGATGGATAACGGTTGCAAACGTTGTACCGAGAACAGAATGATGAACGAAGAACAACTGATTACAGGTTGTAGAAAAGGAGATCGGACGGCTCAGAAAGAGTTGTATGAATTATATTCCCCCCGAATGCTGGGGGTCTGTCTGCGCTACATCGGCGACAGGGAAACTGCACGCGATGTATTGCAAGACGGCTTTGTAAAAGTCTTTTCATCTTTCGGGGGATATAAGGGAGAAGGCCCTTTGGGGGCATGGATACGCCGAATATTCGTTAACGAATCGCTGGAACATCTGCGGCGCAAAACAAATGTTTACCGCAACACGGTCGACATTGACAGCATTGCAGATTATTCGACCAACGAAGAAACGGCTGTTTCAAAACTTTCGGCCGACGACCTGATGCACTTGATCCAAAGCCTCCCGAACAGTCTGCGTGCGGTATTCAACCTTTTTGCAATCGAAGGATATTCGCATAAAGAAATAGCCGGAATGTTACACATTGAAGAGAGCACGTCGCGCTCACAATATATGCGCGCACGACGTTGGTTACAGAACAGAATAAAATAGTAAAAAGAAGAAACAGGTATATGGAAAAGCGGGATAAATGGGAAGAAGCGATTCGGGCAAAACTGGAACACTTTGAATCAACACCGGACCCGAGCGACTGGGAGGCGATTGCCCACCGTCTATCGGATAAAACACCGGTCATCAGGATGAAATCGCAACGATGGGCTTATTGGGCAGCCGCAGCTATCGTGTTGCTGCTGCTACTTGGCGGCGGCTACCGACTATGGTTTCAGGAGGAGCAAGACACCGTGATCGCAGACGTGCAGAAAAGTACCGGTCGGGAAATATCCGTATCTCCGATAAAACCACAAGCAGACAAGGCCGGTGCGCAGGCCGCGACAGAGAGGACGGATGAAAATCCGGTGTCGACGGCCACCCACCGGCTATCACTTATGCGTAAAGACAAAGACCTGACCGCACAAGCAACATTTACTGCACCGAAAGCCCCCCCAAAAAGCCTCTATCCCACACCTGAAGAAACTGATAAATCCCCCGAAACAACACCGGTAGAAAAATACGCGCAGGAGGAGCGACCGATTGCCGTGCAAGATCGTCGGCCAGACGACATACCAGCACAGAAGACTGCCTCTGAGAGCCGACAGAGTGACAATGAACGGCCGTTCATTGCAGATGCTTCTCCCCGGCCATCACATCGCACAACGGTAAAACGCCGTTGGGGATTCGGGATGGGAGGCGGAAGTCTTTCGACCGGTAGTTATTCCACCGCTGACGGAGCAAACCTTTTCGCAAACAGTATCATGAATCGTGATCTGCCCGCTTATTCGGAACTAAAATCCTTTGATCGCAGCGAGAAGATGAACAAAATCGATGTATCGCATAAGCGGCCGCTCTCGTTTGGGATAGGAGTCAGCTACCGGCTCTCCGACCGGTGGGCTCTGCAAAGCGGTGTGACCTACACATACATGACATCGACTTGGCGCACAGAAGCCATTCGGCAAGGCAAGGCTAAACAAAGGCTACATTTTATCGGGGTGCCGCTGGGCGTAAATTACAAGATTGCCGAGTGGCAGCGTGTACGCTTTTATGCGGGTGCCGGCACCATGGTCGAATGGAATGTGGCCGGCAGTATTGATACCGATTATTATTACGGAAACGAGATGGTCAATACACAACATGCCTCGGTTCGGATAAAGGAATGGCAATGGTCGGTCAATGCCCGCACGGGAGCAAGTTATCCGTTGTTCCGCTACTTGAGCGCCTACGTCGAAGGCAATGCGAATTATTACTTCGATAACGGAAGTGCGATAGAGACGATTCGTTCGGAGAAACCTTTTTACGTATCTTTGCAAGCCGGAGTTCGGATAGGATTTTAAAGAGAAAAAGAGGAATAAACATAAAAAATATGACATTTATTAATCAGATAAAAAAAAAGAAAAAAGATGAAACAATTTAATTGGTGCGCTGTAGCTTTGACAGCGACGGTAATGTTAACATCCTGTCTGGATGGAGGAAGTAACAGTCAGTCGGGCACGACCGTAGGCGTTGTGCGAATCGATACGAAAACGATGAAACATGTGTTAGATAACTCTACGCCTATCGGGCCGTTTTATTCGCCGTCTTTTAAAAATGTGAAAGAAGGAGCATGTATCGTTGCATATTTCAATCTGAATTATGATGCGCCGGAAAATGCATCGAATGTCGTTAAAACAAACGGATACTATACCGTAACCGTCAGAGAAAAGGCCGAGCTGGACCAATACACGATCATGAAATTTACAGATACCGGAGCACCGGACACTGCCAAGATGCTGGAAAAAGAAGTGGCGCTCGTAAACCCGAACTATCAGATACTCGGTTATGTAAAAGGATATCTGTTTATCGGACATGCGCTTAAGCAACCCACCGATCAAAAGGACTACTGGTTCCTGACATACAATGCGGATAACATGGTAAAGGAAGAAGGCGGTGAACGAATTTACGACGTTTTCGTGCGTGCCAAAGTCAAGACGCCCGGCACCAAATCGGAAACCGATATGATGGTAGCCAATGCTTACCAGATTAAAGACTATCTGGAGACGGCTGCGCGTGATGAACAGAGCAAAGGAAACACTCGCTTTTATCTTCGTTTCAACTATGTGTCGTCTGTCAAAGACAGTAAGTTGACATGGGCGAAAGGTGAAAAAGTAGGGCCGTTTGACGTGAAATCGCTTCTGGATAAACAGAAAAGCTGATCAATATTGTTTTTGTAACTTTGAGAAAGGAGGGTGTGTCAAAACGCAATGTTTTGGGCACACCCTCCTTAGGTGTATAAGAAAGGGGGAAATTGGGGGGGGCTAAGGATGAGAGCGAGGGAGCATACTAACGTAGGTGACCGAGCTCACATTCCGCAAGCAACGAAGCAGTTCGCCCGTTATGACACCCCACCTTTTGTATTTTTATCGGGGCGAGCGCGAAGAGAATAGTCATTTTTTCCTACCTTTGCCCTTTCGAAAAGAGACCGTATGTTTAAAGAAATATTCAGTCAGCTGATCGCCGTTATCTTCAGACCTTCGGAAACATGGGAGTCGCTACGCCGGAAAGAGGAGAACACCGAAACTTTTCTCTCGCGCTTCGTGTATCCTTTGTTCGGATTGATTGCGCTTTCAGCCTTTCTCGGCGTCTTGTTTACACGCAAAGAATTCGATTTCCAGATCGCCCTGAAATCATCGATTAAAATACTGGTTGCTTCCATGGGAGGCTTTTTCCTCGGCACTCATCTGCTGAATGAACTGTGGTACAAGGTATTCAAGTATCCGCGCGACATAAAACTTATTCAGCGGTTTGTCGGTTACTCATCTTCGCTGATGTTTGTCCTCCTTATTCTACTGGCACTCTTGCCGGAGTTTATCTTTTTGTGGATGTTTATCCTCTACACTTTCTATATCGTGTGGATGGGAGCACACCCCTATATGAAAGTGAAAGAAGAAGAACAAATGAAATTTACAATACTGGCTTCAGTCATCATTGTTGGAACACCGTTTCTAATTGATCGACTGCTGTTTCTGCTTATGCCGGGACTCCGGTTTTAAACATGACATATCATGGCCAAGGAAAAGTTAAATAACAACATACTGATCAAAAACAAACGGGCAACGTTCGATTACGAACTGCTCGAAACATTTACGGCCGGCATCGTACTGACCGGCACGGAGATCAAATCTCTCCGTTTGGGAAAAGCGAGTTTAGTCGACACGTACTGCTACGTCGAACGAGGCGAAGTATGGGTCAAGAACATGAATATCTCAGAATACTTCTACGGCACGTACAATAACCACGCGGCTCGTCGCGATCGCAAGCTGCTGCTGAACAAGAAAGAGATTCGCAAGCTCCAAGCAGCCGCAAAAGATAACGGCTTTACGATCATCCCTACCCGGCTCTTTATCAACGACCGGGGGCTGGCCAAGGTGGTCATCGCCCTTGCTAAGGGAAAAAAGGAATACGACAAGCGCCAATCCATCAAGGAGCGCGACGATAAACGCGAGATGAGCCGGGTGTTTATGAAGTAATGTATGGAAACGGTCGGGCAAAGAATAGGGAGGTGCATCAGGTCGGCCATGCCCAAAGCGTGCCGAACCTGCTTCTGGCTGCTGAAAATCATTCTGCCCGTGTCTCTGCTTGTGCGACTGCTCCAATATTCGGGTATACTGGCACAAGTATCGGTCTTCCTTGAACCGGCCTTTTCCTTCATCGGTCTGCCGGGCGAAACGGCCATCATCTTCCTGACAAGTGTTTTCACTCCGTTATACGCACCGATGACCCTGATTGCTTCCATGCCTTTGACCGTCCGTGAAGTTACCCTGATTGCACTGATGTGCCTTGTTTCACACAATCTTTTGGTCGAATGCGCCGTACAAAGTAAGACCGGCTCATCGTTCACGGGGATGTTTGTGCTGCGTGTGGGGATGAGCTTTGTAATCGCATTCGCTGTACATCGTATCATGCCGTATGAAGGATATGACACGATCGTTGGCTCAGCTGCCGATACCGGTGTATGCACCTCATTGACTGACGTATTCGTTCTCTGGATCAAAAGTTCGTTGTCGATTACCCTGTTATTTTTCGTGATCGTCTCGGCCCTGATGATTCTGCATTACATCCTCGAAGAGTTCAGGTTGTTGAAAAGCCTGTCGACAGCGATGGCGCCTGTAATGATACTTTTCGGACTTCCACGAAACTGTTCGTTTCTGTGGCTCGTAGGCAACATCGTGGGGTTAAGCTACGGCAGTGCTATTATGATGGAGCAGCTGGAGGCGAATAAGATTTCGCGCCGCGATGGTAATCTATTGAACTACCACTTGGCCATTTCACATTCTCAGCTTGAAGACACCTTGATTTTCGCAGCAATCGGCGCCCCGTTTCTATGGGTCATGCTGACACGCATGGTCTTCGCGCTTCTCGTTGTATGGATCAAACGCCTGCTCACCCGTCTTCCCCGCTATCATTACGCAGATTTACCCATCAAAAAATAAACGGATGAAGAAAGACAGAAAAGAAAGAATAACTCCCGAATGGATTCAAAGCACAGAATCCTCCGAATACGATTTAATTCGGAGAAGAAATGAAAAAAGAAAAAGATACACAGTATAAACACAATCTAAATTGAAAAATAATGAAAAAGAAATGGAATATTTTATTTATATGGGCAACCTTGATGCTGAATGGAATATCAGCAGATGCCCACAATGCGAAATACTATATGTATATTCCCAATAAACAGAATGTTCCGGTTGGCGTTACGGTACCAACGGCTTTGGGTTTCGTCTTCATCCTAAAGTCAGACAAACATCCGGACTTTGCCACAGCAATCAATCGCTATTATCCGACGGCCTTCGAGCAAGCCTTCCCCAATGCAGTAACAGACTGGCTGAGGGATGTCTACCAAATTGAATGCGATAGCATCTATATGGAAAGCGACGGATTATACTCTGACAATCAGAAAAAAAACAAATACTCTATGCCATTCGACCGAATGATTACATCCCGTTTTAAAAAGATCGTACCGCTGATTACCAAATTAGGGACTCCACGTATCCCCGAAGATCCGACGGAGATAGAGGGATTCTATTTCCCACTGCTGAACGAAACAAACCGGTGGAACAACTTGAAAGAACGACACGAAGAAGGAAAGTGGACATACATATACCAATTGGAAGGCGATACGCTTATTGACGGACGGAAATACCGAAAACTTTATCATACAGTTGATAAACAAGCGAAAAATTGGCATAAACGAGGATATTTGTACGAAGATATCGGACAAAAAAAAGTATGGTACCGCCCGGCATGGGGAGATCGGGATGGGTTGCTGTACAATTTCGATGTAGCCGAAAAAGATACTTTTTATACGATGGGAAGAATATTCTATTCACTGGAAACTCCTAATACAGTGGATTGGAACTACGACTCCATCCGCCACATTGTAAAAAAGGTGGATACGGTTAAAATCAGTCATAAGGATCATCGGCGAATAACCCTCGAATCAACTCTTATCACTCCATTAGGCTCGTATCATCGATCATTTGAAAACGTATGGATAGAAGGAATCGGCAGTACAAATGGGCTTTTCAGTCTATACGTGTATTTGCCCGGCTCTCCCAGCGAGGAACTGTTGGCCTTCTATCAAGACGATAAGCTGATTTATCAATCACCGAAATACGACAATGTATTTATCTGGGAAACAGTCGGAAACAAACTGATCAGGAATGATACGCAGGTATTCGTATTGCCCGATGGGCGTACGCTACATATCGGGGACGAAGGAACAAATCGTTCGGTGAGGGTATATTCCATGCATGGAACGGAAGTTTTCCGGCAAACTGTCGCGCCTTATACCACAACCCTTGCGCTACCTGCGATTCCCTCCGGTGTATATATCATAACTGTCCGATCAGAAGGAAAAAGTATATCACAAAAAATAGTTGTAAAATAATATGCTTCTACAGATAAACAGAAGCGAGCCTGGCTGTAGCGATATATCGGATCGCTAACGTACGTAGTGAATCATTGCATGTGAGGGAGGCGGCTACCATTGAAAAACTATGCCGTTTCCCCACAAAAAAACAAAAAAACACGCAGGGATAAAAAAAAACGTTATCTTTGCGTTAACAAACATTCAAATGCTATGTATAATAAACTGAACGACACCATCACACGCTTGATGGGGCTACGCTATCGGTCACATCCGTGGCACGGCATCGAAGTGGGAAAAGAAGCGCCGCAAATTGTCACGGCTTTTATTGAAATGGTACCAACCGACACCGTCAAGTATGAATTAGACAAAGTGAATGGGTTTCTCTGCATCGACCGTCCACAGCGCTATTCGAGCGTAGTCCCGGCGCTCTATGGGTTTATCCCGCAGAGTTATTGCGGCGAGTCGTTCGCCCAACACTGCATGGAACAGATTAAACGCGAAAATATCTCCGGCGACCGCGACCCGCTCGACATCTGCATCCTGACCGAGAAAAATATTGCACACGGCGATATCATCGCCTCGGCACGCCCCATCGGCGGACTGAGGATGTTGGACGGATCGGAAGCCGATGACAAAATCATCGCTGTACTTAAAAATGACGCAACGTACAGCAATTACAATGACATCAACGAACTGCCCGACGTCGTTACGGAACGGCTCAAACACTACTTCCTGACGTATAAAGACATGCCGGGCGAGAAAAGAAGGGTCGAGATTACACATACCTACGGACGTGAGGAAGCCTGCGAGGTCATTCGGCACTGCCTCAACGACTACAAAAGCTTTCTTGAAGAGATGCACGACGTGCTGGGATAATTATGACATACGACTGACTATCGTGTCAACCTACGCTGCATCAGCATCAAAAATAGGTTGGCAATGAGCGTGATCCCAATCTGGATATGTAGCGCATTGGCGTTCTCTCCATAGAAGTATTTCAGGGGAAAGACCTGCGGGTAGCCGGGAGAATCATTCGCTATTGCTCACAAGACAAAAGTTCCATATATTTGTACCCTGTGGTCAACAAATAAAAAAAATAAAATGCAGAATGACATGAAGAAGTGGATTATGTTAATGTGTGCGTTCGTTTGCAGTCAAGCCATGGCGCAAGATGACTTCGAGTCGCTCGGAGGGGTACGTTTGGGTATGACGGACAATGAAGCGGAACAGGTTATGGCAGCGAACGGCATGAAGCAAACAGTCACGAAAGGACATCGTGTCTTTTATGAAGGAAACGAGGTAGAACTTTACGGCGTCTTTTTCAACAAGGCGTGTATCGAATATATCGAAGGTGAGGTGAGCCGAGTGACCTTCAGTCTGTTTACACCTCGCAATGGAAACACGAGCGGTGCAATGGTAGAATATGAAGACGGCAAGATCAGTCAGGTCAGAATCGATCCGTTCGGGAGGGCATCGGGCAGCACGGTCCGCAAGCTCTTCCGCATGTTGCACGAACGCCTCAGACGCGTATCGAGCAAGGTGAGCGACGAAAGCATCCGTTACCACTATCGTTACACATTCCGGACGGCTGACGGCACACAATATGTACGCGCCTTCATCGAGGAAGCTGTGCAGGGCAAAGAAGGCTATCATCTTTATCTTTCGTGTGACCGGAATAAGCATTATAAATAATCACAGGATAAACAGCACTCAAACAATGAATAAAATTATTAAACATTTTACTCTTCCGGTACGACGCATATAATAATCCATATCCTTCATCGTTTACTAACGTAGTGATACAGACGATAAGCTATGAATAATTTATATGAGTCGCGCCGGGATTTGAAATATGCTTTCATCATCGGAGCCATACTTATTGCCATCGTGTCGGTCGTGGTGTCCGATATGCTGATTCGAAAACTGGCGCGCGAAGAACGCGTACGGATGGAAATATGGACGGAAGCGTACCGCGTACTGACCACGGAAAATACGGATCAAAACCTGATGGTCGTCTTGCGTATCATCGAAAGCAACACCTCCATCCCCGTCATCTTGTGCGACGATGCCGGAAATATCCTCAGTCACCGTAATATCGATGTGCGTGGCAACGACGAAGACGCTTTTCTTAAACGAAAAGTCACCGAATTTCAGTCAAAAAATCCTCCCCTCGCCGTCGAGATCGGTCCAAACTCATACCAGTACCTCTATTACGACGATTCCATCCTCCTCAAACGGCTCTTAATGTATCCTTATGTTCAGCTCTCGGTCGTCTTTATCTTTATCCTGATCGCTTTTCTGGCATTAGCCAGCACGAAAAAAGCTGAACAAAACAAAGTGTGGGTCGGCCTCTCGAAAGAAACGGCGCACCAGCTCGGCACTCCTATCTCATCCTTGATCGCATGGATCGAATACCTCAAAACCAAAGAGGTGGACGGCGCCTACCTGCATGAAATGGAAAAAGATGTGAAACGGCTCGAAGTAATTGCCGACCGCTTCTCGAAAATCGGATCTGACCCTGCGCTTAAACTGCTCAACGTGAACGAAGCCATCCGCTCGGCCTGCGACTATATGGGCACACGTATCTCATCGAAGATACGCATCAAGACCCTATTGTCCGATCAGTCGCTGTTCGTCATGATGAACGAGTCTCTCTTCTCATGGGTGATTGAAAACCTGACGAAGAACGCCGTCGATGCCATGGAAGGACAAGGAACGATCACTATCTGCACAGGCAGCCGCAAGCAACGTGTCTGGATCGATGTGACCGACACGGGTAAAGGTATCCCAAAATCGCGCTTTCAGACCATCTTCAACCCCGGTTATACGACTAAAAAACGAGGTTGGGGATTAGGCTTGTCGCTCGTTCGCCGGATCGTAGAAACAACGCCCGGCAGCGAAATCTACGTAAAGTCATCCGAAATCGGCAAAGGCACAACGTTCCGCATCGAAATGCGTCTCCGTTCCCCCTCGAAATAAGGAATGATGCTCGGTCGATCATATTCCATGCCATGGTAAATCCGCATAAAAGCATTACAAGCGGTTTGTACATATGCCCGATATGTTATATATTTGCAGTGAATCATCCGTAACATATCAAGGAAATAAACAAATAACATGAGAGACGATGCATACATTGAAAATCTATTCAGAAAAATAGCCGTTCATGACAGTCGCGAGGCTTTCAAGGAACTGTTTTTTGAATTTTATCCTGCTCTGTGCATCTTTGCACAACGTTACGTAAATGATCCGGAGACTTCGGAAGACATCGTACAAGAGACATTTCTGAAAGTCTGGAAAAATAGGAAAACAATCGATATCCGGCTCTCTTTTCGCAATTTCCTGCTTACCAGCGTTCGTAACAGTTGCACGGATTATCTGCGCAAAGAATCGATTACAACCAAATATACCACCGATCAAGTTGAATTGCCCTCTGTCTCCATGTCACCGGAAGACTTCTATACGTTAAGCGAACTCGAAACTCTCCTCCGCCAAGCATTGGAAAAGTTATCAAGCGATGTCCGCGAAGTATTTGAAATGAACCGCTTCAACGGACTGACGTATCGCGAGATCGCCACACGGCTCGAACTCTCCCCGAAGACCATCGAAGCCCGTATGAGCAAAGCCCTGAAAACCTTGCGCCATGAGTTGAAAGACTATTTTCCGCTGCTGCTTCTGCTCTGTACGCATATAGATGCCATGGGGAATCTCTCTCCGGGATAATTGGGTTAAGTTTATTTAAACAATGACAATAGGAAAATTTGTAATTTCAACCCGAAAGAACAGTGAATTTCGGTTTAATCCGAAAGCTACGAACGGACTAGTAATTGGCAGTAGTCAAATGTACGAAAGTGAAACCTCTTGTGATAACGGTATCAAATCGGTACAAAAGAACACTCCCGATGCAGCTATCGATGACCAAACATGTGTAAAACCTCACATATACGCTCGTTTGTCACCTTCCGGGAATAATCGCCTTCATCGGTATTGAGCAGGATATAGGCGGCACGATAGGTTTGGGACTTGTGAGAGCCTTTGTTGACTATCGCTTCCAATTCTTCCACTTCTTGCTTGCTTAATTTAATGGTGTATCGTATCATGACTTTTTGAAACAAACTTACAAATAATATACGTCATATCAAAATTTACACAACACTAGAATAATCGACAAAATTTATCAATCCGTAAATTCAAATAGCCAATGCAACTATTCTAAGGATGTAGGAAGGAGCTGATTCTTTTCGGGACATTGAAGATAGGAAAATAGCCCCCTCGAAAAGAACAATAAAAGAGCTATCCAGAGTTTAGTAGCTCCACACAAAGGAAAAAACACAAAAGAACTCTCTAAAATCGTTTACAGTATGCTATTGCCATACAAAAAACATGTGCACACCATCACTGTAGATAACAGTAGCGAGTTTGCGGATTATCAAAATTTAGCCAAGGAACTACTACATACACATTTATTTCCCCATCCCCTCCTTGTGCTTCTTAGAAAAAAGGGCTGATCGAGAACACAAACAAGTTTATCAGACAGCACGTCCCACAAAAAGCAAATCTTAACAAACCCAATAACAAAAAAATCAATGAAATACAATATAAAATTAACAACAAGTCAAAATACAAGTTCCATTTTTATCCCCCAAAAGAAATCTTTTTCTTAAATTTGAAGCAAAAAATTACATCCATCAGTTAAAATCGGGAACATAAACAGTTAATAATCAAGAAACATAAAATCAATCTTAAAACATTATCAAATGAAAACTTTTTTCTTTTTTATTCATGCGCTTGCTCAGAGCAATGCTATTCAGTTTAGAGCTGATGAGACCCTCCCCTTAGAGCAGCAAACATCTCCAGATTACACAACGTATGTCTTAATTCTGATCGGAATTATTTTCGTGGGTTATTTTATCGTGACTAAACGGCGTATGTTTGAGTTTATTTTCCGTGCCGCCACAGGAAAATTCAATGTGACCTCCAACAATCCTCTGAGTATTGATAAACAACGTTCAATATTACTTGGAGCCGTCTATTCGTCACAACAGCATGCACGTCTCGACACCCTTAAACTTCATATCGAAAGCAATCGACGCAATATAATCCTCAAAGAATGGTGGGGAATTCAAAATACGGATGACGCATTGGAAACGCTCGACCGCCTGCGGGACGTGGGGCATCGTTATTTCTTCCCTCCCGTAGTCGAAGCAATGAAACAAGCCGGTGATCAAGCAAAAAAAGATATACTTCTTGCTCATTTCAAGACATCCGAAGAAATGGAACGTGCCATTCTTTTTTTGAATAATTTACAAGAGGCCCTGGAAACTATGAAAAAAGAAGGGACCATCACGGATATGGAGGATCTGGCACGAATCGGTGTGGCAGGTTGGGATGTGGCTCGATTGTCATTCATTACCCGTGCTTGTTACGATGCCGGATATATTGATGAGGAAACGGCATGGAGTTACTTACAAGCAGCCGACCAACTCGCTCATGCAACACTCGGATCGTGGAAGGCTTTAGGTGATAGTTATGTCGTAGGTCGATACTTCTGGGGCGGGGTAGACGAAGCTAGTTCACTGATTCATCTATATGCAAAAGAACTTTCCGAAAAACCTCAAAGTCCTTGGAAACGGATTGCGTTCAAAACTGTATAGCCGACGTGTTTGGGTAGGGTTGTCTATCGAAAGGCTTATCTCCCTCCCAAACACATCCGATATTTTTCCGTATCTTTGTGCCTCATGGGAAAAAACAAATTACAAAAGTTTGCGGAGATGGAAGCGTTACCGAACGTCTTCCAATACCCGTATGCAGTGTTGCAGGCCCAGGGAGGCTGTCCGCTGAAAGGCCGTTGGCATGCGGAAGTATTTAAAAACGAATGCCCCATCGTTCTCGAACTTGGGTGCGGACGCGGTGAGTACACGGTTGGACTGGGACACCTTTTCCCCGATAAAAACTTTATCGGAATCGATATCAAAGGTGCACGCATGTGGGCTGGTGCCAAGGAAGCTTTCGATGCCGAAATGAAGAATGTTGCCTTTTTGCGCACCGAGATCGAACGGATCAGTCATTTCTTCACCCCCGGCGAAGTCGCCGAGCTATGGCTCACCTTCCCCGACCCACAGATGAAGAAAGTGAACAAACGGCTTACAAGCACGCGTTTCATGCGTATGTACAGTGAAATACTTCGTACGGACGGCCTCATTCATCTCAAAACGGACAGTCATTTTATGTTCACCTACACGACTGAGATGATAAAGTCTAATGACTTACCTGTCCAGGCATGCACGGACGATCTATATCATTCGGGTGCTGCCGACGATATCCTGTCCATCCGGACATATTACGAACAACAGTGGATTGAACGGGGGTTGAATATCAAATATCTCCGCTTTGTCTGCCAACCGCGCGAAACGTGGATCGAACCTGACGTAGACATTGAACCCGACGCCTACCGCAGCTACAACAGAAGCCGGCGCGGAGGCTCACAAGTACACAAACAAGATAACATATGACACTCTATCCGAAATTAATTTTGGAAGCGCTCGAAAAAGTGCGCTACCCGGGCACCGGCAAGAACTTGGTCGAAGCCGGAATGGTCGAAGACAACATACGCATCGAAGGCTCCAAGGTATCGTTTACACTCATCTTTGAGAAACCGAACGATCCGTTTATTCAATCCGTTGTAAAAGCGGCCGAAACATCGATTCTCACCTACATCTCCCCGGAGATCGACATCAAAGGAAATATCTCGGTTAAGGCCCTGCAGGAAAAACGTCCGGAGCCTGACAAGCTGCTTCCCGATGTAAAAAATATCATCGCCGTGGCCTCCGGAAAAGGCGGAGTAGGCAAAAGCACCGTCTCGGCCAATCTCGCGGTAGCGCTGGCCGCTGAAGGATACAGCGTTGGACTGCTGGATGCCGATATTTTCGGACCATCACAACCCAAGATGTTTAACGTCGAAGATGCCCGCCCGGTACTTGAAAAGGTAGGAGGGCGCGATCTGATATGCCCGGCCGAGAATTACGGTGTAAAACTGCTCTCCATCGGCTTTTTCGTCGACCGTAATAACGCCGTGCTGTGGCGTGGCGCCATGGCCTGTAATGCGCTCAAACAACTGATTGCCGACGCCAACTGGGGAGCACTCGATTATCTGCTGATCGACCTCCCGCCGGGCACAAGCGATATTCACCTGACACTCGTGCAGACACTTGCCATTACAGGCGCCGTCGTTGTGAGTACCCCTCAGCAAGTCGCTCTGGCCGACGCACGCAAAGGAATCAGCATGTTTCTAGGCGAAAAGGTGAATGTTCCCGTATTAGGTCTTATTGAGAATATGGCATGGTTTACCCCGGCCGAACTGCCGGAAAACCGATATTACATCTTCGGAAAAGAAGGATGCAAACAGCTGGCCGAAGAGCTGAACGTACCGCTACTCGGACAGATTCCCCTTGTGCAAAGCATCTGCGAAAGCGGAGATTCCGGCGCACCGGCTGCCTTGAACCCCGATACAATCACGGGGGCCGCTTTCCGTCAACTGGCCACAAACGTCGTAAAACGGATCGAATATCGTCATAAACATTTGGCACCGACTCAGCGGGTCATCATCCAATCGTAAACAAATCACAGGAACAGGCGCGTCAAAGGCGTATCGCGAGCAGGCTGGCGTGGTTTATTCCTATAGAAATAAGGGTACTGTTGAATATATACAGTCAGTTTATTGTTCAGTTCACAGTATCTTTCTGTCTTATAAAAAAACGATGTGGCAAGTTTTTCAATGACAGGTAGAATGTTTTGCAAAAAGTTTCTATCTTTGTGGCTGAAACCAACGGCGATGATTATGTCAATAACAAATGCTATAACAGCCCAAATCGAAAGTGCTCGACAAGGAAATCTTTTTTTGTATCCGACTTTGCCAAATCCAGAAATGATGTATTTATCAGTCGTGTCTTATCCGAACCTATGCCCTTGATGAATTTTCAAAGGCTTCTATCCTATCTCCTTTGCAGATGTTTTTATGGGCAGTAATCGGCATCGTTCTTACTGTATATCGTTTATTCTCCGCATTTTTCTTGATGAGCAGGTGTCAATGACGACAAAGATAAACATTGAATAAAAACATCAACAACAATTAAATAACATCGATAAATAAAACAATAAAATGAAAAAGATCAGTTTATTCTTAGTGCTCGTTTTTATTTGCTTATCAGCATCAGACAAACAAGAACAGAAAAGTGTTATGGATATATTAATAAGCAAGGAATGGAATATGCAGGGGATGAGTGACAAAACATTTTCTGAAAAATATACACGAACTGAAAAATATGCTTATTTCAACGGTCAACTTCTCGGCATACAGGACTATTACTTGTCCGACACCATTGACGGCGCATTTAATCCAAAGAAAATCGGTTTAGCTAAAAATGGCAAGTATATTATTAGCAAAACAAAAGATTCTTCAATTAGCACTTTCGAGATTTACGAAATCATCTCTATCTCAAATGATTTTCTGGAAATAAGGTATATCGAACATACTCATACGTTGAAATTCAAGTAAACGATTATAATCGGGAAGGAATCTTTCTCTGAGATGCCTTTATGATGGCATTTCGGAGAAAGATTCTTATAGAGAGTGTTCATTCTTTCTTTCAGCCCGCACGATCTGCAACCGTACCTGTCTCTTTTTCCTTCTCAGGCTTGGGAGCGCTCAATGTCTGACGGTACAACGCCTCATTAGTCAGCACTTCCAACGCTTTCTGCAAGGCCTTGTCGCCTTTCAGGTTCTCGATAAGCTCTCCCTCCTGATAGTAATACCGCTTGACAATCTCGGTCGTAATAAGCTTTTTAATATCCTCCTTATACCGTTCGAGGTCACGATCCAGATCAGGCTTAAGTTGCGCTTCGAGCGCCGCAAAAACCGTTGTGTCTTCTTCTAAATACCCTTCAAATTCAGCAACTTCTTTGAGGTTCTTTAAGGCCTTCTCGCTCTGCCGGTCGTACGTAAACTTCGCATCTTTCAAGCGTTGTTTGAAGCCTTCGTAATCAACGTCCGGATAAACGAACTCTTCAGCCGGTGCGATCGTCGGATGCGCCTGCACCCAATCGGTGACGTAGTCAAACAACGTAAAGTCGTTCAATAAATAATACAGCATGGTTGGTGTTTTCTTCTCCTCCACTTCAAAATCAGGGCGAACACCTCCACCGTCGCGTACGGGACGCCCTTTCGAAGTATAAAAAACAGATGTCAAGCTGTCGGGGATGGCCGAGACACTCCCGTCGGTATGGCGATGAGCATAGTCCATATGCTGAACACATCGTCCGCTGGGAATATAATATTTACTCATTGTCACTTTAACATTTCCGTCGTAAGGCAGGTTACGTGTCGATTGCACCAGCCCCTTCCCGAACGATCGGTTGCCCACCAGCACCGCACGATCCATATCCTGCAACGCCCCGCTGACGATCTCGGCTGCCGATGCCGAACTTCCGTTAATGAGCACCACCATGGGAATGACCGTATCGATCGGATCGACCGTAGTACGATACGTGCGATCCCACTGTTTGATTTTGCCTCGCGTCGAAAGGACCTCCCGCCCCTTCGGCACGAAATAATTCACGATCTGAACGGCACTGGGCAGCAACCCTCCGCCATTATCGCGCAGGTCGAGAATCAACGAGGTAATCTGATGACGATTTTTCAGGTCTTCAAAAGCCTCTTTCACCTCCTGCGCACTCTTTTCCCTGAACCCGTCAAGGTAGATGTATCCCGTGTGATCGCCATAAACACCGTAATGCACAACTTGTTTAATTATCACTTGTTTACGTATCACTTCGAACTTGCGCGGTTTCTTTTCGCCCGGACGCTGAATTTTCAGGACGACTTTCGAGTTAGGCACACCTTTGAGCAATTCGCTCACCCGTTCGCTCGTCGCCTTCGTAACATCAGCCGTGTCGATGCCCAGAATCCGGTCACCGGCCTTGAGTCCGGCCAATGCAGCAGGCATCCCTTCGAACGGTTCGGTGATGATTACTCCCCCGTCACGCGAACGGATATAAGCCCCTACTCCGCCGTATTCACCGGTGATCAACATTTTCATATTGTCCATCTCCTGCTCGGGAAAGTATTCCGTGTACGGATCCAGACCTTTCAACATGGCATCGATGCCACGTCTCACCATCTTATCGACCTCGACCGAGTCAACGTAAAACATATCGACTTCTTTCACCAGTGCATTGAGAATCTCCAACTGTTTACTAACCTCAAAACGGTTCCCCTGCTGAGCGTCGAGTCCGTGAACTCCTCCCAATGCCAGCAAAAGGGAAAGGAGCAGTATATTTTTTAATCGTGACATGTACTGTTGTGTATATTATAAATGTATAAGGATGCAAAAGTAGGCATTTTCGCCACGCCTATGATATGATCTCACCTACTTTTAACTTTATTTGTTGCCAACGATCGGCCGGGATTTGCGGCCCGACGGTTTCAACCACATGAGAGGCCATCACGGCACCGATCGAAGCCATCTGCTTCAATGAGAGTCGTTGCGAATACCCGTACAAGAATCCGGCGGCAAAGTTATCGCCCGCTCCGGTCGTATCGACAGGTGCATGACTTAAGGCCGGTACATGTACTGTTTCGCCCTGGTGTCCGGCCAATGCTCCGTCTCTCCCGATGGTCACTACCGAATATTCAACATCTTTCATGATCTCACGAATGGCCTCAGCCGGAGCAAGGCCGGTATAAGCCTCGGCTTCGCTATCATTCGAGAAAAGAATATCTACATATTCGGGAATGACCTGATGCAACATCTCATGAAACCCGTGAACTATATTAAAGTTCGACAGATCAAGTGCTATTTTCAGTCCCAGCTTCTTTGCGCGACGCAGGATCGGATGAAACAGCTGCTCGTTCGAGATCAGATAACCCTCCATATAAAGACAGTCATACATACGTAATACGTCATCTGTAATCTCTTCGGCCGTCAGTGTGGCCGCGGGACCGAGAAAAGTCGCCATCGTCCGTTCGCTGTCGGGCGACATCAACACCGTGCAGCATCCCGATATACCGTCCGTTTGCACGATATGCGGTATCACACTGGCATCGTGTATCGCCGTTGTATAAAAACGGCCGTTCGCATCCGAGCCTACTTTACCTATATAACCGACCGAAGCGCCTAACAATGCAAGCGCACGCATCGTATTACATACCGATCCGCCCGGAGCCTCCGAACGTTCCAGTCCCGACTGTTCACGCTGAATCGATCGCATCGTTGCTTCGTCGATCAAATCCATCGCGCCTTTCTTCATCCCGATAGTTTCCAGCGTTGTATCAGTCTCCAGACGCAACAAAACGTCGAGTAATGCATTCCCAATTCCAATAATTTTCATCTACTCAAAAAAATTTTTGCACAAATATATTGCATATTTCGAAAATAGCCGTATCTTTGCACCGCAATTTTAAGAGAACAACACTCTTCCTTAGCTCAGTTGGTTAGAGCATCTGACTGTTAATCAGAGGGTCCTTGGTTCAAGTCCAAGAGGAAGAGCAAACGAGAGGGTGTGTTAAGACGCAATATGTTTTGGCACACCCTCTTCAGGTATGTAAGAAAGGATAAAATTCGGGGGCGTTACGGAATAAATTATCCCCATTATTGGGGATTTGAGCATACGGCTGGGGATGCTATCTTTGCAATCTGATTATAAAAGCCATGCGTGGATATATTATTGGGGTTATCATATGGTGCTCGGTCTGTACACAGGGTTTGTTCGGCCAGACGTTCACAATAACGGGTAAAATACTGAACAGCAAAAGTAAAGAGGGGGTGGGTTTTGCTGCCGTCTCGTTTGCGGATAATCGGTTGTGGACAGTGGCCGACGAGGCGGGACGATTCGTACTGAGAGATGTTCCCGGCGGCAAGACTGTATTGCTGGTTCATTGCCTCGGGTACGTCACAAAATCGTTCGATATCGAGGTCAAAAACGATATGCCGGAGCTTGTATTTCTGCTCGCGGAAGAGAATCTGGCGCTCGACGAAGTTGTAGTCACGGCGCGCCAGAAACCTCGCGAGTTGACAACATCCTATACCATTGACCGTACGACGTTGGACCATGCACAGATAACGAATGTGGCCGACATCCTCTCGTTACTGCCAGGTGGAAAAACACCTATAAATCAAAAACTTACAAAAGATCAACGTTTTGTATTACGGGCATATGGAGGCGAGAAAGGGAACGCTTCGTTCGGAACGGCCGTCGAGGTCGACGGAGTGCGGCTGCAAAACAACGCAGCCTTCGACGAGACGAGAGGAGTCGATGTGCGGAGCGTCAGCTCAACGAATATCGAATCGGTCGAAATCGTCACGGGTATCCCGTCGGTCGAGCATGGCGACTTAACGAATGGATTAGTGAAAATCCACACGCGCAAAGGGAAGACGCCGCTGACAGTCGATCTATCGACCTCGCCCGTAAACAAACAGGTAGCCGTCAGCAAGGGCTTTTCGCTCGGCAGGGATGCAGGCACGCTCAACACAAGCTTCGAGCATACGAAATCCGTTTCCGACCCGGCTTCTCCATACACATCATACACACGCAATGTGTTTACGACGAACTATTCACATACGCTAAACAAAAGCCGGGGAATGCCACTCTCATTCGATCTGGGGCTAGCGGCCAATATCGGCGGCTACGATTCAAAAGCCGACCCCGATGCTTTCAAAGAGACATACACGCATATGCAAAATAACAGTCTGCGAGGGAGTGTAAGCGCCAAATGGCTGCTTAACAAGGCATGGATCACGAATTTGGAGTTCTCCGGATCGGTCAGTTATTCCGACCGGCTATCGAAGTTAAACACGAACAGAAGCAGTTCGTCGTCGCAAGCCTCTCTCCATTCGTTGGAACAAGGATATTTCATCGCAACGAACTATGACGAAAACCCGGATGCTCCCGTCCTCCTGCTTACGCGCGGTTACTGGTACGTGTTACAATATCACGACAGCAAGCCCGTTCACTACGCAGGTAAGATCAAAGCCGACTGGCAGCATCTGTTCGGCTCCCTCTCGCACAAACTCATAGCCGGTGCCGAACTGAGTAGCAGCAGTAATAAAGGGCGGGGCGTTTACTACAACGATCTGCGCTATGCCCCGACATGGCGTCCGTACCGTTACAATGAAAAACCGTCCGTGAATAACATTGCCTGGTACATCGAAGACAAACTGAGCCTGCCCCTCAGGCAGAACGCCTCGCTGCTTGAAGTAACGGCCGGCATACGCACGGACATGACGATGATCCGCTCTTCAGCCTACGGTACCGTACAGAGCATCTCGCCCAGAGTCAATGCCAAGTGCACCTTGCGCAAAAATGCAGACGGCATGCTCAGCGACTTCAGCCTCTACGCAGGATGGGGAAAGTCCGTCAAACTCCCCTCGCACGAAGTGCTTTATCCCAGACCGACGTATTCCGACGATCTGGCTTTCGCCCCCGGCGCCATGGCCGACGGCAGCACGTTTTATGCCTACTACACCACCCGGACACTGCCTCGCCACAACCCCAACCTGCGCTGGCAGCATAACGAACAGTATGAATTCCGTACAGAGCTTTCCATCAGCGGTGTAAAGGTTCATCTTTCCTTCTTCCGAAGCCAAACCGTCGATCCGTATATCTGTACCCTCGAACATACGCCTTACTCTTATCGGCTGACCGATCAAAAAGCGCTTGAACAGAGCACCATTCCGTTACAAAACAGACAATATACGATCGACAGGGAGACGGGGCTCGTCACCGTCTCGGACAAGACCGGCGCACACAGCAGTCATGCGCTCGAATATACGACACGCGATACGTATAAGACCAACTACGTCTATCGGAACGGATCGCCCATCGAGCGAAACGGCATCGAATGGAAAGTCGAATTCCCACGCATCCCCTCTGTCAGAACAAGGTTTCTCCTCGATGGAAATTACTATCGCTACAAAGGAGTAGACGAAACGCTGATCGCATCAGTTCCCGCACAGTCCATGACGGACAATACCCCGTTCAGGTACATCGGCTATTACGTCGGCTCGTCGACCACCGCCACTTCGTACCGCACTGGAGGCAGCATTGTATCAAGCATTCAGCCGGCGTCTCCTTCCGTCTCGAACGGGGGAATCTCCGAAGAAGTGAACCTGAACGTTACGACCGAAACGCATATCCCCGCGATCCGAATGATCTTTACCGTAAAACTCGAAGCGTCGTTATATCAATACAGTCGCCGGCTCAGTCAATACAAGGGGCGAAACTACGGCTTCGTAATGAGCAAACCGGAGCATCTTTCAGGCGAAGATACCGATATTTATCAGGGGGATGTCTATGTAGGTACTTATCCGCTGTATTACTCGACGTGGGAAGATCCCGATACGAAGATTCCTTTTGCCGAGAAATTTGCATGGGCGAAAGAAAACGACAAAGAATTATACACCGAATTGGCCAAAATGGTACTCAAATCGCCAACAAATTATTTTTTCAATCCGAACCGGATATCGCCGTACTTTTCTGCAAATATCCAAATTACGAAAGAAATCGGCAAATTTGCAACCATCTCCTTCTATGCCCACAATTTTTTCAACAACATGGGAAAAGTAAAGTTCTCGGAGAATCATATGGAGACCTCTTTATATGAAAGCGGGTTCATTCCGCAATTCACCTACGGACTGTCGCTGCGACTGAAACTATAACGAATATGATCTTAATTTTATATGTATAACTAATTAAAAAACAAGGTAAGATGAAGAAGATTTTTTATTTGATGATCAGTGCGCTGATTTTGTGCACGTCATGCAAGGATGATGAGAAAGATTTCCAAACCTTTGGAGTCAAAATCCAACTGGCTTATCCGCAAGGAAGCCCGTTTAAGCCCACCGAAGGCATAGAAGTAACCCTGACCGACATCAAAGGCTCGGCCTTGAAAGAAAAAACCGACAAGACAGGAACGGCCTCGTTTAACGTACCTTCCGGCGTTTATAAGGCATCGGCAACCGATACGCGTCAAAGCGGCGGCCATTCGTATATCTATAGCGGAATCACGGAAGAATTCACGATCTCGGCAGCTACATCGGCCAACCTGTTTGTGCTAAACCTTTCGGAGTCAAAGAAAGGACAGGTCGTAATCAAAGAGCTGTATATCTCAGGATGTCCTAAGGACGACGGGTCGGGAAACTTCAGTATGGATCAATATGTGATTCTATACAACAATTCCGCCCAACCGGCCAGCCTCGACAATCTATGCCTCGGGATGACATTCCCTGTGGCGAACTCCTTTACTCCCAATCAGGACTATAAAGGTGGTAAACTGTTCTATGAAAGCGAAGGATGGGTTCCTGCAGGCAACGGAATCTGGTATTTCCCAAAAAACGTAACGATCGAGCCGGGCAAGCAAATCCTGATTGCCTTAAACGGCGCGATCGATCATACAAAGACATATACGAAGTCGGTCGACCTCAGCAAGCCGGAATACTACTGTGCATACGATATTTCCGTATACGACAACACCTTTTACTATCCGGCACCTTCGGCCGCTATTCCGAGTTCGCATTATCTCTCGGCCGTAAAATACGGAATGGGTAATGGTTGGCCGCTGAGCAATACAAGCCCTGCCTTCTTTATTTTCACCACAAAAGACGTCACTCCTGCGGCCTTTGCCAACGATAAGAACAACCTCAATTACTACCAAGGCAAAATAACTCCGGTCTATGCACGTCTGAAAATAAAAGACGAGTGGGTGCTCGACGGCATCGAAGTATTCAAAGTCGGTCAAAAAAACAATCAAAAGCGTCTGACGGCAAAAGTAGATGCCGGATACGTCAATCACCAAAACGCGAAGGGCTATACGCTGTATCGCAACGTCGATCCGGATGCTACGAAGGCCGTGCCGGGCAATGAAGCGAAACTCGTATATAAATACGACAAAGGCACCGAAATCGACGGCAAGGCCAGCACCGACCCGAGCGGTATCGATGCCGAGGCATCGCTCAAGAAAGGGGCACGTATCATCTATATGGACAGCAACAACTCGACGAAAGACTTTCACCAGCGCCGGCAGTCTTCGTTGAAAGACTAATCGTGGAAGAGACACATGATAGACCGTATGCAGAAACGATTTTATATACGCATGCTGATGTGGATAGGCGGAGTGTTAAGCTCCGCCTGCATCGCAGCGCAAGACACGACGGGATACCCCGGACGGATCGATTACGGTTATATCAAACGTTCCGATGCGCGGCTTACCGGATACAATGCAACGGGTATCCGGTATCTGCCCGTCGGGAAGATGGCGGTGGCCGATGTCTTTGCCACAAAGGAAAACGGTGGGTTTATCAATTATCATCAGTCGGACGACAGTTACACGCTCGGCGCACAGACCGAGTCGTTCTTCCGTCTCTCGCCGCAAATCGTCTTCTTCGGAGGTATATGCTACCGGTATTTCACAGGCAAAGCTATGGGGGGGTCGGCCTTTATCGATCCTTACGAACAACCTTTCGACATTGTGGAATACACCGATACGACACGCGGCGTCAAAAACCTCGAAACGTACCGTTTGGCCGGAGCGATCAGCACCGACCTGACCCATCGGGTGACACTAAGCGCGAAGGTAGATTATCATGCCGCCAATTACGCCAAACAAAAAGACCTGCGCCATAAGAACAGGCTGCTCGACATGTCGGTCACAGCCGGAGCTTCATGGCGTCTTCACGAAACGGTCGAGCTCGGAGCCAATTATTTCTATCGCCGCAGTGTAGAAGGACTTAATTTCAACGTATATGGCACAACCGACAAACGATATTACTCTCTGATCAGCTATGGCGCGTTTTTCGGTGCCGTCGAAGAATTCGGAGAAACCGGCTACACCCAAAAGAATGACAATACCCCCATGTATAACCGTTACCATGGCGCTTCGGTACAACTGCATATCAATCGCTCGGCCGATTTTCGGATGTCTCACGAACTGACGTACAAGCAGCGTGAAGGCGGGTATGGCAGAAAGGCTTCGGCAAAGGTGCTGCACAGCCGACATCATTCGGATATCTGCGAGTACAACGGGGCATTTCTGCTGAAAAGAGGTTCCGCCCATCACCGCCTCGACTTACATCTCGAAAACGAAAGTCTCGAGAACCTCGAAAACGTCTACAAACATGAAAGTCGGCCGGGCGGCACGACCGTGATCGTATATTACGATCCGCTGAAAGTAGCCGACAAGCAACGACTGAACGCGAGCATCGGCTATACGGCCGATATCGGAGTGCGGAATTTCAATCCGCAATGGACGTTTAAAGGAGGCATCGACCTGTATCAACGAAAGCAAACCCTGTCGCTTTACCCTTATTACCGCAAACAAACGATCCGTTACGTACATTACCACGCCACCGCCGTGCGTAACCTCGTGCGAGGTAAGAACGAGTACGGTATTTCCCTCGGCGCACGCTATACCTCGGGCGGAGGAACGATGGCTAAAGACGGTCAGTACGCAACGCCCGGCGAAGACCAGACCAAACCGAAATACAACGAACTATACCTCGCCCGCGAATACGAATACCTTACGGCCGCGCAGATCAGAGGCAACGTAGCGCTCCAATATTCGAGGGTTCTCGATGCGAACGGTACCCGCGGCTATGTGGCAATGAACGGTACGCTGACTCGGGGATTCAACGTGAAACACCTCGAAGGCAATCGCTTCGTCTCGCTCACCCTTCGCTTCGGATGCCTCTTTTAACGGATATTCCGCGATAGAGGCTTTTCGGTTCTGTCATCGAGATAAATCACAACTGTGATTTATTAAAAACAATTTGCGGGAGATAAATCTTCACACAGATTTTTTCGTTTTTCCGCTCTTCCCCCTTTGAAGGGATAACATCCCCCCTTCGCTCCGCTCTTCCCCCCTTTGAAGGGGGGGTGGGGGGGGATGTTCCTCAGCGCTCGGATACCGTGTACCACGCATAACAATTAACCATTGACAATTAACAATTAATTTGTCATTCAGAGCGTAAGGA
>NZ_JUET01000135.1 GCF_001006485.1 Tannerella forsythia
ACATCGTCACGATACGGTTATCCTGCAAATAACGCTTCAGCTGTTTCAGTAGCTGGCGCAGTTGTGCAATGTCTTCTTCGTAACGGCATTGTTCAGCAAATTCGTTCAGCGTAATGGAAGGCTTGCCGTCAAAATCTGCAATCACATCGTAGACATAACCGGTTCCGCAATCCGTCTCAACGGTACCGTGATAGCGCGGTATTCCACTCCAGTCTTTTAACCGGCGACCAAGATGCGCGTAGTACTTTAACTCACGGCGGATCTCTTTATCGCCACCATCGCCACGATGGTAGACAATCTTGATACAGCGTTGGGCATCTTCCGGATGCGCATAACATTTCCGATGTCTTCCGGTGCCCAGGGGACTTTGTTCAGATAAGCGAATCATGCCATCTCCTGGAAATATTTTCTGACGATCTC
>NZ_JUET01000136.1 GCF_001006485.1 Tannerella forsythia
GGGGGGGGGATGTTCCTCTGCGTTCGGATACCGTGTACCACGCATAACAATTGACCATTAACCATTAATATGTCATTCAGAGCGAAGCGAAGAATCCCTTCCCTTTACCCCGCGAGATTCCTCACTGCGTTCGGAATGACAAGAGGAGGTGTTCGGAATGACAAAGGCTGTTATTTGCGTTGATTTGCGCCATTTGCGAAATTTGCGTTCGGACAAACCCGACACCACACAAAAAAAAAGGGCGAACAGATGGTTCGCCCCTACACGGCATAACAATTAACAATTGACCATTAACCATTAATTTGTCATTCAGAGCGAAGCGAAGAATCTCTTCCCTTTACCCCGCGAGATTCCTCACTGCGTTCGGAATGACAAGAGGAGGTGTTCGGAATGACAAGAGGGGGTTATTTGCGTTGATTTGCGTCCATTTGCGAAATTTGCGTTCGGATGGCCGTTGCGCTCGGATACCGTGTACCCGGCATAACCATTAACCATTGACCATTAACCATTGAATTACGTCAGGCTTACAGCCCTCCGCTGAGATGCTATGCCTTTTTTCCCAACGCTTCGCTTCGCTCCACATTGGGCTGAATTAATGCGCCCTTTCAGGGCTTTTACAACGGTCAGCAAACAGATCAACACCTCAACGCCTCAACACCTCAACAATCAAACAACTCAACACCTCAACAACTCAACAACTCAACAATCAAACAACTCAACACCTCAACAACTCAACAATCAAACACCTCAACAACTCAACAAACAACTAAACAATTCAACACTTGCGATAGGCTTATAAATGCTGATAAAAGCACAAGAAGCAACTACCCTCCATCATCCGATGCAAAGGGTAGCTGTTTTTGGATTTTTACTTCAACCGGTACGTTACGCCTCCCATCAGCCAGAAGCCGGCTTGAGGCACGTTACCCACGTCGTAATACTGCGTATCGTAAAGATTATTCATGCTCACATGCAAATCGACGTTCCGAAGTGTATAGTTGAGCTTCAGGTCGAATACCGAAAAAGCCGGATAGGGATGCAGTCCCGCATCGGCGCCTCCCTCAAACCGGCGGTAGTTCCCCATCCGTTTTTGAAGCCGGAAATGCCATGCGGCCGAAAAATTCCGGCACACCGGATGCCGTAGTTGCACGGTCAGCTTGTCGCGCAAATAGTTCAGCAGATATTTTGACTCCAATCCTTTCGAGTCGGCAGTCTGATTCATTCGTGCATAGCTGATCGAAAGTTCGGAGTGCCCGAGCATCGGCCATCGGTGTCCCGGTCGTAATGTGACGCCTGTCTCCACACCCTGCTTATCTACTTCCGTCAGATTCCATGACGCCCATTTCGCATCGCCCGATGTGCGCACCCAGTCAATCATATCGCGCCCCCACATCAGGAAGCCTTTTACGTAAGCGCTTACGAGCGGACGGTCATACGTCACGCCCAAGTCGACCGACTCCGACCGTTCAGGTTTCAACTGCTCATTGGCATGATGTGTCTCCTGCGTATAATACAAGTCGGTAAAGGTCGGCATGCGGGTTGACTGGCTCCATGTCGTGGCAATCTTCAGCCCTTCTGTCGGACGGTATGCCGCGCTGACCGACGGGTAGAAACGAATGGCATCCGTCAAGGTATTGTAGTTTACCAGCGCTCCCGCCGAAAGCGAGAAACGGCTCGTCGTATACGTATGCTCCAGTGTTACACCGCTCGTCGTGCGGTCGTCATATTTCGTATAATCTCCCTCCGGACGGGCACGTGGCTTGCCCAGTTTGCTGCTGACGATGTCTTCGCGTCGCACTTCACCTCCCAATGTCGTTGTACCAATGCGCGAAGTATATTGAAGAATCAGGTTGGCGCCATACGTATCGCCGCGATGGAAATTACGCCCTTTAGAGGTATCTTTAATCAGGTCGAACCGGTCGTAGTGGCGGCTCCAGTAGAGGATGGGAATTACCCGCAGCGTCTGGCCAAAGGAGCCTTTCAGTGTTGCCATGTAAGCGCTTGTCCGTTCATACTGATTCGGGAACTTCGCCGAATAAAACGTATTGGCTCCGTAGTGTTTGTTGTTGTAGCCCAGTTGCACGTCCAGATATGCGCTTTCGCGTGCATTCCAGCGTGTCTGCCAAAGCAGGTTATGCATCCGGTAGTCGCTGTGAGGAATATATCCGTCGGACGACTGGTAGCCTGCCGAAAGGCTGTTTCTCGTCCGCCCGATCTCAGCCGCTCCACGTACATCGCCTCGCCACAGGTTATGCATCCCTGCCTCCGCATTGGCATATACGCGTGCGTCGATTTCTTTTTTTGTGATGATATTGATCCCTCCGGAAAAAGCGCCTGAACCGTAAATCAGTGCCGAAGGGCCGTGGATGATTTCGATACGTTCGATGTCGGAGAGATTGACCGGAAGGTCGAGGTTGTAATGTCCGGTGTGTGGATTGGTCAGGTTGATGCCGTTTAGCAGAATGGCGGTCTGATCGGCTGAGCCGCCGCGGATGGAGATGTCGGCCTGAACGCCGTGTCCGCCACGCTGAATCACGTCGATATGGGCGGCATATACCAATAGTTCCTGCAGACTTTGGACGGGCGCCTGCTCAATCTGCGCTTTGGTGATAACCGTTACCAATCGTGCCGACTGTGCAAGAGGCGTCTCGACGCGTGCGGCCGTCACCGTCACCTCATCCAGTTCTTCTTCGGGCATCTTGTCGGCTACTGCACCTGCTCCCTGCTGTGCCGATACCGGCGACAGATGTGCAAAGGTCAGCATACTGCTTGTCAGCACCCCGATGTTCACTACCTTGTGCATACTGTTAAATGCACTGTAAGCCTTCCGTACAAATCGTCTGAAACGGAAAGCATGTTGATCATTCAATCGTTTTTTTGCTCTCATACAAATTATTTAACGTTAAAAAATACGCCGGCAAAGATATGGAAACCCCGATTACTCGCCTCTAAAATTATCAATTCTTAACAAATTCATTTACATTAAGCTACCTTATACGAACAAAAATACGTATATTTACGCCGTGAAAAAGAGGTCGATCAGACTGTACAAGGAAGAAGAGGTAACGGAACGTCTTCGCAATCCGGAGACCCAGCGGAATGCGTTTGCCGAGGTGGTTGAAGCATACGGCGAAAAACTGTATTGGCAGATCCGTAAAATGGTGCTTTCGCATGACGATGCCAATGATATTCTGCAAAACACTTTCCTGAAAGCATGGTCGAACCTCGACTGTTTCCGGGGCGAAGCCAAGATCTCGACGTGGCTGTATAAGATCGCCACGAACGAATGTATCACCTTTCTGAACCGGCAACGTTCCAATCGTAACATTTCGCTTGATGACACGGATGTCTTCTTACTGGAAACCCTGAAAAGCGACGAATATTTCGATGGGGATGAATTGGAACTTAAATTTCAGGAAGCGATTCTCAAACTTCCCGAAAAGCAGAGACTCGTCTTCACGATGAAGTACGGTACAGACATGAAATACGAGGAGATGTCCGAGGTGCTTAGTACCTCTGTCGGAGCGTTAAAAGCCTCTTACCATCATGCCGTCAAAAAAATCGAAGCGTTTTTAACAAAAGACGGTTAAACCTTCTCAATTTTAACACGTCAAAAGATACGCAATCCCTGATTAGACAGTTATGAAGATACAGCAATTCAATATAGAGGATGAGAAAAAGAAAAATTCGTTCCGTGTGCCCGAAGGCTATATGGAAGGGCTGACGGATCAGATTATGGCCCGTCTGCCGGAGTGTCCCCAACAGAAAGAAACCAAAGTCGTTTCGATGGCTGATAAGATACGTCCGTGGCTTTATTTAGCGGCAAGTTTTATCGGGCTGCTCCTAATCTTCAAAGGAATACAGGGGGAACGGGTGCAAAAAGATCACACTGCCGATCCGTTGCTCGTAAAAATGGAAGCACCCGAAGCTTCGTTAAATGCGATCTCTGAAGAGGATCAGGAATTTTTGGAATACCTGGAGGCGCAATATGCGGACGAGCTGTTTTTAGAAGAAGTCGAAGCAATGGAATAAGAACGTATGAGAAAGTGTGTACTTTTTATGTTGATTATGGTCGCTGTAACAGGTATTTTTTCTACGGTTATAGCGCAGGATGATAAAGAGAAGTTTGACCGTGAGGCTTTTATGGCTAAACGAAATGCGTATATCACGGCATCAGCCGGCCTGACAGCCGATGAAGCCGCAGCTTTTATCCCGATCGAGAATGAAATGCAGCGAAAGAAGTTCGAGATTGGGCGGGATTGCCGGAAATTGGCACGCAGGAGCCGTTCGAAAGAAGGGCTGACGGAAGAAGAACAGCAGAAGCTGGTCGATTGCACGACCGAAACACGGCTGAAAGAAGCCAAGCTGGAAAAAGAATACCACGAGAAATTCAAGCGGATACTATCTGTGGAAAAGTTATATAAATATCAGGAAGCAGAAGCCCGGTTTATGCGTGAGTTTATGCAGGAACGAGGGCATGGGCATGGAGGACGGCATGGAGGGAAACCATAGAGGCATTACGTTTCTCTCTACTTTCGTAGCAGGCGTTTCATACGCATCGTCAAGACGACAAATAAAGCAAGTCCCACGATAGAGCCGACGGCCAACATTCGAAGTCTCTCGGGCGAAGCATCCGCCGTGACAGCATTTTCCGATTTTCCGCCAGCCGATATCCCGATGATCGCACACGCGTTGTTAATGAAATGGGCGAAGACAGGCATCCAGATGCTACGACACCAGTAGATCAGATAACCCAGAAATGCGCCCAGCAGCATACGTGGCAGGAATCCGTAAAACTGGAAATGGAGGGCGCTGAAAAGTGCGGCAACAATCCAGATCAGTGCATGAGGATTGCGGATTTTCTTTCGCAGGAGAGAGAAGAGAGTCCCGCGGAAAAAGAATTCTTCTGTTACGCTGGCTCCTACGGCCATCACCAGCAGGCTGAATGGCAGCAATGTACAAGAGCCGGAAAGCATCTGTCGCACGAGGGTGTCGGCAGCTTGCTGTGTCTCGCGCATGCGACTTTCGAGCGGTGTCAGCGCATCAGGCAATTCCATCTGCGCGTTCAGGATGCTGATGAGCGAAACGACCGGCATCAGGAGCATGGTCATACCACCCGCCAGAAACCAAATACGTATATTAGGGAGGCTGTTCATCTGCAGAAAGCGACGGGGATCGTCGCTACAAAGAAAGGCGGTAACGAGTGCCGGTATCAAAAAGGCTGTCACGGAGCCAACGAACTGCATCCCTAACAGTATGCCGGGCGGCAGATGTGTTTTATCATTTTCTCCCGTCATCAACAGGATGCTTGCATAAAACAACGAGGCAAGTAAATATCCGACCATCATAGTGATGAGCAACACACCGGCCTGAAATCCGGCCCCTCGATCGGCAAAAATCCCTTTCATCGATACAAAAGTATAAAAAACAACTTCCGCCCCCGTCTTTTCGACGAGCGACGGAAGTTATCCTTTCATCCCTTCAAAGAGATATCGTCGTTTAAGCTCTCGGAAGCGCTTCTTTGACAACCATCTGACGGCCTTCAAACTCCGTCTCATTCATCTCCGAGATCGCTCGCTGTGCCTCAGCCGTATTCGGCATCTCAGCAAAAGCATAACCTTTCGACCGGCCCGTCTCGCGGTCTTTGATTACTTTGACAGAGTCTACCGCCCCATACTCTTCCAATCGTTTCTGCAATTCATTCTCCCGGACACGATAGTTCAGGTTTCCAATGTAAATGTTCATAAAATATAAAATTAAAAATACTCGATCGTTACTAATGAAAAGTGCAAGAAAACCGGAAGTTCAAAACAATGAAAAATAAATCATCAATCGCTGACAGAGATAAAAACCGATTGTTAAGTACGTTCGGAAGTATAATCACTCCTTTCACGCCGCAAAGAAACAGATAAAATCGGAATAAACAAGTGTTTTATAGCGAAAATTATTGTTTATTGGATGTTTTATATTTGCGAGATTAAAATTATAAGTCTAATTTTGCACCCTGCATAAAAGAAAAAACAGATTTAAAAGATTAAATATTAAACAGAACGGAATGAATGTTTCATTAAAAAGCAACGACTCCGTCAGTGGCGTTGTGACAGTAGCGATAGAAAAGAAAGACTACGAAGCGCAGGTTGATAAGAATCTGCGTCAGTATCGTCGGAAAGCCGATATGCCGGGATTCCGGAAAGGGATGGTCCCGTTGGGCTTGATCAAGAAAATGTACGGCAAATACGTGCTGGCCGAAGAGATTAACCGGATCGCTTCAGAGAGTCTGTTTAATTACATTCGTGAAAATAACATCGCTATTCTCGGACAGCCTGTGCCATGCACCGATCATCCGACGGTCGACTTCGACACACAGGAGAATTTTGAGTTTCGGTTCGACGTCGCATTGGCACCTGTACTCGATATCAAATTGACGAAACGCGATAAACTGACACGGTATGAAGTGGATGTTGACGATGCATTGATAGACAAGCAGATTGACTCGTACCGGCGAAGTTTCGGATCGTACGACAATGTGGAAGACATTGAGGAAAATGACCTTGTAAAAGGTACAGTAGTAGAGATGGAGGGGGACGAACAACTGCCCGGCGGTATTTGGGTCGAAGAAGCCATGCTCATGCCCCAATATATCAAAGACGAAGAAGAACGCAACAAATTCCTTGGTGCCAAACTGAACGACAAGGTTGTTTTCAATCCGAATAAAGCCTACGAAGGAGCCGAAGCGGAGATCGCATCTTTCCTGAATGTAAAGAAGGAAGAAGTGGCGAGTATTACCCGTGATTTCCGTTTCGAGATCAAAGAAATCACACGCCACAAGCCCTCCGACTTGAACCGGGAATTGTATGATAAGATCTTCGGCGAAGGAGCGGTGAAGACTGAAGCCGAATTTCGCGATCGGGTGAAAGAGTCGCTGGAAGAGCAGTTCCGTCCGCAGAGCGATTATACGTTTTTTGCCGATGTACGTGCCTTGATGCTTAAGAAGACAGCCGACATATCTTTTGCCGACGATATCCTGAAGCGCTGGCTGCTCAAGTCGGACGAGAAGAATACGCCGGAGATGGTAGAGAAAGACTATCCGCATGTCGTGGAAGACCTGAAAGCGCATCTGGCCAAGGAACAGCTTGTACGTACCCATGATCTTAAAGTAGAAGACGCAGACGTTGAATCGCTTGCCAAACAGGTAGCCCGGACACAGTTTGCACAGTACGGCATGCTCTCCGTGCCCGACGATGTACTTGAGAATTATGCCAAAGACATGATGAAAAAGGAAGAAACCGTAAAGAATCTGGTTGATCGTGTAATTGACGGGAAGCTTGCGGAATGGCTCAAAGAGCATGTTAAGGTAGAGACGAAAACAATCTCGCTCGACGAGTTTGAAAAAGTGCTGGCAGAAAAACGGAAATAAAAAAAAGACACGAATGAAAAACGAATTTAAGAAATATGCGACCCAACATTTAGGAATGAGTGCTACGGCACTTGAGAGCTATATGAATGTCTCAAGCAGTTATATCTCGCCGACCATCATCGAAGAGCGCCAGTTGAACGTCGCTCAGATGGACGTTTTCTCACGTCTGATGATGGATCGCATCATTTTCCTGGGTACACAGATCGACGATTATACCGCCAATGTCATACAAGCCCAGTTGCTTTATCTAGACTCGAGCGACCCGGGTAAAGATATCTCGATCTATATCAATTCACCCGGTGGCTCGGTATATGCAGGACTGGGGATATACGATACGATGCAGTTCATCGGAAGTCAGGTGACAACGATCTGCACCGGGATTGCCGCATCCATGGCTTCGGTGTTACTCGTAGCCGGCGAAAAAGGGAAACGTTACTGTTTGCCGCACTCGCGCGTGCTGATTCATCAACCGCTCAGTGGCGTGCAGGGGCAGGCTTCGGACATGGAAATCGCCGTTCGTGAAGTCTTGAGGGTAAAAGACGAACTCTATCGTATCATCTCCGAACATTCGGGCAAACCGTATGAAGTGATTTCTCGCGACAGTGACCGCGATTATTGGATGAACGCACAAGAAGCGCAGGAATACGGGATGGTCGACGAAATTATGAAGCGTAAATAAACAACGAAAAGAATACGATGGCAAAGACATTAGACGGTTCTTGCTCTTTCTGTGGGAAAAGTCGCAAAGATGCGACGTTGTTGATTACCGGTCTGACGGGTGCGATCTGCGACGACTGTGTCATGCAGGCATACGACATCGTGCGTGAGGCAAAACCGAAAAGTCAAGGATTTATGCCAAAAGGAGAGGACATCCCTAAGCCTCAGGAACTAAAAGCATTCCTTGATCAGTATGTGATCGGTCAGGATACGGCTAAGCGTTACCTTTCGGTAGCTGTCTATAACCATTACAAGCGACTGATGCAAAAAGTGACGCCGGACGATGTGGAAATTGAGAAATCGAATATCATCATGGTCGGAGCCACGGGGACGGGAAAAACGTTGCTGGCACGAACCGTGGCGCGCAAGCTGCATGTGCCATTCTGCATTGTCGATGCTACCGTACTCACCGAAGCCGGCTATGTGGGAGAAGATATCGAAAGTATTCTGACACGCTTGTTGCAGGCGGCCGACTATCATGTTGAGGCTGCTCAGCGGGGAATTGTCTTTATCGACGAGATTGACAAGATTGCTCGCAAAAGTGACAATCCGTCGATCACACGCGATGTCAGCGGCGAAGGGGTACAGCAAGGCTTGCTGAAATTGCTGGAAGGATCGATCGTAAATGTCCCACCGCAGGGAGGGCGCAAACATCCCGAGCAGCGCATGATTGCCGTGGACACCCGTAATATCCTGTTCATTTGCGGAGGAGCATTCGACGGCATCGAAAAAAAAATCGCCCAGCGGCTCAACACACGGGTGGTCGGCTATGCAGCCAGCAGAGAAACGGCTGTCGTAGACCGAAACAATTTGATGCAATACATCACCCCTACCGACTTGAAATCGTTCGGCATGATTCCTGAGATTATCGGTCGGCTGCCGATTTTGACCTATTTGGAACCTTTAGACCGGTCGGCTTTACGACAGATTTTGACCGAACCGAAGAACTCTATCATCAAGCAGTATGTTAAGCTGTTCGAAATGGACGGTATCAAACTTTCCTTTGATGAGGCGGTCTATGAATATGTGGTAGATAAAGCCATTGAATTTAAACTGGGAGCACGTGGTTTGCGTTCTATCGTGGAAGCAATTATGATGGACGCCATGTATCAAATGCCTTCCCAAAACAGGAAAAAACTGGCCGTTTCCTTGGATTATGCAAAAGAACAGTTCGAGAAAACAGATGTCAGCCGCCTGCAAAGAGCATAAAGCTATCGTAAATATTTACAAAACATATGGCAAAGAAAAAAGACATCACGGAGGACGAACCGAACGTAGAAAAGACAAAAACGTCGGCGGAGAAACGTAAACCCGTAGAGAAGAAGACGCCGGCAGGTAAGTCGGGCAAGAAGATGTCGGGCGAAGCCGTTGCACAAACCGCAAAAAAAGTTTCTACGGGTCGGACAAAGAAGGATCTTACCGGTGCCGACATAACGGAAGCGCTGCTATTTCATTTCGGATTTTCCTCGTTTAAAGGCAACCAGAAAGAAATTATCGAGAATGTCTTAGCCGGAAAAGATACGTTTGTGCTCATGCCGACCGGTGGAGGGAAGTCACTTTGCTATCAGTTGCCGTCGCTGATGATGGATGGGACAGCTTTAGTTATCTCACCTCTGATTGCTCTGATGAAGAATCAAGTGGATGCCATGCGCAACTTCAGCGAGGAAGACGGCGTAGCCCATTTTATCAATTCATCCTTGAACCGTGCAGCCATCGAACAAGTCAAGCAGGACATCCTGTCCGGTAAAACAAAATTACTCTATGTAGCCCCGGAGTCGCTGACCAAGGAGGAAAATATCGGGTTTCTGCGTCAAGTTAAAATATCGTTCTACGCGGTAGACGAAGCACATTGTATTTCAGAGTGGGGACATGATTTTCGTCCGGAATACCGTCGGATTCGTCCCATCATCAACGAGATCGGGAAACGCCCCTTGATTGCATTGACGGCTACGGCTACTCCGAAAGTACAGCACGATATCCAGAAAAATCTCGGGATGATGGATGCGAAAGTATTCAAATCTTCATTTAATCGGGCCAATCTGTACTACGAAATACGTCCGAAGGGGAAAGATATCGATCGTGAAATCATTAAATACATCAAGGCCAACGAAGGCAAGTCCGGTATTATCTATTGCCTGAGCCGCAAAAAAGTGGAAGAGTTTGCCGATATCCTGTGTGCAAACGGAATCAAAGCCCTGCCTTATCATGCCGGCATGGACTCGCAGCAGCGTTCGGCCAATCAGGATGCTTTTCTGATGGAAAAAACCGATGTGATTGTGGCCACGATCGCTTTCGGTATGGGAATTGATAAGCCCGATGTGCGTTATGTCATACACTACGATATCCCGAAAAGTTTAGAAGGATATTATCAGGAAACGGGACGTGCCGGACGTGACGGAGGCGAGGGGCAATGTGTTGCATTTTACGCGAATAAAGACTTGCAGAAGCTGGAAAAATTCTTGCAAGGCAAACCGATTGTGGAACAGGAGATCGGCAAGCAGTTATTGCTTGAAACGGCAGCTTATGCCGAAACGGCCGTATGCCGCCGTAAAGTATTGTTGCATTACTTTGGTGAAGAATACTTCGAAGAAAATTGCGGTTGTTGTGACAATTGTCTCAACCCGAAGACCCTGATCGAGGCAAAAGAATGGTTGCTCACGGTTCTGGAAGCTGTCGATTCGTTAAAAGAAAAATACAAGACTGAGTATGTGATCAGCTTTTTACTGGGGAATGAGACTGCCGATATCCTGTCATACAAACACAACGAACTGGAATTATTTGGTGCCGGTCAGGATGAAGATGAAAAAACATGGAATGCGGTCATCCGTCAGGCGCAGATAGCCGGTTATATCGCCAAGGATATTGAAAATTACGGATTGTTAAAGATTACTCCGCAGGGAAGAGAGTATATGAAGCAGCCGGTATCATTCAAGATTGTAAAAGATAACGAGTTCGAAGAAGATGATGCCACGGAAACGACGCTACGAAGCGGAGGATCAAGTGCCGTAGACCCTGCCCTGTTCTCAATCATGAAAGACTTGCGGAAGAAGCTATCCAAGCAATTGGATGTACCTCCTTTCGTAATATTTCAAGACCCTTCATTGGAAGCGATGGCAACAACCTATCCGATTACATTGGATGAATTACAAAATATTCCGGGAGTGGGAGCCGGAAAAGCGAAACGATACGGAACGGCGTTTGTGGCGCTGATCAAAAAATATGTCGAAGAGAACGAGATCGAACGTCCGGAAGACATGCGTGTACGTACCGTTGCGAACAAATCAAAGCTGAAAGTATGGATTGTTCAAAGCATTGACCGGAAGGTCGCTCTTGACGACATCGCCGCATCGAAAGGACTGGAATTCAGCGAATTATTAGACGAGGTCGAGTCGATTGTATATTCGGGTACACGGATCAATATCGATTATTTCATCGAGGAAGCAATGGATGAAGATCATGTTGATGATATCTACGAATATTTCAAAGAAGCAAAAACCGATGATTTGGAGGAAGCCATCGATGAGTTGGGAAGCGACTATACGGAAGAGGAGATCCGTCTGATCCGTATTAAATTCCTTTCCGAAATGGCCAATTAAAACATGACAATAAACATCATAAAATAAAGCAAAGGTAATGAAGAAGATTATTTTATGTACCGCGTTAGCCGTAGCGATAGGTACGCCGATATTTGCACAGGAAAAAACGGCTGAAGACCCAGTCGTTATGACGATTGCAGGAAAAGATATTCCTTTATCGGAGTTTCTGTTTATCGCACAGAAAGACAGCGGGGTAGATTTAATGAATAAAAAATCGCTGGAAAACTATGTGACATTATTTAAAAACTTTAAGTTGAAAGTGGCAGATGCCGAAGCAGCCGGCATAGACCAAACGAAAGCCTTTCAGGAAGAGTTGACAACTTATGAATCACAGCTGCGCGCCAGTTTCCTGTCCGATAAACGCGGTGAAGCGTTAGCCATTCGTGAGCTCTATAACAGGAGCAAGGAGATTCCGACAGTCACACAGATATTCTTTCCGTTGCCAAGTCAGACAGTATCGAAAGATACCGTCTCGGTGTATCGCAAAGCAAAAGCCGCCTACGACCGCATCCGAGGAGGGGAAGACTTCGATAAAGTCGGTAAAGAGCTTATGGCCTCAAGTGGAGACAAGGATACCGTTATGTACGAACGTATCGAGTATTTGTATCCTCTTCAAGCAGTAAAGGCATTTGAAAATGCTGTGTTCCGGATGAATGTCGGAGATATTTCCGAGCCCGTACGTACGCCATTAGGTTTCCATATTATCCGTATCGACCGGAAGATTCCGAATCCGGGCAAAGTTCGCGTGGCACATATCTTAGTCGGCCCCGAGCAACAATCGGGCGAAGCTTTTGACACCATCGTGTTCGCTCAAAAGGCCAAAGAAGTGTACGAAAAACTGAAGAACGGAGAAAAATTTGAAGACTTAGTCCCTAAGTATTCCATTGACGGAAGAACGTATGCTACGGGAGGAGCCGTACCTTACTTCGGATTGGGCGAGATGGTCAAACCTTTTGAACAAGCCGCCTTTGCGTTGAAAGAAATCAACGACATTTCCGAGCCGGTTCAAACACGTTACGGCTATCATATCATTAAGTTGTTGGATCGTAAACCTCAAGCCCCGTACGAAGAAGTTGAAAAAGCATATTATAATGCCATGCGGCAGGGAGAATACAACTTCGAACTCTTCTACAGCTATGATGAACGTGAAAAGAAAAAGTTAGGTTATAAACTGAATCAGGAAGCGTATGACGAACTGCAGCGTCTGTGCGATGACTATTTCCCTACCGATACGGCATTCTATAACCGCGCCAGCAAAATGGACAAAGTGCTGATGCATATGAATAATATGGATTTCCCTCAGAAAGAGTTTGCGGAGTACCTTCGTCGTTATCCGTTCTCTACAAAAACGTATTCGGGCGATTTTATGAACGAAGTGTATCGGCTCTTTGTCCGCGATATCATCAACGAGCTCGGACGGCGTAGCCTGAAAGGAAATCATCCGGAGTTTCAACAGCTGCTGAAAGAGTACCGCGACGGTATCCTGTTGTTCGAGATCAGCAACGAACGGGTTTGGAGCAAACCGGTCGAAGACCAGGCCCGACTTGAAGAAGAGTGGATCAAAGAGCTGAACGGTAAATATGACGCAAAAGTCCATTGGAAGGTTCTGAAAAATCTGAAAAAATATATTCGGTGATATAACCCTTTCTACGATGAAACGAAAAACTCCATTGTTGTGGTGTGTATGGGCCGGTTTCTGTATCTTCAGTGCCTGCCGGCCTTCGACCGTAAAGGAAGAGACTGATATCCTGGTAGAGGTCGAAGGACTGACCCTCACACGCAGCGAGGTGGAGAAAGTCATTCCGCAGGGAAGTACGCCGGCCGACAGTCTCCTGATGGCCGAGAACTACATCAAGAAATGGATCACGGATATCTTGATCTATGAAGTTGCCGAGCATAATCTGGGAAAAGACGAAAAGGAGGTCAACCGGCTTGTCGAAGAATATCGCAGGGCATTGCTCCGGCATCGTTATCTGGAAGGGATGGTACACAGCAAACTGTCTGCCGAGATTCGAGAGAATGACAGGCGAAGCTATTATCAGGAACATATTCAGAAATTCATCTTAGACCGGCATCTGATCAAAGGACTTTTTATCAAAGTCCCGGTCGATGCTCCCGGTTTGGAAAATGTACGAAAATGGTATAAATCCGATAAGCTGGACGCCGTAGAGAATATTGAGAAATACAGTATTCAAAACGCATCGATCTACGACTACTTCTATGACCGATGGGTCGATTTCGATGAAGCCTTAGCTAAGATACCGATGCATGTATCGAATAAGGCCCAATTTCTCAAAACCAACCGTTACGTGGAATTCACGGACAGCTCCTACTGTTATTTCCTGAATATCGCCGAACATCTGTTAGCCGGCAATGTTGCTCCTTATGAATATGCGGAACCGCAAATTGAGGAAGAGATGATCAATAAGCGAAAAGTCGAGTTTCTACGAAATTTTGAAGAAGAGCTATACCGTGATGCCGTACGGAAAGGGAACGTCATCTTTTATAATACAAAACCATAAAATATAGAATAAGATGAAAAAAGGTTGGATATGCTTCTTGTTGGCTTGTCATCTAGGCATGGCTTACGGACAGAAGAATGTGATCGATGAGATTGTTTGGGTGGTGGGTGACGAAGCGATACTCCTCTCGGACGTAGAATTTCAGCGCCTGTATATGCAAAACGAAGGGCAACGTTTCGACGGTGATCCATACTGTATCATTCCGGAACAGATCGCGATTCAGAAATTATACTTGAATCAGGCGAAAACCGACAGTGTAGACGTGAGTGAAAGTCAGGTGATCCGTGCTGTGGATCAGTGGATCACTTGGGCGATTAACCAGAGCGGATCGAAAGAAAAACTGGAAGAATACTACAACAAAAAACTGCCACAGATCAAGGAAGAGCGGAAGGTGATGGTACGGGAGCAGCAGATTGTGCAGGAGATGCAGAAGAAGCTGGTCGGTAAAATCAAGCTCACCCCTTCGGATGTGCGCCGTTATTTTCAGCATATCCCGGAGGACAGTCTACCGATGATCCCTACAACCGTCGAGGTACAGATCATCACGATGGAGCCTAAAATATCTTTCGAAGAAACGGATGCCATCAAGGCTCGATTACGCGAATTTACCGAACAGGTAAACAGTGGTAAGATGGAATTTTCAACGCTGGCACGTCTCTATTCCGAAGATCCCGGCTCCGCCTCCCGCGGCGGGGAGATGGGCTTTCTGGGCAAGACAAGCTTGTTGCCCGAATTTGCCAACGTCGCATTTAACCTTTCCGACCCGAAACGCGTCTCGAATATTGTCGAAACTGAATACGGCTATCACATCATCCAGCTGATCGAAAAAAGAGGAGACCGCGTCAATTGTCGGCATATCCTGTTACGCCCAAGGGTATCGGACAAGGAGCTGAACGAAGCAACCGCCCGCATGGATTCGCTTTATGCCGATATCCAAAGCCATAAACTGACGTTTGAAGAGGCGGCAATGTATCTTTCGTTCGACAAGGATACCCGTAACAACAAAGGATTGATGGTTAATCAGAATTATGAAAGCAGTCATGCCGGAACTCCTAAGTTCGAGATGCAGGAGTTGCCGCAGGACGTCAGCAAGGTCGTCTATGGGATGAAGGTGGGAGAACTGTCGAAACCCTTCCGAATGCTGACAGACAAACAGAAAGAAGTGATTGCCATTGTCAAGCTCAAAGCAAGAACGGATAGTCATCGCGCAAACATCACCGACGATTATCAAGTATTGAAAACGCTGGTCGAAAACCGCAAACGAGAAGAATTGCTGAAGGACTGGGTCATTAAACAACAAAAAACAACCTACGTCCGCATTGCCGACGGATGGCGTAATTGCGACTTCCGGTATCCGGGCTGGATCAAAGAATGAAGACTGCCGGCAGATACATCTTGCTCCGTCTTTTGCCGTTCTTTTGCCTCCCTCTTGCCGCACAGCAGGCAGATAGAACCCCTTCTTCAAAAACAAAAGTCTATCTGGAACATGCGGACATGCAATTGTTCGACAAAGAGGTGAACGCCGACCGGCAAGTATTGAGTGGTAATGTCAGTTTCCGTCACGACAGTTCGTATATGTATTGTGACAGCGCTTACTTCTATGAACAAAGCAGTTCGTTAGAAGCATTCGGGTCGGTACGTATGGAACAGGGCGACACCCTGTTTGTCTACGGTAACTACCTCTTTTATGACGGGAATATACAATTGGCTAAGATGCGCGAAAACGTGCGCATGGAAAATATTCAGGCAGACAGCTCGGTCGTAACACTCTTTACCGACAGCCTGAACTACGACCGCGCCGCCAATATCGGCTATTATTTCGAAGGAGGAACAATTGTAGACGCTCAGAACGAGTTGTCCTCCTTCTACGGTCAATATGCTCCGGGCACAAAGATCGCCGTCTTTAACGATAGCGTGCGACTTCAAAACGAAAAATTCACATTATATTCCGACACGTTGCAATACAGTACGGAAACGAAGATCGCGACGATTCTGGGGCCGTCGGTCATCGTATCGGACAGCGGTAAGATATACACCTCAAAAGGCTGGTACAACACGGTCGAGAATACGGCGCTGCTCTTAGACCGTTCGCAAATCGTCTCCGGCAACCGTCTGCTGACAGGCGACTCGATCTCCTATAAGCGGGAGGTGGGCTTTGGCGAAGCTTTTGGCAATATCTTCTTGCAGGACACGGCACAAAAAATTATTTTCGAAGGACAGTACGGGTTTTACGACGAAAAGAACGAATACGCATTTGCGACCGACAGCGCCCGTTGCCTCGAATATTCGCAAGGCGATACGCTTTATATGCATGCCGACACGTTCGAAATGATGACGGTCGATTCGACGGTGCGAATTGTCAAAGCTTATCACGGTGTGCGTTTCTTCCGCGCCGATTTGCAGGGAGTCTGTGACTCGATGCAGTTCAGCACGAGAGATTCGGTTTTATATCTGTACACCGACCCCGTACTGTGGAGCGGAGAGTATCAGCTCTATGGCGATACGATTGCCGTCTATATGAAAGACACGACCGTCGATTATGTGCATGTGATCCGTTTCGCCTTCTCCATTCAGCATCTTGACTCGTCCTGCTTCAACCAGTTGAAAGGAAGTGATCTGAAAGCCTATTTCGAGGGACGTGCCGTCCGTAAGATTCATATCGACGGCAATGCCGAATCCATATTTTATCCGTTAGAGAAAGACGGGAGCATGGTGGGGATGAACGAGACGAAGAGCAGCTATATGACGATCTGGTTGAAAGAAAACAAAATCGACAAACTTCTTATCTGGCCGTCGCCGCAAGGCACTCTGACCCCCATCCCTCAACTCCATCCCGAGCAAAAAACACTCAAAGACTTTTACTGGTACGACTATATGCGTCCTCTCAATAAAGACGATATTTACACGCCGGTACGAAGAAAAACGCAGGACATACCCAAACGAAGCGATAAATTTCGTAATTTAGCCCCCGAATAATCGATAGGGACAATCATGGGAATGTTTTCTTTTTATAACGTGCGCAAGCCTCGGCAGTTCGAGCATAAACCGATTTATTGGGATCCCCGCAAGGAAAATCTCGAGAAACGAATTCATCGGGTAAAAATGGAAATGGGTGTCGAAGAAACCGATTACGAACAATATAAAGAGGCTATCAGAGGCAGTTTCATCGAAGGGACGACCCACCTGAAAAAAAGCAAAACAAAAGGAGACGACGTGCGCAATCGCATATACAAGAATATGCGTTTGCTGCTCATTCTGGCCATTCTTTCCCTCATTTTCTGGTTCTTATACATTCGTCAATGAGCGACATCATCCACCTATTACCCGATCATATCGCCAACCAGATCGCAGCCGGCGAAGTCATTCAACGACCTGCCTCGGTCGTAAAAGAGCTGATGGAGAACGCAGTCGATGCCGAGGCGACGGAGATCATCGTAAATATCAAGGACGCAGGGCGTACGCTTGTACAGGTGACAGACAACGGCAAAGGCATGTCGGAGACCGATGCCCGCATGGCTTTTGAGCGTCACGCCACCTCGAAGATTTCGGATGCAAAAGACCTCTATGCCTTGCGCACAATGGGCTTTCGCGGCGAGGCGCTGGCCTCGATCGCAGCAGTGGCGCAAGTTGAATTGCGCACGAGGGCAAGAGACGCCGAACTGGGAACGAGGCTCTCGATCTGCGGCTCCGTGCTCGAATCCATCGAAGCCGATGCCTGCATCCAAGGAGCTATTTTCTCGATTAAAAACCTGTTCTACAATGTTCCGGTACGCCGTAAGTTTCTCAAATCGAACGAAACGGAATTTCGCAACATCATGACCGAGTTCGAGCGCGTTGCACTCGTGCATCCGCCGATTGCCTTCAAACTCTATCACAACGATACGGAGGTGATGAACCTGCCGGCATCGGGGCTGCGTCAACGCATCGTAAACGTATTCGGCAAAAGTTTTAGTCCCAAACTCCTCCCGCTCGAAAGCGCAACTTCGCTCGTGAAAATCGAAGGATTCATCGGACGGACGGATACCGTGCGCCGACGCGGGTACCAGAACTATTTCTTCGTCAACGGGCGATATATGCGGCATCCGTATTTCCACAAAGCCGTCATGCACGCTTACGAGCCGCTGATACCGGCCAGCGAATATCCTGACTATTTCATTTACATAACGTTAGACCCTTCTGAAATCGATGTAAATATCCATCCCACCAAAACGGAGATCAAGTTCGAAAACGAACAGCCTATTTGGCAGATTCTTTCGTCGGCCGTACGGGAAGCGCTGGGCAAATCGAATTCCGTACCGAGCATCGACTTCGATACCGAAGGCGCCATCGATATCCCGACATACAACCCTTCGATGCAGGGACGTGTTCGCCCCCCTGTCGTGCAGGTCGATACGAAATACAATCCGTTTCAGATATCACATCGGCCGTCTTATCCCGAACGGAATTGGGAAATGCTGTATCAGGATTTTGAAAAAGGACGCAAAGACACCTCCGAAGAGATGGGACTATCTTCCGATATTTCCTCGCGTGAACCGAAGCCGGAAAGTCTGTTCCCCGACGTTTCCTCTCCTTGCTTCCAGTATAAAAACCGCTATATCATCACTTCGCTGAAATCGGGGCTGGTACTGATCGACCAACATCGGGCGCATGTACGGATTCTGTACAATCAATACATCCGCAACGTCAGACAGCAGAAAGCCGCCTCACAGCAGATGCTCTTCCCCGAACTCGTCGAGCTTACACCTGCCGAAGCCGCCTTGATTCCGAACTTGATGGACGACCTGCGCCGGCTGGGCTTCGACCTCAACCCGATGGGAAACAACAGTTACTCGATAACGGCGCTCCCGGCCGGAGTGGAGGAAAACAATCCCGCCGAACTGCTCAAAGACCTCGTCCATTGTGCGGCCGAATTGTGCGGCGCGATCGGCGACGAGATGGCCGAAGCTCTTGCGCTCTCGCTGGCCCAATCGGCTGCCATACGTCCGGGAAAACCGCTCTCCGTCGAAGAAATGGAAGCGATGATGGCCGCCCTGTTCTCGTCCGAATCGAATCGCCTGACTCCCGATGGAAAACCCATCCTCTTTATCCTGACGGATGATGAACTTGCCTCGCACTTCAAGAGCTGACAACGAAAAGACACCAATCCCTCACGTGGATTGATGACAACCCCCTTTGCGGGAGACAAATCACAACTATGATCTATTAAAAACAATTTGCAGGAGATAATTCACAACTGTGATTTATCAGAAACAATTTGCGGGGAATAAATCTTCACACAGATTTTTTCGTTTTACCGCTCTTCCCCCACCTTTGAAGGGATAACATCCCCCTTCGCTTCGCTCTTCCCCACCTTTGAAGGGGGGGATGTTCCTCTGCGTTCGGTCTTTTGTCATTCAGAGCGTAAGCGAAGAATCTCTTTCCTTTTCCGGGGCGAGATTCCTCACTGTGTTCGGAATGACAAAGGAGGCGTTCGGAATGACAAAGGGGGGTATTTGCATCCATTTGCGCCCATTTGCGAAATTTGCGTTCGGTCTTTTGTCATTCAGAGCGTAAGCGAAGAATCTCTTTCCTTTTCCGAGGCGAGATTCCTCACTGTGTTCGGAATGACAAAGGAGGCGTTCGGAATGACAAAGGGGGGGTATTTGCATCCATTTGCGCCCATTTGCGAAATTTGCGTTCGGATAATCCGGCATAACAATTAACCATTAACAATTAACAATTAATTTGTCATTCAGAGCGTAAGCGAAGAATCTCCTTCTGTCACTTTTGGCTTGACCCAAAAGTAACCAAAAGGTCAAGGCTTCGTGCGCTTCACACGCCTTCGCGACGCTCGCAGGTCGGAAAATCAGGTAACTCGCTTCGCTTCGGACAGCCTGATTTTCTTTCGCCCTGCTCGCTGCTCCGTCGGCTCACCGCCGGAAATCAATTGTCAATGGTTAATTGTCAATTGTCAATTGTCATGCCAGGTACATGGTGTAGAGACGCAATTTTATTCTAACAATTTGCTCACGCTCGGCATAGCTCGAATAAATTCGGCTCTGCTCTCGCTTACTCGCAAAAGTCATTGCGTCTCTACGGTGCGTACAGCGTTGATTTGCGCCATTTGCGTTCGGATAGCCGAAGGTGTTCGGACAAACCCGACACCACACAAAAAAAAAGGGCGAACAGATGGTTCGCCCCTACACGGCATACCGAACGTTGTCAGCATGCTATTTGAAACCGGTGAAAATTATGAAAATTATGGACAAGACAAGCGCCCTGCTTTTGATGTTCGCAGAGGCCTTAGAGGTTTTTCTTGCGTAACTCAAAGTCTCGTCCCAGATACTTCTCGCGCACAATTTCGTTGGCTGCCAGCTCTTCGGCCGTGCCTTGAAAGAGTACTTTCCCTTCAAACAGCAGATAGGCGCGGTCGGTGATGCTTAACGTTTCGTGCACATTGTGGTCGGTGATAAGGATGCCGATGTTCTTATGCTTGAGACGGGCGACGATGGTCTGAATATCCTGCACGGCGATGGGGTCTACACCGGCAAACGGCTCGTCGAGCATGATAAATTTCGGGTCGATGGCCAGACAGCGGGCAATCTCCGCCCGACGGCGCTCGCCGCCCGACAAGCGGTCGCCCAGATTCTTGCGTACCTTCTGAAGACCGAACTCCTCGATCAGGTTTTCCATCTTCGCCCGTTGATACTCCCTCGGCTTGTCGGTCATCTCGAGTACGGAACGGATATTGTCTTCGACCGTCATCTTGCGAAAAATCGAGGCCTCCTGCGCCAGATAACCGATTCCGAGACGGGCGCGCTTATAGACGGGATAACCGGTGATCTCCGTATCGTCCAGAAAGATTTTGCCCTGATTGGGAGTGACCAGCCCCACGCTCATATAGAACGTCGTCGTTTTACCTGCCCCGTTAGGGCCGAGCAACCCGACGATCTCGCCCTGCTTTACATTGATCGATACGTGATTCACCACCGTGCGTGTGCGGTATTTCTTCACCAAATCTTCGGTGCGGAGCATCATTTGCTGTTCATCCATCGGTTCTGATTTTTTTACCCGCTGCAAAGATAGGATATTTTTGTATCTTTCGGCCGTAAATCATACGTATCAACACGCATGCTATCATACAACTTTATCATGACGAACCTAAAAGCATTTCAAGATTATTACCCCGAAGCCTTCGGGCACTGTTTCGGCTGCGGCGCGGAGAATCCGCACGGGCTGCATATCAAAAGCTACTGGAACGACGATGCGAACGATGCGACCATCGCTTTCTACACCCCTCAACCGTATCATACGGGCGGTTATCCGGGATATGTGTACGGAGGACTCATTGCCGCCATCCTCGACTGTCACGGCAACGGAACGGCAGCAGCAGCCGGTTACCGCTTTCACGGACGAGCGATGGGCAGTCTGCCCGCGCTCCGCTACGTGACGGCCTCTCTTCAACTCGATTACCTGAAGCCTACTCCCATGGGGATGACGCTTGAACTCCACGCGCGAATTCTCGAAGTTACCGCCCGGAAGGTTCGCATGGAGCTATGGCTTACAGCGGCCGGCGTCGTGACCGTCAAAGCGCAGATGGTCTCGGTTGCTTTGCCGCCGAGCCCTTGAAAAGTATTTGCCCCGGAAGCAGCAGATACGAACTTCTAAGTTCGTGTGCCGTCCCGGGGCAAAACCCAAATAAATAAAGAAGTCTACGGTTTTACGTTTTCATCTGAGCCTTTTGCAGCTTCTGGGTAAGTAACGGCACGACCTTCGTCAGGTCGGCCACGATACCGAGGTCGGCCACGTGGAAGATCGGCGCGAACTTGTCTTTATTGATGGCAATGATATAGTCCGACTCTTCCATACCTGCCAGGTGCTGGATGGCGCCTGATATGCCACAGGCAAAGTACACGTCGGGGCGAACGGTTTTGCCCGTCTGTCCGACTTGCCTTTCGTGATCGATCAGGCCGGCATCGACCATCGCGCGAGACGAGGAGACCTCTGCACAGATCGACGAAGCCAGCGCTTCGAGCAGTGAAAAGCCGTCCTTGCTGCCTACGCCGCGTCCGCCGGATACCAAGATTTTGGCTTCGGTAATATCTACCAGACTCTTTGGTTTCTTTTCTTTTTTGACTAAACGTACCTTGAACGCCGAGGCATCAAACTGCATGTTTACGTTTACGATCTCTCCTGTACGGTTCTTGTCGGCCGGGCGACGGCGCATCACTCCGGGGCGAACGGTCGATATCTGCGGACGATGTTCCTTGCAGACAATCGTCGCCATCAGATTTCCGCCGAACGCGGGGCGCGTCATCAGCAGGTCGCGCTCGTCCGAAACGGCCAGCGCCGTACAGTCGGCCGTAAGCCCGGTCTTTACCCGTGCCGAGACACGCGGGCCCAAATCGCGCCCGATCGTCGACGCTCCGATAAGCAGGACTTCCGGCTTGTAGGTCTTGATCAGGTGGGTAACGGCTTGCGTGTATGGCTCCGTCAGATAATCTTTCAGTTCGGGCGAGTCGATGACCAGCACCCTGTCGGCGCCCGCTTCGATCAGGCTCTGTGCCAAGGGGGATACTTGATCGCCGAGCAACAGCGCCGTGACGTCTTCACCCACAGCTTCGGCCAACTCGCGCGCTTTTCCGATCAGTTCAAAAGCTACGTTTTTGATTTCGCCTTCCCGTTGTTCGGCAAAGACGAAGATTCCTTTATATTCTTCCTTGTTCATGATGTAATCACAATAGCGGGGTTAGATGATGAATTTTTCCTGCAATTTCTCAAAAATAATCTGTGCGCCTTCTTCGGGAGATACTTCATGCAGCACTCCCATCGCTTTCGCTCCCTTGGTGAACGATTTGGCTACCCTTGTCGGAGAGCCTTTGAGACCGATCTGTTCCGCGTCCACACGGATATGATCGAAACCCCACACTTCAATTTCCCGCTCGTAGGCAGTCATGATGAGCCGTACATTCATATAGCGCGGCGGCTCGGCCGCCGAAATAACGGTGAACAGACAAGGCCGACCGACTTCGAGTATCTCGTACCCTTCTTCCGTGCTTTTGGTGACGGTGAACGTCTCGTCCCCGTCATATTCTACGTGTTCCACATACGTAACCTGCGGCAATCCGAGATGTTCGGCAATCTGCGGACCTACCTGCGCCGTGTCGCCGTCAATCGCCTGCCTTCCGGAGAAGATGACATCGAAAGGGATGTTTCGCAGGGCGGCAGCCAGCGTGTACGATGTTGCCCACGTGTCGGCTCCGCCGAATTTCCGATCGCTAAGCAGGATGGCACGGTCTGCGCCCATGGCATACGCTTCGCGAAGAATCGCTTCGGCCTGCGGCGGCCCCATCGTAAGGACCGTAACATGCGCCCCGAACTTGTCTTTCAGGAGCAATGCCTGTTCCAGTCCGCACTTGTCGTCCGGATTCATGATGCTCGGCACCCCGTCGCGGATAAGCGTTCCTTTCACCGGATCGAGTTTGATTTCCGTCGTATCCGGAACTTGTTTGATACAAACAACGATATTCATAATGTATTATTTTTTCTTTTTTAGTAGGTTGGAGGCAATCACAAGTCGCTGTACTTCGGATGTACCTTCGTAAATCTCGGTAATCTTCGCGTCGCGCATCATCCGTTCTACCGGATATTCGCGGGTATAACCGTATCCGCCGTGATACTGGACAGCTTTGATGGTCATATCCATCGCTACCTCGGCACAATACAGCTTGGCCATGGCCGAATCCATCGTATAATTCATCTTCCGATCTTTTTTCCACGAGGCTTTTCGTACCAGCAGGCGAGCCGCTTCGATGCGCGTTGCCAGATCGGCGAGCTGGAACTGCGTGTTCTGGAACTGACCGATGGATTTACCGAACTGCTTTCTCTCGGTCACGTATTTTACCGTCTCGTCCATGGCGCCTTGCGCTATTCCCAATGCCTGCGATGCAATCCCGATACGTCCTCCGTCGAGCGTCTTCATCGCAATCTTGAAGCCGTTGCCTACCGTGCCGAGCATGTTTTCCTTCGGAACGATGCAATGCTCAAAGATCAGTTCGCATGTGGCCGATCCCCGTATCCCCATTTTCAATTCTTTCTTTCCGATGCTGAATCCGGGCATACCTTTCTCTACGATGAAAGCCGTGATTCCTTTCGTGCCAAGACTTTTATCCGTCATGGCGAAGATGACATATACATGGGCATACTCGGCATTGGTGATAAATATTTTATTCCCGTTGAGGATGTAGTGATCGTCTTCCTCCTCGGCGAAGGTCTGCTGTGCGGCCGCATCCGTTCCGGCATTTGGCTCGGTCAGCCCGAAGGCACCGATCCACTCGCCCGAACAAAGTTTGGGCAGATACTTTTTCTTCTGCTCTTCAGTGCCGTGCTCATAGATGGGGGCGGTGCACAGCGACGTATGCGCCGACAGTACGACTCCCGTGGTAGCACACACTTTCGACAGTTCTTCGACCGCCATGGAATACATCTGATTTGTGGCTCCCGCTCCGCCGTACTCTACCGGAAAAGGAATGCCCATCAGCCCGATTTTCCCCATCTTACGCACGGTCTCTATCGGGAAACGCTCCTGCTCATCGATTTCCGCAGCCAGCGGTTTCACCTCTTTCTCGGCAAAGGTGCGAATCATCTGGAGGAACAAGGCCTCCTCACGTGTCTGATTAAAATCCATACATTTCTATCTTGGTCTGTTGATTTTATTTCATTGCCCAGATTTCGTCGTCGGTAGGGATCTGAATATGCGGTGACACCTGTGCAACGCGTGTGATATTGAGCAAGTGTTTGTAGGTAAAGTTCTCCGAGATGGAATTATTTCCCCAGCTTCCGCATCCCAGCGTGGTGGTCACGGACAACCCATTCTGAATCGACCCGCCGGCAGTGATGGAACAAGGTGCATTGACAATCAGGCGTGAGACGGAGATTTCCATTCCGGCTTTGATGATATTGGCCTGATCGTTCGAGTGGATACCTGCCGTATGGCCGCTGCCTTCGAGGTTCAAATTCGTCTTTGCAATATCGATGGCTTCTTCAAAATAATTATACGGGAAGCAGGCCATGACAGGGCACATCTTCTCTTTACATATCATATCTTCCTGGCCGACTCCATGAGCCTGCACGACCAGTACCCTGGTTCCTTCAGGAACGGAGATACCTGCTTTTCGACTGATCATTTCAACACTCTGCCCTACGATGTCGCGACAAAGAGCGCCGTTATTGAAGATGGCATTCACGACTTTCTCACGGTCTTCTTCGGGTACGAAATATGCACCGTGCTTTACGAAAGATTCAAAAACTTCCTGTTTATCTTTCGCATGATAGATAAAACTCTGCTCGCCCGAACAAATGATGCCGTTGTCGAAAGCACGCCCCGTGATAATCTTGTCGGCTGCTTCGTCGTAATCGATAAAACGGTCCAGGATCACCTGTACGTTGCCGGCTCCCACGCCAAACGACGGTTTGCCCGACGAATAGGCCGAATGTACCATCTGCATGCCTCCGGTAGCCACCACCACATCGACGGAAGCCATAAGTTCCTGCGTTTTTTCGATGCTTGGCTCTTCGATGATCTGAATCAGTCCTTCGGGAACGTTATAATTGCGTAGACACTCGATGATTTTGTTGACCGTGTATGTCGAACAATTTTTGGCTTTGGGATGCGGTGCTACGATGATGGCATTCTTCGTCTTCAACGCGAAAGCGATATTAGCCATCGGGGTCACAATCGGGTTTGTCATTGGTGTGATGGCAGCAACGACTCCTACGGGCTTGGCTATTTTGATCAGTCCTGTTTTGTCATCGATATCCATCACTCCCATCGATTTTTTACCTTGCAGGTTACTCCATACGCCTTTTGCCTTATTTCTGTTTTTGGCGACCTTGTGTTCGTACACCCCCATCTGCGTCTCGTCGATGGCCATTTGCGCCAATAATTCGGCACGATCATATACGACTTTGGTCGCTGCTTTTACGACTTCGTCGACCGTGTCCTGATTAAATCTTTCCTGATACTCCTTCTGTGCCGCGCGAGCCCGAGCGATCATTTCTTTAATTTCCATAGTGTTGATGATTTAATATAACGTTTGATAAATGGTTTCCATCTCATCCTGAGTCAATGCCACGTAATTATTGGCCAGCAGACGCTGCTGTGTTTTCACAACAGACTCGGCGAAGCCTTTTACTTCTTCGGGTTTCATGCCGTATTCCCGGAGCGGCCGTTTCTCGATCAGACAACCCAGCAACTTATCTAACTCGGGGAACACCTCTTCAGGGCTACAGTTCAGTCGTTCCCCGATTTTTTTGTTCAGCTCTGCAATGCTTCCTTCCGGGTTCTTGGCCTGATACATCTTGAAGACCTCGGTAAAAAACTGATAGTTTGCTTCGCCGTGTGGTACATGATACGTGCCTCCGAGCGGATACGAGAGCGCATGTACGGCGCCTACCCCGGCATTCCCGAAAGCGATTCCCGCGAAGTTGCTGGCCATGATCATCTCGCCCATTTTCTCGAAACGGCAGTCCTGCCCTTTGGCAGCAATCTCTTTGAACACATCGAGAATGATGTTCCAGGCGGCCTCGCTGAAAATCCGCGTGTACGGGTTCGCTTTGGGAGAGACATAGGATTCAATCGCATGTATCAACGCATCAATAGCGCTGCACGCATAAAATTTGAACGGCAGTCCTCGCAGTAACTCCGGAATGATGACGGCGTCGTCGGCCAGAATTGTATCGTCGGCCAGTCCCATTTTCGTATGACGGCTTTTGATTTCGGCGATGGAGAGATTCGTTACTTCGCTGCCTGTTCCGCAAGTAGTCGGAATGATAACCAACTGTTTTTCTTTGATAAGCGATATCTTACGGTCGAACGCCTCCGATACATTCTTGAGTCCTTGCAGTACGAAGAGCTTCGAGATGTCGATCACCGTTCCTCCGCCAATGGCAATGACCCGTGTATAGCGCAGATTCGCCACATCATTCAGCATGCTGTTCATCATTTCGTCCGACGGTTCTCCCAAACCGTACTTCTCCTGCATGATAAAGCGGCAGGGAAGGGCGCACGATTTCATGTAAGGCTCATACAGAAACTCGTTGGTAATAACAAGGTCATTCTCGCCGAGAGCAAATGTTTTCGCAAAATCACCGAATGATTCGAACCGGTGAATCGTTGTTTTTAATTTGAATAGTTGCATATTCGTAATATTTTGAATGATACGTATCGGACTTAATGAAATCGCTGTTGATAAAATGCTTCCAATTCTTCTCTGAAATCGGGATGAGCAATCTTGATCAATGCCTTGGCGCGTTCGCGGAGCGATTTGCCTCTCAGACGGGCGACTCCGTATTCGGTCACCACGTAATCCACATCGTTGCGCGAGGTTGTGACCGTGGTGCCTTCGGTCAGTGTGGCTACGATCCGCGAAGTCGTACCGTTTTTTGCCGTCGAAGGCATGGCCATGATGCTTTTTCCGCCTCTCGACCACATGCTGCCACGTACATAATCTACCTGACCGCCCGTCCCGCTGATTTGCTGCAAGCCAATGCTCTCCGACGAAACCTGACCGGCAAGATCGACCGAAAGACAACTGTTGATGCTGATCATCCGATCGTTTTGCGCAATTACCCGAGGGTCATTCACATAATCCGACGGATACATCTCCACGTCGGGGTTATGATTCACAAAGTCATACAACGCCTGCGTCCCCATCAGGAACGTTGCCACCATTTTATTCGGATGTAACGTTTTTGCCTTTCCGTTGATTACACCGTTTTTGACTAACTCCAGCACTCCGTCCGAGAACATCTCCGAATGGATCCCCAGATTTTTCTTGTCTTTCAGGAAAAGAAGCACGGCATCCGGAATCGCGCCGATACCCAACTGAAGGGTTGCTCCGTCCTCGATCAGAGTAGCACAGTTTCTCCCGATGGCCTCCTCTACCTCGGTGATACGAGGAGGCGCAATCGTGTAAAGCGGATAGTCGGCTTCCACGATACAGTCGAGCTTCGACAGATGAATCAGGTTATCTCCTCCGATGTACGGCATCTGCTCGTTGATCTCGCCGATCACTAACCGCGCATGTTCGGTTGATGGCTTCGAATAATCCGACGATATGCCGAAGCTGCAATTCCCGTCCTCGTCAGGGGGTGAGAGCTGTACGATGGCGACATCGACGGGGATGAGTCGCTCACGAATCATGCGGGGCACTTCGGAAAGGAAAGCCGGAAGAAAATCGACCCGCTTCTCTTTGATCGCCGAACGCGTATTCGCCCCAATAAAACTCGCGACATGGCGGAAAGCCTCTTCCATCCCTGGTTCCGTATATTTTGCTTCGCCCAGAACTAACATGTGATAAATGCCGACGTTTTTGAAATACGTAGAGTTTCGTACCAAGGCATCGACACACATCTGCGGCACTCCGGCGGCATGACCCAATGATACCAGCTCATTGTTGCGAATCTGTCTGACGGCTTCGTCAGCCGAGACAATTTTGTTACGATAGGTTGTTTTCCATTCCATTGTTATAAATTCGATTCATGGGTTTTTCGAAGGATCCGTTTTGCTTCATCGAGCAGTGCCTGACTGACGCCATAGTCGGTTTCCACGCGGATCGTTTCGTCGCTCAGCGCTTCGCGAAGGATTTTCTGCACGACGTGCTCGAGCGTTTCGCAGGCCGAAGGACAATATCGGCATGCTCCGGTGAAAGACACTCTGACGACCGACCGGAAGATCCCCGTCAGTGTCAAGTCTCCACCGTGACTGCGCAGGAGAGGGCTGACCTTTTCGCGCAGCACGGCAGTGACGGCCTCTTTCTCGATGAATCGTTCCGTTTCCTTCACGTTCTTATTGGTCTAACGATTCGTCGATGCGGGCGATGGTGCGCGCCATTTTCTTCTTGGCCTCCAGATCGCCCTGACGTGCGATCATGATGCGTTGTGCTTGCGGCGATCCGGCTCCGTGCAGTGACTCCGTACGGTAGCCGACGGCAGCCGTCCCCAATGTTAAATTCTCAATCAGACGCAGGATACGCATCCGGTTGGTGGTGTCTTTACCTTTTGCTCCGGCCAGATATTTACGGACGATATCGCCCGTTTCTTCCGAGTGCAAGTCCCGTTCCGACGGCATGGTGACCATCAGTCCACCGGCAATATCTTCGGCCAAACGGGTGATTTCATACGGGAAACGGGTCACATTCTGTTTGCAGACATTGGCCAGCAGCAGGTCGATCATATAATTTCCGGCCGGCATCTTCACCCCTTCCGACGAGCAGGCGATTCCACAGGCATACAACGTCTCGTTCAGGTGAATCATCTCAATGAGTTTATCTTTGATATGCGATGCTTTGGGTACGCCGTTATAATCGGCAGCCAGAGCGGCCGCGCCAATCAGGACGTCGCCCACACCGACCTTGCATCCTCCGTATGACTGGCGGTGATACCCGGCGAAACGCTCGACCATCATGCCGGCAAACTGATATTCTTTACACATAAATACTCGCTCGTTGGGGATAAATACATGGTCGAACACGACGAGCGCTTCGTGCCCTCCGAACATCGGATTGCCGAGGTCAATGTCGGCGCCTTCTTCCATCTTGCGCGTGTCGCACGACTGACGTCCGTAGATCATCGTGATTCCTTCGGCATCGCTCTCGATGGCAAACGATACGGCATAGTCGGCGTCGGCTTCTTTCATGGCGATCGTCGGCATAATCAGGTGCTCATGCGAGTTTACGGCTCCCGTCTGGTGGGCCTTGGCACCTGTCACCACGATGCCGTCAGGTCTTACTTCGTTGATATGAACATATAGATCGGGGTCTTCCTGTTGCGATGGCGAGAGTCCTCGGTCGCCTTTCGGGTCGGTCATTGCCCCATCGACTACGAGGTCGTTATCCTGTACATATTTCATGTATTCCACAAAGCGTTTGTGGTATTCTGTGCCAAGGGCTTGATCCATTTCGTAGGTCGTTGAATAGATGGCATTGAAGGCATCCATTCCGACGCATCGCTGGAAACAACTTGCAGTCTTCTGTCCGAGCAGGCGTTGCATTTTCACTTTCTTCTTCAAGTCTTCGGGGCTTTGATGCAGATGGCAGAACCGGTTGACCGTTTTGCCGGTCAGGTTCGATGTCGCCGTCATGATATCCTTGTACTCCTCCATTTCGGCCAATTCATACGTCATGGCGATGGAGTTGAGCGACGGCCTGATTACCGGATGATCGACTGGATTATGAATCCGTTCACCCATAAAATACACCTTCAGGTTCAGCTTCCTGAGGCTTTCCACGTACTCTTCTCTTGTCTTCATGTATATTTCTTTTTATAAGTTAAAAAATGTCCGGTTTGCCCGATTCTTCCATTGCGAAGAAGAACAAAAAGGATATACTTCGCCTCCACACCGATTCCGGAACGACGCGACTCTTCCTTACGTCGACACAGAACAAGGTCTGTTGCGTTACACACCCATCCGAAGACCTCGTGTACACACCACGAACCTGTCTTCTCGCAATAGATTCAACAATTATATCTATTCAAATATGTTGCAGTCTTTTCCATTCCCTGTTCCCCAAGAATGAAAAAAAGTCGCCCAGGCAGGTCTTCTGACTTTTTCAAGGTTTTGCGATCTTCCCGTAGCCTTGATGTGGCATACAGTGATCAAAAAGAATGCAAAACCATTCTACTGAAATTACAGCTGAGGGTACAGTTCCGGACTCGCACCGGATTCCCTTTTCAATCCATCATCCATGAACGCATGATGAATCACCTGTGACGGGGACAAAGGAAATCAGTATTTTCCGATCGAACAAGAATAAATGAAAAAAAATGACATCCGACCCTCTCTTTTAGATCGATTCCATATTTGTTTTCTGTCTGAAAGAGGATGAAGATATGCTAATAAACAAGTTATTGTAAGCGAGCGTAACGGAACGGAAGTTGCTCGTTGAGGATAGTGTCGGCCGGTGCTATCGTTGCTCCGGACTGTTCTTTGCAGTTCATCCGCCGTGTCTGGTAATATGCGGCTCTGCCGGCTTTTTGCCTCCGTCGGAGGGCGCTACATACGGTCTTTTTGCGAAAATCTAAGCCGTACATGATTGCTGACCGACACAAGGAAATTATTCGAATTCTATGTCGTTATCACCTTGTGCCACGCCTCCTCATACGTCTGCCAAGTCATGTTTTTCATCTCCATATCGACTTGTGAACTTGTTGTCAATACTGTAAACTGGCTCCCACATCGATTTATCAGATAAAAAGAAGAGTTTTTTATATTTAAGTGGCCAGAAAAAAGAGAAAGCAAAAAAGATTATTTTCTTCGCTATAGCTCATTTACTCAATGATTCCATTTTTAGTTTGTATAGAAAATTCCGCCATCCTTTCCATAAAAGAAAGAATGAAGGAATGTATAACATTACTTAGTCTTTAAGAGAAAAAGATTCACTATTAACCGACTAAAATCAAAATCCATCGGCTTTTATCTGTAATTAGTTAATATACATGCATTTATCATTTCTTTTTCTGTTTTTCAAAAGCTGCCTCCTTCTAAAATAAAGATAATTGAACATTCGAAGGGTTTTTATTTTTACTTTTAGTACGTTTGGAGTAGGCTTTACGTCCTTCTGTCACCACCCAAATTAAATCCAAGTGACTAATCAAGTGTATCCGCACCAATGCCGCGATGGTTGAAAACGCCTTTTTGCTCCCCGGACAAGACTCGCACCACGTTTAACAGCAAATGGGCAATCAGCGTGCACCAGACCTGTGTCTTTATCCCGTTTTCCGTTTCCGAGTAGAAGAAGTGCAGTTGAAAGTTTTGTTTCAGTTTTTTGAATGTCAGCTCTATAGTCCACCTGTATTTGTAAATCAAAGCGACTTCTTCGGGCGCTATCTCCCAGTTGTTGGTGATAAACTTGTATTTCCTGCCTTTTTCGTCCTTGTAATAAACCAAACGCAGACAAAGAGTCTCTTTTTTCTTTCCCCGTTTATAATCCAGGTGGATATGTTCTATTTTGTAAACACCGGATTCTTCTTTTTTGAGTTCCTTCTCGAACAAGACTTCCTGTAATTGAGATTTGGCATTGTCTTTCAACCGGCAGACAAAGTTGACCCCCTCTTTTGTCCGGTCGGAAAACAGACAATAGAAATTGTACGCCTTGTCGAAGACCGGCATGCTGCCTTTCGACGGATTCAGGTGGGACAGAAACTTCTTGTCGTGCATTTTCGCCTCGCTGATGGTGGCGAAAACGGCCGTGTCGGCGTGTACGTCGGTCAGCATGTGGACTTTCAGCCCGCCTTTCTTCTTCCCGTCGTCCTTGGGGTTGCGCCCCACACCTTTCATGATGTCCGAAAACAAGGTCACCGTAGTGGAGTCAAAGGCGTAAAACTCCTCGAAACCCACGTCCTTTTTCCGGCTGACCGACAAAAGCGGACAGAAATAGGCTATCAAAGCAAAGTAATACAACCTGAAAAGCTCTCCTCTCGCGCAAGGCGTCACCCGCCGTACTCTTCGCCGGTGCACAATCCATGTTCAGGTAATTCAGCTTGCCTTCCAGCGCCCGCATACCGTCGCAGACTTCGCCCATAGAATCGCAGCGGGAAAATATCCCGAACAACATCACGATAAGTTGATCCCACGAAAAGAATGCCTTATAATAACGGTCTCTGCCGCATTGTCGTACCAAGATGTCAAACTGCTCACGCGGAAGTATTTTTACGATTTGTTTGAAAATCGGCTGACCAACTAATTTCTTTGTATTATCTTTGCCCATAGTTGAGAATTTGCGTTGCAATACAAATTTACAGCTTTGGGGGCAATGCTTCGGTGGAGCCCCTTATTTTTATTCTAAACTTTTGTCGGTCAGTAATGAAAAAGGTTATTTTAATTTGGCGCCAATAGCCACATAGCTATTTCCCTCTCCTCTGCTTTTTAACTTTCCATTTACATAAATTTCTAATGTTACCAATGCTGTTTTATCATTACAGTAAGCAACTAACTGTACTTCCCAGTCTTTTGTAACAAATTCACCTTCCCATTGATCTTTAATGATTAGACCACCAGACTTGTACCCATATATTCTTACAGGTACACCGGAAGTATTACAAAAGACTTTCATAGTCACTTGGTTTTCTTTCTTCTCCTTTTTTGCATATCCGTTTTCTTTCTCACAACTACATAATACCATACTGTATATCATAACTGTGAATAAAGTAAAAAGAAGTTGTGATTTTTGTGATTTCATAATTGAATATGATTTATCTTATCGTACAGAAATGCCAAATGTAACGATACCTGTATTGTATGTATAAACCTCATGAAATACCCCTTTCCAAAGAACATTTTCAATAATAGGATCATAAAAATAGATGCGAACACTTCCTAAGTGATCAGACGCCTCTTTTCTTCTAACAATTACTTTCTTCTTCTCTCTGATACTGTTTGTTTCTGTTTTTTCAGTCTCTACACCCCCATTTATATTAATTTTTCCAAGACCTAAACCTACTTTTACGTCTCCTTTAAATTTGTCCATTTGTACACGAGTGGTCTCATATTCATTTTCATATGTATTTTCTATACTTTCATCTTCTTCTAAAATTGTTACATATCGGTAAATCGATTCTTCTGCAAGGTGCCATTTGCCAAATGATATTCTATTGGGTGTCAAATTCACTCTTTTGGCAGTAAATTTATTAGGATCTATTTTATATATATGTTTAGAATGTCTAAAGAAAGTATGGTGTATATACTCATAGTCAATATGAAAGTCCCATATTTCATCTGGTCTCAACGGTATATATACGATATAAGGATGTTGATTTGTCGATGTTACTATTTCAAATCGAAATTCATATGCACCTTTTGTCCACATTCTATCTACTAATTCCGCCTCGGAAAGTTCACGTTTCATATTAACGATTTCATCTTCTTTAATATAGGGGTCTTTATTAGGAGATGGTGAATCTCGCTGATCTGATATTTTAAAGTAGGTTTTGGGATTTATTTCTAAAAAAGAAATGTATTCTGATATAGATCGATTTAGACTTCCTGATGTTTTTTGAGGTGTTATTCCATAATAAATATAGTCACGTTGAAGTGCTTTTTGATTAACACTTCCATCATTAGTATAAAAATACTCAAAAGCTTCCAACTCTTTCTCTCCAACTATATCACTTCCTACCCAAGCCGATCTTGTATCCACTGCTTCCGAATTATTCCCTCCATCAAAGTTTGGAGATTTGAAAATAATAGACTTGCGATTTGTTCCGGTATTCATACTTCTAACCCTTTTTGCTTTTGTGCTTCCGGTTGAAGCAAGCATTTCACTCTCTTCATTTACAGCTACAACTCGACTATTTTCATTTACCACAAATACATGAAAGCTTGGCACTTCCCCTTTTTGGAGGCTTAATTCTTTTTTACCATTTAAATAAAGCGATGTCTCGGAATCTCTAGATATTGCTACTGGAATTTCATTGTCTTCAGTGTTCAAATTCTCTGGTTCTACTTTAAACAGAGCAATTTTGGGAACCAAAATATTTAATAAAGATACATTGGTTTCAATTTCTCTGATTATCTTATCCGAAGAATAGGAAACAAGGATATCTCGGAAGGATTTTCCGTTGATGGTTTCTTCTTTTACAAGCTCGTATAAGACATCATAGTTTTTGTCAAATTGCTTTAGGGACTCTTTTTTCAAAAATGCGCGTACATCTTCTCTTTCATAGACAGCCTTTGAAAGCACTTCTGCAAATTGCACGAGATATTTTTCCGTCTCATCTTCATTTGCATTTCTCAACATTACTCTTTCTGCTTTTTCTCTTTCGGAGGCATTGATGCCATCCTCTAAAAGGGCATTATCAGAACAAGAATTCAATAAAAGTAGAAAAACTCCTACCATTCTTCCTACACAAAAAAACATTTTTTCATACTGGTTTAATTATTAATTTTAAAAAATAATAATACATCTATTCGATTCAAATATGTTGCAGTCTTTTTCATTCCCTGTTCCCCAAGAATGAAAAAAAGTCGCCCAGGCAGGTCTTCTGACTTTTTCAAGGTTTTGCGATCTTCCCGTAGCCTTGATGTGGCATACAGTGATCAAAAAGAATGCAAAACCATCCTACTGAAATTACAGCTGAGGGTACAGTTCCGGACTCGCACCGGATTCCCTTTTCAATCCATCATCCATGAACGCATGATGAATCACCTGTGACGGGGACAAAGGAAATCAGTATTTTCCGATCGAACAAGAATAAATGAAAAAAAACGACATCCGACCCTCTCTTTTAGATCGATTCCATATTGTTCTTCTGTCTGAAAGAAAGTTCAGAGTGTTGTTATACAGGGTTCGCAAGACTTGAAATCGCCTGCGCTTCATCCGATGTTTTCAGCCCTCCGGCCAATGTGCCGCTGTTTTCTACCGGGTTTGCGTTGGAGCTTTCACAGCCATCAGTTTTTCAGCGTTCGGATTTTACCGTAAGTTTAATGGCTATTCTTGACTACACCGGCTCTCATTGTGCTTGTTGATGAATTGTCACGATTGCCGGGAGATAAGCTACCCGATCCAGACTGATCCAAAGCGTTCGCTCTTTCCCCGTATCGTTCTTTTGCAGCACGACGGCCAATTCATGACCCGCTGTCCCGACAACGTACCAATCGCCTTCCATTGAGTCGTCATACAGATTGAAAGGAGGCTTCAATTTATTGTAAAGCACAGTGTCTACGTCTTCAAAGCGTAGTCTTAATCGAGAAATACCGGCGGAGGTGCTAATCTTGAAGAGTGTGGTAGATGCATAATCTCCTGCAACGGTTACTTCGTTTTTATCCACTTCGATTTTAGGCATGTTTTCGCCGGGTGAGTCTTTAATAAATCACCCCAATAGGCTTTATAATTTATTATGATTTATGTTGATAAAGGAAGTTTCTGATGCCATGTTTATGTGGCTTCTTGAAGGGCTTGTTGCAGAGGTCAATGGTTGTTGCACCTGAATATTTGGGGATATGTCTGTAGGGAAGACTCAGATTGAAGAATCGTTCTTTTTAATGGCTGGACTCTTGAGCCTTTTATTACCGAGAGAAGTTCCTTTAATATTATTTAGTCCTGCATTTATTTGCGCCGTTTGCGTTCGGATATCGTCATTCGTAATTGATCTTAGCCGTCAGCATTCAGCCAACAATTCAACAAATCAACGCCCGAAAGGCTTCGCTTTTCACGATTCACTTTTCGTTTCCACTAATATAGATTCACAACCTATGTCTTTTTCGGAGTAGAAAAGAAGAAGGGAGAAGTCTGTTAAATCACAATATAATCAATAGCTTACAGAAAATATTGTATTTGTGTGAGTATGTTGATGCTGTTACTGCAAAGGGCAGCCAAGGATACTCTCCCTGACTGCCTTTTAAGGTTGATTATGCCTTTTTTAGTTCACGATCGACATCGTATCAATCGGGATGATCAGAGTCAATACTTGTTGATCCAAAAGAGCTATGGTATCCATACCGCCTTTATAACGATAAATATTATCTTTAACCTCACGGAACCTATCGTAGAAATCCATTTTTAATCCGTAATCCGCATTATCCCATAAAGATATTTTTTTACCGTTATATAAAACATCTTTTTTATAATGGATAAGAAAAGGCCCTTGGATAGTTACATTCAGACTGTCCGCGTCCGTGGAAACATTCGACTTCCACTTCACGGTATACTTGTGTAATTCCGATTCATAAGTACCCCAATACGTATTGACTTTCAAGTTTATCATCATCTCGTCTCCATAGCCCAATGATTCGGGAACATAATCATCGATATGACTGCCATCTTTTTTTACGGAAATCAATTCAATCGTATTTTTACCTTTGCCAAGATTCAATAGATGGCCGGATTTATCGCAATACAGTACTTTTATACGAGCATTGTGGGAAACGGCCTGTACTACCCCCGAGTCAGAACAATTGCAGCAAATTGCTATAAGAATGCCTGCACTTAATATATTTCTAAATAATTTTTTCATATTCCGTTTCATCTACCTATAACCGACATTTTTACTTTGTATCTGAAAAACAATTTATGGTATTGTTAAACACATATAGCTAGCTCGTTGTTTAGTTTTAGAAAAAGTAATTTTAGGGATTTTTCTATCATATGTTTTGCCTTACTATAACACTTCCCTTTTCGTTTGAACCTTGCTAAATAATGCCTTATTCTGCTATTATAACCTTCGACTGTATAAGTTTCTGCCTTCGTTTGAATGTGTTTTACATTAGGAAGAAATTCCTTATAGCTCTTCCAATAGTCAGAATAATACACAGATGCAGGAATGTTTTTTATCTTCTTCCAAAGCTTCATCCCTGTATCTGTGCTTCTGTCCCCACAGACAAAAGAGATAAATCGTTTTCCAAATCGATCAACAGCAATCCATACCCAACAGTAGTTTTTTTTGAACCTATATATGTGTGCATCTCATCTAATTCAACAACTGAAACAGGTTCCTCTTTTTGTGGTAAAGCCACCCTTTCACCCCATTCTTTTACCCAATAGTAAACAATTGTATGACTTATTTTCAATATGCGTCCGATTGCTCTAAAACCTAAGCCCTCCAAGTACATCTCCAAAGCTAATCTACGAGTAGCAGCTGATTTTGTATTAGATTTCTGTTGAACAGTATAACGATAATGACAATCTTTACAATAATGGCGCTGACGACCACCGACAATGCCATCTTTACGATGATTTATGCTTCCACATCTTGGACAATCCATAGTTTTTTTC
>NZ_JUET01000137.1 GCF_001006485.1 Tannerella forsythia
CATTGCGATGATAATAGGTATCCCCAACTTTGTCAGAGCTTTAATCATATTTCCTTCCTTCAGAATAATCACAACGTTGTTCATCCTTGTAATCCGTATCATTTTAATTAAATAAAGTTCGCTGCCGATGTACAGAGGGATACAAGCAGTCGAAATAGATGGACAAGGGCAATGATAGCACTATTCGTGGTAAGTCCGTCTGAAGAGCGTGGGAGAAACGCCTACAACCTTAGCAAACAGTCGTGTGAAGTAGGAGGAATCGTCAAAGCCCAGGCTATGCACAATCTCCTTGACGGAGGCTGTCGTATAGACCAGCTTCCGCTTTGCCTGCAAAATAATCTCATCTTGGGTATGGCAGCTCACGCTTGTCCCCAGAACGGCATTTACCGCTTCGTTCAGATAGGCAACGGTAATGTTCAGC
>NZ_JUET01000138.1 GCF_001006485.1 Tannerella forsythia
TACAATAATGGCGCTGACGACCACCGACAATGCCATCTTTACGATGATTTATGCTTCCACATCTTGGACAATCCATAGTTTTTTTTTCAGCAAAGATAATAGTACTATATAAATTTAACAATACCCTGTCTGGGAACGAAAGGTGTCAAGGAAGAACGGATCACCCGGCGCAAGATCGGGGTGGTATTGAGTGCCGGAGCAGCTCTCTATCTGCTGAACGGATGGATACTGATCCTGCCGGTCGGCATAGACCTTCGGGCTGTCTGCTACCTCCTTACCCTGAGCGCGGGATTTATCTGTCTGCTGATGGCCGGCTCCTGGATCAGTCGCCTGTTGAAGCACAACCTGATGGACGATGTATTCAATGTGGAGAATGAAAGTTTCATGCAGGAAACCCGCCTGATGACGAACGAGTATTCGGTGAATCTCCCGACTCGTTTTTATTACCGGAAAAAGTGGCGCGAAGGTTGGATCAATGTCGTGAATCCTTTCCGCGCGAGTATGGTGCTCGGTACGCCGGGGTCGGGAAAATCCTACGCGATCGTAAATAACTACATCAAGCAACAAATCGAGAAGGGATTTGCCATGTATATTTATGACTATAAATTCCCCGACCTTTCCGAGATCGCTTACAACCATCTGCTCAGACATCGGAAGGCGTATGAAGTGCAGCCGAAGTTTTACGTAATCAACTTCGATGATCCCAGAAGATCGCATCGCTGCAATCCGATCAATCCGGATTTCATGTCCGACATATCGGACGCTTACGAATCGGCATACACGATCATGCTGAATCTGAACCGCACGTGGATTCAGAAGCAGGGGGATTTCTTTGTGGAGTCGCCGATCATCCTGTTGGCGGCTATTATCTGGTTCCTGAAGATATACGAGAACGGCAGGTATTGCACCTTTCCGCATGCCATCGAGTTTCTGAACAGACCTTATGCGCAGATCTTTCCGATTCTGACTTCCTACGATGAGCTGGCCAACTATCTTTCGCCCTTTATGGACGCATGGGAAGGAGGCGCACAGGATCAGCTTCAGGGGCAGATTGCTTCGGCCAAGATTCCGCTTTCGAGGATGATTTCTCCGGCACTTTACTGGGTAATGACGGGCGATGACTTCTCGCTCGACATCAACAACCCGAAAGAACCGAAAATCCTGGTGGTGGGCAACAATCCCGACCGACAAAATATCTATTCGGCGGCACTTGGTTTATACAACAGCCGGATCGTGAAACTGATCAATAAAAAGAAGCAGATCAAAAGCTCGGTGATTATCGACGAGCTGCCCACCATCTACTTCCGAGGGCTGGATAACCTGATTGCTACGGCTCGTTCCAATAAAGTGGCAGTCTGTCTGGGCTTTCAGGATTTCAGTCAGCTTACCCGCGATTACGGAGACAAGGAGAGCAAGGTGATTCAGAATACGGTGGGGAATGTTTTCAGCGGTCAGGTCGTAGGTGAAACGGCCAAGACGTTATCGGAGCGCTTCGGGAAAGTTTTGCAACAACGCCAATCCATGACGATTAACCGAAACGACAAATCCACCTCCATCAGTACGCAAATGGACAGCCTTATCCCGGCCAGCAAGATCAGCAACCTGACGCAAGGAATGTTTGTCGGTGCCGTTTCGGACAACTTCGATGAACGCATCGAACAGAAGATTTTCCACGCAGAGATTGTCGTGGATAGTGCGAAGATTTCCGCAGAAACAAAAAGCTATAAACCGATCCCGGTGATTGCAGCGTTTACGAATGAGTCGGGACAGGACAGCCTCAAAGCATCCATTGAAGCCAACTACAAGCAGATAAAGCAGGAGATAATCTATCTGGTTAATGAAGAAGTAAACCGTATTTCCGCCTTGGCTAAAAGCTAGAAAACAAAGATCGACTTCAAAGTTAAAATAATAAAATAATAACGTGATAAGTCTAAGACCATATCAGGGCAACCGCATCAAATCTTGAGCAGCTTTGAATAATCTCTTTCGTAAGGATAGCTTGTCTTTGTATTGCGATACGATGGCTAAAGCAAACTTCCTCAGGGTATTTAGGTTGGTTGCTGAATAATCCTTCCGTGCTCGACAAGCGTCTTCCCTAAATGTTACATCAAGAGCCAATGCAAGCGATTCCCAATGCTCCAAAGCCCTCGAATATATCGCCCAAGCTATTCGCAGTATTCGGGAGCCAAACTGCTGATATAATACTGTTTTTCTGCAGGACTCTCACCCTCCGGATTACTTACCATACGCTCTACTTGAATTAAACTTCTTAAGCCTTGCCACTGAATATATTCACTCTCATTAAAGACCTCTGTGGCTTGCAAAGCTGTGTAGATACGCTTCTCAATACGACCATGATCTTTCTCCAAGGTTTCGTAAGTATGATGTTTATATTTACCTGTAAAATTAGATTCGACATCCTCATACAAATGTTTCTGGTTGCCCTTGAGACTAAAACATAGTCTGCATTTGATCGAATAATCTGCTCTGCAATCGCAGTTTGTGTTCCCATAGCATCAATGCTGACGACTGCACCTGATAAATCGAGGCTATCCAAAACTTCTGGAATAGCTTGTAGTTCATTGTGTTTCTCCACAACGGTTTCTTGTATCAGGCTTAAGCCCACTTCATCAACCCAAGAGAATACGCGTACACCCTCTTCTCTTCTTGGATCCACGCAGACATTTACCATCTATAGCGATATGCTTACCCTCTAGATCACTAATCAAATCTTTACCATAATTTCAAGACAGGCGTAGAGAGACTCAGGATCAATGCGTTGTAAAACCCTCTCGAAGATGTCTACGCTCGGACAATCATTAGGGAGTTCCACCAAGAGGACGAAGCGAAGTTTCTCGCTCTGAACAAAGCTCATGCATAGACTCATAGCCCTCTCCTCCATACAGATAAGAAACCAAAGCAATCACCAATATATCGCTTAACTTATGCTTACAACGACCCACGACGCGAGGATCTTATATTTCAGAAAAATAATCTTTCACATGTATAATCCAAAGATACACACATTTTGATGTGGTTGCCTTGAATACCATATTGTTGAAAGACAGGGCGATCGTATTTGAACCGTTAATACACTTCTAAACATGATGATTGCTATGCTCAGTTATCAAAACAAGCACGAATTAATGTGTTAGAGATATAAAATTATAGAAGAAAGAGGGCAAGCATACGGTATAAACTTTCAAATGTGATAGCCCCGGTGGTTGAAATTGAAAGAGAATCAATGGACTTCATTTGTTAATAATCTATAATTAAGCGGAATCGACTCGTGTCATAAAAAATAAATTCACTACATTTGTAGTGAATTTATTGGGGAAGCGATATGGTTGTGTATAAAAAATCATGCCATAAGTGGTTTTATAAAAAAAAATATGGTCTTTTCTAAATACAACTTCCTTTTCGAATCATCTAAATATGGATGTTTATTATATAACTCGGTATCTAATGCATTTATTCGATTGGATCGAAACTCTTTTGAAGAATTAAAAAAGATAGAACAAGATTCAACCTTGATTAATAAACTCAGCGATTCGTCGCTGAAAAAATTGAAGGAAGCGAAAGTAATCGTAACCGATGACAATCAATTCTTCTATAACAAAAGAATGAACTTCTACTTTAACACTTTCGATGCTGTTAATTTAGGATTAGCTATTGCTCCTACGACACACTGTAACTTTAGTTGTTCATATTGCTATGAAGGTAGTCGTAAACCTATCTATATGACACCTGAGGTTGAAAAAGAAATAATCAAATTTATAAAAAGATATGAGCGGGTTAAGAATCTCAATTTAACATGGTACGGAGGAGAGCCGCTGATGGGTTTTGAGTCAATTAAAAGGCTTTTATTTGACATAAAAGAGATATCAGATATAAAGCTGTGCCATCATACAATGACTTCTAATGGATATTTGTTAACAAGAGAGAAATCATTATTCTTCAGAGACTATCCGTTGACATGTATACAAATCACCATTGATGGAAACAAACAAGCTCATGATAACAGGCGTACATTGGCTCCAAACCGAATGCCAACCTACGATGTGATTGTAGAAAATATTGAGCAGTTTATTGATTTAAATCCAGATACGAGAGTTGCTATTCGTGCGAACCTAGATCATTCTAATTCTGAAACATTTATTGAAATTTTCAAAGAATTGTCTGATAGATGGAAAGGTAGAAATGTCATTGTTTATCCAGCATTTGTAAAAGACTTTCAATCTCTTAATCGTGAAACAAATAAGGATAATTTTGCAGCAAACGGTTGTCGAGATATCTGTTTTACAACCTCAGAGAAAATGCAGTTCTTTGAAAAGTTACATAAGAAATATGGTTTAGAAGTAAATTTTAGACCAGAATATACCGTAGGAGGTTGTGGTGCCACAATTGTAAATTATTTTGTGATAGGGCCCAAAGGTGAATTGTATAAATGTTGGAATGATATTGGAGATGAGAATTTTATTGTAGGAAATGTTGTAGAAAATAAAATAACTAATTATGAATTGCTATCTCGTTATATAGGGGGACCCAATATGATGGATGATCCAAAATGTTGTGAATGTAAATTATTTCCAATATGTGATGGGGGATGTGCATGGAATCGTCACAAGAATATATTCAATGGAGCAAGCATGCAACTATGCAGCAGTCGCATTAGCAATCCGGAGAAAGCATTTGAGTTATATTATGAGCAGTTAATAAAATAATTTAAAAGGATATGAGAACAATTCTTTTAATAATGATAGTTTTAGGATCGACCTGTCAGCTTCATTCTCAAATCCAGAGTCAATCAATGACATTAAATGGAAAGGTTATTGATTTGGAAGATAATAAAAATATAGATTATTTTAATATTGAAATAATTACAGATTCAACGGTTGTACTTCAAGGAAGTTTTGTGGATGGAAAATTTACATTTAAATTGCCTGGTCAAAAAAAACACAGGTTAAAGATATCGTCCATGGGGTATGAAGATAAGATTATCGACATAGATGGCAATGGAAGTACCATGGACGCTTTAATTTGTTACATGAAAAAAAAGACTATAGATCTGGATGAAGTTGTTGTAACAGCCCTTAAACCTAAAATTTCGATAAAAAACAATAGTTACATCCTTTCTGTAGATAAAACTTACCTTTCTAATGAAGCCTCTATCAATAATGTTATTACAAAATTGCCATTTGTTCTTTTAGACTCAAATAATAAAATTTCTATTTCTGGGAAAAATAATGTAGTAGTTTACATAAATAATCGTAAAGTTCTATACACGCATGAATTAGAAGTTGTAAGTCCGGCAAACATAAAGGATATTCAATTAATAAGCAATCCTGGTTCTCAGTATGATGCAGATGCAGATGCAGTTATTATCATCAATACAAAAACAAACAAACAAGAAGGATTGGAGTTGTCTCTGAAAACTACAGAAACCATTTCCAATGCCTTTTCATGTAATATTAATCCCAACATCAATATTAATTATGAAAAAATAAATCTGTACTTAGATTATGTATATTCGAATAACAAAGGAAAATCAACGGAAAACACATTGACAAATAATTTATCAAACGGCTACAAGAATAACATTTATAATAATGGTTATTATAAATCAAATAATCATGCTTATACGATTGGGGTCGATTTCCCTATTAAGAAGGGCCGACTTGCTTTTCAATTATTAGGTTGGAACAATCGAGCAAAACCTGAAATCAATATCAACAATTTCTATATAAAAGGTATGCAGGAAAGCACGATCAAGACAAATAGAAGACCTCTGTCTGATGAAGATCATTATGATCTTAGTCTTTTATATGAAAAAGAATATCTTGATATTCACAAATTTAACTCGTCATTTAATTATACATTACATAATAATAATTCGAAAGAAAAAATAACAGAATACTATTCACAGGATAATATTCTTAATCATAAATATGACTTCAGTGGAAAAAACAAAGCATTTGACTATCAGATTAATTATAGTTTGCTGATAAAAAAAATAGAACTAAGACTGGCTATGGGGACTAAAATTTCCTATATCTCAAATAATTCCGACAGTCGTTTCCTTGAAAACAATATTGGATGGAACAACAACTTTACATACAAATGTGACTTCAAAGAGTTTATCCCTGCATTTTTTTCTAATATCGAAAAAAAAATCAACAACATAGATCTTTTTGCTGGATTGAGAATAGAAAACACTCATTTTAAGGGTAATCATGCATACACACAAGTTATAGATACTACATATATTAATTTTTTTCCTTCTTTAGGATTAAATTGGGCTGTAAACAAGAATAGCAAAATAAATTTCAATTATACAAGAAAAATCAGTAGACCATCATTCAATAATTTGAGTCCTAATATTAGATACGATAATGTTTTCTTTTATCGACAAGGAAACCCCTACTTGTTGCCTACTATCACAGATGATCTTTCTTTATCTTATTCTTTTAAATCAATTCGACTAAATGCCGGTTATAGGCACAAAAAAAATGCCACTATTTATAACTATTATCAAGATACCAATAATGAAGGCGTTACTATTGTCAGGCTGAATAACCATAAATCCATTAAATTTGCATATGCCAATGTGTTTTATTTGTTTAAGTCGAAGAACTTTACCTCATCGAACAGTTTTATTTTCACTAAGCCATTCGCAGAATTAGCTTTTAATGGCAAAAAAATAAAATTAGTTCGCCCTGCATATTATTTTAAAACATCTAATGATTTTACTCTATTAAAGAACATTTCTTTTTATATAGATTTCTTGTATAACAATCTAGGGGAGACTTTATTAGAGAAAAAGGAAGGCATGTACAATCTTTCGATAGGAATATCTGGGAGTTTTTTTGATAAAAAACTGATTCTCAATATTGTCGCAAACGACATTCTCAATACATATAAATTCAAGGATCATAGGCTTTATGGTATCTATGATGTCATTCATGAATATTTTCCTGACAATACTTACGTACAGATTAATGCTCGTTATAATTTTTCTTTGGGCAAATTGAGAAGATTTAAAGTTCAAAATAACAATTCTTCTATAATCAGAAGATTATAAAAACGAGGGAATTCATCTTGCAGTTATAAACCACTCCCGGTGATTGCAGAGCTTACGGATGAATCGGAATAGGACATCCCCCCAAGAGACCATTGAAGCCAATTGAGACCATTGCACAAATCCAGCTCACCAATACCGAACAAGTTTCCTTGTGTTTTTTGAGCATTTAGATGTGTTTTTCAGCTTGGAGATTAGTCCCCTTAACCCGTTCCTCAAGGTCAATTGACCTTGAGGAACGGTCGTTTTGCGCCTATTTGGCACCTTGAAGCACAAGAAGCCCCGGCATACGCTTGAGATTGTAGGCCATAGCTTCAAGGATATTTTGGGTATGTGTCTTGGCTAACCCTCGATAGCGACATCGTCCGCCACTGAACCATCGTCGAATACTACCGAAGGTACGTTCTATCAAGCAGCGCGTCTTACTGATTATCCGATTGAATCGTTTCCGACTTTCACTCAGGACTTTACCTCGATGGGCCTTGAGCATAATCCCACCTATCAAACCTTGACGGGCCAAATACTCCGAATTCTTCTTGCTACAATAGCCTTTGTCGGCCAGAACACCGATTCCTCCCGGCAACTTGGACTTCTTGATCAGCTCAGGTAATACAACCGTGTCTGAACAATTAGCCGAGGTAGTGACCACTGCTTCTGCCAAGCCCTGCTCGTCCGTCAAGACGTGCTTCTTGTATCCATACCGATAGTGCCTGCCTTTGCGTACCCAACGAGCCTCCGAGTCTACTCCCGGTTTGCCACTCTTGAGTTCACAAAGATAAGCCTCCTCCTGTGTACGAGCTTCCTCCGAACGAGTATCCTCTCGATCTTCAGCCACCTCTATGACTACACTACCATCAGGGGCGTAAGGACTATCCACAATGCTCGCATCAACGATTGCGCCTTGATCGATACGGCTGATGCCGTGCTTCTTGAACTGCTTATTCAGCTCCCGAAGGAGTTTATCCATAATCCCCAAGCGAGTGAGTTCGCTACGGAAACGACTAATCGTGCTGTGGTCGGGGGAGGGGAAGCCGAGATCCAAACCAAGGAATTCACTGAAAAGCAAGGAGTCGTTGATACGCTCCTCAACCTCGTAGTCACTCAAACCATACCAAGTCTCTAGGAGTAGAATCTTGAACATCAACAGTGCATCGTAGGCGGGGTTACCTATGGCATTCTGTGTCTTAGTGTATTTCTTGTTCAGCAGTGTGCGAATACCGCGCCAATCAACAGGAGGAATTGATTTGACGCAGGAAAGAGTGTTTCATGCGATCTCGGCGAACCTGAGTGTATACTTGCAGAAAGCTTGGTGCCGATTCTGTTTGTTTGGTAGCCATATTTACGCTCTTGTTTATACATATAAAAATACTAAATATCAGTGATATATGCAAGTAATGCAGGCAAATATATCGCAAAAATGCCGTGCAATGGTCTCCTTTTAGTCAATGCCGGTTCGTTTACGGAGGAATATTGCCGGAAACCTACGTGTTCGGGATGGAGCAACTTCCGCAAAGAGGAGATATACTTTTCATCACGGGAGGAGAGAAAGATGTATTATCCCTTGCCTCTCATGGATTCCATGCTATCTGTTTCAACAGTGAGACAGGCAATATCGAAGAATCCGTCATCGAAATGCTTGCACGAAGGTTCAGGCATATTTTCTTTTTGTACGATATGGACGAAACGGGCATAAAAGCCTCTACACGCTGGTGCGAACGTTTTTCTCACCATAAATTACAGCGGATCGAATTGCCTTTATCCGGGAACAAACAAGAGAAAGATATCTCCGACTACTTCAAGCTGGGAAACAGCACAGAAGATTTCAGGAAGCTGATATCCGACCATTTGGAACAATTATATACACAAACCATTATGCTTTTAAGTTCGTGTGAAATCAATTATAACAATCCGCCCGATCGTTCCAAAACGGTTATTTCCGTGAACGACGTTCCTTTGGGAACTTACGACAATCTGTTCTGCATTACGGGTGGGGAGGGAACGGGCAAGAGCAACTATATCGCGGCGATTATTTCCGGAGTGTTGCATACTGAAAAGAGGGATTTCCCGATAGATCTGCTCGGACTGGATGTTTGTCCGAATATGCGGAGCAAAGCGGTTCTGCACTACGATACGGAACAGTCGGAATACCAACTTCATAAAAACATCGGAAAAACACTCCGAAGAGCCTCTCTTACGTCTGTTCCCGATTTCTATCATCCCATATTTCTTGCAGCTCTTTCACGTAAAGAGAGATTGCAGTTGATAAAAGACAGCATCGATTTGTATCATCACCGGTATGGGGGAATTCATCTGGTCGTCATCGATGGAATAGCCGACTTGATCCGTTCGGCCAATGATGAAAGCGAGAGTATTGCCATTGTGGACGAACTCTACCGGCTTGCCGGTATCTACAATACCTGTATTATCTGTGTGCTCCATTTCGTCCCGAACGGGATTAAACTGCGTGGGCATATCGGTTCGGAACTTCAGCGCAAGTCGGCGGCCATCCTCTCCATAGAGAAAGATGAGAATCCGGCTTTGTCGGTCGTAAAAGCCCTTAAAGTAAGAGATGGAAGCCCGTTGGATGTACCTTTGATGCTGTTCGGATGGGACAGGGAAAAGGAAATGCACGTTTACCGGGGAGAGAAATCTCCGGAAGACAAAGAAAAACGGAAACTTACGGAATTGGGACAAATCGCAAAAGAAGTCTTTCACGCCCAAGAGCATTTATCTTACAACGAACTGGTCGAAAGAATCATGCAAACGGTCGACGTCAAAGACCGTACGGCCAAGAGTTATATTAGTTATATGCGAAACAATGGAATTATCGAACAACAAACGAATAATCTTTACAACCTGAAACTATGATGACAGAGAAAAATTTGAAAAAGGAGGAACAAATCTATTACGATGCTTTTGATGTAGCGAGGATTTTGCGAATACATTTCAAAACAGCTTTGAGGTGGGGAAGAAACGGGAAATTACCGTCTTTCAAAATCGGGAACCGGCGTTATTTTCCGGCAGAAGGCATTCTGTCTTATAAAAAAACGATATGGTAAGTTTATACTATTCAACTCTACCTCATGTTGCATCTGGATATTAGGTTTTTGTTTGTTTATCCAATTACCTCCGCCACAACATCTTCTAATAAGAATGGTATCACACCCACATACATTACGCCATCCTCGTCTGACCAAAGTTTGCGGCTACCGTCCAACACGACAATCTTACGAAAAAAGTCGCCGGTGTTTCTCAGAGAGAAAGTCTCCTGTGCCTTCTTCTCAGGAGTATCCACATTCAATGCCGACTGAATATACACCTTATTATTACCTGCGTTAACCACAAAATCAATCTCGTATTGCGACAACTTACGCTTACCGTCTATTACACGAGTCAACTCTACAATGCCCACATCCACAGAGTATCCTCTGCGAATCAAATCATTGTAAATCATATTCTCCATCAGATGCGAACGCTCTTGTTGTCGAAAATTCAATCTGGCATTCCTTAAGCCTAAATCCATGGCGTAATACTTCAGAATCTTGTCGAAATATTTACGCCCTTTTACATCCCATCGTCTTGCGCTATGGAAAAGGAATGCCTCCTCCAAATAGTCCAGATAGTTCTTAATTGTATTGTGTGAAGGTAACTTCCCCATCAGAGAATCGGCCATATTGGCAAGTTTATTTGGATTCGTCAGTGAGCCTACCGACGACGATAGAGCATCAACCAAAGCACTTAATATGTTGTCATCTTTCAGGTTGTAGCGTTCCACAATATCCTTGATATAGACATTCGAGAAGAGCCCTTGTAAGTACTTGCGTTTTTCCTTTTCATCCGGTTCAAGAACCGTCAAAGGCATACCGCCATACATTAGATACTCCTCCAGAGCATCGGCTTTCTCCATCCGGGACACCGACAAGTATTCTGCAAAGGATAGCGGATAAACTTTTATTTCAGAACCACGGTCACGAAAATTAGTCACGATATCATGCGACAACATCTTGGAATTTGAACCGGTCACATACACATCCAGATTCGGGCGTGCCATCAGATCATTCAAGATATCATAGAACGTGATGTAAAGCATGTCTCTGTCCTCTTCAGGCACCGATGATTCATCAATGTGTTCATTTTTAATCTTATATGATAGCTGTATCTCATCAATCAAAACATAGTATTTCCTGCCCATATCTTTTGTTTGCTCCATGATATAGTCGTATAGGAGATTGGGATTACGATACTTGATATCCGATTTTCTATCAAGAGCTACCTCCACGAAATCTTCTTTTTGAGCTCCTTCCTCAATCAATCGATTCTTAAAGAGAGTGAAGAGTAGGAATGACTTTCCTGAACGTCTTAATCCCGTAACAATCTTCACCTTACCATTCCATCGCTTTGCGAATAACTGTGCAATGTATTCATTTCTGTCTATTATCATAAATAAGGTCTCTTGATGATTTCTCTGAAATTTTAGTCGTATATTACAACCATTTTGTCAGTACAAAGATATTTTTTTGCTTCGAACTAACAAAAAAAATAGAGGAACAAATCTATTACGATGCTTTTGATGTAGCGAGGATTTTGCGAATACATTTCAAAACAGCTTTGAGGTGGAGAGGAAACGGGAAATTACCGTCTTTCAAAATCGGGAACCGGCGTTATTTTCCGGCAGAAGGCATTCTGGCTTATAAAAAAACGATGTGGTAAATGAAATAGAAACAAAACGGTTAAAAGCACATCTTTGTTTATTTGGATTATCGTACCCAAATAAGATAATTATAGATATATATGTATTGAAATAAAGATTATCGAATTGACAAATCGGAATTTATATTATATGAATATCCGTATATTTGCCCAGAAATAATTATCTTTCCTCTATAAATCCTTTTTTTGCGGCTTAAAAAGCACTCTTATTGTTTGTTTACATTACTTTAGCACAATAAAGATGCTAAGGAAAGAAGCAGGTCTTTCGTCCAAATATCACTAGTGTCCACTAAAAATTATCGGACAGGTTAAAAATTAAAATTATCAAACAAACTAAGTCCATCAAGACCACTTTGATCTTTGACATTATTGAATTTAGATTGACTGAAGAGATCAACCAAATGAGACTTGTCGGTAAGTGAAATGCTAAGGATCTGAAGTACCTCATATATGCTTCTTTCAAGTTGCATGTCGTGCTGGAGGACAGCAACAAGACAGTACGATATGATGGCGCAATAGACCTGGATTCGTACTGCATTCTCTGACGTTCCCCAAAACTTTTTTATCTTCAGATGTTGCTTGAGCCATTTGAAAAATAACTCGACCTGCCATCTGTTTTTATAGAGTAGGGCAACTTGAAGAGCGGTCAAATCAAAAGCATTTGTAAGGAAAACGAATTGACGATTCTGTTCTTCATCCCAATACTCAACCTTACGGATTTTGATTGGATAGTCCTTTGAGGACTTATAAA
>NZ_JUET01000139.1 GCF_001006485.1 Tannerella forsythia
CTAAAGAAAATGCTGGAAAAGATTAAGGAAAATCTTTTGCGTTCTATTTTTTACGGGTTTCTGCCAAAGGAAAAAATATACTTTTATTCCTTTTTATTCAAGAAAATCAATTGTTAAGGAGCGACTATATACTCTTCTTCTTGAGCATCCGATTTGTGCAGCAAAATGATTGATCGAAAGTCTTCGTTCCTTGACTTTTTGCCGAATTAGCGGTCCTATGTATATATCTTTGTTTATCATCGGGTGAATTGCGTATAACCCGATTCTAATGATAATAGAAGTACCCAAAAAAGTACGTGGGACATTCTCATTACTGGCAGAGGTCTTCGCATAACCCGATGTAAGAACAAGAAAGCCCACGTAGCACGTACTACGTGAGCGTCAATGCTTTTTCGTCTTACACCGATAAAAAATTGCGAAGTTTCTGCCGGTCAGAATAAAGCTAACGCTTTCGTATTATATTTCAGTACAACTTTTTTACATTTTATATTGTTTAAATTATTCCTCTATAAACACAACAAAGGTAAGGAAAAAGATAGACAACATCATTTCACACCTTGATTTTTTACACTCACTGTGTGTATTGCTATCACATATTCACAAACCAAATCACGTAAAACACATATTTCATGACTCCTTTATATTGATTCTTTATTCTGCAATATTTCGGCCAATTACATATCTGTCAATATGGTAATTTTGACGTTTTCAAGATTACCGTTGACCGGATGAATCAAACATCTCCACGAGAAATGTCAGTCAGCGATCCACCTCCAATAAGATTTCCCTACAATTTTTCAATCGGCCGATATTTCGGTACAAGGCTTTTCATCACCACCCAACCCATCAGATAGGCCACGGCACAGACACAGAAGATGATAAAATAACCGGCCGGTTTACCTTCGAAGCCGAAGCATTGCAGATTCGTCTCACCGGCATACACGAAAAGTTTACCGGCCGACTTCTGCAGGATCAGCGAACCGATGCCTCCTGCCATACCACCGATACCGGTCACGGATGCGATGGCCGACTTGGGAAACATATCCCCGATAGTCGAAAAAATATTGGCCGACCACGATTGATGTGCAGCTCCTCCAAGTCCGATCAGGATAACGGGGAACCACGGGGAGATCGTACCTAACGGTTGTGCCATCAGCACAATCAGAGGGATGAATGCAAAGATAAGCATAGCCTGCATCCTCGCGGCATACGGATTCTTCCCGGTCTTGTCGATAATGATAGTCGGCAGTTTACCCCCATAAACCGAAAGCATCGTAATGGCGTAGAGCGTGAAGATAAGCGCCATACCGAGTCCGTCGGTCGTTTTGATACCGAATTGCGTGTTCAGATACGACGGAATCCAAAAGAGGAAGAACCACCACACGCCATCGGTCATGAACTTGCCGAATGCGAAAGCCCACGTCTGTCGGTGCATAAAGCAGCGGATAAACGAACTTTTCTCTTCCGATGCATCTGCCGGCAGACTGTCCGTATCTTTATCCGAAAGAATATAGTCGAGCTCGGCCTGATTGACACGTGCGTTCTTCTCCGGTTTTTCATACATAAATATCCAGAATCCCATCCATACGAATCCCAATGCTCCAATGATGATAAAAGCCATTTCCCAGCCGAAAGCTTTGGCCAAAGGAGGGATGGATAAAGGAGCGATCAATGCGCCGATTGATGCACCGGCGTTGAAGATACTCGTGGCATAGGCCCGGTCTTTCTTCGGAAAATATTCAGCCGTCACTTTGATGGCTGCGGGGAAGTTGCCAGCCTCACCGATCGCCAACACACAACGTGCGACGATGAAAGCGTACATGCTCACCGTAGCGATGACGACAACTACGTCGCCTGTAGCCTGTGCCAGTTCGGCTGCCGAGGCCAGTCCGGTGTACTGCTCGGTGACGATACCACACAATGCATGGATACACGCTCCGAGCGACCAAACACCAATGGCCCACAAGAAGCCTTTCTTACTCCCAAGCCAGTCGATAAATCGGCCGGCAAAAAGCATCGAGATGGCATAGATGAGCGAAAACAACCCCGTAATAGTACCGTAATGATCTTCGTTCCAATGAAATTCGGGTTTGATAAATTCATCCCATGTCAGCGACAGCACTTGTCGGTCTAAGTAATTGATTGTCGTCGCAAAAAAAAGCAATGAGCAAATCACCCATCTGTAATTTGTCTTTTGTTCATTTCCCATGTTCATATTCTACTTCTTTACTACCTTTTACTTCTTTAACTACCCTACCCTTTTTTTACTCCTTCCGAACCTCACGGATAACACCTAATGCCTGTGCACAAATGTCTGTAATCTTTTCCCAGTTACCGGAAGCTATGGCCTCGGGCGGAAACAGGTTAGACCCCATCCCGACACATGTTGCTCCCGCATCGAACCAGGCTTTCAGGTTCGTTTCTTCGGGCTTAACACCTCCCGTCACCATCACCTGCGACCACGGCATCGGCGCTTTGAGCGCTTTGACAAAGCCGGGGCCCAGCACATCGCCGGGAAAGACCTTACAGATATCACAACCCAACTCCTGCGCATATCCCACTTCCGATACCGATCCACAACCCGGAATGTAAGGAACGAGCCGGCGGTTACAGACCTTTGCAATGTCGGGGTTCGTCAGCGGACCGACAACAAAGTTAGCCCCCAGCTGCAGGTATAACGAAGCGGTCGGGGCATCGACGATGGATCCGACGCCAAGTATCATCTCCGGACAAGCCTCAACGATCCAGCGGCTCACCGCTCCGAACACTTCGTGAGCCGCCTCTTCTCTGTTCGTAAACTCGAAGACCCTGACCCCTCCGTTATAGCAGGCACGGATAACCTGCTTGGCCACTTCCACATCACAACTGCAAAACACCGGCACGAGGCCCGTGTCCGTCATGGTCCGTATCGTTTCTTTCTTATCGAATCTTGCCATATTTATCACAATGGAGTTCCTGTTAATTAAGGCTGTTTACCGATATAAGCAAGGATACCTCCGTCGACATACAGGATATGTCCGTTCACGAAGTCCGAAGCACCGGAAGCCAAAAAGACAGCAGGCCCGGCCAAATCGTCGGGCGTACCCCATCGGGCGGCCGGTGTCTTGGCAATGATGAAAGAATCAAACGGATGACGCGAGCCATCGGGCTGTACTTCACGCAGCGGTGCCGTTTGCGGTGTGGCGATATAGCCCGGTCCGATACCGTTACACTGGATGTTGTACTGTCCGTATTCCGAGGCAATGTTACGTGTCAGCATTTTCAGTCCTCCCTTGGCTGCAGCATATGCCGAAACGGTTTCACGCCCCAGCTCACTCATCATGGAGCAAATATTGATAATCTTTCCGTGTCCTTTTTTGATCATCGCCGGAATAACCGCCTTGGCCACAATAAACGGAGCATTCAGATCGACATCGATCACTTGCCGAAATTCTTCGGCGCTCATCTCGTGCATCGGGATACGTTTGATGATACCGGCGTTGTTAACCAGAATATCGATTGTTCCCACTTCCTTCTCTATCTGTGCGACCATCGCATCGACCGCCTTTTCGTCGGTCACATCGCAGATGTATCCCTTAGCCTCAATCCCGGCTTCTTTATAAGCTCTTAACCCTTTGTCTACAAACTCTTGCTTCAGGTCGTTAAACACGATGGTTGCTCCTGCTCCGGCCAATGCCGACGCAATAGCGAAACCGATACCGTAAGATGCTCCTGTTACAAGCGCTACCTTACCTTCTAATTTAAACTGTTCCATATCGTTTTATTTCTTTTGTTATTTTAATATATTATCTTACTACTCTGCCCGATCCATCGCCTCCCATCAGTTGCTCCACTTCGTTTACTGACATGAGGTTAAAGTCTCCGTAAACCGTATGCTTGAGACACGATGCCGCCACGGCAAAATTGAGCGCCTGCTGATCGTCGTGCGGGTAGGTGATCAGTCCGTAGATCAGTCCGCCCATAAACGAGTCGCCCCCTCCTACCCGATCTACGATATGCGTAATATCGTATCGGCGCGATGCATACAGTTTGTCCGAATATAAGCACCCGCCCCACGTATTGTGGTTGGCGTTGATCGATCCGCGCAGAGTGACAATGACTTTCCGGGCACGCGGAAATCTCTGCATCAACTGACGACAGACCGACTCGAATTCATTCGCTTCCAGCTTGCCTCCGGTATGCTCGGCCTGAAACCCTTCCGGCTTGATGCCGAACACCTTCTCGGCATCTTCCTCGTTACCGAGGATGATATCGCATCCTTCAACGAGCGCCGGCATGACTTCCGAAGCCTTTTTCCCGTATTTCCACAAGTTCTTTCGGTAATTCAGATCGCATGAAACGGTTACGCCCATCTCGTTAGCTGTCCGTATGGCTTCGAGGCATGCGTCGGCTGCCCCCTGCGAAAGCGCAGGAGTGATACCTGTCCAATGAAACCACTGTGCATCCTTCAGCACTTCTTCCCAGTCAATCATCCCCGGTATGATCTCGGCAATGGAAGATCCGGAACGATCGTATACGACTTTCGAAGGCCGTGCTACAGCACCTGTTTCCAAAAAATAGATGCCTACCCGGTTACCGCCGCGAAGAATATGCCGTACACCTACATTGTATTTTCGCAGTTCGGAAATGCACCATTCGGCAATTTCATTTTGAGGTAACCGTGTGACGAACTCGACCGGGATGCCGTAATTAGCAAGTGAAACGGCTACATTGGCTTCGCCCCCGCCGAATGTTGCCCCGAGACTGGCAGATTGAATGAATCGCAAATATCCGGGAGTCGCTAAACGAAGCATGACCTCTCCGAAGGTAATCACTTTTTTTTGCATACTACACATTTATATTATAACGAATAAACCTTATTTATTTCCGTGAAATGACAATCCGGTAATGACCGCTTAGAGAGAGCTCTTTTGCCTCAAGCGTAATCCTGTACAGTTCCTTTCCCCACACGTTTGACAAACGCGGATCGGTCAACGTAATCGTTTCGACCGAAGAGGTAAATATATTTCTGTCGTATGACAGGCGCGCTTTTTTCCCTTGTACTTCCATATCGATCTGTCCTTCGATGCTCCGATCCACTCTCGCCCACGTCAGAAAATGAAGTTTATTCCTCTTTTCAGGTGATTCCAGCGAAAAACGGTCATTTATCTCGAGTTGCTTATCCCGTAACCGATAAGTCCTGTTCCACGAATGTATGGAGGTCTCCTCAGGATATGCCTGCTTCAATTCGAGCGATAACGTACGATTTGCCGGTGTAAATTTCATCTGCTCCGCTTTATATTTCGCTCCGAATGCCTGCTGGGTTCCGTTTATTTCCGGCAGGTTGTGGAAAAGACTTTGCATCGTCCAGATTGTATATCGTTCGTCACCGAATGTCTGTCGGGTGTAAGTACCTACACCGGCATCGATCAGTACGGGAGTCTCATCGATATACAGCGAGAACGTACCGACATCGTTATGATTATGGCTCTCGTTGTTATGTCCTCCTTTACCGGCAAAGAAAAGTCCGCCACGGGTTCTCATATAACAAAACTGGGTCTCGGGATACCACGTGGTAGCTGGGGCTGAGTAAGGAAGCGTGACTGTACTCAACGCATGGTGAAAGCGTAAGGTTTCAAATGTCCGGTATACGTCCCGGCGATTATTCGGAGCTTGCGGAGCCTGCTCATTCTTTCTGAGAAAGGCGGAAAAAGCCATCATCTCGGTGCTGTTTACCGCTTTTCCGTACCGATAGATCAAATCCGCATCGGGCTCGAGCCTGGCCGTAGCATCGGCAAAATTGACTACCCATCCGTTACCTACATACGAGCGAGAGATGTATTCCCCCATGCGGCGGATCAAAGGATCTTCAAAAAGGGACAGCTGTCCGCCGGTAACATCGCAAAGGAGCTGTAAGTAATCATACAGTTTTCCTGCCGCATGTCCCCAATAGGATGGGCCTTCCTCGCAGGCGCCGTCGGCTTTGCTGTAATTGATGAAATGATCGACCGACCGTATCGTTTTATAGACCGCTTTGGCCAGTCTGTCGGTATCGTTTTCGAGCAGCATGAAACACTGGAGTACGCTAAAGTTACACCACGGGTTCCAGTTGTTCACCATATCTCCCGGCTTGTAATTCATGGCCATCCACCAGAAATGATCGGTTTCAAGATACGTTTTCAGGATACGCTTCTCCACTTCGTCGCGCATTCGCTGTGATATCACGGGATTGATTTTATCCAGTTCATTACGGAAGAAGTGATGAATCCACGAAAGTTCGGCGCCGACTTCGCCCGAGACAAGTGCAATCACATGTTCGTTATGATCAGGGAGTGTTCGATTGTCGTGTTGCAGACGTACATGAGCCGAGAGCGCCCACGAAGTCATCTCGCAGAAATAGAAGACGCCGTTAGCCAACGGTTCGATGAAACGCCCTTTTCCTTCGGCAAGTTCGGCCAGAAAGAGATCGGTCAGGGTCTGTGCGTTTTCATTGTACGGATTCTCCATGATCTTCCGCGATCCGCTTCGTTCGTATTCTATATAGTCCATTGCCTGAATGACCTGCCAGCGATACTCCAATGCTTTCTCACCCCGTCGGATATAGACATCTTTAAATTCACCGAACAGGGCATCCCAGCCTTGGCGATCGGTATAATCGGGGTAAGCCACCCACTGTTGATGCAAGACGAGCAGCTCTTTTAACCTCTCTTCCGAGGTTTTCCGTTGCAACAAATTCTTTTCAGTATAGGCAAATAGTGTGCAAACCGGCAAGAAATATATGATAAGAGAAAAAAGTAATTTCTTCATTTTTTCACCTCTTCATTATTACAGAATAACGTGTATTTATTCATACATAATCAAATCTTTCAGAATGCCGTCTTTATACCACGGATCATCATATTTTTTGAGCAACTGTCCCAGTTGTATCAATAATTGTCGTTTCAGCTGAGGCCGGGTATTCCAATCGATATTATTCATCTGGTACGGATCATCGAGATCATCAAAAAGCAAGATTTCTTTCAGTTGCTTATTCTCCTTATCGACTGTAAGAGAGAGCGTATAACGATGTGTTTTGATACCACGCGCCACTGGAACATACGTTCTTACCTTACCGTCTTGATCTTGCGGACCATCCATATTCCGTATATATAAAGCAGCATCGGGCAATGGCTTGTCAGGTTGGTTGGAGAACAACGCTTTTGAGAAGTCGGTCCCCTGTACCTCATGAGGAATGTGTTGGCCCAGATTACTCAATCCAAGCAGTGTTGGCATAATATCCGGACTGGAGAGCAGATAGTCGACCACTTTCGGTTTAAGTCTCTGCGGATAACGCACCAGGAAAGGAACATTCATCGATTCAGTATAAGGTGAGTTTTTAGCGTCTTGCAAACCATGGCTGCACATCGTTTCACCGTGATCGGAAGAAAATACCACCATGGTATTCTTCGACAATCCCAATTCATCTAAAGCTCCGAGCAAGCGGCCGAACTCCCGATCCACGCCTGTGATCTGTGCAAAATAATATGCCGCTGAAGATGACTTCTCCATTGTCGTATCGACATTATGGCGTACAAGCAGTTCGCTCAATGTCCGGTCTTTGTAATGCCTGTAATCCTCTTCCATGCAGTCATTGAACGAGTTGTACGGGTGATGCGGCGGATTCATGCTGATTATCAGAAAGAACGGTTTGGATTCGTCACGCCGGCCAAATTCGTTTTTCAAATAACTGATGGCCATATCGGTTTCGTGCGAGGGTGACCATTGATTGATATCGTGTCGTTTACCGTCAGTATCCCAATAGTGCGGATGCTTATGTACATCGAATGTACCGTACGAATACCAGAAATTGAAGCCATGTCGTCTTTCGGGAGGAGTATAAGCATCCCAAACGAGGTCACGATTCTCTACATAGTTTCCCGGGTTCTCGGGATCGTTCGGCGTAGGGGTATCAAGATGATACTTTCCGATATAAGCACAGTCATAACCGTTACGACTGAAGACGTCGCTGACAGTCGTGGCATCGTTACGCAGCGTACTGAAAGGGCGTCTGCTGTTCACATTCAGCGGCACTCCGCTCCGGTGAGGATACATGCCTGTTAGCAACGACGCACGATGCGGGCTGCTTAAGGGGCAGTTGCTCATGGCCGAAGAGAAAACAACCGACTCCCTGGCAAAACGATTCAGGTTCGGTGTTTCGACCGGATCCGCTTTACCTTGCAGATGCGAAGCAAAAGCCGGATCGTTCCAGAATCCCATCGCACTGTTACGCATCTGGTCAGGGAAAATATAGATAATGTTGGGACGTAAGGTGTCGTCGGCGCGGTGTTCTTGAGCATGTATGCAAGCCGGAATAACACCGATAAGTCCCAGACAGGATAGTTTAGAGGCTTTCATTCAACGTTTATTTTAAGAGGTTGTTTAATTTTTCGGGTTTCCTGCTTCAGGAAGTCGATCCATGCGGCGAAATTGTCGAATCCGGCTTTACTCCATCCGGCGCCGGCATAATACACATAGTTTGTTTTTGTGCGATAAGGGCTGATACCCAGCAGATGTCCGTGACCGGTTTTGATTTCACGGAACGATTCCGGGCGGATTACGCCGGCATAGATCGTCCCGTTGATCGAGTCTGTCGGTGTTTCACAAGCCATGATTCCGTTCTCGGCATCAGAAAGAATGTCTTCAGGTGTCTGCGCATGCAGCACGATACCGGTAGCCAGTGTCATCTCTGCCGTATCGGCCTCGAATACCTGTTCGATCCGGTTGAGGTAGCTGTATGCATCGAGTGAGATTCGACGCGTCTCATTCACTTCGAAGCCTTGCACATTATACGGTTTGTAACGCAGCTCAAAGGCAATGCGTAAAGGCCCTTGATCAAGAATCCTGTATTCCGTAAAATTATTTCCGAGCCACAGACTGTCATTGACGTAAGGCGCTGTCATTCCCAACCCAAGCGTACGGCCTACTTTGTAGAAATCCAGCCCTTCACCATGATCTTCGTGATATGACCGAATACCGGCCAGATCATCTTTATACCACCGGTCGATAACGAGCGCATCGGTACGCTTAGCCCAGAAATCCATCCCGTTGCTGATCTCGCCGGTTGCTTCTAATGCCGGTCCGTACACCCGAAAAGCGCTGCGGTTGTTCTCCCACGTAAAGTCATCCTTTCGTTCGGGGACAAAACGGCCGTAGGTCATCGGATCCACATGGGCCGGTTTACCGACGGTTATGCGGTATTCGTTTTTTCCGTTTCCGGCAAGACTCACAGGGAAAATCAGGCTCACAGGTACCTCGTTTCCTTCAGTAATTAGTTGGCAGGGAATTTCTTCGCTGGCGTCATTATGCACCACGACCGATTGTCCGTCTTGCAACGAAAGTTTCTCGCATACGGTTGTCCACGCTATTTCAACCATTTCGTGTTCGCGATCGAATGTCGCAGGATTCACGACCGTTACCCGTATCGTTTTCTGCGTCTCCGTACATGCTGTTGTGGCACACAAGCAAGAAAGGGCAAGAAAAAAGAAATATTTCATCTTCGATTCGCCACTATTTAAGTTCGGTGATTTTTGAAAAATCCTGATCACCATAGTCGAGATTTTCTCCGGCCATCCCCCAGATAAAAGTATAATTGCTTGTTGCGGCGCCCGAATGGATAGACCACTCCGGTGAAAGCACTGCCTGATCACCTCTCATCCAAATGTGTCTCGTTTCGTTCGGTTCACCCATAAAATGGCATACGGCCTGATCTTCCGGTACTTCGAAATAGAAATACGCTTCCATACGACGGCTATGCACGTGTGCGGGCATCGTGTTCCATACGCTTCCCACAGCAAGCTCTGTCATCCCCATCTGCAACTGGCAGGTAGGCAGCACTTCATTCACAATCATTTTATTGATTCTACGATGGTTCGAGGACTCCAACGAGCCGAGTTCCATCACGATGGCATTCGCTTTCGTCACCTTCTTATCAGGATAATTCCGGTGTGCCGTGGCCGAGTTGAAATAAAATTTAGCCGGCCGGTTTCCATCCAGACTCTCGAAATACACTTCCCGATCACCCGAACCTACATAGAGCGCTTCTTTATAGTCGAGTTCAAAAACATCATCACCGACTTTCACGGACCCTTTGCCTCCGACATTATAAATACCCAACTCACGCCTCATCAGGAACACCGGTTGTTTCAGCGGATCGATCGCTTCGAGCCGAAGGGTTTCCCCTATGGGCATAGCTCCGCCCACGACCATCCGGTCATACATGGAATAGACCATATTTACCTCGTTTGGAACGAATATTTTCTCAATCAAGAAATCTTTTCTCAGTCGTTGCGTATCATACGCCTTCGCATCATCGGGATGCGCTGCATAACGCAGTTCATAATTTGTCTTCATTTTGTTCGATTAGTTTTGTTTTGCACACAAATATAAGAAATAAATCGCATCTTTTCTTCGGTAGGAAGAAGTCATCACTGACGCTCTGCGCCGTTGGGAGAATTTCGGATTTATCTGCCGCAAAACAGGCTTACCGGTTTCCAGTAAGCTCTGTCTTGCGGCAGAATCGGCCTGATATATTATCTGTTCGAGACAGGATTACCAGCCAGGGTTCTGTACCAATTTGTCGTTCTTATCGATTTCCTCTATCGGTATCGGCCAGAGGTAATCACGGTCACGTACGACACGCTGATAGTATTTTGCACCGGTGAAACCCTTTTCCCATTTCCCATCGAGCAGTTTCTTTAAGAGATCCCAACGGCGCAGGTCACTGAAACGTAACCCTTCGCCGGCCATCTCCACGGCGCGTTCGTGCATGATACGCCTGAACACTTCTTCTTTTGTCGATGCTTTCAACCATTCGGGACCACTGTTCAGGCCAGGCATCTCCACACGCGCTCTTACCTGATTGATCAGCTCGACGGCACGTGCCTGATTCCCTGTTTCGTTGTGACATTCGGCACACATCAGCAGCACGTCGGCATAGCGGATGATCGGGAAATTGATCGGCGTATGCTCGCGGTTCGTCAGAGAACCGCCCATATCGTATTCAGGAACGAATTTACGCCAGGGATATGAGTCAGACATACTTCCGTTGATACGGATAAAGCCGTTTTTCTCATTTACTCCTCTGGCAACTACATACTCACAATCTTTACGGGCATTAGACACCCATCCATTGTAACGGGAATAAGGCAAAATGATAGAAGCTGCCATGCGAGGATCGCGTTTAGCATACATTTCAAGCAGTTTCTCCTTTGCTGAGGGATAAGCTTTCACCTTTGTTTTATCGGGCGTCAACGAAGCCCGGAACGTTTTATCCTTTACTTTGTTATCATTCTTGAAACCGGGAACAAACTCATCCCAGTCGAACGGTCGACCATCTTTCCATTCATACGAATCTACGAAGGTCGTTGCGGCCATCACATTATTCCAACAACTTCCGTAAGCAGCGCGTGTACCCATGTATTTAGCCATCGGCATACCGAACTCGGTACCCACACCGCTCATGTTTTGCACGGCAAAAATCATTTCGGAGCTCTCATCGCCACCGGGCTTAAACAAAGCAGCATAATCCGGATAAAGAGTAATGCCCGAAGTTTTGATCACTTCTTCGAAAACATCGGCTGCTTCCTTATATTTTTTACCATAGAGAAGTGTTTTTCCTTTCAACGACAGAGCAGCCCAACGGGTAGCTCTCCCGCGATTCGGTATATCCCACTCTGATGGAAGGGTTCGAGCTGCTTCGTCTAAGTCTTTGAGGATAAATTCATGGACAGCCTCTTGCGTATCTCTGGGTTTGAGCATATTCGCAAAATCTTTGGCTACAACCGTCGTCTCGTCATACAGCGGTACCCCTCCATAGAAATCACAAAGCGTAAAATAATACAATGCTCGCATAAACCGGGCTTCACCTTTGTAGCGAGCCTTTAATTCATCGCTCATCGTAATTTTATCTACATTCTGCAGCACGGCATTAGCCCGTGCAACACCTTCGTAGAGGTTGGCGAATTTTCTGGCGCAATAATCTTCCGAACTGTTATAAGTACCTCGGGAAATACGGAAATACGCAGGATCATCATAACCGGTGCCAATATCGGAGAGACAGTCGAATCCGTACTGAATCCCGAACACATGATCGTTTTGCATCTGGGCATAAACACCCATCATAGCCTGATCGGCATGAGTCTGAGTTTTCCAGAACGAATTTTCGTCCAGAGCGTCGGCCGGTTTTCTGTCGAGGTCATAACACGAAAAGAACAGAGCGGCCTGTATCATCGATAAAAGAATATATTTATATTTCATGATGGTATGGATTAAAATGAGAGATTAATTCCGGCTACAGCTTGCTTCATCGAAGGATAATTCAAACCGGAAACTTCGGGATCGAATCCCTTGTATTTAGTAAATGTAAAGAAGTTCTCAAGACTGCCATAGAGACGTATACGCTCAATACGAACCTTTTGTGTCAGTGATTTAGGGAATGTATATCCGAGTTGGATATTGCGTATTTTCAGAAATGCTTTGTCTTCGAGATAGAAGTCACTGGCTATGGTATTCCTCCTGTCGGAATAGTCGAGCAGACGCGGATAGGTAGCATCCGTGCGCCCTTCATACCAGCGGCCGTCGGCTATGGCTTTATTGATTTGGTATCCTGTGCGGACTGTAGGAGTGTTATACGGCGAATGTTGCCAGTAAACTTTCACACCGGCCTGTCCTTGCAGAAGAACCGAGAAATCGATCCCCTTATAGGAAGCTCCCAGATTCAACCCGAAATGGTATTTGGGATTAGGTCCATCGCTTACGACGGTACGGTCTTTTTCATCGATTACCCCGTCGCCGTTGATATCTTTATAAAGCAAATCCCCTTTCTGAGGTCTTCCGTAAGCGGCAAACGGATTTACTTTTTTGCCGTTGACGACCGGCGCATTATCGATCATTTTCTGCACGAGTGCCAAGTCTTCATCCGTTTGGATGATGCGGTCGACCCGAAGCATATATTGAGCATTGATCGGCAAACCCTCTTTAATCATGTTCGTACCTGAGAGTGAATATTCTTTTCCTTTGAATTTGTCCACATTGTTCGTAATATGGGTAAAATTCACCTCGGCCGAATATGAGAAATCACCAATCCGATCACGCCATCCGAGCGTTATTTCGATACCCCTGTTTGTTACCTGTGCGCTGTTCTGTTTGGGAATGGAAACCGTTCCGTGTACTGCCGGCGCCGGCAAATTAATCAGAATATTTTTTGTTTTTTTATCGAAGTAATCAATCGTACCCGTCAATCGATTTCCGGCCAAACCGAAATCGATTCCGAAGTCGGTAACATAAGTCGATTCCCATGAGAGATCGGGGTTAGCAATCGCAGGTTGTGCCAAGGCGGTCATTGCTGTATTATTGAGCACATAACCTAATTTATGATTATGGAAAATATTGGAATAGGTCGATAAGGCATCGTAATTGCCTACCGAATTATTTCCGAGCGAACCGTACGAAGCGCGCAGTTTCAAGTTCGACAATCCTTTTTCCGTCAGAGGTGCCATAAACGCTTCCTGGTCGACACGCCAAGCTCCTGATACAGAAGGAAAATAACCTCGGCGTTTATTCTTTGCAAAGCGTGAAGAGGCATCGGTACGCAAGTTAATCTCAAGCAGGTACTTATTATCCCAATCAAGATTAAGTCGCCCGAAGTGCGAGTGCATCACCCACTCGGTGCGTGATCCGGACGATGACGATTCACCCACTGCGCCATCAATCACATCCAGATTCGGATCAATCAGGTTATAACGACGGGCGGAAAACTTCTTTTCCCGATATAATTCCTGGCTCGCACCTACCATTGCTTTCAGGTTCATCCGGCTGTCGAATAAAGATGTTTCGTAGTTTGCGACAAGGTCGTTGAAGAAACGTTCGATCTTATCACTTACGTTTGTGATGCTTGTTTTCCCTGCACCGGGCAATGTAACGGTATTATCGGTAAAGTTCCATCCATCAAGAAATACGGGTTTGCGATCCTGAAAAAGGTCTACAAACTCATACGAATACGAACCTGTAATCGTGAAACCTTTGAAGGGATTCAGTACGCCGAAAAAACGTGTACGCATATTGTTCTTGCGCGTATTTCCGGATACCGAATTAAGTCTCCGCAACGGATTGTTATTGGCCGATTGAGAAGCATCCTCAAGATTATTCATTGCTCCGTAACGGCCGTCGGGCGAGCGGAATACCATGCCCGGCGTCGTAGCGGACGTGTACGTAAAGACATCCTTAACAACAGAACCTGCCGCCGGTCCCATATTCGATACGTACCCACTCAGCTGCATCCCTATTTTGAGCCATGATTTGAGGTTGGCATCCAGATTCAGACGTGCATTGTAACGGGTGAAACCTGCATTTTCCATGACCCCCGGATTGTCTAAATAACCGAAGGAGCCGTAATAGCGCATATTCTTAGAACCGCCGCTTACGGACAAGGTATGATTGGTAGAGACCGACGGGCGAAATGTTTCGTCTACCCAATCCGTATTCGGATATTTCAACGGATTGCGTCCGGCATCATCGCGCCATGCTTTGATTGATTTGTCGGAAAATACACGAGACTTACCCGAATTTTTCCAACCTTCGTTGACCAGTTCCATATAGTCTGCATAATTCGAAACGGGGGTCAGTGTCTTGCGAATCGACTCGGATGAAATATACCCGTTGTAATCGATCTTCACATCCCCTTCCTTTCCCTGCTTCGTTGTGATCAACACAACACCATTGGCTGCCCGTGATCCGTAGATCGAAGCTGAGGCGGCATCTTTGAGTACGGACATCGACTCGATATCCTGCGGATTGACCGTGTTGATACCTGCCTCGACCCCGTCGATAATGATCAGTGGCGCTGAGGAGTTAAGCGTTCCCTGTCCGCGCACCAAAATGCCGGCATTGTCATCGCCCGGTTGATTTTTTCCGGAACGTACCGATACTCCGGCCACCATACCGGCCAGCGCATGAGAGGTGTTGGTGATTGGACGACTTTCAGTCAGTTCGTTCATGTTGATTGATGCAACCGACCCCGTCAGATTGACTTTCTTCTGCGTACCGTAGCCTACAACAACTACTTCGTCGAGCAGTTGATCATCCTCCGACAAGATAACATCGATGGTCGATCGCCCTTCGACTGCAATTTCCTGCGTTTTCGTACCGATGTAGCTGAACACTAACGTAGCTCCCGATGGTACATCCCTAAGTTCGTACCGACCGTCCATGTCGGTAATTGTACCTTGATTTACATTGCCTTTGACGATAACTGTTGCACCGATAACAGGCTCTTTCCGTGTGTCGGAAACCGAACCGCGTACCGTGATTCCGCTCTGAGCGAAAACATACAGAGGCAATAGTCCGATGCATGCAAGGATACATCTTCTCCAAAAATCGTTAACTGTTTTCTTCATGATTCATTTGAATGTTTTGTAATATGGTATTTCCTTTTCTAATTGTATGTGGATAAATTATTTCATGTTCTTTTTTCGAATCAGCGCCTCGAGAAAATAATAATCGGCATAGTTTAAAGGCACGTCGATTTCGTTATTGTGCGGGATGCTACCCACAGAGTGCATCAGCAGGAAATTTCCGTTCGTACCCACGATAGCCTTGTAAGAAGAGCTCGACAAAGAACGAATAATTTTGTCGGCCGTTACCCTGTAATCCGTCTTCCCGAACGATGCCAGTTCATACAGTGCCGAAGCCGTGATAGCGGCAGCCGATGCATCGCGCGGTTCGTTGGGGATACAAGGAGCATCATAGTCCCAATAAGGGACCAGGTCTTCCGGTAAATTCTTATGACGGAACATAAAACGATAGATTCTATCGGCCATTTCAAGATAACGCTGATCTCTTGTATAGCGATAGCAAACGGCATATCCGTAGATAGCCCATGCCTGCCCACGCGCCCACGACGACTCGTCGGCATAGCCCTGTGCAGTATATTTGCCGCGCACACCTCCTTGTTTTTTATCGTAATCGACTACATGATAACAGCTACCGTCTTCTCTGAAATGATTATCCATCGTTACATCGGCATGCGATACTGCTATTTTATAATATGCAGAATCTCCGGACAGCGCTGTAGCCTTAAAAAGCAACTCGAGGTTCATCATATTATCGATAATGACCGGACACATCCACCCGCGTTTACCTTGCCAGCCCCGGTCTTCATCCCAGCTCTGAATCACGCCGGCTGTCGGGCGAAACCGCGTCGCCAATGATTTGGCCGCTTCGATCAGCACCTCTTTGTATGCTTCGTTACCGGTGACCCGTAACGCATTTCCAAAGCTACTATTGATCATAAAACCCACATCATGATGCCATTTGAGATATTTTACCGAATCAAGGTCTTCCGTATATTTTACGCCTGTGACCTTCCAGCACTCCTCTCCGGTCAGATCATACATATAAAAAAGCGTACCGGGAAAGAATCCGCTTGTCCAATCGTCCTTCGAGATGTATTGTACTTTCCCGTTGTGAACGGTTCTGGGATTAAGTATCCGTCCGGATTCCTCGATCAACCGTACTTGGAATCCGATTTGTTGCATAGCTGTTCGTATGACCGACGAAACAGAATCTTCTTCCGAACATATCTCCGTATTCCGCAAAGTCGTCTCTTTCGGACTACAACCGAAAAAAACGAGAAACAGAAACGCCGAAATCAAAAAAACGTTTACTTTCATGAAGTATCTTCTCTTATTATTTTATTAGATGTGTTCTTAAATTATATCATGATTTGCGGGACAAATATAGGAGCCGAAAAGAATGCAAAGGGGGTAAAATCGTACATTAGACACCTCTTTTCGTACGGAAATGTGTAAAACAGGGAAGTACGCTTCATCTCTATTACATCGAAAACCGGATAGTTCGTTTGGACTGCAAAACTTCGGAGTATTCTGCAACCTTAGGATGAATAAGCACCTACAAGAGCCCTTAAAAGTATTACCTTTCACGGACTCTTCGACAAAAAAGTTTGTAAATTTGGATATTAAACGAAAGTCACACACATCGGGATGAAATATAATGGTACGTTCGGAATTTTACCCTACCTTTGAAGCATGATTCAAGAGAAGAAAAAATTTTCTATCCGGCGTTTATTCCGGAGTTTCAGCTATGCCGTACGGGGGGTCCGTCAAGTGATTTGTGCAGAACAAAACGCACGAGTACACATTTGTGCACTCATATGCGTCGTTGTAGCAGGGATGTATTTCCGGCTATCGTCGACGGAATGGATCGCTGTTGTCCTTGCAGCCGGCGGAGTATTTGCAGGAGAGACGTTCAACACGGCCATTGAAGAATTATCAGATGCCGTATCCCCTCAATATGACAAACGTATCAAACGAGTAAAAGACTTTTCGGCCGGCGCCGTACTGATCACGGCTATCACAGCAGCTATCGTTGGTCTGGTGATTTTTATCCCTAAAATTGTCGAGCGATGTTACTAAAATCCTATTAATAAAAATTGATTCATCATAAATACACAAGTGCTCAACATTCATTCTATCCATGCAGCCAAGCAGTCAAAGCGCATATATAAACGTGTTCTTTTGTTTTATCCTTATCTTTGCGCCGGAGTTATTTGGACCATGTAGAGATGTCGGGGAAAACAAACTTTGAACGTACCGAGTTATTGATCGGTGCGGATGCGATGCGGTACATGAATGCCGCACGAGTGATCTTGCTGGGGGTTGGAGGAGTAGGTAGCTGGTGTGCCGAAAGTCTGATACGCAGCGGCATCTATCACTTGACCCTTGTCGATTCCGACTGCGTAAGCGGAACAAATATCAACCGTCAACTTCCAGCTACGACGCTTACCGTAGGGGAAGCCAAAGTAAATGTGCTGAAAAAACGTCTTCTCGAGATCAATCCGGAGGCAGAAATTACAGCTATTCAAGGGAGATATAATGCCCATACCTCCGCCTCTTTTCATCTCGATTCCTACGACTACATCCTCGACGCCATAGACAGTTTGGAAGAAAAAACGCACCTGATACGGACAGCGACGCACACGGATGCCGTATTCTTTTCCAGCATGGGGGCAGCCTTAAAGATGGACCCGTCGCGTATCCGTACGGCGGAATTTTGGAAAGTACAAGGATGTCCATTGGCTGCAGCCTTGCGCCGGAAATTGAAAAAAGGTCAATTGCCCGAAAAGAAATTCGTCTGTGTCTTTAGTGACGAAGTTCTCAACAACCGGGACTTTCTTCCCGACAGAGCCACCTCATTGCCGGAAGGGGATACACAAAGAGCACGTATCAACGGTACATTGGCACACATCACAGCGATATTTGGATTCACCTTGTCAAGCCTCGTTATCAACGATATATACACATCCGTCAACAATGGGTAGGACTTCTATTCCACTGTTTCTCTCATCCGATGAATTGACGGTTAGTCTTGGTATTTTTCATTCTTTTGTATCTTTGCATGCAACAAAGATGAGCTTATAAACAGATTACATTCTTCAACAATAGAATTTTACAAATCATAAAAAAAACACCATGATGTTGGATACACTTTACTACGGCAACTCAGTGCAGGACTGGGGAATATCTCTACTTGTTATTATTGGCGCTCTTCTTACTAATAAGTTCATTTCTATGATCATCAAGAAGATCATCCGAAAAGTTACCGCTAAGAGTCGTACACGCCTTGACGATATACTGATCACTGCCTTTGAAAAACCTGTTTACATGGGCATCATACTATTTGCGATATGGATATCCCTTGATCGTCTGACATTGGGTGATACATTTCATAAAACGCTCAAAAATGTCTATGAAGTATTAATCACGCTCAACGTAACGTGGTTCTTTGCCCGGCTCTTCACAGGATTACTTGAAGAAAATCTGGGAGACAAAAAGAATGATGGACAAAAAAGCCCCTTTAACATCGACCGGAAGCTCCTCCCCGTCATCAAACGCGGAGTACTTATTTTCGTTTGGTTTATCGGTGGAATGATCGGACTGCACAATATCGGTGTAACCGTAACCACCTTGATCGGAACGTTGGGGATCGGAGGGATTGCTTTTGCACTCGCTGCACAGGATACGATCAAAAATATCTTCGGCGGAATTACCATTTTTACCGACAAAACGTTCCAAATCGGCGATGTGATCAGTTTCGATCAGATGGAAGGCACCGTTGTCGATATCGGATTAAGAAGTACACGACTTGAGACGTATGACAAGCGGATCGTCATTATCCCGAACTACAAATTGATTGATGCCTTAATCACCAATATCTCTTCAGAGCCTGCGCGGCGTATTGTCATGGAGATCGGACTGACGTATGATACCACACCCGAAAAGATGCAGAAAGCCGTCAAAATTTTACGAAAGATTCCTCATAAGGTGCCGGATGTGGAAGAGAATGGTCTGAATGTGGCATTCGCGAATTTTGCAGATTCGTCGCTTGTGATCCGTTTTGTTTATTTCATTCGCAAGGGAGCGGATATTTTCGGGACACGCTCGACCGTCAATTTCGAGATACTTCGTTCGTTTAACGAGGAGGGCCTGAACTTCGCCTTCCCCTCCAGAACCCTCTATATCGAAAATCATACCGAAACGCCGGAGGTCAAAGCGTTAATAAACGAGCAACACTGATGCTATAAAAGACAAGAAGATGTGTCATAACGATATGTTTCGACACACCTTCTTTATTGCTCTCAGTAAGCGATCTATATTACGCCATATAAGCCGTCAACTTCCACAAGCGCGCTTCAATGGCAGCAAGATGCTTACTGGCCAATGCAACCGTACCGTAATCGTCGGCTTCAGTCGCCAATTTAACAAGGTTACGGTATTTCTCGTGCAAGGTCTTCATCGAATCGAGTACCTGGTTGACTCCTTTTTCCCAATCCGATACATGATGCGTCTCTTTAATATCCGACTGTTTCAGATACTCCGAAAAACGGTTTTCAGGATGGCCGCCCAACATGGCAATGCGCTCTGCTACCTGATCGATGGCCGCTGCCTCTTCATTGTAATATTCTTCATACAGCTCGTGCAGTTCGAAGAACTTATCTCCTGCGATATCCCAATGCAATCCTCTCAGATTCGCATAATACACTTGACGGTTGGCAAGTACATCGCTCAATCCGTTAATCATCGATTGTACCGCATCGTTCACTTCTTTGCCTGTCTTTTTTTTCGTATTCATATTCTAACTGTTTTTTATATGTTGGTCAATAATGTTATTTATTGCATGCAAAGATACAATCATAAATCCCTTTTGTCAAATTGATAATTTCTATCTTTGCATCAATTTTATCAATAAATGGTACAGAGATGACGATTCAACAGTTAGAATATATCATTGCAGTCGATAATTTTCGGCATTTTGCCAAAGCGGCAGAAGCTTGTCGGGTAACACAACCGACCTTGAGCATGATGATTCAGAAGTTGGAAGATGAGCTGGAAGTCAAAATTTTCGATCGGATGACACAGCCCGTCCAACCCACAACAATCGGAGAAAAAATCATCCATCAGGCGCGAGGGTCCGTATATCAATTCAATCAGATTAAGGAACTTGTTTACAACGAAAAAGATGTTCTGAAAGGAGATTTTAAAATGGGGATTATTCCCACTATCGCTTCTTATCTGGTTCCGGAACTTCTCAAGAGGGTCCGTGAATCGAATACGGAAATCAATCTCATGATGGAAGAAGTGTCCACTTCTGCAATGATCGAAAATATACTGTGCGACCGGATAGACGGAGGATTGGCCGTTACTCCTTTGAATCATCCTTTACTGGTCGAAACACCTATCTATTACGAAAAATTTTACGCTTATGTATCACCGGGAGAACCTCTTTTTCACAGTAACGAAATCGACCTGAAAGAGATCGACATTCATAAGGTATGGTTGCTTAATAACATTCATTGTCTACGCGGACAGGCAGAAACGCTCTGTAAAAAGAAAAGAGAAAACGAACCATCTCCAACGGTCAGCTATGAATCAGGAAGTTTGGATACGCTAATGAACATTGTAGATTATAATGGAGGCCTGACGATTATACCTGAAATGACCGCCATGGGACTGCCCGAAGAAAAGCAAGGTAATCTTCGCAAGATCAAGGGGGACACTTCGGTAAGAGAAATCAGCCTGATTGTCAGCCGTGATTTTGTTCGCCGGAAAATGGCAGAAGCTATTGTAAACATGGTTAAAAAATCAGTCCCTCTATCGATGCAAAACCCTGAACTTAGCCGTCATACGATTAAGGTAGACCTCTGAAGCAACGCTGTATTTTATACTTGAAAAAAGAATACGCCATAAGGGTCCGGAAACCATGCTTATTTCCCTGATATAAAGGAACAGCTGACGAGTAGAAAACATTAAAGGTTTATAAAACACTCATTTGCAATTTGTAAAAAAAGACAGATTAAAAATCCTGTTTTTTGATTTGTAAAAAACGCAATAAACACAAAAAAAATCACCACGAACAATTATCAATGTAAAAATAAAAAAACACTATATTTGTCCGCCTAATTTTTTTTAAATAATAACGTATGAAAAAGTATAGATGCATCGTATGTGATTACATTTACGATCCGGTAGAAGGAGATCCGGATGGAGGTATTGATCCGGGAACAGCGTTCGAAGATATTCCGGACGATTGGGTTTGCCCTTTGTGTGGCGTTGGCAAAGATGATTTTGAACCGGTCGAATAAACAATCCGGCCTGCACGAGTCCAAAGGATAAAATCAATCGTAAAATCAGGATGAGGAGGATATCCGTATTCGTCATTACGAACGAAACTCCCCTCCTGATTTCATTTTTTTCTACGATTTCCCTATTTTCCTGATACGTTTAAGGCATCACACAGGTTCTACAAAAGCAAACCTCTATCAATCGAAACTCTTCCTGTTTACTTCATAAGATACTAATGCCTCAAGAACGTTCCAGAAGTTTTTCGCCCACAAGGCGAGCCGCTGTAGCGACATATTCCACACATGGGCGTCTCCTGATCGATTCGGATGTATTCTCGGAGGGAGCAGGTTTTTCCTGTTCCTCCACTACGAGTAGTTCCCGACACAAGATAGAACCGTTTATCTGACGAAACCGCTCTGCTAACTCCTGCACCAGTGCATAATTTTTCTTCTTGCCCTCTTTGTCCGACGGGTCGGCTGCCGGTTCCATAAACCCTGCCATCATAGCCATACTGCTGACGGTGCCACATACTTCGCGCATCTTTCCGATCCCTCCACCAAACGGGGCAACTATAGTGGCTGCAAATGAAGGTTCTATCCCCCATACATCTGTGTAGGCCAACAATACGGACTGCGCACAATTATACCCTTCCGAAAATAAACGACGTGCCTCTTGTACACGTTCCTCGACATTGATTGATTCCATATTTTTTTCTTTTACAACAACACACAAGCATACTGTATACTCGACAAAGATACGAAAAATGATTTGTCCGCAGACTTTTCATCGAAAAATGATAACAGTCCGTTTATCTCAGGATCACTTTCTCGCAAAACGCGACAACACCACCCGTGCTTTTACGTCGGCCAGAATACGACCGGATGTACGTAATTCTTCAAAGGTATATACTCCGGCATAACGCTCGAGGACTTTAGGATAGTCCCTCTCATCGGCCAAGAAATATCCTGTCTGCGGTTGCTCGGTCTCGAAATTATGGAAGCAGTTGCCAAGATAAAAGTTCAAACCGTATAAGTTCGTATATTGACGAAGATTATTCATGACAAAAAGGTTATCCTTATTCAGCGGATATGCGCCACGGATTTCTCGGGCAAAAGCACGCGAGGAGTTCTCGTTTCGGATTCCGCGCATCACGATGCCGTCGATAAAGAGATGAACACAGAAGATCAAAAAGATAGAGGCATACAACATCTTGATGTTGATCTTCTTAAATAGTTGGTAATAGCTTGTCAATAAGGCGGTCAGAAGAAATGCCAGCACGATGATGGTCGAGACTGAGGGACGGAAAGCCTGTCCGACCGCTTCGAAGGTCTGCAAGGTAGAAGCTCTTGATGTATACTGGCTTGCCAACGCTGCAAGGTCTACCGTTCCTGTCATACAGAGCAGGGCCGTAATGAAGGCCACAGATGCCACGGCTGTTAAAACGCCGGCAAAGACACGGGTCAGCTTCGAACGATGCTCCGTCAGATATAGAATAGCTTGCGACATAAACAACGCGATAAACGGATAAGCCGGCATCAGGTAAACACTCCGCTTGCTACTTGGTAACATGTAGAAGAACACAATACAAACAGACGCTACCAGGCTGAACAAGCGTATTTTATCGAGCGACAAGATTGTGTTCCATGCATTTCTGACCCATCTTCCGAGATTTCCCTGCGGCTTACGCCAACTCACCCCGAAAAGAGAGAAAAAGAGCAACAAGGTCCACGGCATAAAACCGGCAGCTAACGTAACGAAGTTGTACCAGAACCCTTCCTTATGTCCCAGATCATACGATATATTAGCCTCGCTTAAATGAAAAAAACGTCCGAAGTTTTCGGCCAGCACAACATTTAAAAAATCATTGCCCCCCTGCTTCCACGCTTCGATATACCAGAGCATGGGAATAAACAACGACGATACGCCCGTATAAAGCAGCGTCTTGAATATACGAAGCAAACTGTATTTCCGCAACATCAACAGATAGACACCAAAGACGAACAGGGGTAAAATGATACCGACCGGTCCCTTGGTAAGTACGGCGCCACTGAGCAGCAACGGTATCCCGAGAGGCAGCCCTTTCAGGGATAATTTTTCTTCCCATCGGTACATTTGTATCAGTCCGGCCACCATGAACGTGGTCAGCACCATATCGACACGTGCCGTCATCCCTGCACGATGAATCTCGACACAGGTAAACAGCAAACAAACGGCAATGAATGCTTCTTGAAAACGCATACGACGACCGAAGAAGATCAGTACGATGGCCATCAGTGCCGTATAAGCTATCGCCGAAGGCAAGCGTGCTGTCAGTTCACTCACATAGCCTTGCGGCAACGAGCAGGCTGCCATCAGCCAATGCGCCATCGGCGGTTTATAGGCAAACTCATCGGCATAAACGGTCGGCAGTGTCCAGTTACCCGTTTCGAGCATCGACACGGCCACGGCAGCTTCGCGCGGTTCGCCTTTAGTCGAAAAATCGCCCGTCGCAATCCACGGGAGGATCGAAAACAGACAGACGAATATCACCGTACTTACCGGCTTCTGAAGGTAAAGATATTGAAGAGCAGACGTGCGCATAAATTTTCTTCTTTATTGTTTTTGTATCCGACGAATACGAATACAAAAGAACGATTTTTTTTGCAAACCGCAAAGCACGTTCATCGCGGCGCCTTCCGGTAAAGAAAAATCGTAATAAACAAATAGAGGATATTGGGTATCCAGACAGCCACCATCGGACTGACATACCCGCTGATGGCAAAGGTCGACGTAATTTTGGAGAACAGGATATACGAAAAACTCAAGGCGAACCCAATCCCGATATTCAGTCCCATTCCTCCCTTCATCTTGCGCGAAGAGAGTGAAGCGCCGATGAGAGTCAAAATAAAAAACGACATAATCGTTGCAATCCGCAGATGATATTCGATTTCAAAAAGCTGGATATTGGCGAGACGCCTTTCTTTTTGCCGTTTGATGTGCCGTGCCAGTTGGGGCATTGTCATCGTTTCACAGTCACTTTCGGAAACAAGAAAGTCGGAAGGCATAAAAGTCAAGGTCGTATCTTTCCGCGTACCGGTCGAGATTCTTTCGCGCATCCCGTCAAAGTCACGGATCACGTAATCGATGATCGTCCATGTGTACAGCGAATCGTATTTGATGGACTGGGCCGTCAACCTTGATACTAATTCCTTGTCTTTAAATTTATCTATCGAAAATCGATACCCCATGGAAGAGGAAGCGTCGTAGCGATCGAAATAAGCAAAGACATCCGGTTCAATCTCGAGCTGGATATTCCTTGCCGACGATACTTTCTTATCCCTGATGTGCGTGTTCTGAAAGTCGATACGGATAACGTTGGCCGGAGGAATGATATAGGCGTTCAGCACATAATTGGCCGATGCAATGATGGTTGCCGAGATCAGGTACGGGCGCATCAATCTGCGAAAGCTGATGCCGCTGGCGAGCATGGCGATGATTTCAGACCTGTCGGCCAGTTGTGAGGTAAAAAAGATTACCGTGATGAATGTGAACAGCGGACTGAAGATACTGATAAAATAAGGAATGAAATTCAGGTAATAATCGAAAATGATTCCGTGTGTCGTAGCCGTAGCGTTAGGCCCGATGAAATGATCGATTTTTTCGTTGAAATCAAAGACAACGGTAATAGCAATCACTAACAGAATAGTGAAGATATAAGTACCCAGAAATTTCCGGATGATATACCGATCAATCCTTGTCAGTCTGAAACCGTCTTTCCGCATTTCAGATTCGTTGCGATAATGGTCCGATCATGCTGTTCTTCCACGTCGTGAAATCGCCCGCGATGATATGCTGCCGCGCCTCTCGAACCAGCCACAGGTAAAACGCGAGGTTATGGACGGAGGCGATCTGGAGCGCCAGCAGCTCATCCGCTTTGAACAGATGATGCAGGTAAGCACGGCTGTAAAGCGTATCGACATACGAATGCGCATCCGGATCGATCGGCGAAAAATCGTCGGCCCATTTGCGGTTGCGCATGTTCATCGTACCGAATCGAGTGAAGAGTTGACCGTTACGCCCGTTGCGTGTCGGCATGATACAGTCGAACATATCCACGCCCCGTTCGATGGCTTCGAGCAGGTTCACCGGCGTACCGACTCCCATCAGGTAGCGCGGCTTGTCTTTCGGCAGAATGCCGTTGACCAGTTCGACCATCTCGTACATTTTCTCCGTCGGTTCACCTACCGCCAGTCCACCGATCGCGTTCCCATCGGCTCCGATCGCAGCTACGTTTTCGGCTGCCCGTGTGCGTAAATCGGGATAGACACACCCCTGTACAATGGGGAAAAGACATTGGCCGTATCCGTATTTCGGTTCCGTTTCGTTAAACCGTTTCACACAGCGTTTCAGCCACTGTTCAGTCAGATCGAGCGATTTCTCGGCATATCCGTAGTCGGCATCTCCCGGACAACATTCATCGAAAGCCATCATGATATCCGCTCCGATGGTACGTTCAATATCCATCACTCTTTCGGGCGAAAAAAAATGCTTGCTACCATCGATATGAGAGCGAAACTCAGCCCCTTCGGAAGTCAGCTTCCGGTTTTCGGCCAGCGAAAACACCTGAAAACCGCCGCTATCCGTAAGAATGGGGCGATTCCAACCGTTAAATTTATGCAATCCCCCCGCCTTCTCGAGGATATCAAGTCCCGGGCGGAGGTAGAGATGATACGTATTACCCAGAATAATCTGTGCACGGATGTCCTGCTCCAGTTCGGGAATATGGACGGCTTTGACCGTGCCTTGCGTTCCGACGGGCATAAAGATGGGGGTTTCGATGATCCCGTGATCGGTCGTCATTACTCCGGCACGCGCCTGCGACTGCGAGTCTGTTTGTACGAGCTCGAATTTCATGCGGCAAAGTTACATGATAATTTTAATCGAACAAAACAGCAACCGGACGACGCCAAAGATGACTTGCATGAAGATATCACTTAAACGTTATCACCCTTAAGAGCGAATGATGGCTGCATCAACACACCTTCCGGCCGCAGGCAGTTCATGAATTGCCTGCTTCCTCACTCTGTCTGTTTGCGAGATTAACCCGTAATCATTAGCTTTGCCGCCGCATATCCAAAATATAACGGTTAAAAATATGAGCACACATGCTATTCTGCGATGGTTTTATTATCGAATCCCACCGCGCGGTCGATTGGTTTTAAGACGATTGTATTATCTCCCGGGCGACTTGTTTGCCCAACGGGATGCTATGATACCTCCCAAAGGCATGATTTTTATCGGCAGCGGCGACTTTGTCGAACAGGGAAAACTCCAGCGGGAAACCGTTCTTCGGCACACCGGCATTCAACCTGATGCGGCCGTGCTCGATGTCGGCAGCGGTATCGGCCGGTTAGCTGTCGCCATGACAGGCTATCTGAACGCCGACGGCCGATTCGAAGGGTTTGATCTTGTGAAAAAAGGGGTGAACTGGTGCCGGAAGCATATTACCCCGAGGTATCCGAATTTTATCTTCAAGCATGTCGATTTAAAGAACGACTTATACAACCTGAGCACAGAGACAAGCGCTAAAGATTTCATTTTTCCGTATGAAAGCAGTCAGTTTGATGTCGTGACCCTCTTCTCTGTTTTCTCCCATATGATTCCGGAAGACATTAACAACTATTTATCGGAGATTTACCGTGTCCTGAAAAAGGGAGGCTACTGCGTGGCAACTTTTTTTATTCTGGACGAAGAAGCCAAACAGAATATAGAGGCCGGACGTACCGGCGAATTTTCTTTCAAATACCGGCATGACGGATATGCGTTCCTCGACGAAAAAGTAAAAGAGGCCAACGTAGCATACGATCTGGAATTTTTATCGTCGATGATTACCGACAGTCAATTACAGATGGTTTGTATGGAACCCGGTCGATGGAGTAATCCGCACCGTAAGACCGACCAGTTTCAAGACTTGATTATTTTACAAAAAACGTAAAAACACGTCCTTCGGAGAAAGCGGTCGCACTGTTTTCATCATTATTCCATTTATATTTTTTTACTCTATAAAAGTCGACAAATAACAAACGAACAATATTTTACGATTTATATAAGACCTGTTTTATTTATATTCGGTTTCATTCGGAAAATATAGCAGCTTTCAGGGATGTATCTTTGTCTCCGGTTATAATTTTTAATTGACATGAAAAGCATAAATCTGCGAAAAAAGCTGTTTTTTCTATTCTCTTTTCTTGTGTCCGCACCTTTTATGATGCGTGCGGAAGAGTTGAAATCGCCGGACGGAAACCTGTTGATGCGTTTCGAGGTGAACGGCGAAGGTACCCCTGTTTACGAATTGACGTACAAACGGAAGCCGGTGATCAAACCGAGCAGGCTCGGTCTCGAAATCGAAGGATTCTCGTTGCGTAAAGCGTTTACGCTGAAAGGTGTCGAAACCGCAACGTTCGACGAGACCTGGACGCCTGTCTGGGGCGAAGTGAAAGCGATACGCAATCATTATAACGAGATGACCGCGACGCTTCATCAGGCCGACGGCGACCGCACCATGGTCATACGTTTCCGCCTTTATGACGACGGACTGGGCTTTCGGTACGAATTTCCGCAACAGAAGAGCCTGAACTATTTTGTTATTAAGGAAGAATATTCGGAGTTTGCGATGGCGGGCGATCATAAAGCCTTCTGGATCCCGGGCGATTACGATACGCAGGAATACGACTACACGGAATCGCGCTTGACGGAGATACGCGGACTGATGCAAACGGCCATCACGCCGAACACGTCGCAAACGCCATTTTCACCTACGGGCGTGCAGACGGCGCTGATGATGAAGTCCGATGACGGGCTTTACATCAACTTGCATGAGGCTGCTCTTGTCGACTACCCGTGCATGTCGCTCAATCTCGACGATCAAACGTTGACGTTTCAGTCGTGGCTGACGCCGGATGCGCAAGGGAAAAAAGGATATATGCAAACCCCGTGTCACACGCCGTGGCGTACAGTGATCGTCAGCGACGACGCACGCCGTATCCTCGCCTCTCATCTGACGCTGAATCTGAACGAACCGTGCAAGCTCGACGATGTGTCGTGGATTCGTCCGGTGAAATACATCGGGGTATGGTGGGAAATGATTTCGGGGAAATCCACGTGGGCTTATACCAACGACTTGCCGTCGGTGCACCTCGGCATCACGGACTATACGAAAATGAAGCCGAACGGCACGCATGCGGCCAACAACGAAAAGGTGCGCCGCTACATCGACTTTGCCGCGAAGCACGGCTTCGATCAGGTACTGGTCGAAGGCTGGAACATCGGTTGGGAGGACTGGTTCGGGAACTCGAAGGATTACGTCTTCGACTTCGTTACGCCTTATCCCGACTTCGACCTCAAGGCGCTCAACGAATATGCGCACTCGAAGGGCGTGAAGCTGATGATGCACCACGAGACGTCATCCTCCGTGCGAAACTACGAACGCCAGATGGAGAAGGCCTATAAGTTAATGAACGACTATGGCTACAACGCCGTCAAAAGCGGTTATGTGGGCAATATCATCCCCCGCGGCGAATACCATTACGGGCAATGGATGGTGAACCATTATTTATATGCGGTCAAAAAAGCGGCCGAACACCGGATCATGGTCAACGCACACGAAGCGGTGCGCCCGACGGGGCTTTGCCGGACGTATCCGAACCTGATCGGTAACGAGGCGGCCCGCGGCGGGGAATACGAATCGTTCGGCGGCAACAAGGTCTTCCATACAACCATCCTCCCCTTCACGCGACTGATGGGCGGCCCGATGGACTATACGCCCGGCATCTTTGAAACACGGCTCGAGAAAGTGAACCCGGGCAACAATTCATACGTACATTCGACCCTCGCACGGCAGTTGGCGCTGTATGTGACGATGTACAGCCCGCTGCAGATGGCGGCCGACTTGCCGGAGAACTACGAACGCTTTATGGACGCGTTCCAGTTCATTAAAGACGTGGCCATCGATTGGGACGACTCGAAATACTTGGAAGCTGAGCCGGGGCGCTACATCACCGTGGCGCGCAAGGCCAAGGGCACAAACAACTGGTTCGTAGGCTGCACGGCCAACGAGGACGGACATCTGTCGAATGTCTCGCTCGACTTCCTCGACCCGGGGCGCAAGTACACGGCCACGATCTATGCCGACGCCCCGACGGCGCACTACGAAAAGAATCCGCAGGCGTACACCATCAAGCAGATGAAGGTGACCAACAAGTCGAAGCTAACGCTCCGCGCGGCATCGGGCGGAGGATATGCCATCAGTATCATGGAACAGAAATAAAATCTAAAACAGCAAGGATATGAATAAAAAAGAACGATTCTCTCGGAAGAGAAGTATCTGTCTGCTGCTCGTCGCATTGTTTTTTGCGGCCGGCGGCTATGCGCAGAAGATAACGGTCAAAGGTACTGTTGTCGATGAGATGAACGAACCGGTCATCGGTGCGAATGTAGTGGAGAAAGGCACGATTAACGGGATCATCACCGATCTGGACGGTCATTTTACACTGTCGGTCGATGAGAAGGCCGTGATCGTTGTTTCTTACATCGGTTACAAACCGCAGGAAGTCAACGCTACGAAAGACCCTATGCGGATTATTTTACGGGAAGATTCGGAGATGCTGGAAGAAGTCGTCGTAATCGGCTACGGTTCGGTCAAGAAAGACGATGCGACAGGTTCCGTGACAGCCATCAAGCCGGACAAGATGAATCGCGGACTGACGACGAATGCACAAGATTTGATGGCCGGGAAGATTGCCGGGGTGAATGTGGTGTCGAGCGGCGGTACGCCGGGCGGCGGCGCCACGATCCGCATCCGCGGCGGTTCGTCGCTGAATGCCAATAACGACCCGCTGATCGTTATCGACGGGCTGGCCATGGATAACGACGGTGTCAAAGGGCTCTCCAACCCGCTCTCCATGGTGAACCCGAACGACATCGAAACCTTTACGGTGCTGAAAGATGCTTCGGCTACAGCCATCTACGGTTCACGCGCCTCGAACGGCGTGATCATCATCACGACGAAGAAAGGCGCGCTCGAAGGCGGCAAGTCGAAAGTGCGCATCACCTACGACGGCAACGTCTCGATGAGTAACGCAAAAGACAAAATCGAAGTCATGAACGCCGACGAATACCGCGCACGCATCAAGCAGCAATACGGCGAAAGCAGCGACGCATACAAGGCGCTGGGCAACGCGAACACCGACTGGCAAAAAGAAATCTACCGGGTTGCCTTCTCGACCGACCATAACATCAGCATGTACGGTGGTCTGGGTACGACGCCTTTCCGTGTATCGATCGGTTATACGAACCAGAACGGTATCCTCAAAACGTCGAACTTCGAGCGGTACACGGCATCGCTCAACCTCTCGCCCTCGTTCTTCGACGGGATGTTGAAGCTGAACGGAAACCTGAAAGGGATGTATGCACAGTCCCGTTTTGCCGATGCCGGAGCGGTAGGCACGGCCACCCGCATGGACCCGACCCATCCGGTGATGGGCGAAGGCGAAATCTATTCGAAATATTTCGGAGGGTATTTCCAGTGGACGAATGACGGGAAGGCGCTCAACGACCCCACATGGACGGTGACGAACAACTCGCTGGCGCCGGCTAATCCCGTCTCGCTGCTCGAACTCAAAAACGACCGCTCGAAATCGAAATCACTCGTCGGGAATCTCGAGGTCGATTATAAGTTTCACTTCCTCCCCGATCTGCGTATCCACGCCAACGGAGGGATGGACCTCTCGACCGGAAAGCAGACGACGGATGTAAGCCCCTATTCGTTCACAAACAATTACTACGGCAGCTACGGCTTCGAGGAAATCGACAAGTACAACCTGTCGTTCAATACGTATCTGCAATATGTGAAATCGGCCGGAATTCATAACTTCGATGCTATGGCGGGTTACGAATGGCAACATTTCCATCGCGAGGGCAACAACCGCTATACGGGATATTATCCGAAAACGAATACGATCAACCCCGGCAAGGAATATTCTCCGTCACATAAGGAGTGGGCTTCGGAGAACTTCCTCGTTTCGTTCTTCGGACGTCTGAACTACACGCTGGCCGGCAAGTATCTGTTTACGGCAACGGTTCGCCGCGACGGTTCTTCGCGTTTCCATAAAGATCATCGCTGGGGCACTTTCCCTTCGTTCGCTTTCGGCTGGAAGATGAAGGAGGAAGGATTCCTGAAAGATATCGACGCGCTGTCCGACCTGAAGCTCCGTTTGGGATACGGGGTGACCGGACAGCAAAACATCGGCTCGGATTATTCGTATTTCGCCTCTTACACGGCCAACAAAGGATTTGCCTACTATCCCATCGGCTACGGCAAAGGCGAATCGTATCGCCCCGACGCCTACAACAAGAACCTGAAATGGGAGAAGACGACGACCAGCAACGCCGGACTCGACTTCGGCCTTATGAACGGCCGGATCTCGGGGGCTGTCGATTACTACTATCGCAGGACGGACGACCTGATCAACTACGTCTACGTCTCGGCCGGAACGAACTTCAAGAATCAGGTGAACGCCAATATCGGTTCATTGGAAAACCGGGGAGTCGAATTTTCGATCCATGCCAAACCCGTCGTGCGGAAAGATTTTACGTGGGACATCGGATTCAACCTGACGTATAATAAAAACAAAATCACAAAGCTCACAAGCGGCGACGGCGAAGGCTACTACGTTTCTACCGGAGGAATTTCGTATGGTACGGGAAACAAGGTGCAGGCTCATGCCGTCGGGCATCCGGCGTATGCGTTCTACGTCTACCAGCAGGTCTACGACGAGAAAGGCAAGCCGATCGAAAACACATTCGTCGACCGTAACGGCGACGGCATCATCAACGAGAGCGACAAGTATTTCTACAAAAAACCGACGGCCGATGTGCTGATGGGACTTTCGTCGAAGATGCTTTACAAGGCATGGGACTTCAGCTTTACACTCCGCACGAGCCTGAACAACTATGTTTATAACGACGTAGAGTCGAGCAGCAGTAACCTGAGCCAGCTGTATGCCCCGTCGGGATTCCTGATCAACCGACCGACGATGACGCTCGCAAACAACTGGCAGGGCGAAGGCAACTTCTACATGTCAGACTATTTCGTGCAAAACGCCTCGTTCCTCAAGTGCGACAACATCACGCTCGGCTACTCCTTCAACCTGAAAAAGCTGGGCTCCGGACGCGTTTTCGCCGCCGTGCAGAACGTCTTTACCATTACCGGATATAAAGGGCTCGATCCGGAACTGATTACCGGTTCGGGCACGGGATTGAACTACGGTATTGACCGCGACCTCTATCCCCGTCCGTTTACCTCGCTGATGGGAGTAACATTGAATTTTTAATCATCGAATAAAGGGCAAATCATTATGAAACGAAATACGATAAAATCATGGATTATTACGGCCGCATTGTCTTTTTCAATGTCGGGCATGGTATCGTGCGTAGGTGATCTGGATGTGACACCGATCGATCCGAGCGTCACGATGGAGTTTGACCGGAACAAGGTCTTTACGAAAATTTATGCAACGATGGGGCTGACCGGCATCGAAGGGCCTGCCGGAACGGGAACGGGTGACGTGGACGGCCTTGACGAAGGAACGTCCGACTTCTTCCGACTGATTTGGAACATGAACGAGCTCTCGACCGACGAAGCGCATTGCTGCTGGGGCGACGGCGGAATACCCGAACTCAATTACAACGCGTGGGGAGCGTCGCACGAGTATGTGACGGGACTTTACTACCGTCTGTATTTCAACGTGACGTTATGCAACTTCTTCCTCGAACAGACCGATGGAAAAAGCGACGGCGAAAGCGTGGTACAGCGTGCCGAAGCGCGTTTTATGCGTGCCCTGAACTACTGCTACCTGATCGACATGTTTGGAAAAGTACCGTTCGTAACGAAGGTATCGACCGAGAACCCCTCGCAGGTAGAGCGTGCCGAACTCTTCCGGTTCATCGAAAAAGAGCTGCTCGAAGCCTCCGAAGCGATGAAAGACCCGCAAACGAACGCCTACGGCCGCGCCGATAAAGCGGCGGCATGGCTTCTGCTGGCGCGTCTGTACCTGAACGCCGAGGTATATACCGGCACGGCGCAATGGGCTAAGGCGGCCGAATATGCGCGGAAAGTGATGAACACGTCGTACAGCCTGTCGCCGGTATATAAACACCTGTTTATGGCCGACAACAACGGCAGCGCGGTGAACAGGGCGAATACGGAGATTATCCTGCCGATTCTGCAGGACGGTGCCGCAACGCGCAACTACGGCGGCTCCCTCTTCCTGATCGCCTCGACGCATAAAACGAAAGACATGCCGGCTTACGGAACCACCGAAGGATGGGCAGGAAACCGCTGCCGGCCGCAGCTGGTGAAGAAATTCTTCCCGGCGGGCGACGCCCCGAATGCCGAGACCGATCAGATCATCAAGGCGGCGAAAGACGATCGCGCGCTCTTCTTCGGCAAAGACCGCACCCTGTCGGTCGACGATGCGTCGAAGTTCGAGAACGGCTTCTCCTTCGTCAAATTCTCGAACCTGCGTGCCGACGGCGCGTCGACCAACGACTCGAAACATACGGATACCGATGTGCCGCTGATGCGTCTGGCCGAAGCCTACCTGACGTTTGCCGAGGCTACGGTACGGCAGAACGGAGGCGCTGCGGCCGAGGCCACCGAGGCCATCAACACCCTGCGCAAACGCGCCAACGCCAAAACGGAAACATCGTACACCCTCGACCATATTCTGGACGAATGGTCGCGCGAGTTCGCCTTTGAAGGACGGCGACGCTCCGACCTGATCCGTTTCGGCAAGTTCGGAGGCAATACAAACTACGTATGGCAATGGAAAGGCGGCGTGAAAGACGGTACGAGCTTCGGCAAGCACCTTAACCTCTATCCGATTCCGGAAAACGACCTGAACGTGAACAACAATCTGGTACAACATCCGGGATATTAATCTTCCGGCAACGGAAAGCGAACATGTCAAAAAAAAAACAGATAAAGATCATGATGAAGAAAAACAGAAACAAGATAGCAGTCATGCTGCTGGCTGCCGGGCTGTCTTTCGTTTTCGCCTCATGCGAAGACGACCGCAACTCCAACCCGACGTTGCAGACCCCGACGAAATTCGTCCTGAACACACCGGCTTATGCCGGAAGCGCCGTGTACGATCTCGAAAACTCGTCGTCCGTAGAGCTTACCTGCTCGCAGCCCGACTATGGCTTTACGGCCGCCACGGTTTACTCCGTGCAGGTATCGCTCGATAACGACTTTACGACCGAAGGGAAGTTTACCACACTGGCCACAACGTACACAACGGCCAAGATGGCCATCGATGCGACCGAAATAGCCGTGGCGCAAACTACGCTGGCGCTCGAAAAGGGAATTGCGGAAGACCGCTTCCCGCTCACCTCGAAACTCTACGTCCGGCTCAGGGCGGCGTTAACGAACGGCAAAGGCGAAATCTTCTCCAATACGGTTACACTTCGTATGCGAACGAAGTTTGCACTCAGCCCCATTGTCCTGCCCAAAACGATGAACATTGTCGGCAGTACGATAGGCAACTGGAAATGGGAAGATTGCATGGAGATGGTACCCACCGTCGCCAATGATGGCACGTTCTGGCGTATCCTCTACTTCGAGAAAGACGCCAAGATGAAATTCAACATCGAGAAAGGCTGGGACGGCCGGGAATTTGGCGGTTCGGCCACCCTCGAAGACCATGCCGGTGCAGGCCTTTCCGACGCGGGAGGCAACCTCAGGGTGGCGAAGGCCGGGTGGTACCTCGTCGTCATCAGAACGGCTGTCGAAGGACGTAACCTGAAGTACACCGTCGCGTTCGAGAAACCGAATGTCTATGTAGTGGGTCATACGATGAACGGCAATTGGGACACTACGGATGAAAAACGGTTCACCGTGCCGGCCGATGCCAAAGGCGACTTCGTATCTCCGGCGTTCCTTTCGACCGGTGAAGTACGCATGTGTGTGAAGTTGGACGACGCAGACTGGTGGCACTCCGAATTTATCGTCTATGCCGACGGAAAAATCGCTTACCGCGGCTCGGGCGACGATCAGGAGCGTTACACTCAGCCCGCAGGCAAACGCGCCTACCTGAACTTTATGACCGGTAAGGGACGTTATGAATAAATGTAAAGTGAAACGATAAAATATACGGATATGAAAAAGTGGTCAATCTACAGGTATATAATACTGCTGTGCCCGGTTTTGATCCTCACAGCATGCATGGAAGACTTTAACGGCGACGTAGCCGCTCCCCAGCAATGGGAACAGGAAACGGCCAAGACGATCGGCTTTAAGGCCGAAAAGGTCGGAACGATCGACCTGAACACCGTTGCCTCGGAAAAAGTGAAAGTCTGCTCGATTACGAAACCGGCCCTCACCGCAGGACGGGTGAAAGGATACGTCTTGTATCTGAACGAAAAGGTTACGCTCGAGGTCGACAGTCTGGGACAGGTGAAGACGGGCGCGTTGCAAGACTCGATCGTTTCGATCTACGGTAAGCGTCCCGAACTGCGCACCCTCAGCGGACGGTTGTATGCCCTCGTCGCTCTGGGCGAACAGACGCTCCGCTCAGACAGTGTGGCGCTCACACTGGCCGTCAAGCCGAAAGCGCCCTTTATCGATAAGGCCTATTACCTGATCGGGAATATGAACGACTGGAAGGCCGACGATGTGTCGAAGCTCATCAAACTGAATCAAAGCGGCGACGTGTACGAGAATCCTGTCTTCTCGATGATACTCAAAGTGCCGGAAAACTGCTACTGGAAAGTCATCCCGCAAACACGCGTCGACGCCTTTACGAAAGGCGAGGCGGAAAACGTATGGGGCGAGGGCGTACTGGGTTGCGCCGTCGACGGCGACGAATCGGCCTCCGGCAAGCTCACGGTCAACGGCAACGCCATGAAGATCAAAAACGGCGGATGGACGAAAATCGAACTCAATATGCTCGATTACACGTATAAAGTCACCGTGCTGGGCAACGTCAGCCCGTTTCTCTACGTGCCTGGCAATCATCAGGGATGGTCGCCGGCAACGGCTCCATTCGTTCATTCAACCGATTTCATGAACTACGGCGGCTTCGTATCGCTCGACGGCGAGTTCAAGTTCACGTCCGAAAAAAGCTGGGACGGCGTCAACTACGGCGCCGGAGCGAAAGACGGCGCTCTCTCGACCGACGGCGGGGCCGGCAACCTGAAAGCCGAAAAGGGCTTCTATCTGCTGAAAGCCAACATCTCGTCGCTCACATGGTCGGCCGTGCTCATCCAAACCTTCGGACTGATAGGCAGCGCGACGGACGGCGGATGGGATACCTCTACGCCGATGACGTTCGATGCCGCCAAAAGCGAATATTCGATCACCGCTGCCCTGAAAGACGGCGAGCTGAAGTTCCGCGCCAACGATGTGTGGGACGTCAACCTCGGCGGCGATCCGGAGCATCTGACCTTCGGCGGCGCCAACATCGCCGTCAAGGCCGGCACGTATAAGATCACGCTCTCGCTCTCCGACGCGCAGAAATATACCTGCACGATAGCGAAACCGTAAGGATGTTATACGTATTATGCCCTTAAATTTCGCCTGTTTTTATACAATCGGGAGCCGTCTCATCTGGGGACGGCTCTTTTTAAATCGGGCCTGTCGAAAAGTATATAAATTCTGATTTTTCAATAAAATAATTAACACCATCCCTGCAAAAGTACAAGATTTCTATTCATTTTGCATCAAATTCTTTATCTTTGCATTTATGTTCAAATATCGCTCACAAAAACAGTTGTTAGTTTATGATTTTCACCTATGAATAAAAACGGACTATTGAAAGACTTGTAATCTATCTATGGCTTGTAATACCGATTTCTTATGACACATCTGCAATTTTTGATGATATTACTTCCCATAGTATTCATGGTACATGACTTTGAGGAGATTATAATGTTTCGCTCATGGTTGGAGAGGAACAAGGATATGTAACCGCTGTTATCTCTGGTGAGTAAGGCTGTTTCGACATTCCCTCCGAGAAAATCTGTGATACGCTGACGTAAAACATCTAACACTTCGCCAATGATTACTCCGTTAAATCCGTCGACAGACTCGATAACGAAGATAGCCTTGTGGATATCCTCTGTGAGCATCGTGCGAACAGACTCCCTCCAATTCCAACAACGACAAATGGCGCCTTCGTCGTCTTTGTAGACAATCTCGCCCCTATAAGGCGGCTCGTTCTCGTCGCTACCAAGCGTAATAAACGGTTCGTCTCCCTCGGCAAGTGTCAAACGCATTGCTCCCTTTATCATATCCACATCTTCGCCACCGCAAGGCACGCCGAACTCCAGGGAAACGGAGTTGTATATGTCTACGAATCGAATAAACGGGCAAATAAAATTGTATAACAACAGTTCAACAGCACTTTTATTAATTGTTTTTCTTATAGCTCCGGATAGCCCAGAAGTTGAAAACGGCTGCGAAGCCGCACAAAATAAGAAACGGATTCGTTAGTTCCGTGAACGAGCTGCCTTTGAGATAGATCGATCGCATCACTTCGACAAAATATTTCAACGGATTGAACGCCGCGATCATTTGTGCCCACGAAGGCATGGACGCGATGGGAGTAAACAGACCACTCATCAGAATAAGCACCATCATAAAGAAATACATTACGAACATAGCTTGTTGCATCGTCTCGGAATAGTTTGAGATCACAAGCCCTATTCCCGACACGACCGCAATATAGATCGTCGCAAAAATATAAATCGTTAACAGGTTGCCTGCCGGAAAAATTCCGTATACCCATACGGCCAATACCATACATAGCGACAAGACAAAGAAGCCGATCATCCAGTAAGGAATAAGTTTAGCTGCCACAAAAGCCATTCGTCCGACCGGAGAAACATTGAGTTGTTCGATAGTACCCGTTTCTTTTTCTCCGACAATGTTCAGGGCCGGAAGAAAGCCGGTGAGCATCGTCAGCAGCATGACCATCAGCGCCGGCACCATAAAGACCTTGTAGTCCAGACGGGGATTGAAGCGATATCGCGCCACGATATCGAATGTTTCGACGGGCAGGAGCGAGATGTACGTGTACATGCCGTAGCTTTCCCTTAATTCGGCCGAATAGTCATTCAGTATGTTTGTCAGATAGAAGGTCCCCAAACTTCCTTTTGTTCCGTTAACCGCATTGGCCGAAATCATCGCGTCACTGTGTCCTTCGCTGATAATCTTCTTTTCGAATCCTGAAGGAATTTCCAAGATCATGTCTGTCTCACCCGACTCAATGCCATCCATTGCAGCAGAATAAGTTGGTAAAACATCGGTCAGCCGAAAATAGCCGGAGGCCGTTGCTTTGGCAATTAACCTTTGCGAAACGGAGCTGCGATCGTTATCTACCACTGCCAACCTGATGTCTTTGATCTCCTGATTCGCAGCCCACGGCATAATCAGAATCACCGTCAGAGGCATTACAAGAATCAGTTTCGGGAGGAAAGGATTCCGGAAAAACTGCTTACATTCTTTTTCGATTAAATATTTCAACATGATATTCTCAGTTCAGACGGGTTTTAAATTGTTTCAAGCTTAAGGCGACAAAGACCGAAGCCATAGCCGTAAGAATGGCAATCTCTTTCAGCACAAAGCGCAGTCCGACACCTTGTATCATGATTTTCTTTACGGCCTGAATGTACCAGCGGGCAGGCACGGCGGCCGAGAGCCATTGTAACGCATCAGGCATACTGGACACGGGAAAGATCATACCCGAAAGCAACATGACGGGCATCATCATGCCCATGCCCGAGGCCAGCATGGCAGCTGTTTGATTGTCGACAAGGCCTGAAATAAACAGCCCTACCGACAGAGCAAGAAAAATGAACAGTAGCGAAACAGCGGTCAGCAAGATCAAGTTTCCGGCTATCGATACGTGCAGTACGGAAACGGACAGGATCAGAATGGTGGCGAGATTCAATACCGACAGTACGAAATAAGGCACGATTTTGGCTAAAATAATATACGCCGGCTTCATGGGTGAGGCGAGTAACAGTTCCATCGTACCTGTTTCTTTTTCCCGAACGATGGCAATGGACGTCATCATCCCGCAGATAAGTGTCAAAATCATCCCCATAATTCCCGGCACAAAATAAAAGACGCTTTTGCCTTGTGGGTTATAGAGCATCTTCACCTGTGCTGTGATTCGGCAGGAAGGCAGGTGTTCTCCGGCCAGTTCCTGTCGGTACATGTAAAGTATCTGTTGTGCATAGCCGCTCATCATCGAGGCCTGATTAGGCTCGGCACCGTCTATGATCAGTTGCACGGAGGCTTCGCCCGTATGACGCAGGTTTTCGGCAAACCGTTCGCCGAAGATGAGCGCCAGATCAGCCTTTCCGCGTGTAAACACATCATTTATTTCGTGCGGAGAAGTCAGTTCTTCCGTAAGGATAAAACGCTCGCTTGCCTGAAAATGGCTTTTGATTTGTTGTGTCATCTCGTCGTGCGACGGATCGAATACGGCAAGACGCGCGTTTTTTACTTCCGTTGTAATGGCAAAGCCGAACAGCAGAATCTGCATGACGGGAATCCCGAGCAGAATAAGTACCGTCCTTCTGTCTCGGATGATATGATACCATTCTTTTTTTACAAATGATAGAAACTGTCTCATCGCTTTATCAATCTCCTTTCCGTGTTGCTTCGCGCGCCAGTCGACGAAAGACTTCGTCCATCGTCAAGACGCCAAATTGCTTTTTCAGATTTCTCGGGCTGTCCAGCACGCTGATTTTTCCGTCTACCATGATCGATACCCGATCGCAGTATTCGGCCTCATCCATATAGTGCGTCGTCACGAAGACCGTAATATCTCTTGCGGAGGCCTGATAAATCAGTTCCCAGAAACGGCGACGGGTGATGGGATCGACCCCTCCCGTCGGTTCATCGAGAAAAACGACCTTCGGCTCATGAAAGACCGCCACGGAAAAAGAGAGTTTTTGCTTCCACCCTAAGGGTAAGGCTTTGACAAGTGTGTTGCGTTCGCTCTCAAAGCCTAATTCGTGCAAGATGCTCTCCGTTTTCGCTGTAATTTCACGGTCTTTCATTCCGTAGATACCGCCAAAGAGTCGCAGGTTTTCCCAGACTTTCAGATCTTCGTATAACGAAAATCGCTGACTCATATAGCCGATGTGTCGTTTCACCTCTTCTGCTTGCTTACAGATGTCGAACCCTGCGACGAACCCTCGTCCCGACGTCGGACGACTCAACCCGCACAGCATCCGCATAGCCGTTGTTTTTCCCGCGCCGTTCGCACCCAGAAAACCAAAAATCTCTCCTTCACCCACGGTAAACGAGATACGATCGACGGCTGTAAACGCTCCGAATTGTTTCGTTAACGTTTCGGCTATAATCACATCTTTTTTCATGATTCCTCCTTCTCGCCGAGTATATCCATAAAACAATCTTCAACCGAAGGACAGATCGGAGTCATTTCAATACCCGTATGTCCTTTCTTATTCAGATAATGGAGCAGTTCGTCCGGTGTAGAATCTGTCCACAACGTAACATGGCAATTTTCCCCGAACGAAAAGGCCGACCGCACATGAGCATGCGATCGCAGATCGTTCAGCAAATGATACATGTCTTTCGATGAACGAAGAGCGAACAATGTATGCGGGTATCCGGCCACAATGCCTTCGGGAGTATCTACTCGCAGGAAGTGTCCTCCCTGAATCAGGGCGATCCGGTCGCACCGCTTCGCTTCATCCATGTAAGGCGTGGAGACGAGGATCGTGACGCCTTGCGCTTTAAGTCTGAAGAGCATTTCCCAGAACTCTTTGCGCGAAACAGGATCTACCCCTGTCGTGGGTTCATCGAGCAGTAATATATCCGGCTTGTGTATTAACGCGCAACTCAGCGCCAGCTTCTGTTTCATGCCCCCCGACAGTTTGCCGGCCGGCCGTTTCTTAAAAGGCTCGATCTGCCGGTAGATGTCTGCGATCAGGGGATAGTTTGCCTGTACCGTCGTATGGAAGACAGTAGCAAAAAAGTTCAGGTTTTCTTCGACCGTAAGATCTTGATAGAGCGAGAATCGTCCGGGCATATAGCCGATGATGCGTCGTACGGCGCAGTATTCCTTCACGGCATCATATCCTCTGACGATGACATTTCCGTTATCAGGGAGCAGGAGCGTCGCCAATATACGAAAAAGAGTCGTCTTTCCGGACCCGTCGGGACCAATGATACCGTAGATTTCACCTTGCTCTACCTCGAAGCTCACATCGTGCAATGCTGTCACGCGACCGTATTTTTTACTGAGATGATGTACTGAAACAGCTTTCATGATCCGGCTTTTATTTGGGAGATTTCGGTTGCAGCGGGGGCGACGCGGATTTCGCCGTACATTCCCCGTTTAATATATCCGTCATTCCGAACTGCGACTTTTACGGCATACACTAAATTGGCACGTTCATCCCTTGTAGAGATCGTTTTAGGTGTAAATTCGGCCTTATCCGAGATCCATACAACTGTTCCGGCATATTCTTTCCGTTCCGAAGTACCCCAGTCGGCATATACGCTTACTTTTTGTCCGATGCGAAGCCGAGTGAGCTGGTCGGCCGTGAAGTAAGCCCGCAAAATCATGTTTTCGAGGTCACCGACTTTCAGAAGTGGTCGTCCCTGTACGGCAAGTTCTCCCGGTTCGGCATAGCGGCACAGCACAATGCCATTTATCGGGCTGGACACAATGCTTTTTCCGATCCGGTCGTCGATCTGTGCGATCTGTGCTTGCAATCCTATACGCTCGCCCGCGATACTTCGGTTTCCGTTAGCCAGCACGTCTTCCTGAGCTGTCAATTGTTTTTCGAGCACGGCGATTTGCGCGCCGATATCGTCGAGTATTTTCGGAGCGGCAGCCTGTGCTTCGACTAAGTTCGCGTATCGTTTGTACTCTTTCTGTTGTGTGGTAATCTGCTGTTTGAGTGAGGCAATCTGACGGGGGATATTGTGCCGTCGACTCTCAATGGCCATCAGGCCGGCCGAGAGTTGTATTTTTTGCAGGTATAGCCGGGTTGTATCGATCAGCCCAAGTGACTCATGCGCTTTCACGCTTTCTCCTTCCCGAACCGTTATTCGTAGCAGTTCTCCCGTTTCTCCGGCCGAGATCATAACCTCAGTCGCTTCGAATATGCCTGAGGCATCGCAGTCTCCGTCTTTATTTCCGCAGGCTGCGACAATCATGGCCATTGCGATGATTAAGAATTTATTTGCTTGCATAAATCTATGATTAAATGATTATTCGTTCGTGTGTCCGGCGGTAAATTTAAGATCGTAAAGAGCTTGCATATATGCGATCTCATGACGGATTTTATCCTGTATGGCCATCTGTTCGGCATGGAGATCTCTCATCAATTCGGTGACCGATAAGACGCCGTTGGTCATTTTAGCTTCCGAAGCCTTCCGGATTGCCGTTTTCAGGCGAATGATCTCGTCGTCGTATTTCAATTGTTCGGCGCACTGTTTAATCTCTTTATTTTTCCGGATCATGTCCAACCGGGTATTGAACAGAAACAATTCACGTTGTATCTCCGTTTGTCCGATATGGTTGCGGATCAGCTTCCGACGGTTCTTCAGCGTGTAAAAACGGCCGATGTTCCATTCGAATTTCATGCCGACAATGTAATAGGGAGCGAATCTATTCTCCAGCATATTCAGTCCGGGCTTTCCGTATCCTCCTGTCGCAAAAAGCGCAAATTTGGGAAATAGTCCGGCCGTAACAAGAGCATTCTCCGTCTCGTAATTTTTGATTTGTGCGTCATACAGGGATAATTCGGGACGACTAACGGATGTTGCAACGGTGGGTAGAAGTACCGGCCTGACAAAATCTGTCGTTTCATCGGCTTCCATTCCGGTCAAATTCGCCAAGATAGCGATACAAGCGGCACGAACGCCGGCAAGCTCCGTAGCGTGTTGCTCCGCTTTCAACTGTTCCACGCGCACGACACGGAGGTCTGTTTCTTCGGATATGCCATACTGCACACAAGCCTGCACGCGTTGATAGTTTCGTGCCAGTTCTTCCTGTAATAACTTGTTTTGATGCAGGCCGGCATCTGCCAGCAAGACCCCGAAAAAGGCAGTGTTGACCTGCTGATACAACGCATAAAGTCCAACCGCTACACGTCTCCTATCCACCTGAGCCGCCGTACGTACACTTTCTTTTCCCGACTTTATTTCGCCCCCATCCCAAAGAACCTGCAGCGCATCGAGCGAAAGCGCATATTGATCTTTGCTGAGCGCCGGTATGTCCAATCCCGGTATTCCCCATTGAGACGCATCGAACGGAAGACGGGTGACCTCCGAACGGTACGAAGCGTTACCCGAAAGCTTCACCTGCGGCAAATAGCCTTTTCCGGCATTGGCCAGCCGGGATGCTTCGGCCTCTTCAATCTGTACGTACTGCCTGACCAGCGGATAGTGCTCCTGCGCCCGCCGCTGACATTCTTCGATCGTGACCTGAGCGAAACCACAAAGGCCGTTCGTCAATATCAGGGTGATCATGATTATCTTTTTCATAACTGCTATATTAATTCATCTATTTAATTTCTTGGTTAATTCACATATAAAATAAAAGGATCGACCATGAGAACCGGAGTTCGGATCAATCCTTCAACAAATTAATTTTTCAGACGAGCCAAGATGGTACGCGACACTTCTTCTTTCCGTTGGTCAAGCAACGCATGAAATTCCTCTTCCGACAATTCCCATACATTCCGAAAGATGGGAGCAATGAGAAACGGTGCTATATTCAACGATAAGACCGTAAACAGCAAGTCTATCGTTGAGATCGGGCGGATAGTCCCTTTCTCGATTTCTTTCTTCAGTTCCGCTTCCATCGGAATAATTACCGTTTGTAATGCTTTCTTAAACTTCTGGATCAGAAATGTCATGTTTTCTGATGAGTTGTTCAGCCCTTCGTTAAGCGAGAACGCCGGAAGCTGCGGGTTCTGTTTCAAGAACTCGAAATGCACGCTGATCAAGTTCAGGATCTTTTCTTCAAATGGAGCATCAGACGAAGTAGTGATTAGCAGATTCGAAAGCATCTGTTCGATCTTCTCCTCGTAGATTTTTTCGAAAAGAAGCTCTTTCGTCCGGTAATAGTAATGTACCAGCGCTTGATTGCATCCCGCCTCTTCGGCTATCTGCGCCATCTTGGTACGGATAAACCCCTGTTCCAAAAACAGTTTTTCGGCTGCTTTCAGAATCTTGTACTCCATGTTTTCTTCTTTTTTCGCCCTCATATTAACTTCATGATTTAATCGCAAAATTAAATCATGTAATGAATCTAACAAAAGAAATCAGTGCTTTTTTTATTTTTTTAACAGAGATCGGCATTGCTCAATTTTCTCGGTAAGGTCTTTCAGACGATTGAACGCTTTACGGCATCAGATTTAGATTTTCCTGATCCGTATGTTTCGGACAAAATGATGCTCGCCTTTTTCAAGAATCAGATCGGCACGGAAGCGGGTAGGAAGGATGTGTTGCTCAAGATTGGGGCGGTTAATCTCTTCCCAGACCCGGACCGCAAGTTGCCTCAGAGTCTCTTCATCGTACGAGGCATACTGATGGAAATATGAGTCGGGGTTAGCGAAAGCAGAGGTCTGCAACTTCTTGAATCGCTCAATATACCATTGTCTGATATCCTTTTCACTGGCATCGACATAGATGGAATAGTCGAAAAAATCGGATACGAAGACGCGCCGGCACGGTTGGGTGTTCAAGGTTACCTGCAACGCGTTAATCCCTTCGATTATCAGGATGTCGGGCTTCCGGATACGACATACTTCTCCGGGGATAATATCGTAATAAAGATGAGAATAGACCGGTGCTTCGAGTATTTCGCGTCCCGACTTTGCACCGGCCAGAAACGCCAATAGCCTCTTGGCGTCGTAGCTCTCGGGAAATCCTTTTTTATGTAACAGTCCCCGTTTTTCGAGTTCGGCGTTGGAATAGAGAAATCCGTCGGTGGTGACAAGCTCCACCTCCGGCTTTTCAGGAAGCATGGATAGCAGCTTTTGTAGAACCTTGGCCGTCGTGCTTTTTCCTACCGCCACGCTTCCGGCAATCCCAATGATGTAAGGAACCTGACGGCCGGGATTCTTGAAAAAGTCCTCACGTTCTTTGTGCAGGTGACGATAATGCGTAATATGAATCTGCAACAGACGGATCAGCGGCATATAAATATCCTCTACCTCGGCGATCGTAAGCGGCTCGTTCAAGGCTTGCAACTGCGTTAAATCCATATCGGCAACCGGAAACTGGGGATGTTCTTCCAGCTGTTTCCATTCTTCGCGCGTAAAACTGCGGAAAGGTGAAAAGGTCGCGTCGTAAGTCTTCCGATTCATACACGTTATTATTGTTTAAGTCGCAAAGATAAGGTTCTTTTCTTTCGGGATACCGGTTTTTATGAAAAATATGCCGCAAAGAAGAGATTAATTTGTTATTCTGATAAATAACATCTAATATTGCACCACGTAGAGAACAGATACAAAGAAGGATATTCATTCATCAATAAAAATACGACCCAATGAAAAACTGGATTTTGATGGCATTATGCCTTGCTGTTTTCAGCAGTTGCGACAAGACGGAACCCAACGACAATCCGTCGCTGACGCTTGAGGGACTGACCCTCGATAACTTTCCGAAAATGAGTTGCTCCACCTCGACCAGACCTCTACAGACGCTGCTGGCTTGTAAACTGTTGAATATCGAGTACAAATGGTTCCAGTATATCGGATTGAATGACACATGGGATATCATTCCCATTTACAGCAAGCTAACCGATGCAGAACAACGCTTTTTCGAAGAGAAGCTGCAATGCCCGACAACGCACGGCGCCTTCACCCGTCTGATCGATGGAGAGACGGAACTGATCATCGCCTCACGCAGTATTTCGAGAGACGAAAAGACGTATGCCGAGCAAAAAGGTATCCGGTTGATCGAGAAGCCCATTGCACTCGATGCACTCGTATTTATTGTCAACCCAGAGAATCCCGTTCGTGCTCTAACGACCGAACAGATACAAAACATCTACACGGGAAAAATCACGCGCTGGTCTGATGTAGGAGGAAAGGAGGCGGATATTCACCCTTATATGCGCAATCCTAATTCGGGTAGTCAGGAGAAAATGGAGACCCTCGTAATGAAAGGTCTGACGATGAAGAAATGGCCGGAGATGATGGGTGGTTCCATGCTGTCCCCATTCTATTCGATTCTGTCCGATGCCGACGGTATCGGGTACACGGTCTATTATTATTACGATCGTATTGTCCGGCAGCCGGCACAATATCCGACCGTAGCAATTAACGGTGCACTTCCTTCGCACGAAAGCATACGAACGCAGAAATACCCCTATACTACCTATGTTTATGCTGCGATCCGTGCCGATACAGATAAAGCATCGATGGCTTATCAAATGTTTGACTTACTTTCGAGCGAGGCCGCACGAAAGGTGATTGACGAAAGCGGATACGTAGCTGTTCTTTAAGAAGCTTACCGTACCTAAAGAAAATGGTTCAAGATGTTTCTTGGTTATTTCCCGAAATAAAATGATTAAGACGGAAGCCGCCAATGCAGCCTCCGCCTTTGTCAAAAATTAATCTTCCGATATTTTTACATCACTTCCGACGGGATATCGATTTCTTTTACCTCCTCTTTATCGGATGAGATATCGACGATGCGATCGACCACATAACGCGAGTAACCGCGCCAGGGCACTGCACCAAGATACTCGATATAATGCAGTTCCACCGTCTGACCTCCCGCGCTCATCAGTTCTTCCGCCACGGCTTCATCCGAAACGGAGAACATGAACTCGTTCGACTGGATACCTCCGTCTGCACTGGGGCGAATACCCGACTGAATCAGTCGGCCTTCGTAAGTCTTAAATAGAATCCCCTTGTAAACGACGTAATTCAACCGGCCGGTTTTGATGCCTTTGGCAAATGGGAAGTAGTAATAAAACGAACCACCTGCCAGCAAAACTGCCACAATTATCAACATCGTGATATTACGTATTTTACGCCATTTGCGCCGGCGTTGCTCCACCCTTTCTACTTTATCGACCAACGATTCCATATGGTGTTATTTTATCCCCAGTTTCGATTGGATGGTTTTGGGTAATGCGTCTTTATGCAAGACGATATTCATGGTTTTGTAAGCGACATATGCTTCCGACGCATACCAGTGCCCTTTGTATTTGCTCTCCGTTCCCCACGAGTTTTTCACCATATAGAATTTCTTGCCGGTCTGATCTTTCGCGATACCGTAGATCAGCATACCGTGATCGTCGGTCGTTTGATAATTATCGTATGCCTGCTGGCGAAGCTCCTGTGTCACCTCTATTTCTTTGCAGGGTTTTTCTACTAACTTCTTGACCTCGGCGTCTCTCTCCGTTTGGCTCAGTCCGACCCAACGCGCCTGATCCGAACCCGACGATTCCAGCGCTTCGATATCGGCGGCTACGGCAATCCCATTGCGAGTAAAACCTTTTTCACTCACGTCCGATCCCCATGCAATCGTGTAACCGTTATTAATGGCATGATCTAACACTTCCATCAGTTCATGGATCGGGAGGTTATAGCTTGGCGCCCACCGCCAGTTATCTTCGATCTCAAGCGGAAACTGCGAATAAAACGGATGATGCGTATAAGAGGTCAATGAAACATAATCATCGAAATTCAGCCCCAGCGATTCACCAAAACTCTTGGGAGTATATTGCTTGCCCTGATATGTAAATGTTTCGGGGAGTTTACCCAGATACGTGTCGATGACACCGTCAAATCCTTTTTTCCACGCTGTGGACAGTTTTTTGTCCCGATTCTTGATGACTGCATTTACATAGGCCGTAGCTACCTCGGCCAACTCACCATGCACATGGTTGTCCTGTCCGTATTCCAGACCTTTGTAAAGCTCTCCGGGGACAGCACCGTAGTGTTTAAACACGTAAATCACATCGGCAAATGAGCCCCCCTGTGCAAAATTCAACTTTCCGTGCAGCCGTACAAATTTATCGGCCTTGTCTTTGTACGAATGGTTGGCAATGAACATCTCGGAAAGATTATATTCCCCTTTTCCCGTTCGTAACAATTCGGCCTCGATAAGCCCCACCCCCGAGAACGACCAGCATGTTCCCGTGCGATTTTGGTTTTTTACCGGTGTAATCTTCACTTCTTTGACGGTTGTAAACTGATAGCCCTCTTCTTTCTGTCCCTCTTGTCCATACATCGCCGAAAACGATGCGAATAGCACCATACTGCATGTTATACATTTTCTCATCATGATGTTTTTATTTTTGATTCATGCGCAAATATACATGTTTCGTTTTACACGATAGATTTTTTCACTACTTTTGTTGAAAAAATGACGAAAATAAACGCGTAAGAAATATTTAAGTAGATGAAACTGGAGGGGAGAAGAGAAAGTACGAATGTGGAAGATCGCCGCGGAAAGTCCGGCGGACGTAAGGCTTCGTCAGGAATCGGAGGAATGATTGTTGTCGGGCTGTTGATGTGGATAATGGGCGGTAATCCGGACGACGGCGATACGTTTACACCGAATTATTCGTATTGATAACTTCTAAATAATATCATGGGCTTAAACAAATACCCGCAATGAAACACGAACTTTGCTGCATTGGCCATATCACCCTTGATAAGGTTGTTACCCCCGGAAACACGGTCTATATGCCCGGCGGGACGTCTTTCTACGTCTCGCACGCACTCAAACGCTTCGACGATCTCGACTATGCGCTGGTTACCGCTGTCGGAGCATCGGAACGAGGCGTTACGGACGAACTGACGGCGCTGGGCATCCGTACAACCGTTCTGCCGAGCCCATATTCCGTGTATTTTGAAAATATTTACGGTGACAATCCGGACGATCGTACGCAGCGTGTGCTGGCTAAGGCGGCTCCGTTTACCGTAGAACCGTTGCACGAGGCAGATGCCGGAATTTTTCATCTCGGAGCATTGCTGGCGGACGATTTTCCGCTCGATACACTCCGATATTTGGCCGGTAAGGGCCTGATTTCGGTCGATTCGCAAGGATATCTGCGTGAAGTGCGCGATACGCATGTGTACGCTGTCGATTGGACGAACAAACACGAAGCATTTCGATCGATTCACTTCCTCAAAGCCAACGAGCAGGAGATGGAGGTGCTGACGGGTTACAAAGACGCTTCTCGGGCTGCAAAAAAACTCTGTGAATGGGGGATAAAAGAAGTACTGCTTACATTCGGGAGCATGGGCTCGCTCATTTACGACGGACAAACGTTTTATCGCGTACCGGCCTATATTCCTCACCAAGTGGTCGATCCTACCGGATGTGGCGACACCTATATGGCCGGATATCTTTACCGACGCGCTAAGGGAGCGACCATCGACGAGGCGGGAAACTTCGCAGCCGCTCTCTCGACCTTAAAAATCGAACGTTCCGGACCGGTAGACGCAAGCACGGATGACGTGAACCGGGTGATGCGTGAAAATGCGACCTGCATGCCGAATATCGACGGAGGCATTCATCCATGTAACTAAAGCGAACGAGAAAATATCTCGTTTCGCAGTTTAAAAAAGCGGATCGAGAAAACAAATGATCCTGCGTGATGTTTCTTATGATGTCACAAGTTATTCTGTTTTTTAAAACAACGTATGCTTATCACTGAGTCCGAATAAAAATAGCAAGTGTCCCATCAAGTCTGCCGTTATAGTTTGCCGGTACTTGCTTAATCCTCCTCTATGTCTTCTTGCGAAAGCCCATAAACACTTTAATAGCCTAACATGGCTTCAGGAGAGATACCTAATACTTTACATAACAATCTTGCTATCTTTAGGGGGGGCTCTGAACGTCCGGAGATGTAATCATTCACTCTTGATGGACTAACTCCAATTTCTCCGGCTAATTGCTTTTGTGTCATTCCTTTTTCTTGAATCGCAAACTCGATCAATTCCGAAACCGTTGGTTTGTCAATAGGATAATGTTCTTGCTCATAAGAGATAATTATATCAGAAAAAATAGTTAGTAAAACGGCATTGCTGTCAGTTACAGGTACGCTGTCATCTACGAGAGATAAAAGTTCCTCTACTTTTGCTAATGCAACTTCGTACTGCTGTTTTGTTATTTTGCCCATGTTCTTTTTCTCCATTATATAGTTGAACAATCAATCTTTTCATATTCTTTATGAGTCCCAACCCAGCGTATATAAACATATCCTATGGTAAACTTAATAACTACAATCAATCGGTAACTGTTTCCTCTTATATTGAATACATAATGTTGGTTACCGACATAGTCGGTAGCAGGAAAATCAACTTTTATATCTGATAGGCTTCTCCAATTAGCCTTTTCCGTTATATCGTACCAGCGCTCCAGAGCTACACGTGTATCTTCACGGCCTTTCGTTTCATAAAATTCTTTTATTTTTTTATGTGATACGATTCTCATTCTTATTTTTTTTACTTTTACGATACAAAGATAGTGCATAAATTTCGCATAACAAGATTTTTAGCCGTGAAAGTTTTGGAAGATAGAATTTCGTTCTTTTCTGTTTATCTCTTTTTTCTTCTGGAGGGAAAGTCATATCAGACAAGAAAGAAGTAATTGAAAAATCTTATATGATACTGTGCAAAGTGGATTTTGTGGCTATTTTGAGAGTGATTTTTCTTAAAAAAGACACCGATCTTTTGAAAAAAGGAATATCGGTGTCTTTAAATCGTTTTGTCGGGATGACTGGATTCGAACCAGCGACCACGCGCCCCCCAGACGCGTACTCTAACCGGGCTGAGCTACATCCCGCAATCTCGTTTTGCGGCGCAAAGGTATAAAATTAATTGAGAACGGACAATGCCCGACCGATATTTTTCTCGTCAAGTTAAAAATATACCGTACTTTTGCAGGCATAAAACTGAAGAAAAAGCAATCGATATGGAACGAATCTTAGTGACCGGGGGCGCCGGGTTTATCGGTTCGCATTTGTGCGAGCGACTGGTAAGAGAAGGCAACGATGTGATTTGCCTCGACAATTATTTTACGGGAAACAAGAACAATATCCGTCATCTGCTGGGCAACGACCGTTTTGAGGCCGTGCGGCATGATGTGACTACGCCCTATTACGCCGAGGTAGACAAAGTGTATCATCTTGCCTGTCCCGCATCGCCCGTTTATTACCAGTACAATCCGATCAAAACGCTGAAAACCTCAATTTACGGCGCACTGAACATGCTCGGACTGGCCAAACGCGTGGGGGCGAAGATTCTTCATGCCTCGACGAGCGAAGTATATGGCGACCCGACGGTGCATCCTCAGGTCGAATCGTACTGGGGCAACGTCAATCCGATCGGTATTCGCTCATGCTACGACGAAGGGAAGCGCGCGGCCGAAACACTCTGCATGGATTATCGTCGGCAGCACGGGATACGCGTCAAAATCATCCGTATCTTCAATACGTATGGCCCGCGAATGGATAAAAACGACGGTCGCGTGGTGTCGAACTTCATCGTGCAGGCCCTGACGGGAAAAGACATCACCATTTACGGAAACGGAACGCAAACACGCAGTTTTCAATATATCGACGACCTGGTAGAGGGGATGTTGCGCATGATGAATACGGGCGACGACTTCAACGGACCTGTCAATTTGGGTAACCCGGGCGAGTTTTCGATGCTCGAACTGGCGCATGAAGTGATTCGTCTCACCGGATCGAAGTCGAAAATTGTCTTCGAGCCCTTGCCACAAGACGATCCGAAGCAGCGAAAGCCCGATATTTCGCTCGCGTTTGAGAAATTAGACGGTTGGCAGCCCACCGTCAAGCTCGAAGAGGGATTAAAGAAGACAATCGCCTACTTCGACGAGTTGTTGAGGAGCGAAAAATAGATTCGTCACTGATTTTTTTATTCTTCGCGGCATCGGAACGGCGATCCCGCGAAGAAAAACGGCTGTGCATGCCGTTAGAAGAATACTTCGGGGAACTGCTTCGATACGCAACTTGTCGAAACAGTTCTCAAAGGTTTCGTAAATCGTGTTAATGGGGCGGCCTTTCGCGTCCATGACCGAACATACCGGGCATGTGCATATCTGAAGCCTTCCCGCCGCCTTTGAAAATGCTGAAGCGGTAGATGAAATACAGCATGCCGTAGCTGTTCAGGGTGTTGTATTCCGTATAACGGATGGCGCTGGCCGTTGCGCTGTAAGAAATGTTACTGCGTTGTTGCAGGATGTCGTAAACTTTGAGTCGAAGTATGCCCGCATTGTTCTTCAGGAACGTTTTGGAGATGGAAGCGTTCCAAAGCCATTCTTTCTGTTCGTATCCGGCGGAATATCCGGCGTTAGCCGAGTAATTGATATCGCTTTCGATCTGAAAGTTGTACAGAAGGTAGAGCGTTGTGGAGGCTCCGCCGCCGTAATTGAAGGTATGCAGATCGTTTTGTCTTTGAAGCGTGTTATGTGTCCGATTATAGCGGAAGTTTCCGTTGAGACTGAAATCAAAGAGGTTGGAACGGTAGTTGAGGCCGACGTGGTCGGACAGTATCAGGGCTTTGCTCGTATTCTTTTCGCCGTCGATGTATCCGCCGGTGTTGGCATAGCGTGCGAAGGTCATTCCAAAGACGGAAAACTTATTGTTTTTCAGTGGCAGGTTGACGATGGCACGAAGATCGGCATTAAAATTTCCGTCCACATTTTCGTAAGTCGTCGTGCGTTTGCCGGTACGTTGTTCGGTGGTTGTCTTATTGACAATATCGTTGACGATATAGTTCCCGTTGGCCATCAATAGGTAAGCCGTCTGAGTCTCGGGGATGAATTTGCCGAAGCGAATGCGGAGATTGTTTGTATACGTCGGACTCAGGTTCGGATTTCCGATGACGGTATTAAGCGGATCGGAGACGTCGGCCACGGGTTGCAGTTGCATCATCTCGGGTTGTCCGGTGCGTCCGTCGTAATCGATGCGCAGGTCCGTACGTTTATCGAAGCGGTAGCGCAATTGCGCGGTGGGAGAATAATTAATCACATTGCGCGACATGGAATAGAGCGTGCGGTCGCCGACGAAGGTTTCGGTACGGGTGTACGACGGATCGACGTTGAACCCGATCGTGACGTTATATTTTTCTCTTACAGCTTTGAAGGCGAAGCTGACACGCTGCTCGATGGCATTATTGCGGGTGCTTTTGCTGTAGGCCGTGTCGAGCTTGGTATAGTTTCCGCTGCCGTCGTCGACGTATGCGTCTTTAAGCAATTCGCGTTTGTTTTGCCCGATTCGGTACGTAGCCTGTATGAAATTGTTGTGTCCGATGGGTTCTACCCACGAGACGAAGGCGCGATAGTTGTATCCGTTGTTGTCATATCGTACACGCTGGTCGATAACACCGGTCGAGTCGGGGAAAAGCAGATATCGGGTGGCGGAATGGTTCTCTCCGTTTCCGTATGAGTTGCTGATGCCGCCGGAAAGCGATCCGCTGAGGGTGCGTCCTTTGCTGTTGAGCTTGCGACTGAATTCGAGTCGTGCCGAAGCGTCGTAGCCTTCGCCGTCGGAAAGGGAATGGGAGCGCGAAGTGTTGACCGAGTCGCGCCGGCCGCTTAGTGTATGGGAATCTTCGTGCCCTTCATTATGCGTTTTATAATAGGAAAGCTCGGGTTGGAAGATGAATTGGGTCAAAGAGTCCGGCTTCCATTCCATGCGGAGGTTAACGCCAAGATTATCGTTGCGTGTACGGGCGGAACTTTGGCTGTAGTCGTATGATGAGCTGTCGCCCGGCAAGATATTCTGCCGGTTGCTTTTTGAAAGGGCGTCGTTGTCGGAATGAGCGTATCGTACATTACCTCCTATCGTGAAACGCGGGTTAAATTCTTTGCTGAAGTTCGTCCCGATGTTGCCCGACGAGGTGATTCCGTTGCCCGCTCCGAAGCCCCGGAAGCGCCGGCCTCCGCCCCCCATACCGCTGAACATGGCGGCGGCAAAATCGGTAAATCCCATGTTATTCGTATTGTTCAATCCGCCCATAAGGGAGAACTGATCGTTTTCGACGAAGCGATTAATCATCATATTACCATCGTAACGCTGCCGGGTGCCGTAGCCGCCGATGATGTTGCCGAACCATCCCTGTTTCATGCCGGGTTTAACGGTGAGGTTGATGACGGCTTCCTCGTCGCCGTCGTCGAAACCGGTCATCTGTGCCATATTGCTGCGTCGTTCGTAGGTTTGTACCTTATCGACCATCTTGGCCGGCAGGTTCTTGGTGGCAACCTTCGGGTCGTCCGAGAAAAATTCTTTTCCGTCGACAAGCACTTTCTTGATCTCTTTTCCGTTGATTGTAACCTTTCCTTCCGCACTGATTTCGACACCGGGCATTTTCTTGAGCAGGTCTTCCAGCATCGAGCCTTCGGCTATTTTATACGAATCGGCGTTGTATTCGATCGTATCGTTTTTGACCTGAACTTCAATGGCCTTGGCCGTAACGACGGCCTCGTCGAGCATTACGCTTTCGTCGCGCATCGTAATCGTACCAACGTCGACCGGATTCGTTCGATTCGTTACTTTGAGCAGTTGATAGACGGGTTCATAGCCCACGAAAGTGACATGAAGGAGATAATTCCCCTCTTTAACGCTTCTGAGCATGAATGCTCCGTTACGGCTGCTCACCGTACCGTTTACCATCGAACTGTCTTTCATGTTGAGCAGTCGTACAGTCGCCTGTTCGATGGCCTCTTTGCTCTGCTCTTCGATAATTCTGCCTTTCACGTCGACCTGAGCGACGGTGGAGATGGAAAAAAGAAGAAAGGCGAGCAGAAAAAAATGTTTGCCTCGTTGTGTCATAAAATTCTTTTCTTTGTTTGTCGTTTTAATATGAGAGATAGACGAACCCCCTTCCGGATAGTTTAACCTCCATATTCTTTTTTGGAATTTTTGTGGAATGAATAACGGATAGACCGTATGAGGCGATTTCCACTTCTCACCTGCAAGCAGGCTTCTTATATTTAAAAACCCCTAAAGATTATTTTGGTCTTTTACCATAAAATCCTTATCTTTGTCCGCAAATATACGTTGTTTCCCGTATGGACACACTTTCGCACATATCGTATCGAATTTTAATCCCGATTAAGACAAGAGAAGCGCAAACGCTTCTTAACACGTCTATTATATTACCCGTATACAATCATTAAATTATGAAAACAATCTCTGCCGAACAAGAAATATTTGACGCGATCCTGCAGGGAATCGAATATTGTTCGATGCACTCCTATCAAATCCGGTATGTGGTCAATTGCGATGATTTATCTATCTTCCACTTCTCGCCTGCAAGCAGACTTCTTTTAAGCAAACTTAAGTTGTCGGACATTCACCATCTGAAATACGATTCTTTTCTGGAGAGTATCGCGCATGATGACACGAAATGGATTCGCGAGGTCAATCTTTCCGCTCTGCACTTCCTTAAGAATATCCCGGCAGAAGAACAGAGACTGTACACGCTGTCCTACAATTTTCACCTGAAAGGATACGGACACCCGATCCTTGTTTGCCATCGATTCACGCCCGTTCTGCCCACGAACGAAGAAAAGTTGCAATGGTGGCTCGGCAGCATTTCGTTATCCTCGTACGATACACCGGGACATATTCGCCTGAATAAATACGGCAGTTCATCTTATTGGAAATATTCGTCCGAAGAAAAAAAATGGATTCCAAAAGAAGGTATTATGCTTTCTGAAAGAGAGATAGAGATGATCGCATTGTCGGCACAAGGATTAAAGGAAAAACAGATTGCCGAATACCTGCATATCTCGCGATCATTAGTCAAATTCCGCAAACAGGAACTCTTTGCCCGCCTCAAAGTAAAATGTATGTCGAAAGCCGTACTCCGTGCCATGAATTATCGCCTCCTGTAAAATTTGTACTAAAGTACAATAAAAATTGTACTAAAGATAGTAAACCGTTTTGCCGGTTCTCTTTTTCTTTGCCGAAAATTTATCATAGATCACAATAAATTATAGTTGAAGAAAAAAATAAAATCGGATCGGAGAGGATGAGTACGTGTCATATCTTTATCTATGCGGGAATAGGTCTTATAAGTATGGGAGGTTGCCGAATGTCAACACCCGCTTCGGGTATGGAGGACGCTCTGTCGCAAGCCGGAAATAACCGCAACGAATGGTTCCGGGTTATTCGCCGTTATCAAGACGGAAACGATACGTTAAAGCTGCAAGCGGCTCTTTTCCTGATTGAAAATATGACGGATAAATTTTATTTTACGGGAAAAGTCATTGACGAATATGAGACGTTTATCGATTCCGTTTATCGGATACGACAAACGGAATATGATATTCCCACCATCTACGACGAATTCAGAACCAAGGCGAAGAACTTGACGCAAGAACCGGATGTCTGCCGGGATATACGGACTTTGCCGGCCGATTTCCTGATCGAGCATATCGAAGGAGCCTTTGCCGTATGGAACCGGCCCTGGAACCGGCATCTGAGCTTCGATGAGTTTTGCGAACTGATCCTTCCCTACCGGATCGGAACGGAAATACCCGAAGCATGGCGGCAATCATATCGGGAGCGATTCGAACCGTTGATAGAGTCGGATTCCATCCGGACAGCACGGCAGGCATGTACAGTGATCAATAATGAATTAATAAAATTGCCTATCCATATCGCAACGACTTCCGTTTTACCGATCAATCTGCGTCCGGGCATATTGAAAAACATCAAATTCGGCTTGTGCGGCGATTATGCTTATCTGGCCGTCTACGCGATGCGGGCAGCGGGCATACCGGTAGCCATAGAATTCGTTCCGCATTGGGGACGCGGCAACGGTGCTCATACGTTCAACACGGTGTATGACAACGATAAAACTTTGCACGACTTTTCAGGAGCGGAACAAAATCCGGACGAACACCTGATTCGTTTTAAAAATGAAATTCCCAAAGTCTACCGAAAGACCTTCGGTAAACAAAAAGAGTCGTTGGCGATGCGTCACGGAAACGAAGATATCCCGCCATTCTTCCGGAATGCGTATATGACCGATGTAACCGCGAATTATGCCTTTATCGGGGCAAAAAACATCACGATTCCTTTACCGGACAGGACTAAACGAACATTTGCTTATCTGTGCGTATTCGATCCGGGCGGATGGATGCCTGTAGCATGGGGAAAGGTAACGGGAGACAAGGCAGATTTCTCTGCCGTCGGACCCAACATCGTGTATCATGCCGCGTTATACGCCGGCGGAAAGTTAGCGTTGACAGGAGACCCGTTTCTGTTGGATACGATGGGACAGATCGTTTATTATACGCCCCGGCCGGAGACGATCGACTGCGTATTGGAGCGCAAGAACCCCGAAGCCGGGAATCTGGCTTTCCTTCCTCCTTCGATGAAAGGCGGCCGCTTTCAGGGAGCCGACAATCCGGAGTTTGAACATCCCGTCACATGGCATATCATAACCGAAGAACCGGATTTTAAATACACAACCGTCGTGCCGGAAAGTAAAACGCCGGTAAAATATGTCCGGTATCAGGCTTCGGACAGAACGCAAGGCAATATGGCGGAAGTCGAATTCTATGCCGCAGACGCAAGCCGACCCTTGAAAGGGAAGATCATCGGCCGTTACAAACCGAGCATCTATTATCCCCGAAACGGAGCCGAAAAACTGTTCGACGGAGACCCGCTGACCTTCTTCCATTCGAGCGACACGCTGAGTTGGGGGGGATTGGAACTGGAGAGACCGGCTGTGATCTCAACGATCCGTTATATCATCCGAAACGACGATAACGGTATCCGCAAAGGCCATGAATACGAACTTTTTTACATGGATAAAGGACGCTGGAAATCGTTGGGAAAGCAGACAGCCGCGGAAGATGACCGGTTGCTTTACAAACAAATACCGGAAGGCGCTTTGTATTGGCTTCGCGATTATACCAAAGGCAGAGAAGAAAGAATATTCGAAATAAAAGATCATACGGTTATTTGGCATTGAGGAAATGGAAACGTTACGAACATCGTCTTATATGATTCCGGTCAGACTGGAGAAAGAAGCAGGAAAGTATATGCTGATTCACGGCTATACGGGAGCCGTGGATATCGTATCGGAAGAATTGCTGACAAAAATCAAATCCGTATCTTCCGGAAATAATTTCTCGGAAAGTACGCTGCAAACGTTATTGAAGAGAGGATATGTAACAACGAAAACTCAAGCAGAAGAATATGCGTATGTAGCAAGAATGGCCAAGGCTTTGCATAGAAAAAACGATATTTTAAATACCTCGTTTACGTGGGTCGTTACTTACAATTGCAATTTCCGTTGCCCGTATTGTTTTGAAGGACGTGATAAAAAAGACGGAAGACGCCGCTTCGTTTTTACCAAAGAGCAGGTCGATATCGCTTATAAGGCACAAGATATTATTCAGCCTCATAAAGAATTACGGAAACCGGTAATAACTCTATATGGAGGCGAACCTCTTTTGGCAGAGAATAAAGATATTGTCAATTATATCGTAGAAGAAGGACGAAAACGCGGTTATTCATTCAACGCAATAACAAACGGGTATGAGATAGACCGGTTTTTGAACTTGCTTTCTCCGGATGGTATTCATAAACTTCAAATAACGATCGACGGCACGAAAGAAACTCATGACCGACGGAGAAAACATTATAAAGGTTATGAAACATTCGACCGGATTGTAGAGAATATCGGATTGGCATTGCAAAGAGGGATAAGAATCGTTGTTCGGATGAATTCGGACGAACATAATATCGAACAGTTTGCCGAATTAGGAAATATATTTGAGCAAAAAGGGTTCTTTAATTATCCTGAATTTTATATCTATTCAGCCAGATTGAGGGATTATTATGATCGTATTTCATCGGAAACGAAAGACTTAAGCTTTATACCCCCGAGTTCCTTTACAACAAAACAAATACAGTTCAGCTCGATGGCTTTCAGACAAGATAGCGGGATGTATAAAAAAATATACGATGCGCTGGTAAACAAACACCCCATGCCTTTTAATTCCATCAGTTGCATGGCACAATCAGGAGGATACGTTCTCGATCCGATCGGAAATATCTATCCGTGCTGGGAGGTGGTCGGGCAAAAAGAGAATATAAAGGGAGTCTATTCCAAAGAAGGAGTTCGGTGGAACAACGACGTATTGAATAAATGGCAAAATACGGATATCAGCCAAAAAGAACCTTGCCGGCATTGCAAATACGCCCTGATATGCGGAGGCGGATGTCCTTATCACCGACAATTAAAAGGACGCAAATCACAATGTATAATATTTAAAGGATCGTTTGATTTGATTATAAATAAGGCGTATGCCGAATTAAATAAACAGTATTAATTTAAATTCTTATTTTATGAAAAAGAAAAAAGACGAGAGAGGAGAGTTGAACTCCTTAAATTCGGAGTTATCCGAATTCGATTTGGAACAGTTGGAAGAACGTTTGGAAACCGATCCATTGGGGGTTGGAGGTTTGTTGGACCTTGCATCGACACAGGATCTATCACAATCAACGGGGATAGTAGGTGATTGTGAATGTTATTGTAGTTGGGGGTCTCACAACAACTAACATTGGCAAAAAATGTTATTTACTATCTATTGAAACCTATATAAAGGAGTAGATAAATGATAGTAATGTTAAGCGTATCAACGGATATTATATCATGATTGGTAAGAAGTTTTATATCTTTATGCTTTATATTCGTTGATACCTTTTTTTCTTATAACCGATTTACGAAAAGATATCTTATGTATAAAATACTTCTTATTCTAAGTTTGATATTGGGGGTTATGCAGCCTGTTCAGGCACAGCATATCCTCAAAGGCGTTGTATATGACGAGGCCGGCACGGGAGTCTTCTCCACGACCCTGCGGGTTCTTACGGAAGACTCCGTCTTCGTAAGCGGAGGCGTCACGGATGGCAATGGGGACTTCGAAATCAAAAATATAAAAGCCGGAAAATATATCTTAGCCGTAAGCAATATCGGATATGCCGGACAGTTTATCGCTTTCGAGATGCCCGGTAGCGATTACACCCTGCCGACGGTCGTCTTAAAAACCGATGTGGTCGCACTGGGCGAAGTGACGGTGAGAGGAAGTACATTTATCCGAAAAAAAGACCATCTGTTGGTTATCCCGGACAAGCAGCAGATCAAACACGCCTTTTCGGGATACGATCTATTGTATAACCTGATGATTCCGGGACTCGACGTAAACCGCAAAGATAAAAAAGTAACGGCTACGACCGGCGAAGCGACGCTTTATATCAATGGCGTAAAAGCGGATTTTCGGGATGTACAGAATCTTCGTCCCAGAGACATCGAAAAAGTGGAATATTACACCTTGCCCACCGGAAAATATACGGGCGACGCGGCCTCCATCAACTATATTACCAAAACATACACGACCGGAGGCTATGTAAATATGGAAGCAGAACAAAAGATCGGTTATTTGGGGGGCAACTACGATGTAGCGGCTAAGTTATCGCACAAACAAACGAATTATTCCTTTTACGGAGGATACAGTACAACCGGATACGGCGGTATAAAAAAAGAAAAAAACGAAGCGCTGTTCCTTTCCGATTATACGGTAAATCGTAACAGGGAAACCGGATACGCAAATTACCGAAGCAATTACAAATACATACACTTTCAGGTTAGTAACAGTACGAAAAAACGGAATCTATTAAGCCGGTTTTCCTTAAATCGCAGTGCAACTCCGCAAAACGACCGTGACGAACGATTGAATTATACCGGTCACGATGAACGGAGCGTAATGTCGTCCGAAAAGAGCGAAAGCAGCAGCCTGAAACCGACGGCATACCTGCGGGGCGATTTCAATCTGTCGGAAAAGCATCTGTTAAAAAGCGAATGCGTGACATGGTATACCCGAAACACATACGAAAGGACCTATACGGAAGATCAACGACGGTCGTCAACCTCGGTAAACGAAAATCTATACTCGTTCGTTATGACAAACCGATATACCTTCCGACCGGATGCCTATAATACATTTTTTACACGACTGAATCATTATCATGATATCTCCTCATTGACATATACAGGCGATTATGATTCGCGGCAGCATTTGCAGAAAGGAGAGACTCTTCTTATGTTCGATTATACTCACGAGTTCGGTGAAAAAATTACGTTGTCAATCGATCCGGGAATTTCGCTAATGAATTACCGATTGCAAAACGAAAGAATGAAATACGTCTGGACATTCCGAACCAGTACATGGGTTCGTTATCGTTTTAATTCTCTGCATTGGATTGGCGTGGGCTTTTCACATCACAACAATCAACCGGAAATAAGCACATTGAACGAGGTCGATCAAACGATCGATTTCTATCAGATCAAACGCGGCAATCCCAATTTGAAGAACACCAAGCTGCTCAATCTGTATATGATGTACGAAGGTCGTATAGGTCCTTTCAACATGCAGGCCAGAGTTTGGAAAGAGCAGTTCAAACACAATATTTATCCCCACTACTACGCGGAAGGAAATAAATTGATCAGCAGTTACCGTTCCGACGGTTCGTTCAATCGTTTCAATGCCGATATGTCCGTCTCCTGCCGCATCTCGGATCATATACGAACTCGTCTGGGATTGGAATACCATGATATGTACACCGACATCGAACAGTTGCATCTGAGCCGGAAAAACTTTGCCGCATCGGCAGATGTAAATTGTTTTATTCAATCGTTCGCAATCAATGCTTATCTCAAAACTCCGAAGAAGATGCTGGATCAGAGCCGGCTCGTATTCATGGAAACGCCGATGATCTACGGACTGTCCGTACGTTACAGCAATCGAAACTTGATGGCCGAAGCCGGTACGGAAAATCCGTTTACCCGACAGGCGCAATACAGGGAATATGCCGATTATAACATCTACCGATACGACCAGACGCAAACGAGCCGTATCTATCAGCAGACGGCATACCTCAAACTCGCTTATACTTTCGACTTCGGCCGGAAAACGTCGCGCGATCAGAGCGAGGTAGATAAAACGATCAAGAGCGCCATCCTGAAAGCAGAGTAAAAGATATGGACAGAACATACAAAATACTTCTTATTCTAAGTTTGATATTGGGTGTTATGCAGCCTGTTCAGGCACAGCATATCCTCAAAGGCATTGTGTACGACGAGGCCGGCACGGGTGTCTTCTCCACGACCTTGAGGGTCCTTACCGAAGACTCCGTCTTCGTAAGCGGAGGCATCACGGACGACAACGGAAGCTTCGAAATCAAAAATATAAAAGCCGGAAGATATATCTTAGCCGTAAGCAATATCGGATATGCCGGACAATGTATCGCTTTTGAGATGCCCGGAAGCGATTATACCCTGCCGACGGTCGTCTTAAAAAACGATGTGGTGGCGCTGGGCGAAGTGACGGTGAGAGGAAGTACATTTATCCGAAAAAAAGACCATCTGTTGGTTCTCCCAGACAAACAACAGATCAAACACGCCTTTTCGGGATACGATCTATTGTATAACCTGATGATCCCCGGCCTCGACGTAAACCGCAAAGATAAAAAAGTGACGGCTACAACCGGCGAAGCGACGCTTTATATCAATGGCGTAAAAGCGGATTTTCGGGATGTACAGAATCTTCGTCCCAAAGACATCGAAAAAGTGGAATATTACACCTTGCCCACCGGGAAATATACGGGCGACGCGGCCTCCATCAACTATATTACCAAAACATACACGACCGGAGGCTATGTGAATATGGAAGCAGAACAAAAGATCGGTTATTTGGGGGGCAACTACGATGCGGCTGCCAAGTTATCGCACAAACAAACGAATTATTCCTTTTACGGAGGATACAGTACAACCGGATACGGCGGTATAAAAAAAGAAAAAAACGAAGCGCTGTTCCTTTCCGATTATACGGTAAATCGTAACAGGGAAACCGGATACGCAAATTACCGAAGCAATTACAAATACATACACTTTCAGGTTAGTAACAGTACGAAAAAACGGAATCTATTAAGCTGGTTTTCCTTAAATCGCAGTGCAACTCCGCAAAACGACCGTGACGAACGATTGAATTATACCGGTCACGATGAACGGAGCGTAATGTCGTCCGAAAAGAGCGAAAGCAGCAGCCTGAAACCGACGGCATACCTGCGGGGCGATTTCAATCTGTCGGAAAAGCATCTGTTAAAAAGCGAATGCGTGACATGGTATACCCGAAACACATACGAAAGGACCTATACGGAAGATCAACGACGGTCGTCAACCTCGGTAAACGAAAATCTGTACTCGTTCGTTATGACAAACCGATATACTTTCCGACCGGACACTTCCAACACATATCTTGTTCATCTAAATCATTATCATGACAGATCATTCATGGAATATAGCGGAGATTACGAATCCAAACAGCATTTATTAAATGGACAAACAATTTTCAGAATAAACTATATACGTGAATTTGGGAAAAAAGCCACACTATATGTTGATCCGGGCATTTCACTAATGAATTACCGATTGCAAAACGAAAGAATGAAATACGTCTGGACATTCCGAACTAATACATGGGTTCGTTATCGCTTTAATTCTCTGCATTGGATTGGCGTGGGCTTTTCACATCACAACAATCAACCGGAAATAAGCACATTGAACGAGGTCGATCAAACGATCGATTTCTATCAGATCAAACGCGGCAATCCCAATTTGAAGAACACCAAGCTGCTCAATCTGTATATGATGTACGAAGGTCGTATAGGTCCTTTCAACATGCAGGCCAGAGTTTGGAAAGAGCAGTTCAAACACAATATTTATCCCCACTACTACGCGGAAGGAAATAAATTGATCAGCAGTTACCGTTCCGACGGTTCGTTCAATCGTTTCAATGCCGATATGTCCGTCTCCTGCCGTATATCCGATCATCTGCGTGTTAATATTGGAATGAAGTACCGTTACATGTATACCGACATCGAGAAGTTGCATCTGAGCCGGAAAAACATTGCCGTATCGGCAGATGTAAATTATTTTATCAAATCGTTCGCAATCAACGCTTATCTCAAAACGCCGAAGAAGATACTGGATCAAAGCCGGCTCGTATTGATGGAAACGCCGATGATCTACGGACTGTCCGTGCGTTACAGCAATCGAAACTTGATGGCCGAAGCCGGTACGGAAAATCCGTTTACCCAACAGGCGCAATACAGGGAATATGCCGATTATAACATCTACCGATACGACCAGACGCAAACGAGCCGTATCTATCAGCAGACGGCATACCTCAAACTCGCTTATACTTTCGACTTCGGCCGGAAAACGTCACGCGAGCAGAGCGAAGTAGATAAAACGATCAAGAGCGCCATCCTGAAAGCAGAGTAAAAGACTATGAACCGATACGTCGATATAACCGTTCAGCCGTTGTCTTCTTCCGTACAGGAAGAACGATACCTCTTGTTGTGCCGCGGACACTATTACGAGGCCAGCGCTTCGGTGGCCGAGTTGGTGGAGGAACTTCGGAAGCATCCGGACGAAGAAGAAGCGATTGCGGCTTACGTCGGCCGGACAGCAGGGAAGTATACGGCCGCACAGATACGGCAGGTGATCGATACGTATCTTGCTCCGCTTTTCGAGGCTCAAGAGAAAAAACGTATTTTTCTTTATGAGAAAGAACTGTTCGGCGCAGCGACAATCGATAAATTCTCGGACAGATTCCGCTTTTTGTTCCACCGGGCGTGTATGACGGTCGTAGCCCTTACGGCCGTCGTGCTGAACGTATATTTCTTTCTGACGACCGAGGATTTATTGCTCTTCAATAATAAAGTAGACGTGTATACGGTGGCGGGACTGTTTGTCTTTATGCTGGCATCGTCTTTTTTTCATGAACTGGGACACGCCTCCGCCTGCAAATATTTCGGCGTACGGCACGGAGGCGTGGGCTTCGGGCTGTATCTGAACTTCCCCGTGCTCTATACCGACGTGACGGAGGTGTGGAGGCTGAAGCGTTCGCAACGATGCATCGTCAATCTGGCCGGTGTGTATTTTCAAAGTTACGGGCTGATCGCGATGATCGTTTTATTCCTCCTGACAGGCAACGATATTCTGCGTTACCTGATCCTGATGATGAACTTCGGTTTCGTCATGACACTGAATCCTTTCTTCAAGTTCGACGGTTACTGGATCGCTTCCGATCTGCTGGGCGTACCGAATCTGCGCACCCGGTCGATGGAGTTGCTCGGATACGGATATAAACGCCTGCGCCGACGTCCGGTGACGAAGACTCCCTATTTGCTGCAAATACGTCCGTTGGAGAGATACGGATTGTTGTTGTATGCCATTGTCGTAAACCTGTTCATGGCAAGTTATTTCTTTTATATCATCCCACGGTTTCTGTACCGGTTCGTACGGACTTTCCCCGATCAGATTCATGAACTGATCCTTTATCTGTCGAATAACATCACCCCGCCGTTTACCCTGTTGCGGAATATCGGGGCGCAACTGCTTTTCGTCGGATTGTTAGTTTACTTATGCTGGAAAGCGATTCGTCCACTCATAAAAAAGTATGCCGGCAAATAGTTTTTTTCGTTCGGAGCGGACGCACACGGGCGCGGCGGTTTTACTGATTGGCTTGGTGATCGTCTTTTTATTTCGTATAGAAGACCCGTATCACTTCGCACTGCTGTTTTCGACCTTTTTCATGGCCATTGTTCGTCCGTTTCCTTTCAAACAATGGACGAGCATTGATATCTGCCTCGGACTGATCACGGTCTACGACCTTGCCTCGTGTCCGTATGCCGAATATTCGGCCCCGGCTATCCGTCATGCCTGCGTGTCGCTCCATTGTTTTGTTGCCTACCTCATATCGCGGAGACTGTTTACTTCCGCGCGTGCCGGACAAATCCTGCTGCAAGGTAGCTGCCTGCCTGTCGGTGCCGCATTATTCCTTGCCGGCTGCTCGTTTTTCATCTTCCGGCAGTCGGTATGGACTGCCGGCTTTCAGGATACGTATCATCTGCGTTTTCTGTTTCGTCCGTTAGGATATATTACGAATGTCTGGGCGGAAATATTACTTGTTCTGTTGGGATGGGTATGCCTCATACGCCGCTGTTCAAATCTTTTTGTTTTTGCAGTCACCGGGGCGATCCTGCTTTCCTTTTCGCGGGGCGCATACATCGCATGGGGAGTCTATCTGATCGTTTGGATGCTGTCGGTAACGCCTGTACGGGAGAAATGGCGTCTGCCGGCTATCGGCCTTATCGCTGTGGTGCTGGCAGGGATATTTTTTCAGAGAGAAATAAAGACCACCTTACAGATGAATCGTACCGTATCACAGCAACGCAGCACCGAAGGACGCATCACAGCCACACAAGCCGGATGGAACGCTTTCGTCCGACGCCCCATACAGGGTTACGGCAACGGAAATTATGCTCATGCCGCCGATCGGTGGCTGAATCAGGACAGCACGATGCCTTATACCTCTTTCGCTCCGAATATCCTGATCCGGTTATTGACGGAAAAAGGCATCGCAGGCAGTTTGCTTTTTCTGATGCTGGCCGTCGCCGTCGTCCGAAGCCTGCTGAAACACCCCGAACGTCAGGAAAACCGCATCATCGGATGTACCTTCGCAGCCATAACTACGAAAGAGATGACACAAGCCACACTCTTCGACACGCCTTTCGCGCTGCTGATCCTGTATATCATGCTGGCATACCTGCAAAAAGAAGAGGCATGCGGCGAAGAAGAACAGCCTCGCCTTCTTTGGGCAAACAGTCAACTGACGATCCCCGTCGTTCTGTCGGCGCTGTATCTTGTACAGCTGCGGTTCGACTTGCAGCGGAAAGAGAATAACCGTTATTTGCAGGAAAGTAGCGAGGCCTGGAAAGAAGGAAGGTATACGGAAGCCATTCGCCGGACGGAACGGACGGAGAAGCAAACGTCCGGACTGATCAACCGGGGAATCGTCTATATGCAATATTACCGTACGACGAAAGAGCGCGAATCTTTGCAGAAAGCGTCGGAAGCCTTTCGCGAAGCGCATCGCAAACATCCGGACGACACGGAAATACGTTATTTGTCCGTACGTCTGTATACCCATGCCCGTATGCCGGAACGGGCACTGCCGGTAGCCCGGGAATTAGCGACGAATTATCCGAAACATTCACTTTATCTGGCCGCCCTGTCGGATGTCCTGTATCAACAAAACCAAAAAGAAGCCGCATTACAACCCTTGACGGAGGCTATCCGTTATACTCCGCGCCTGTTGACCGGACAGCGGATACGGGAATTAAAACAATACGACCGGAAATTCTATGACGCCCTGCTGCAACGGCTATGTACCCTGACACCGAACGACGGAGACAGTCCGGCCGACTATGCACGTTACGGATACATTTCCCGATGGTGCGGAAATCGTGCCCTGTCCGACAAATACCTGCGGATAGCCGTAGAAAGACTGCCCAACCTCGCAACACCCTGGCATCTGTTAGGCAATGACGATAAATATCACCTGCTGATATACGGAGCGTTTCGGAAAAAACAGCCGACGACCGATTTTTTCGAAAATAAGGAAATAACGGATTGGGAATTATTCGTGCGATCTTACAGACATAAGTTCGAAAGTCGCTACGGATGTTTGTTGACAGACATCGATACCCGATAAAGTACGATTCTTCCGGCAATAGAAATATTCGAACAGACGGATCTTATTTGTGCAACTTCAAGTTAAACAGGACCAAAAAAGGATTCGAATCTTCGTCGATATTTATGTTGAGTATTTCATCGGCTATTTTTTTCATGTATTGAGGGTGCGAAAGTTCAACGATGAATTTATTTTCTGCGACGCCTTTGATCTGAGTGCAACCGTTCAGTTGTTCATCATAGAGGAAAGAAGAGAAGTGTTTGTCAGACTTTGAATATACGGTATAGTTCAGAGTCGGTTCCATGCATGCTCTGAAAAGGAAATACGCATCGTTTTCGTATAAATCGACAATGTCTTTGATATGACTTTGTTCTTGAATATATGCAGTCAGATCAGCTTCTTCGAGTTGTCTTACGCCTTCTTCCGATAGATATTTATCGGACATGACTTTGATTTCGGGTCGAAGTTCTCCTTCGTTGTCAATCGAATAGATGATTGGGGCAAATCGTTTGTAGTAATAGACTTTATTCGCTGAGCGATAAAAGGGTTTTACGGCAAATAATCGGGATTCGTTTACTCCTTCATATTCCGGCGAGAGTAAAACGCTTGGGGCGGGTTCTTCGGTCGAAAACAATAATAGTTTACTTTGAGTATGTTTTTGCCCGAAAACATCGCTTAAAGCAAAGAGGTCTTTGTTCAGACAGCAAAAGGAACGGCAGTGTAATCCGATGTTAATGATTTTATATTCCATCGCAGGAAGTGTATATTGAACGATACTCGTTTTCGCATTATCCAATAAAATGCCCTACTTTCCAATAATGGAAAAGCATATCCGCATTTGCTGAAGCTATTAAACGTACTTGTGTATGCTCAAGGTCAGAGCCGATGGCTCGTACAACGAGAGATAAATCTTGGTTCTCTGTTTTGTTTATTTCTTGGCTCATATCGTTTCGGTGTTATAATTGATTGAATTTATTCATGGCATTTGCCTTAATATCGTCTGCAATATCAATGTAGGGTTTCATCGCCTTGTAATCGCTGTGTCCTGTCCATTTCATAACTACCTGCGGAGGTATTCCCAATGCAAGCGCATTGCAGATAAACGTTCTACGACCGGCGTGTGTGCCAAGCAAGGCATATTTTGGTGTAACTTCGTCAATGCGCTATTACCTCTATAATAAGTTTGGCGTATGGGTTCGTTAATCCCTTCCAACTCAGCCAATTCTTTGAGATAATCGTTCATTTTCTCATTGATTTCAGAAGCCGATTCTTTCAGCTTGTTGCTACAACCATTCTTTACACGTTGCTTGTCCGAGTCCCACTTGGCAGCATCGATGCGATAGCCTGTAGTGAACTCAATCCGCTTGGAAGCGAAATTGACACGCATACGAATCGGCATGTTCTCAACAATGAGAACACCGTCCTTTTTCCTACTTTCCAACGTGAAGATAATATTCCGTTTGATATTCATGCTTTGGGGTGTTTTGATTTCTGCACCCAAATTTACACCCCAAAATTGATTCTACCAAAGATTTTCTATGAAATCTTATTTTATTAATACTTTACTTAAAGTGCTATTATACAATAGTATTGAACGTTTATTATACTGTTTGAAGGTTCAAGAGAAAGAGCCTCGCTCTCTGCCGGAAGGCTAAGAGATAATCAAGCCGGTGGAAGAAAAAAAGTCCTACGGACACATACTCGTAGGACTTTTTGCATGTAAAGGCGTGTAAGATATTTATCTCCTCATCCAATTAAACACTCCGAAACCCATCAGAGCAATAATACTTATCAGATTTTTTTCATCGATTGCTATCATAAGATTCACTTTTTCAACTCTTTTTCCACCCATTCACGGACCGTCTGTTCGGTTGCGCCGTTTAGCAACCGGCCGTCTCGCCACTGGATTTCGGGATAATCTTTTTTCAGTTGAGCCACACTGTTCTCTATGCCGCTACTTCCCGATGTAGCAAAAGGGATCACCGTTTTCCCTTTCAGAGGATGACTTTCGATAAATGTGCGGACAATCGTTGGCGCAACATTCCACCAGATCGGATAGCCGATAAAAATCACATCATAATCCGAAATATGCTCTTTTTTCCCTTTGATAGCCGGGCGAGACTTCGGATTTCCCATTTCCTGCGAACTGCGCGACTGTTTGTTTCGCCAATCGAGATCGTCACTCGTATAAGATGTTTGAGGAACGATCTCATAGAGTTCTCCTCCGGTAACTTGCGCAATCTTCTTGGCGGCTCCTGCCGTAATTCCCGTTGCGGAGAAATAAACAACTAAAGCTTTATTAAACAAAGCTTCCTGTTTACGAGCCTCTTGTGTGTAAGCGTTGCTGCCGAATAAAATGATACTCAAAGCAGCAAAAATAATTCGTTTCATGTTTCTTTTGCGTTAAAATATTCTACTTATTAAAATGCGTTTCATAAAAGTCCGATCATTTTTCTACAATCTGTTCCACATATTCCGGTTTCCTTCTTCGTACAGTCAGCTTGCTTTTGAGTATCGGTGTAAATATCGTAAAACCAATGTTCTCCCGCTTCGACTTGCAATACCGTAAGCATCAGCGGCAAAACAAGAAACACCGTTCACATCATCCATTTTTGCCGTCTCATATATCCCATTTTTTAGCGTTTACAATGCATTTCCTTTCAATATCAATCCGTTTTCTTCAAACCATCGAACAAGCAGATCTGCAAGATCGTTGTTATTGAGGTTGCTCATCAAGAGATGCTGACCTATGGCAAAGATAATCATAATATCTGATAAACTCACTCCTTTCGGCGGATTTTATTTCACGAACAAAGTTTCGTACTTCATAGGCCTCACCTGTCTTCACGACTCTCATACCGACATCCGGAGTTGCGATCAATGCATTTTGCAGATTTAGGGAGAAATGAGCCCTTTCCTCTCCCCGACAAAAAGTCGTTATTTTAACTCCGGATAGCTGATACGGGTGTGATACATTGTTTTGAGCTTGTCGATGAATGTAGCTTTGACGGTATCGATATCCTTAAATGTCAAAGGAGCATTGTGCAACAGGCCGTCGTTGATCTGACTGTCGATAATTTTATGGACGAGTGTTTCGATATGCTCATCCGTATATTCGTTAAGGCTGCGCGATGCCGCTTCGATCGAGTCGGCCATCATCAGAATGGCTGTTTCTTTCGTAAACGGGTTGGGTCCGGGATAGGTGAATTTCGCTTCGTCAACGGGCTGATCGGGATAAGCATTTTTGTATGAATTGTAGAAATATTTCGTTTTGCCGCGTCCGTGGTGTGTTTGGATGAAATGGATGACGGCACGTGGGAGCATGGCTTTTTCAGCCATCTTAACGCCTTCTGTCACGTGGCTGATGATGATCTGTGCACTTTCTTCGTACGACAACTTGAGGTGTGGATTCACCTGCTTGTGCTGGTTCTCGGTGAAAAATGCAGGGTTTGTCATCTTCCCGATGTCATGATATAGCGCACCGGTACGTATCAGTTGGGTATCTGCGCCGATCTTGGCGCCTGCCGCCGAGGCCAGAATAGAGACTTGCAGGGAGTGTTGAAATGTGCCGGGACACGTTTCCGAAAGTCTCTTGAGCAGCGGCGTGTTGATGTTCGACAGTTCAACCAGCGTGATGGGGGAAACGAAACCGAAAAGTTTCTCGAGCATGTATATCAATACGTACGAGAACATCAGCAGAATAAAGCTGATGCCAAAGAAAGGCATCATCTGCCAATTGATTTTGTTCAGATCCCCTTCCTGATAGAGCGCAAGCCCCAAGTAACACAACACATAAGCAAGAGAGATGAAAAAAGCGCACCGGATCAGTTGCGAACGCTGCGTCAATTCTTTCAGACTGACCATAAAAACAATACCTGCAATAGTTTGCAGCATCAGAAATTCGTGTGGAAACGGGGCGATGAGTGAACAAAGCAGTACCGTGATCAGATGCGTGAAGAGCGCCGTGTGCGAGTCGAAGAACGTACGAACTACGATCGGGACGATGGCAAACGGCAGGATATAAATATTGATCAGGTCGTATTTGAGGCATATCTCGGTCAACAGACAAGGCACCAGTATACATATCTGAATAAAGATGTTATTGTTGCGCCGAAAGAAAATCTCGGGATGAAATGAGATAAAATAGAATGCACAACAGAGTAAGATACCAAAGATGAGCACGAGCTGACCTGCCCATATCGTGCCATATCGGCGGCTGCCACCCGATTTTGTTTCGTGGATGATTTTCAGGGAGCGGAGGATGTTGTACGTTTTGGCATCCACCACCTCCCCCCGGTCAACGATTCGCTCGCCTGCTTGCACCATCCCGATGGAGAGGGAGACGTCGTGCAACCTCTTGTTCAGCACATTGTCCGATGTTTTCACATCATACGTGAGGTTGGGCTCCAGATACTGTTCGAAATTGCTCGACCACAGTTCGTCTTTATCCATCGGCTCGGGAGCGTTCTTCATAATTTTTTTGTAAGCTGTTTTGGCCGAATATAAGTCACTGACATTCCTTCCAACAGCCACGTTTTTCTTCAGCACGTTTATTCGCGTACGATTTTCCGAAGCCAGTTTCTCGAGCTCCGGAGTGGCTACGATACCTTGTTCATAAAGCTGTTGTATCTGACGGTTGAGGTATTGCCATAACGGAGTGCTCATCGTATGTTGTGAGAGGTAATCGTTTTTCAGGTTTTCCAACACCGTTTTCGATACATCTTCTTTCAACCGGAAATACGGTTCGAAACGCGCCCTGATGCTGTCTTTTTCAGCCTTGATTTCCTGATCGCTCTTGTAGATTGGAAAGTCGTTCGGTGCTGTCAGCAGGTCATACCTCCACGGCTTACCTTCATGGAACTGATAAGGGAATTTCCCTTCACGCGGAAAAAAATAAGCGATAATCGCAGCCGTAACGGCGAAAAAAAGGAACGATTGTATAAATGCTTTCTTTGACTTCATACGTATCTTCTGCTCAAACGAATCATGAGTTTTCAGGGCGAAATGTACGCAAAAAATCAATCTCAGCAAAAAAAAGAAAGCGGCGGAAGATGTCGAGATTCTTTCTCTGCAATTTTTTCATATCTTTGTACGCCGATCTTTCTTATCGACATGAACAAATTTATTCATCTTAATTTAATAATAACATAGCGTATGAAAAACTGGAAAAAAACACTTTGGACAAGTTTGTTGTATGTGGGAGGAGGAATGCTTCTTTCCGCACAGCAACCGGCTTTAAAGTTCAATGCAGACAAAAAATTCAAGATCGTTCAATTTTCCGATGTGCATTATATCGAGGGCGATCCGCGCTCGGCCGGTTCATTGGAAAATATCGTTGAGACGCTTGATGCCGAGAATCCGGACTTCGTCATCATCACCGGCGACGTGATTTATGGCAAGCCGGCCGAAACTTGTATGCGGGCTGTGTTGAAGCCTGTCTCCGAACGAAAGATTCCTTTTGCCGTAACGTATGGCAATCATGATGACGAGTTTGACATGACCCGTGAAGAACTGTTTACGGTGATTCAAAGCATACCTTACAACTTGACAGCTACGACCGAAGGTATCCATGGCGTGACGAACTTTATCTTGCCGATTCTCTCGGCTACGACCGGAAAAACGGCCGAACTGCTGTATTGCTTCGACTCGAATGCCTATTCGAAACTCGAAGACGTGAAGGGATACGATTATATCAGAGCGGATCAAATTGCTTGGTATCGCGCACAAAGCGAGTCTTTTACACGTGCCAACGGAGGTATTCCCATCCCCTCGTTGGCTTTCTTCCATATCCCGTTTCCCGAGTTTAATCAGGCCTCTTCGGACGAGCATGCACACTTCTGCGGAACACGTATGGAAGCCGCTTCATCTCCGAAACTCAATTCGGGCATGTTTGTGGCGATGAAAGAGATGAAAGATATCGAAGGGGTGTTTGTCGGACATGATCATGACAATGATTACGCCGTTCAGTGGCATGGCATTCTGCTGGCTTTCGGACGCTATAGCGGTGGAAATACGGTTTACAACAACCTCAAACCGAATGGAGCCCGCATCATTGAACTGACGGAAGGGGTCAAAGGTTTTCGTACGTATATCCGTCTGCGGGGTGGAACTATTATTAACGACCTGAAATATCCCGAATATTTTACGGACCAGAAGAATTAGCACAAACAAACACTCCAATATGCCACATGTCGGGATAACCGGCTATCCAACCGCCACGTTTCGTTTTTCCGTTTGGGAAGAGCGAAACGTGGCGTTTGTTGTTTTAGCTTTCTTTCTCCATCTTTTTTTCAGGCTCGGGTCCATCCCTCGCATTTTATACCCTAAAACCCATTCGTTTGATAAGAAAGACGGCTTCTTCGTCCAATAGCGGCCTGAAAACTTGTAGAACCACCTGTCTCGTGCTTATCTTTGCATCCACAGACATAATATTTCATAATAAAGTCTTTTTAGTGGTATATAAATGGTTTATGCGAGGAATCCGAGACGTGAGTCTGGGATTTTTTCTTTTTAAGGCTTTACCATAGCCGAATGCATGCCGCCGGAATATTGGATCCGGTTTTGTCCTGCCTCGTCCGAATAAATCACATAATATTCGATATCCCGAAGTGTTTCGGCCATGCGGAGAGCTGCTTCTACGCCCATCGCCATAAACGCCGTGGCATATGCATCTGCCGTCATGCAGTCAGGCGCAATGATCGATGCACTCAGGATCGTTTGCTCCGAAGGATAGCCGGTGCGGGGATCAATCGTATGGGCGTATTTCTTGCCTCCTTTGATATAAAAATTACGGTAATTGCCTGACGTAGCCATCCCTCTCTTACCGCAAAGCGCTACCACCTGGCCGATGTCATTTTTAATCCCTGTCGTATCGTCTTCAGGCTTACTGATACCGATACGCCAGCATTCTCCTTTGGGATTCAATCCTTTGGAGGTAACTTCGCCACCGATATCGACCATATAATTTTCTACTCCCTCACGTTCAAGCAGTGCAGCAATCACGTCGCAGGCATACCCTTTGGCAAGGGCGGAGAAATTAAGCTGGATACGCGGGTCTTCCTTGATCACACGCCGGCTTTCGAGACGTATTTTTCGGTAGCCGACAAACGTTAACAAGCTATCGATAACGGGTTGCGATACACTGTCTTTTTGTTCAAATCCAAAGCCCCACAGATTGATCAACGGAGCAGCTGTTGCATCGAAAGCTCCATCGGAGTGCACAGATACTTCCATGGCCTTGTTAAAAACGGTTATGAACCGATCGTCAATCTCCACCTCTTCGTTTCGATTTACTTTGGCCAATATCGAGTGGGGATTAAAAGGGTTCAGAGAGAGATTAAAGGCCTGAAACTCCGCGTCGATTTTTTCGGTCAACAACACGGACGATTCGTATTTAATCTGATAGAGCGTATGAAAAACCGTTCCGCTCTCTTCGTAATATTGAGGTGGAGAAGAGCGGCACGATATAACCGACAGGATGGTCAAAAAAAAGAGAGCAGATCGAAAAAAAACGCATTGTTTGTTTGTTTTCTCTGAAGGAAATTTCATCATCGGATTCATTGTATTTTCTGCATTAATTTTCGCGCAAAGATACGTTACAATTTTCATTTTCTTCAACAATAAAATTTCAAGGATTCTACAAGGCCATCCGCTGTAAACTTTACAAACTATAAAATTATTGAAAATCATCTGCTTGTAAAAATTTTAACGATTTTATATTATCGGATGATTTGTTTATTTTCAAACAATTACATAGGATTTGCTAAAAAAGCATCACGCCACAAAATACAGACAAGGTTTTACGCAATCAGGATTGATTGGAATAAAGTAATGTAGATTAACAATAACAGTGCCGTTTAAAGCCGTAAAAAAAGAATTTATAGCGGAAATATCGAAATAAATGCTTAATTTTGCAGCTGTTTTGGTGATACGTCGGTCATTCTGCCGTTCGCATAAAAGGGAATCCGGTCGGAGTCCGGAACAGTGCCCGCTACTGTGTAACCCGTGAAGAGGAAAAGCAAACTTACACCACTGTCGTCATTGACGGGAAGGTCGCTTTTCGGGGTGCAGTCAGGAAACCTGCCAAGCATAAAAGACGAACATGTTCTCGGGGGCAAGAACAGCGTGATTGGAATCGAATGATTTTTTAGTTTCGACCATAGGGTGAGAAGCCTGCAAGTAGCCATGCTGCTTTGCAGGTATGTTTAGGTTATTGTTTATCAGTTTTATGATGAAGTTGATCCTGTCGTTTGCATTATGTTTATGTCTGTTCGGTACGGAAGCGGTGGCGCAGAATAAGTATGTGTTGTCCGGAGCCGTCACCGATGCGACAGGACATCCCGTATCGATGGCAACCGTTGCGATTGAACATACATCGCTGGGGGCATTTACCGACGACAAGGGACATTATACCTTGGAGTTGTCGGCCGGGAAGCATATCGTTGCCGTATCTTCGGTCGGATATAAAACCGAGAGAAAGGAACTGAACATCCGAAAAAACACGAAGCAGGATTTTATGCTCGAAGAAAACACGGTTGTTTTAAAAGCTGTCGAGGTTTACGGCAAGACGCAGTCCCAACAGGTCAGAGAGGGAGCATATGCCGCCAATGCCCTTGATATGAGGCCGCTTACCAATACGATCCACAGTCTGAATACGATCGTCAACCGCACCATGGGCGTCAAAGTGCGTGAAGAAGGTGGGGTAGGTTCCGATTTCGAACTGTCGGTCAATGGCCTTTCGGGCAATTCCGTGCGTTACTTTATCGACGGAGTGCCGATGAGCGCGAAAGGGCGCGGCATATCGCTGGCCAACTTGCCGGTCAATATCATCGACCGGGTAGAGATCTACAAGGGAGTAGTGCCTTCGCATTTGGGAGGCGATGCCTTGGGAGGCGCCATTAACGTCATCACCCGAAAGGAACGGAAGAACTACCTTGACGTGTCGTACGGCATCGGGTCGTTTCATACCCATAAAGCCGATATGTTCGGGCAGTATGTGATGCCGAAGAGCGGCATCGTGATCCGTCCCGTAGCCGGAATTAATTATTCAAAGAACGATTATCTGATGAAAGGCGTCGAGCTGTGGGACGAGGCCGAGCGACGCTTCCGGCCGTTCGACCGCAAGCGTTTCCATGACGATTATTTCTCGGTACTGACACAGCTTGAAGCCGGTGTTACGCATCGCCGGTGGGCTGATGAATTTTTCCTTTCGGGATCGTTCTCGTCCGTACACAAGCAGCTGCAGACCGGTTCGATTCAAAGCATCGTGTACGGTAAGGCCGAGCGCGAATCCGAAGCATGGAACATCTCGGCGCGGTATATGAAGAATGATTTTCTGCTGCCCGGCCTCAAAGCCAACCTTTCCCTGTCGCATACGTGGGACCATGCGCTGACGACCGACACGGCATTCCGCAAATACAACTGGGACGGCGCTTACATCGAATCGTCACGCAACGAGATTACGGGGCGCGACCGTACACGCCGGCATAACAAACGGCCGCTGACGACCGTGCGCACCGGGTTCGATTACCGCATTGACGCGCGTCACGGTCTTAACCTAAACTATTTGATGAACCGCACGGGCAATGAACGATACGACGAGATCGATACCGACTTTGATCCGTCGAACGATATCTTTACGAAGCATATTCTGGGGCTTTCGTATAATCAGCGTCTCGTGAACGATCGTTGGCAGAACTCGTTATTTGTGAAGAATTATACGAATTATTTGAATGTCACCCAGCAGGATTTGCCGTGGATTACCGGCTCGCGCGAGAAGCAGGGCGCTTCGACGAAAAACTATACCGGCTACGGACTGGCTATGCGCTATGGTTTCGGCGAAGGGCTGTCGCTCAAGGCTTCGTACGAACACAGCATGCGTCTGCCGCTGGCACGCGAGTTGCTCGGCAACGGTACGACCGTCTATGCCAACCTGCAGCTGAAGCCCGAAAGCAGCGACAATTACAACCTCGGACTGTTCGGTACGCTGAACCCCGCGCCCGGTCATCAGCTGTTTTACGAAGTGAACGGCTTTTTCCGCAATGTGAAAGACTATATCCGCGCCGTGATCTCCGAGGCCGAAGGGCTGAGCCAGTACGGCAATGTGGCCAGCGTGGCCATTAAAGGCATTGAGGGCGAAATAAGATATACGTACGACGATTGGTTGCAGGTGATTGCCAACGGCAGTTATGAAGACGCCCGCAGCATGACGCGCTATTACCCCGACGGCAAGGAGATGATTACATACAAAAACCGTGTGCCGAATCGGCCGTGGCTGTTCGGTAACGTGGAGGTGAACGTGAAGAAGCGCGATTTTCTGCTGAAAAAGAGTATTCTGCGTGCAGGTTATAACTTCGAGTATGTGCATTGGTTTTTCCTGACGTGGGAAGGATACGGCAGCCTTGCGAGCAAGTCGCGTATTCCTTCGCAATATCAGCACAACGTATCGCTTTCGCTATCGTTCGATAACGACAAATACAATGTGTCTGTTACCTGTAACAACCTGTTCGATCGTTTGGCTTACGATAATTTTAAGCTGCAGAAGCCCGGCCGGTCGTTCTTTTGCAAATTCAGAATATTTATTAACTAATTATATTAACAAGGACAATGAAAACTATTCGATTTTATGTATGGATGCTGCTGGCCGCATTGGCTGGCGTAGCTTTTACGGCGTGTGAAGATGACAAACCCGATCCGAAGATCATCGATCCGCTGTTGGAATCGCATTTCGATGTTTGGGTATCAATCGGCAAGAATGCCGGTATGGGGTCTGCAGGGACTTTATTGGTGCAAAACATGAAATCGCTCGACACAAAGGAGCAGATTCATTTTGTGAATACCGGAGCCGACGTAACGGCTAAACTGTATCAGGAATCCATTATTAAAGGCGCTTATTACTATCAGGTTCCGAAAGAGCAAAACCGTTTTGGAAAATATCAGATTGTAGGAAATAAAGTCAGAGTTATCAAAGAGTTTTCGTTTCAGAAGAATACGCTGAAAGATCGCCGTTATACGCATGCGTGGATCGATGACCATACGCTGGTGTTGATGGCTGCTAACGGAAAGGCCGATAAAGTGATCTGGATCAAGGTGAATACGGATCAGATGAATATTGTTGCCGAAGGCGAACTGAAGTTGCCGAAATTGCCGGGCAAAGCCGGTAAACCGGGTAAATTCAGCACATCGGGTATTGCCGGCTTCAGAAAGAGCGACGGAAAAATCCTGTATTCGTATCTGGATAATAATGATAAGGTACGTTTTTACATGGCTTTTATTAACCCTGCCGATATGTCGGTAGAGAAGACCGTGATGGAAGACCGCGCCGAGTTTATGGCCGGAACGGCTTATGGCGAACTTTTGCAGAGCAAGAGTTTCTTTACGCCCGAAGGCGATTACTACTTGGCCTGCAACAGCGTACTGAAAGGGGCAACGAGCAACACTCAACAATATGGCTCATTGTTACGTATTAAGAAAGGTGAGACCGACTTCGACAAGAGCTACAAAGGGTATAATTATCCGAAAGGCAAAATCGTAACGGTCGATTATCTGGGTAATGAGAAAGCATTGCTCTACATTCAGGACCCGGAATATACGAAAGCGAAAGGCTGGGGAGAAGACTATAACTGCTACTACGCCGTCCTCGACTTGAAGACCGACAAAGTGGAAGAGATCAAGCACGATGGCAAAGTGCTGCCTTACAGCAGCGGTACGTTCTCGCAGCGTTCCATTGTGCTGGGCGACAAGGCGTATATCGGGGTGAATCCCGAAAATGAGCTGCCTTGTGTTTATATCTACGATATCAAAACGGGAGAGGTAACGAAAGGCCTGACAATTGCCAAAGGTTATCTGTTCGGTCGTATCGTGGCATTGAAAGATAAATAGAAACAGTATTGAAATGAAGAAGGTAAGGGCGTTTTTCTTTTCCGTTCACCGGATATTCGGGACGATCGTCTGCGTATTCTTTTTTATGTGGTTCGTGTCGGGGCTGGTACTGATTTATCACCCGTTCCCGAATGTGACCGATCAACAGTTGCGCGAACGGATGGAGCCGTTGCCTTCTTCATTGCCTGATGTGGAGGCTGTGTTGGCGCGTCTGCCGGAGCCGGTCTCGAACATTGAGGCTGTCGGTGTGCGTCAGTTTCAGGGGCAGACGCTCTTGACCATCGAGACGGCAGACAGCGTCTATGTGCGTTGCGCCGATACGTTGCAGACGGTCATGCCCGTTACGTGCGAGACGCTCGACGCCGTAGCACGGCGGTGGGTCGATGCCGATCCTGTGCGTGTCGATACGTTGCATAAACGTGACATCTGGATCATGTATTCGCGCTACCTGAGCGAAATGCCGATCTGCAAATTTTATTACGACGATGCCGAAAAGCATGAGCTGTATATCGCTTCCCGCACGGGAGAAGTGTTGCAGTTCACCACCGTCCGTCAGCGGTTCTGGGCGTATATCGGAGCCATCCCGCATAAGTTCTACCTGCCTGTGCTTCGCCAACATACCGACGCATGGGTCTGGTCGCTCACCATCGGCGGGATTATTGCGCTGATTGCCGCCCTGTCGGGGTTGTATGCCGGCATATACATTTTATATAAGCGCTACAAGTCGCGCGGTAAATTCGGCAGTCCGTATAAGAAACACTGGTATAAGTGGCATCATATCAGCGGACTGATTTTCGGCGTCTTTCTCGTTACGTTCGCCTTCAGCGGCGCGATGGCTTTGCAGCGTATTCCACAGTGGGTCATCAAGACGCATGGCGACTATCGCGTCAGCGACACGAAGTTTCGGGGGCGTCCGCTTCCGGTCGAACGTTATACGCTCGATTACCGCCTTCTCGCGGAGGCTTATCCCGGGCTGAAAACGGTCGAATGGTCGCATTTCCGCGATGTGCCCGTCTATGAGGTGCAAACGGCCGACCTTACGGTCAGCATCGACGCCTCGGGTACGGACGTGAAAGAGCTGAGCCTGACGGACAAGCAGATTACGCAGGCTGTACGTCATATCCATGGTGAAGAGGCGGAACTCACGGTTTCGCTTATCGACACATACGAAGAGTATTACCTCTCGCGAAGCGGTCGGTTGCCCTTGCCTGTATATAAGGTGGAGGTCGATAATGCGGATCGCAGCGTCTATTATGTCGATCCGGCTACGGGCGAGTTTCGTTATTTGAATCGTGCCCGCAAAGCCAAAAAGTGGGTGTTCAGCGGGTTGCATTATCTGAATATTCATTGGTTAGTGGAACGTCCGGTCTTGTGGACCATCGCCATCTGGACGCTGTGCCTTGGCGGAGCGTATGTGTCGTTGTCCGGTATTTGGTTGGGTATAAAATATCTTCGGCGGAAGATGAAGAGGAGATAATGGTTAATTGTCAATGATTAATGGTTAAGGGGAACCTTTGATTTTTAGCTTTTCTCTTTTCATTTTTAACTTTTAATTTTTCACTTATAAAATAAGAAAGATGATGAAAACATATTTATGGATGGGGATGCTTATGGTAATGAGTATATGTAAGGCACACGAAGGACGAAACTTCGTTCACTCGGACATGCTGAAAACGATGTCGGCAAACGATAAGGCGGCGATCGTAATGGTTTATTTCGGTACGACGCACGACGACACACGCGCCTTGACGATCGACCGTCTGACGGAACAGGTGCAGGAAACATTTCCCGATTTTAAGGTGCGCGAAGCGTATACGTCGCGCACGGTGATTCAACGTCTCGCCAAAAGAGACATTACGAAAAAGACGCCGCTCGAAGAGCTTGACTGGTTGAAGAGGCACGGTTACACGCACGTGATCGTACAGCCTACGACGCTGATCGAAGGCGTGGAGATGGAAGCCCTGCGCCGTGAGGTAGCCGGCGTATCGGGTGATTTTAAGGATATCCGCGTAGGGACGCCGTTGCTGTACACGCCCGATGATTACCGGGCGGTAGCCGCAACGCTCGGCACTGTGCCTTCTGACGGTCGGGCTGTCGTATGGGTCGGACACGGAACGTATATACCGGCTACGGCACAGTATGCCATGCTGGGCGATGTGATGAATGTCGAAGGGCATGAGCACCATTTCGTCGTGACACTCGAAGGCTACCCGATGCTTTCCGATACCGAAGCACGGATCAGGAAGAGCGGAGCCGAACGTGTGGTATTATGTCCGCTCATGTTCGTGGCCGGCGACCATGCCAAGAACGATATTGCCGGCGAGATGAAGGAACAACTTGAAGCAAAAGGGTATCAGGTAGAAACGATATTGAAGGGATTGGGAGAATATGAAGGTATCCGTGCCGTTTTTATCGACCATATCCGTTTCAGTCTGCATCATAAGATGACGGACATTGTAGAAAGAAAAAAGGTTTATGCGACGCCCGGGTACGAATACCGGCACGACGAATAGAGAACCTGTAAAACCGTTTGTATCGGTGCAAAGGAAAACAGTTATTTTAATAGTATTAGTTTTTTATGAGAATCAAAAGTATTACGTTATGTGCTGTGCTTTTCGGTGTTTTATGTACCGTGCAGGCACAGGATCAGAAAGGTTACACGAACTTTCAGGACACCACCTTTCATCTCGACGAAGTATCGATAACGGGAGCGCAGCAAAAGAAAGTTTCCGTGATGAAACTCGACGTGCCGGCGTCATTTCTGCCGGTATCGACCAACAGTTTGCCTTCGAAGGTGCTCGAAAACCGTGGCATCCGCAATATTCAGGATGCGGTGCGTTTCTTGCCCGGCGTGCGTGTACAAACCTCCTACGGAGCGTTTCAACAGATTTCGATCCGTGGTTTTGACCACTCTATCGTGATGGTCGACGGGGTACGTGATGAACGTTCGTCGATCAACAACTCGTATCCGTTCATGGATCTCTCGTCGATCGAGAGCATCGAACTGCTCAAAGGCCCAGCATCGGTGCTTTACGGACAGTCGGCTGTGGGCGGTGTACTAAACATCGTCCGTAAGGCGCCTTCTGAAAAGCAAAAAGTCAATGCACGCATCGCTTACGGCAGTTATTACAATCTGGAGACAACGCTCGGTTTCGGAGGCAAACTCGCAGGGCCGCTCAATTACTTCGCGAACTTCAATTATCAGACGCAGGAAGGCTGGCGCGATAATGCCATGAGACGCTTGTCGGGGTATGTAGCCTTGGGAGGCAAGCTGACCCAGGCCGATGAGCTCGATATCCGTATCGCTGCCCATCGCGATTATTACCCGACCGAAATAGGTCTGCCCGATGTGATGCCCGCCGATATTTATAACACAGTCGATAACTCGAAGTACCTCAGTAAAGGGGATCTGCTGCCGGGGTTAGACCGCAAGGCGCGTTATAACAGCGAATCGGATTTTATGTATAACCGTAACTTCAACGCGTCGCTTATGTGGAAACATACGTTTAGCAATGCCGCCAAACTGATGAATAAATTCTCGTACACAAACGACGATATTGACTATTTCGGCACCGAAGACCTGGCCTATCTGACGAGCGATAAGCCGATCTATCCCCACTATTATATGAAAGGTAAGACGAAGGTCTATATTTCGCTCGATTCGCTTCGTTATGATTTTCCGTTGCGCTTTTCGCACATGGCGCAGACGTACAACAATCAGTTGGAGCTGAACGGAAAGTTTTCGACCGGAAACATTAAGCACAATTATCTGGCAGGGTATTCGTTAATTGCCCTGATCCGTGATTCATACAGCGGTTACGACTTGGGAAAGAATGTCTACGGTCCCGGTTTGACCGGACATGGTACGGTACATAATCCACACAGTATTGGATGGATGGAGACGAATTTTGGGAAGGCTTACGTATCACGTACGTATATGCATGGTTTCTATTTGCAAGACCTGATCGAAATCAGTGACAAACTAAAAGTGCTATTGGCCGGACGTTACGATTTGTACGGCTATAAGCGCGTAGCCGGTGTGCCGACCATCGATGGACAACGAAGTTACAAAATGCCGGCCGATACGCTTTTTGATCGTGTGAAGACCGGGGCATTTACGTATCGTATCGGAGCTGTTTATCTGCCTGTCGAGCAGCTTTCGCTCTATGCTTCGATCGGTTCGTACTTCAAACCGATTGTCAGTTTCTATCGCGATGATATACGCTATTTCGACCGTCACGGCAAAGAATTTTTCCCTACGAAAAACGGCAAAGTATTCGATCCCGAGCAAGGTTTTCAAGTAGAAGTCGGGATACGTTATACACTGGTCGAGAAACTCGAAGCCAATGTCAGCCTGTTCTATATCAACAAAAAAAATATCCAATACACGCTGGGTAACAAAGGCGATATTGTCAAAGGCGATACTTTGAGTAAGACAATTGTAGGACAGGTAGGCCGTATGGACTCGAAAGGATTTGATGTCGAGCTGACGTACAAACCGATTGCAGGCATGTCCTTGACGGCAGGATACGGTTATACCGATGCGCGTGTGCGCGAGGTCGCCGACAATCCATATCTTGAAAGCTACCGTCTGAAAGGAAAACAATATCCCCGCATTCCCAAACATACGTTCTATGTCTATGGCGACTATGAAGTGACCGAGGGGATGTTGAAAGGCTGGGGAGCAAACTTCGATGTGACCTATCAGGATAAGGTTTTCCGTAATGCCGACAATACGACACAGTTCGATGCTTATTGGTTGGCTAATGCCGGCCTCTCGTACCGGATGAGAAATAACGTCCGTTTGGGATTGAATGTGAACAACCTGTTCGATCAGGATTATTTCAATCAGTCGCTCGGTAACCAGTTTGTGCCGAGTATGCCGCGTAACTTCTTACTTTCTGCCTCGTATTCGTTTTAAACGGAAAAGATAATAGGGAATTGCAACTTAGTTTATACTAAAATGAAAAATTCTATTTATAGGATACCGAGGGATAAGCTTGCTCTTTTCTTTCTATTTGGATTGTTTTTGATTTTTACTGCCAATTGCCAAAATTCATCTGATACTAGATTGGAAAATAGGTTGCGGCAAATTGAGACCGGAAAATTGTTTACATTGGACACTTTGTGGCAGGGAGATTGGGACTTTGTATGTATAATATCTCCTTACCAAGATGATAAGGAAATACTTCGAGAAAAAAATATCAGCAGAGGAAAAGCAAAGTTAGTACGCAATAATGTATTTTTTGATTCGGTATGTACTTTATTGTTTATGGAAGGTAATTATGTGAAGGAAGTATTAACTGTCAAGCGCAATATCGCTGATTTTGCCATTCCGTCCGATACGGTTCGTGTATTTGGACGCAAAACCATATTACGGATGAATATGGATCGTAAGATATCTGTTTATGTCTCATCTCTGGTATTATTACCTATTTTGTATTGATTCTGATTGAATTATGTTTTCACGTATCATGTTTACCATTCACCGGGTGCTGGGCACGTTGCTCAGCGTCCTGTTTCTCATGTGGTTCGTATCGGGCATCGTGATGATATATCACGGGTTTCCTTCGGCCGGTCGCGACGAGAAAGCGGCTAAGCTGGAGCCGCTCGACACCGATCTGCCCTCGGTTGATGAGCTGGCGCGACGCTTGCCCGACACTTGTACGATCGACGAACTGTCGGTCAGCCGTTACCTCGGACAGACCGTTTACGAGATTCGCAGCGGCAAAGAAACGTTCCGTCTGCCGGCCGACAGCGCCGAGCAACTGCCTGTCATCGACGGAGCATATATCGCTCGTGTAGCGGCGCTCTGGTGCAACGCTCCCGTCAGCCGGATCGATTCGCTGCATGCTTTAGACCAGTGGATACCCTTCGGACGGCTGAAGGAAGAGTTCCCGATTTATAAATTTCATTTTGCCGATCACGACGGCACCGAGCTGTACATCTCGTCGCGCAGCGGTGAGGTATTGCAATATACGACGCGCTCCGAGCGATTTTGGGCATGGGTCGGGGCAGTGCCTCACTGGGTTTATTTTACGTTGTTGAGGCAAGACCGCGAATTGTGGATCAAAACGGTTATTTGGCTTTCGGGCGTCGGGGCGATCATGGTCATAGCCGGTCTTTATGTGGGCATTTACGTCAGTGTGAAGTCGCGCCGGCGGAAAAAGAAATGGTTTCCGTATAAGAAGAAATGGTATTACTGGCATCACGTGACGGGGATCGTCTTCGGCCTCTTTGCACTGACGTGGGTATTCAGCGGGATGATGTCGCTGGCTGATCCGCCCGAATGGCTCGTGAAGGAGCATCAAAAATATCCTGTTCGTCAGACGATGGAAGCTCTGGCACCGCCGCCCACCGCTTATCCGCTCGATTACAAGGCGCTGATCTCCCAATACGACGGACGTGCCATCGAGATACGCTGGTCGCACTTTTTCGGCTTACCGACATACGAAATTATGCTCTCAGGAGCCGAACGGCTGACGATTGACGCCACGACCGCCCAACCGCTTGCCCTGACGGAAGCGCAGGCTACCGAGGCCGTGCGTAGAATTCACGGCGATGACGCCGTTATCCGCACCGAACAGCTTAATGAGTACGACACGTACTACCTTGACCGTAAACGTCGACTGGAGCTGCCCGTCTGGAAAGTCAGCGTTGAGAATGAAGACCGGAGCTGTTACTACATCACTCCGTCCAACGGCCGTTTGCGCGAATACAATACACGCCGTCGGACACATTTCTGGATGTATTCCGCTCTGCATGCGCTGCGCTTCAAGTTCCTCACGGAGCATCCCGTATTGTGGACGACGGTGATGTGGATGCTGCTGCTCGGCGGCGCGTTCGTATCATTGAGTGGCGTGGTGCTGGGAGTAAAATATATCGTGCGTCTCTTCCGGCGTAAGGCAAGGCGTACTGCCGGTCATAAATAGCGCAAGGAAAGGGAAAAAGAACCTATGGAAAAGTCATTACCATAGGTTCTTTCTTTATCATTGCTGTCGTCCGTAAAATTTTCCCCTATGACCGATGTAGGAAAAAACGACTTTAAAACGATGATTTGTTGAATTATTCACTCCTTATTCGTTTTTATCTCATAAAGACAAGAGATTCAACTCTACTTCTATTTCTTTGGCCTGCTCGATATCCGGGACGGTGATACGCGAAGAATGTGCTCAAGCCCGGGTTTCCTTTGCTGTTTTTCAAAACATGCCGATGTTTACACGGGGCGTACGGATGCCGGGCTTGATTTCGCCGTTCACGACAATCAACCGCCGATTGTGGAACAATGCACCGGCTCCGGCACGTGCCACGGCCTCGTAAGCGCCTCGGTTGGTCCAGGTACGTGAACGCACGTCATAATGCAACACTTCGTCGTTGAAGCGGTACCAGTCGACCGGGTGGCGGAGATAATCGGCCGCTTCGCTTTGCAATGCCTCTAACCGTCGCGTATCGTTGGCGGCGCGGGCCAGAGCCATTTGGCGCGGGCGGTCGACCGCATCGAAGAAACGCGTATAATTTACTCCGCCAAAGAAGAGCATGGCGCTGTCGCCGCAAGCTACGGCGCATCCTCCGGTCAGTGTGCGCGGATTGCCGTCGCTCAAAGGGGGCAGAGCGGTTTCCGTTTCCCATGTTCCGGTGCGAGGCGAGAATGCGAGGATTTCGTCAGGGATTTGGGGCGGAGTCTCGGTTGTTCCGGGCTGAAATCCTCCGGCTAAATAGAGGCGATATTCCTCGTTTCCGCAGTGTTGCGCCACTAAAACAGGCTGTACGCGTGCAGCTCCGGGAAAATCGGGGAGTTTTTCCCATCGACCGGAATCCGTTCGCACGGAAAGATCGAGATAATAGAAGGCATGAGACGGTGTTCCGTTCGCATTTCCTCCCGCTACGTAGACTTTTCCGTCCATATACGTCGCGGCGAAGTTGTCCATTGCCACGGGAAGCGACGGCAGAGGACGGATGGTACACGCTTCGGAGGTGTCGTTCGCGGAAAGTAAAAAGACGTCCGTAAACGAAGACGCGCTGTCGTTTCCTCCCGCACAGACAATTCCGTAGGGTGTGCCGATGCTCGCGCCGTAAGCCACGGCACGAGGCAACACGCCCGCGTTTGTCCATTGGGCACTGTCGGCCGACAAGTCGAGCGTCCAAATCTCGGCATAATATCGCTTGGTGCCACCTTCGGCCACCGGTTTATCGGGGAAGTTGCATCCCCCGGCCACAATCAGACGGTTTCCCGTTACTCCCGTAAAAGGCGCGGAGACACCCAGCGAGGCTGTCCCCTCCATGCCCGGTAAATCGGGCAGACGATTCCATTGTATCATTTCCGTTTCTTCTTTTTTGTCCGTGCCGCCGTGCCGACACGCGCTCCAAAGCGCGAGCCCCAGCGCGACACAGACGATATAATGTATATTGTTCATCTCTTGTTTATTCAATCACAGCCTGAAACGTTGAAGCCGGCAATCCCGCTCCGTTAATCAGGTTTGCCCGCGTAAACGGCTGCCATCCGTAACGTACTTTCCGCGGACGTGTTACCTGCGGCGAACGTAGCCGGAGACGATGCCCGACAATTTCGGCCTCGGCCGGATAGAAACGTTCGTCTTCGCCAGCCAATTCGAACGTACACAGCGGTTTTCCGTCGGATGTCGTCAATCCTTCGGCATAACGGAACGAAAGCCAGACAGCTTGCTCACTAAATGTGGCCGAAAGGAATGAAGGTCCCGAAGGAATGACGGACGATTGTCCGTAACTGCGGTTCAACGCGATGCGTGCCAGCCGTTCGCCGACGTCGGTCTTGCGTTTGGGATGCACATCGAGCGAGTCTCCGCGATCGCTGCTCACTGCCATGTCGCACGACGGAATTTCTTCGGCCAGACGGCGCTGCGTATCGCGAAACCACGCCCAAGTCGGACGGTTCAGGCTCGATAACTGCACGAAATAGAAGGGCAATGTTTCTCTCCAATAGCTTCTCCAACTGTTTACCAGCATCGGAAAAAGTTTACTGTATGCTTCCAAGTTGTGCGCATTCGATTCGCCCTGATACCACAGTACTCCTTTGAGCGGATAACGCGCCAATGGCGCGATGCCTGCTTCGAACAGATAACAAGGCTCGTAAGGATGCCGCTGCAAGGGGATCGTCGCTTCTTTGAGGTTCAACGTTGCACGCTCACGCACCCAGTCTTGTATGAAATCGTTCTTCGTCCAGTCGTATAAGAGGTCGGGAAATTCAAATTCCACCGTTTTCCGGTCGATCCACGCCTCGGCCGGTGATCCGCCTACGGCATTCGAGATCAAGCCCACGGGTACTCCGAGGCTGTCGGAGAGCATACGGCCGAAAGCCATGGCAATGGCCGAGAAACGGTCGGCCGTCTGTTCGTTACACGGTTCCCATCGGGTGTCGTGGTAATATTGCAGGTGATTCAACGAGTCGAGCGCGGTCTTGCTCCATGCCGACGCGCCGGTATGCCAGCGAGGTTTCATGTCGAAGAAGCGTATCTGCGGATTCTTCCGCGCGAAATCGAGCAGCTTCGCACGTTCCGCAGCGTCGGCTTCCGATGTTTGGAACGCCATGTTCGACTGTCCCGAACAAAGCCACACTTCACCGACGGCCACCTGCCTGTAAGTAAGTTTGCGCGAAGGCGTCGCGACGGTAAGCACGAGTCCTGTCTGCGCGGGCATAGGGTCGAGCGTAACCGTCCATCGTCCGTTATCGGGAGTCCGGGCTGTCTTCGTCTGCTTCGCGATGCTTACGGTGACGGTCTCTCCCGCATCAGCCGTCCCCTCAATCGTTAACGCGCGATCCCGCTGCAATACCATATTATCCGAATAGATGGCAGGCATTCTCAGTCCTCCGAAATCACCTGTCACGGCCTGATAAACGGTCTTCGCCAGCAATCCCGCGCCTTCCTCATCGGGATGAAGAGCATCGGGCAACAAATCGGGGCGATGGTATAACGGCTCCTGCAAATCGATCAGTCCTACGCCGGCCCATCGCGCCACCTGTTCGATTTTCTCCTGAATCATCCAGTACCAGTCGCGCGTACCGGATTTAAACCGGCGATGCCGGTGCGCAATCGGCGTCATCCGACATACCCAGATGCGGCATGCGGGATTGACGCGGCGAAACGTATCGATCAACGCCAGATAATCGTGCAAAAACTCATCCCTGTAGTTCGGCCATGCCTTCGGATCGGTATCGTTCAGTCCCAAATGAATGATCACCCGGTCGCCCGCAAACTCGACCGCCCTTCTGTATTCTTCCTGCTGCGTGTATGGGCGAAAACCCTTATTTAAAAGCGTCGCTCCCGGTTTACCGAAACTGCCTACCTCGTATCCTTTGCCTAACAAACGCTGCAATTGCGCGGGATACGAGTCGGTTTCACGATTCTTGATGCCTGTTCCGTAGGTAACGCTGTTTCCTACACAAGCCACTTTCACAGTCTTCTGAGCCAACCCCATACTTACACAGGTCAGCATCCACAGTATTCCTATCCAATATTTTTTCATTGTATATCGTTAATATGTTATTTAGGTTCGGGCGAAAAAATCAGTCCTTCGAGCACCTGTTCTCCGTCAAGGGTGACGAAGGCGACGGTAAACATCCATTTTACGAGCCGCACTTCGGGGATCGTAAACCGCCCGACGGGCAGTTTCAGAAACACATGGTTCCAGCCTTTGCGAAGGCGGACACGTACCGGCGGACGAGCCACGCTGTTCTCGTTACCCAGCGCCGTCTCGTTGCTTTTTTCAGTATGCGTAGCCGTCCAGACGGGCGGCATGATTTCTTCACCGTTCAGACGAATACTACTTTGGCGATCATCCCACGTACCTTGACGTGGAGGCAGGTCGGGTTCGGAACGACTGTAGTTCTGAAACTCGATCCGCATGCCTGCTTCCTGCTCCTGCGGCGCGTAAACCCACGTATAGGCGTAAGCGGTATGATTTTCCTGCGGATGTTCGTAGAGCGCAGGCACCAAATCGCCCCATACATGGCGCAGGTAGATACCCGAGCCTGTCACAGTACGCGTTCCGTACGTCTTACCCTCATATTCATACGTTGTTTGGATTTGTTCTTCGGGCGGAAATCTTTTCGAGAGATCTCCTCCGTTCGGAAAAGCGTCCGTTACGGTCCATTTCACATGCGTTTGCCTGACGTAAGGAAACGGATACCCTTTAAAATAATGAGCTTTGTGCCAAAGCATCCGTCGTTCGAAATCGGCAAACGCCCTGAACGGCTCGGAATGTTCGTCGGGAAGGATAACACCGTTTCGGTCGAAATATTCAAATCCCCCACCCCGCCATGCGCGTTCGGCTATGGCAAGCATGTTTGGATAGAGGCCGTTTTGGAGGATGATACTCCGTTCATCGGGCAGAAGACGGTCGTTCCAGATGCCGAGGATGACGCCCGCGAGGTTTTCACTGCCCTGTTCTTCGTTATAAATACGGCTGTTATACAGTGCAACGATATCTCCAAACGTATCGAAGTGATTCAGGTAATGAAAGCGCGAATCAATGGCCGGTATGCCTTGCTGAGCCTTGCCGCGATAGCTCCAAAGCTGTGTCATGTCGATCTCGCCGGGTTGATACGTCCAACCCGGATTCCATGAAACAACCTTTTTCCCTCTGGCACGGACAAAAGCCACCATTTCAGGGACAAACAGAGGGTTCGTAAAGTCAACTTCGTCCGTTCCGATATGCAGATACGGCACATCAAAGACTTCACACGCTTCATCAATCAGTGTCTTCAAGATGTTCATGCCCTTTTCGCTCTGCATACCGCAACCGAAAGCGCGTTCAAAGGCGGCGCTATGTCCGGGTATGTCGATTTCGGGAATCAGGGTCACGAAATGTTTCCGGCAGAAGTCGACCAGTTCACGTGCTTCCTCGTGTGTGTAATATTTTCCCGGCATACGCGTCGTATGGGCGCTGTCATTAAGTGCCGGATAGCGTTTGCTTTCGAGTCTCCACGCTTGATTCTCGGTCAGATGCCAATGAAATGTGTTGATTTTGTAACGGGACAATAGGACGATCTCCCGTTTCAGCTCTTCGAGCGAGATATATGAGCGTCCGACGTCGTGCATCCATCCGCGGATACGGAAAGCCGGCCAGTCGGTGATCCGGCAGCCGCGCACACGTACGCCCTGTTCACTGCGCTCCGTCAGTTGGCGAAGCGTTTGCATCGCCCGATAGACTCCCTGCGGCTTTATCGCCTCGATATGTATGTGTTCACGCGAGATATGCAGCGTATACGCTTCGTCTTTGTTGCGGAGCGCTTCGGGAATATCGGTCACCCAGTGCACCTCGAAGCGTCGCGAAGCGTTTGTCTTTTCTTTGACCTGCCATTCGTCCGCCCACTCCGTCACCATGCCTTTTACCTCTTCCGGCAGACGAAAAGCGACTTCCTCACAAAGAAATACTTCGTCCGACCGGCTTATCTGCTGAGGCAAAGGGAGCAGTTCGCTCCTTACAGACAAGGCTACAAAAGAAAAAGCGACCAAAAGAAAAGACAAACGATGCTTCATCGTATCAGATCTTTGATTTTAACAGCCTGAAAGGTCATGTGTGCCACACTCGATTCGTAAAATATCCCGACCGTTTCCCGGTCGATCATCGACAGACACGAGTAGCCCCATCCGTCTTCTTCGTCGAGAAGTACCTGATGCGCAGGAAGCCACGTAACACCTCCGTCGAGGCTCGCCTTGATGGTGATGTGATGACGTCCTTCCGTCGTGTTGGGATTCGAGAAGAGCAACAGGTCTTTCCCGATGATGTTGTCTTTCGCTTTGACGCTGATCAGGCTCGCCATACAGATCGATTCCGGCAAGGCGCTGCGGTTCGACGAGTGTTCCGTCCAACTTTTTCCCAAGTCGCGTGTAATGCTGACGGCACGGCTGCCGCCACGATTGTCACGCATGTTCAGCATGAGCACGCCCGGCTCCACCTCAGCCACTTGCGCCTCCGTCGTGTTGGTACGCGCCGGCTGATGGATATGCCACGTCTCTCCACGGTCTTTGCTGTACATAATACCCGCGTGAGGGACACGTAGGGAGTCGATAAACTGGATCGGGAAGACAAGCGTACCGTCCCGCATTGTGATTCCTCTTCCCGGACCTTGCAGCAGGAAGCACCACGAAGGATTTTTCACCTGCGACGTGATGTTGATCGGTTCGCTCCATGTTCGGCCGTCGTCCGTACTTTTTACCATCATCAGTTGGGCTGTTTCATCGGGTGTCATTCCGGGCATGGAATTGGTCCATGCGCGCGCATTGCCCATCCCGTGCGTCCATGCGGCAACAACCCAGACGGTGTTCGTGCGTTCATCGACGAGGATGGACGGATCGCCGACTCCATTCTGCCCCGACGGTAATCCGTCGGTCTCACCGAACGACATGGCAATGCGCATCGGTTCCCATGTCTGACCTTTGTCGGTGCTGCGGCTCAGCCCTACGTCGACATGCTCCTGCAAATCTACACTGTTATTGTAACGTACATCATAGACCCCGAGCAATGTTCCTTCGTTCGTTGTCACTAATCCGGGAATACGGAAAGAGGCCGATCCGTCGTCGCCCGCATGACGCACCCCGATCCCCATACGGCGCACAGCGGCCTGTTCGCCGGCAATAACGGCCGGCTTATCGTTGATAACCGCTTCCGTCACCGTCGGGGTGAGCTTCGACAGTAGCGAAGTGTTACGATCCATCTCCACACTCACCCAAAAATAGTTGATGCCTTTCACCATCGGCTGACGTGTTTTCAGCGTCAATGTATTTGCAGCGGTCGTCACTTCATCCTGCCGGACGGAATAGGACGGGTTGGCCGAACGCGTGTTACGGATATTGTGCGAAGAGACATACGTCACCGGTGCAAAACGGGAACGGCCTTTTGTGGCCGCTTCCGTACCGGCATAAAACAGACGAACGGCTTTCACCTCCGACAACTTGTCTTCGTTACCGAAGCGTATGGTCAGCCGGTTCAGCACATCGCCTTTCGTCGCGTCAGGAATACGGATACGGAACAGCACATTGTCCGTCCGATCGATGAGGATGGGGATCTGTGGGTTTTGTACGTAAACACTGTCCGCCGCCCGTGTCATCTGCATCGATATAAATAAACCAATAATCCAAAAAAACTTTTTCATACGACAGGTATTTTTACATGAAAGCCCAAAGAAAGGCATATTTTTTCGAATCGCACTTCCTTTGGGCTTGTTATTTTTAATTATTCATACCCCGGAGTCTGCTTGAGCAGGGGGTTGATGTTCATCGTGCCGATGTCGAGAGGCCAAAGCAGTTTGTGTTTTTCGGATGCGCTGATAAGCGGACTGCCGGCAGGATAATTGGCCGATGCAGAGAAAGCCAGTGAGTTTTTTGAAGCATCGCGCATGCGTACAACGTCGAACCAACGCTTGCCTTCCCATACAAATTCCTTATCGCGCTCATGCAAAATAGCCAGTTCATTCGTTGCAAAATCGCTTTCCTTATACGAATGTTCTTCGTAATGCTTTCCATACGCACGTTTGCGTACCTGATTGATATAATCGGCACACGGTTCTCCCAATCCATTGCTCACTTCCGCCATCATAAGTAATGCATCGGCATAACGATAGATGATGATGTCGGCATCGTAGACGCGGTTGTTATTCTCATTGATGGAGCCGACGCCTTTCTTCATTACGCATCCGAACTTCGAGGCGGTGAGCAGTGAGTCGCCGTAATACTCGAGGAAGGTGGCATCACGTCGTTGGTCGGCGGCATCGTAGGTCTTCCAGAAGTCATAAGTATATTCGCTGCGGAACACCCCGCCCGTACCTTTCAGATTCAGCGTGTCGTTCTCGATCTTTTTCCCGTTGCGGCCATATACCTGACCCACAAACAGCGCTTGTTGGTAAAGGAAACTTGAAGCATTATTCGTGGCTTCGCGATCGGCAAAATGCAGTGTAAAAACAAGCTCCTTGTTATTGCGATTACTTGTGCTGAAAATGCTTCCGAAGTCTTTGAGCAATTCGAACTTACCGACTACTTCATTCAGGGCTGTTTTCGCCACTTTCAGATCGTCCGTACCGGTCGCCGTATATCCCTGGATGGATACTTTGGCCGCCCACAAGTAGATTTCGGCCTTGAGCATCAAGGTAGCCGCCTTCGACCACATCATCTTCGGATAGTTGTTACTTACTGTCTTACCGGCATAATACTCTTCCGATTTCAAGATGTCTTTCTTGATGAATTCCATCGTAGCCTGCGGTGTAGCCCGTTCGACATAAAATTTCTCGGCAGTTGCCTTCCCGTTGAGGATTTCGGTTTCCGTCACGATCGGCACGCCGCCGTACGTCTTATAGAGCATAAAATAGTACAACGCTCTGAACCCGTAAGCCTGTGCCAGCAGATTTTTACGGCTCTCGTCGCTCAAAAACGTACATTTGTTTTCTACCTGATCGATAAAATGGTTTACCTGAAAGAGATTGTCGTAAAGCCCATACCAGTTTCGGATGCCTGTGCGATCCTTATCAAACAGGTTGGAACGCTCGTTGGCATAGTGAAGACTGGTGTTCAACGACGAGGAGCCTACACGCTGGGTGCCTCCCCGTATTTCTCCCAAATGATAGAACATGAAATAACTTCTTCTTAAGTCGGCATGCAATCCGATGAGTGCACCGTTCACCTGCGCTTCATTTTTCCAGAAGTTTCCGCTTCCGAAATAATCTTCGGGAGCCAGATTCAATGAGTCGCACGACATGAGAACAACCATGAAAGCGATCCATAGGACAATATGATTTGCTATCTTTTTCATATACTGTGTATTTTTATATTCGTTAATCAATCAAAAAGTTACATTAATCCCGAAAATAACTGTACGGGGTAACGGATAACCGCCGTTATTATTCGCTTTTTCGGGAGAAAAGAGGTGTTTGGCCTGTGTCAAATACCCTAAATTTTGTCCGGTCACGGATAACTCTACGGCGTTCAGTCGAGCTTTTTCGATCCATAATGCCGGTAATTTGTAAGCCAGGGTCAATTCGCGTAAAGCCAGATAATCCCCCTTGTAGATGAACATGGACGTAGTGCGGGAATAATTGCGTTTACCCAATTGGTCGGCCCAGACATATTTCGGATAGGCAGCATTCGGGTTATCAGGTGTCCAGGTATCTTTCGTCTCGGCAATCGTATTAAAGGTTCCCTGAGCGGCTCCCATAAACCATGGCGTTCTCCAGTCAACTGCTTTGAACCCCAAGGCATAGTCCATACGCGCAGAGAGGGTCAGGCTCTTCCAACTTAAAGACGTGCTGATCCCACCGGTCCATTTCGGTACGGTATTGCCAATCTTCACCCTGTCAAAGTTATCGATCACTCCGTCGCCATTGACATCCTTCCATTTGATATCGCCCGGCTGAATGGGGAGTGCATTCTTTTTCTGCGATTCCGACAATTTATGATACCCTTCGGCACCCCCATAAAGCGGACGCCCTGTCGAGCCAAACCCTCCGGATGTGATATCAATCAGTCCTTTGGGAATCTCGTCCTGCGACCGGTAGATACCTTCCGCCACAAACGCATACAAATCGTTAGGGGTCTGTCCTTCCTGATAACCGCCGACCCACATTTTCTCATTGCCATTACCGGTATATACCTGAAAAGCACCCTGACGATTACGCTCAAGACCGTTATCCGGAAGCTGTATCACTTTATTCCTATTCATCGCTCCGTTCCAGCTTATGTTCCATTTCCAGTCTTTGTTGTCGATGATACGGAAAGCCAATTCAAACTCTAATCCCTGATTCTGAAACTTGCCGTTGTTGGATACGACCGAGTTGACCCCTGAAGTAGATGGGATGGTGATATTGGCATACTTGTCCGTCGTCAAACGATTATAATAGGTCAGGTTTGCGTTGATCCGATTCTCGAGGAACCCGAGATCAAGCCCGACTTCGAACGTACGCGATTTTTCCCATAACAGATAAGGATTGGGAATCGCACCTAACAGGAATCCGGTAGAACCGTTGTATGTCAAACTTCCATACGATCCCTGTACGGTATAATTGCCTACGAAATTTTTATTTACATTCCCGTTCAGCCCGAAACTGGCACGCAGTTTACCGAACGAAAGGATATCGGTTGTGCCAGCCATAAATTCCTCTTTATTGAACACCCATCCGGCCGAGACTCCCGGAAAGATTCCCCACCGGTTTTCTTCAGTCAGCTTCGAATAGCCGTCTTTTCGCATTACGATCGAAAGCAGGTATTTACTTTGATAATCGTAATTCACGCGTCCGAAAAACGACATAATGCGCTGACGTGAATGCCACGAATCAATACTCCGCTGATTTTCTTTTTTCGACGTCAGCCCCAAATCCATAAAATCATCTGTCGGTGCTCCGGATCCGGCCGCATTGAACCCCTTCTCATACGAATCATAATATTCAAAACCTGCCATCGCGTCAAGGTAATGATCTTTGTTAATCTGACGTTTATAATTCAAAATGGCATTGTAGGTCTGATCCAGTGTACGTTTATAAGAAGCAGACGTATGGCGTGCCGTGTTCATATTACCCGGCGAACTAAGATAATCTTTGTTGAATGCCTCATACTTCCCTTCCGAGAAATACCAGATCGTCCCGAGTTTAAGCGAGAGACCTTTCATCAAGTCAAGTGTAAACGACTGATTGATGGTAAACTTATCCGTATTGTTATCACGGATAAACTGTTTAAAGTTATATTGCTGGTTTCCGTCACCCGAATTCGGTCCGAGCAACATTTCACCTTTTGCATTGTATCCCCGGAATGTAGGAGGTACGGAAAAAACGCGCGAAAAATAATTCGCTTCATCGGCCTGCGAAGGAGGTAAACCGTACCATGTTGCATCGGCAAACGTGAAACTCGAATTCGATGTCAGCCATTCTTTTAGTTTATAATCGGCATTCAACGTAAACGTAATCCGTTTATACCAATTGCCGTAAGCTGTTCCGTCACTCTTATTATATCCTAAGCCCGCGTAGTAACTTCCTTTATTGTTACCGCCGTTTACACTCAGATTGTAATCCTGCGAATAAGCCGGAGACTGAATGTTGAATTCATCCATAAAAGTATTTTTATAGATGATCTTGTCACCATATACCGGATCCGTCATCGTTTGCCATCCCTGATCGAGCAGGAAAGCGAGTTTGTCATTATATTTCATCGGACTCCACACAGCCGAAGCATGCTTGTTCCCGTCTAAGGGAGTCACTCCATCCTTGCCGAAGTAGGCATTTCCTGTTCCGTAGGGTGTGGCACCGGTCAAACTGCCCAAACTGGACCAAGACTTCACTTTTGTTCCGTCGGGATTCTTCAATTCATCCACATAAGCGTTTTTGTAAGCCGAACGCATCCAATACAAGTACTGACCGGCATCCAGAAATTGATATGAATCATGAAAATAGTTCATTCCGAACTTGGCTTTCAGATTCACCTCGGCACGGCCGCTTTTCCCTCGCTTCGTCGTTACTAAAATAACCCCGTCGTTAGCACGCGCTCCGTAGATAGCCGTTGCACCGGCATCTTTCAACACTTCCATCGACTCGATATCGTCAGGGTTGATATCGCTTAAAGAACTGCGCACTTGCCCGTCGATCAGGATCAACGGCGATCCCGAACCGTCGAAGTTCGTTCCTCCACGAAGCACCAGCGTCGGAGTAGCTCCGGGATTCCCCGAAGTCTGGCTGACCGACAGACCGGCTACTGCACCCGACAGCGCCTGTGCGGGATTTGAAAATAACCCTTGACTTAAGGTCTCCTCCTTCACTTTTGAAATGGAGTTGGTGACTTTCGAACGCAACTGCCGTCCGCCGTAACCGGTTACGACGACTTCGCTCAATTGAGCCACATCTTCTTTTAACACCACGTCGATCTTTGTTTTTCCGGCCACCGAAACCTCCTGAGAGGCGTATCCGATATAAGAAAAAACAAGAACCGCATTCGAAGCAGTCGACAAGGAATAGTTTCCGTCTATGTCGGTAACTGTTCCGTTTCTCGTTCCTTTCTCTACAACAGACGCACCAATCACCGGCTCACCTGATTGATCAGTGACTGTGCCTGAAACATTTTTGTTTTGTTGAGAGATATTCGTCTCGCTTATGCCCAAATTATTTTTGGCATTCACACCGTTCGGATGCAGAGATATGAATAAAAATACCCCCCCCAATACAACATTTTTTAAAATTCTTTTCATAAATTTAAATAGTTATTGATTAATGAAGACCTTTATTTCTCTTTCTTGTCTGCGGTTTGGGGACGCAGAAAGAGTAATTGTACGACGAGAGCACCAGCGACTACGACTGCCAGCATCGCGAAGTCTTTCCCAAGGTTGCCGGCATCGGTCGACCGTCCGAGGAAATTCGTAATCATGGCGCCGGCAAATACCCCCGTCATGTTCATGAGTCCGTAGGCTGTAGCACGGTATCTCGACGAAATAAACTGACACAGGATCGGCATGTTATTCGCATCGAACATGCCGTAACCGATACCGAAGCACAGTCCTCCGCCGATAATCATCGTCAGACTATGTCCGAAGCCGAGCAGCAGCAAGGAAGGGATCATCAGTGACAACCCGATCGCTCCGGTATAAATACGTCCTCGAAGGTTACGTTGTATCCACCGGTCGGAAAGGATGCCACCGGCAATCACTCCGATGAATGATGACACGGCAATGACAATCGTCGATAACGGTCCGGCTTTCGTCATATCGATCGACAGGTTTTCGGAGAACAGCGTCGGTAACCAGTTCTTCGTCGCCCATCCCGGAAGACTCGGAGTCGCAAAATAGAGCAGGATGATCCAGAATGAAATGTTACCGGCCAACATGCCGATACCTTTCAATGCCGATTTTACCGTTTCGCCCAACGAAGTGGGCTGTGGAGTACTTACCGGTGTCTCACTCTTTTTATCTTTCAGGAAAAGGATCAGGATGAGACTGTATATAATACCTATCCAGCCAAAGCTCTGGAAAGTAACATGCCAACTGAAAATACTGGAAACCGTTGCCCCAAAGCCGCCTAAGGCCTGTCCGACATACAATCCCGTCATGTGGATGCCGACAGCCAGCGAACGTGTTTTCTCCCGATGATAGTCGGTGATCAGCGACAGTCCCGCAGGGATATATAATGCTTCGCTGACTCCCATCAATGCACGCAACCAATAGACCTGTTCGAAAGTCGTACAGAAGCCCATCATCAGCGTCACAAACGACCAGACAAAAAGGCTTGAGACAATCAGCCATTTACGATTCACACGGTCGGCAATCATACCGGCGACCGGACTCATCAAACCGTAAATCCAAAGGAAGACAGCCATCAGCCGCCCGAAGTTTGCTGCCGATTCCAGCTCCGCGATATCGATCATCATCGTATCTCTCATGGTCGAGAGCATCTGCCGATCGAGGTAATTTAGCAGCGCCACAACCCACAAGAGGGCTACGACAATCCAAGGGTAATACTTTGAGTTTTTCATCATCGTCCGATTTTAATCCATAATTTAAGTCATAAGCTCACGGCACAGGAGGTGTGCCTTTATCATCATCCGCGGAATATGAAACGGACCTTTGAAAAGATTTCCTTTAGCAGGCTGCGCCACAGTTCCGTCGCGATGCAGGTAGCCGTACCACTCTCCGTATTGACTGTCGGGGAAGTGAGCATACATGTATTCGTTCACCTGACGGTGCATCTCCAGATATTTTTCGTTGCCGGTAGCTTGATAAGCGTAAAGTGCTGCTATCACCGTCTCGGTCTGCGGCCACCAGAACTTCATGTCCTGCGAATAATCCTGCGCGGGGAAATTGCGACAGTCGCGGAAATTGATGATACCGCCGAATTCGGTGTCCCATCCCCATTCCCACGACCAGTCGAGGATGGTCAGCGCTGTTTCAAGCAACGCCTTATCCCCCTTCCTGAACGCAGCTTCTTCCATCAGAAACCATGCCGTTTCGATGCAATGCCCCGGATTAATTAACCGGCCGGCCGACGTGTCGATAAACTCGCCGTTAGGGCCAACCGTCTCAAGCAATGCACGATATTCCGGATGCATAAAGTAACGACGGATCTCATCGATCGACTCATCGATCTGTCGTGTCAGCACCTCATCATTGATTGCCGCGCGGATTCGTGATGCCGTATTGATCAGAATCATGCAAAGCGAGTGCCCTTTCGCCTGAAAAGCAGGAAGGTATTTCGGTTCAGTCAAACCCGGCGTATTTTTGTATTTGAGGATCAGCTTAAACAGAGCCAAGGCTTTTTCGGCATACGTCCGGTCGCCCGAAGCCATCGCATATTCCGACATGGCAATCGCCGCAAACGATTCGGAGAAGAGATAACGACGCTTACGCAAAGGCGTACCGTCGGCAGTTACTTCAAAATACATCCGCCCGTCCCTATCGGTACAGTGTTCTTCGATAAAATCAATACCCGATTTCGACAAGGCTAACCATTCTTCATTGCGCTCAATATGGTTATACGCATACGCCAGCACAAACGCAAAGCGCCCCTGAAACCAAACCGATTTTGTCGGGTCGTACAGTGTTCCGTCCCGATCGACACACGTGTAATAGCCTCCGTTAACACGATCTACCCCGTATTTTATCCAAAACGGGAAGATATCCGTCAGTAAATCGTTCTTATACTTTTCCGCCCAATATCCCAGATATTCTTTGATATCCATATTCATTTATTTATTACATCTTTCAAAAAATCCGATCGCTTCGAGTTCTTTCTTCATCGAAGTTTCTTCGGCATCGGTCATGTTACGGAAAGGCGTACGGTTTTTCCCGAGGTCGAGACCGATCAGTTTCATGATTCGCTTTCCTCCGACGATATTTCCGCGATAATTACAAATCACATTGATTACTTCCTGCGAAAAGTTTTGTCGTTCACGCGCTGTTTCCAAATCACCGGCTTCCCATGCCTCGATAATACCGACCAGCTCGCGGCCGTTATAGTTCGTCGTGCCGCCGATACCGCCCTGTGCTCCTCCCATGGCCAGACAGGGAAGAATCGTCTCGTCCTGCCCGTGCAGCATATCGAACTTCCCGTTCTTGTAAAGACGGCACTGGTTGTATTCATAAAGACTCTCATACGTATATTTAATACCGGCAAAGTTCGGGATACGTCCGTCTACCGTTTGCAGAAACTCGACCATCGACAGGTATGCTCCATTGAAGGCCGGTATATGATAATAGTAAAACGGGAGTTCCGGTGCACCGCTCGCAATCTCCTCACAATATTGTACCAACTCTTCCACACGCGCCACTTTAGGAAACGGCGAAGCCATCGCCCCCGTTCCCCATGCACCGATTTCTTGAGCATGAGCGGCCAGACGGCGGCTCGATTTCACACACGTACTCCCCACATGAACAATCACTTTAAAGCCCGACGGAACAACCGAAACCCATTTTTCAGCCAGTTTCATCCGTTCGTCTTCCGTCAGCATGTAGCCCTCACCGGACGAGCCGTTAATAAAAACACCTTTCAACCCGTTACGCGCCAACAGTGCCGCATATTCCGCTATCGGAGCATAATCCACCTCGCCTTTTTTGTCAAATGGCGTAAATGGAGCATCGATCAATCCTTTAATCTTTTCCATCATTCTTCTTTTTTATACAATATTAGTCAAAGATTTTTTTACACCGCAAAGATAAATACTATTTTTATTTTAAGCATGCAGAATTATTAAAAAATTTTTGAATCGTCCTATAAAAACCATATTGATATTTCATTTGATATCTTCTTTCCGTGTTCGCTTTTCAAAACGATCCACCTGACATGCCCTTTTCATTGTCTCCTTCTTTTTCTTTTTTAGCTTCATACTTTGCTACATTGCCTCTTTAATCCGTTACTACTTATTATCCCAAATTACGCGATACACTGTTCGGTGTTTACCGTTAATAATGGACGTACGAATGTACGACAATGGTTACGTCAGGCTTACAGCCCTCCGCCGAGATGCGATGCTTTTTTTCCCCAACGCTTCGCATTGGGCTGAATTATTATGCCCTTTCAGGGCTTTTACAGCAGTCAGCTATCAGTATTCAGCTTGCGTAATTCGTAATTGTTTGTTAGCGGTCAGCAATCAGGACAGCCAACAAATCAACGAATCAACAACTCAACGCCCGCAGGGCATACAAGGGCTGGAAGCCCGAATTATTTCAGCCCCATCCCGTAAGGGTGGGGAATCCATGCCCATACCTTGGTTAGAGGGCTGTAAGCCTGATATAATCGTTAGCGGTCAGTATTCAGCGGTCAGCCAACAAATCAACATGTCAACGAATCAACATGTCAACGAATCAACAACTCAACAATTTAACAATTCACCGCCTCTGCGAGGTTTATAAGGGCTGAAGGCCTGAATTAAATTCATTCTTATTGGTTCTATTGCGGAATCTGGGTTTATATGATTCAATAAGGTTTATTCCAATCCTTCAGGCGACAGACAAAAGTTGCAGATAAAGAGCCAGCCTCCCATTTTTCAGTCTGCCGACCGTAGAAAAATTTCCGCCAACCGTTTGCAGGTGTAAAAAAATGCGCTATCTTTGCAGCGCATTAAAAAAGTGCAGCATAATGGTGAATGTAGCTCAGCCGGTTAGAGCATCGGATTGTGGTTCCGAGGGTCGTGGGTTCGAGTCCCATCTTTCACCCGTCAAAAAATAAAACGAAGGTTGTCGGCGAAAGCCGAACAACCTTCGTTTTGTAGTTTACTCAGAATGTTCCGAAGACGTTGAGTGTAAGTTGTACGCCATCCTTACCCTTGAGTTTAACAATATGGTGCGAAGCATCCACTTTTTCTATTGCGACGCGTTCCATGCTCTCCATTATTTTTTTATAGGAGAAATCGGAAGGAGTGGCATAAGGTGCTATTGGGTCGGGAAGCCAAACCACTTTCCATTCTCCGTCAACGAATATGAGGATGGGGCGTTTGCGTGGTCCACTGCCCTGTATGTAGAGTCCCGCGTCCTCCCGTACCATTTCATCAAGAAGCTTGCCTACCGCTCCTAAAATGGCGTGTTTGGTTGCAGCGTTGTAGGAGTTGAAGCGGCGGAAGGTATCGTACTTGATGTCACCCACTACCTTGTGGTTTACTTTGCCCAATTTTCCCTTTACGGGGTTCAGCCTGTAATACTTTGAATGTCTGTTCATAATTCTGATTTTTTAATCGTGAAACATTTGGTTATTGTTTATATCTCTCCTCCCGCCGCTGTGGGCGGGAGGAGAGGTTTTTATTGTCAGCTGATCGCACTATACCCATTTCGGGCAAGGCAAATTTTATGGGCGGACGGGCCGCACCGAGAACCCGTAGAAGCGGGGGTTGTGGTACCAGCCGCGCGCGCCCGAATCGAAGCCGAGGTTGCGGGCGCAGTAGCTGCGGGCCGCGTCGAGCGAACACGACCAGAAGTAGCCTCCGCTGCCGGCATAGTAGAGAGCGGAACCTCCGCGGTAGCCGGCGGCAGGCAGGAAGATGGAGTTGCCGTTCGTTTTGCTCTTCACTTCGTAGCCGTTCTTGCCGTCCTGTGTGGTCCACGTCCAGGTGCAATTGTTCGCGTCTAAAAGTTCCCGGATTTCGACCAAGGTCGGCATGCGCCAGGGCGAGCCGAGTTTCCGGGTGGCGGCGTCGTCGGCCGCTTCGAGGGTGGTCTTGTTGTCGCCGATGAAGGTGCCGCCGGCGTCATACCAGATGCCCTCGGTCTGGCCGTCGGCGACGGTGTACTTGGTGATGTGCTTCCAGTCGGACTGGCCCGCCTGCATCCACTTGTAGGTTGCCCAAGTGTAGTCGGTCTTGGGCTCGGTCTCGCCCCATGCGTAGTAGTGGCCGTAGTCGCTCGGCTTCGATGCGCCGAGGTTGCGCTTTGCCCACTTGATGCCGCTGGGCAGGCCGAGGTCCACATACTCTTCGGTAGAACCGCCGCCACCGCCGATCTTGTCCTTCAGTTCCTCGAGCTTCTGGATAATCTGCGCGAGGGCTGCGGCTGTATCGGCGTTGCCACTGTTCACGGCAGCGATGAGGCTGTTGATGGCGGCTGTCGTGTTGTTGATGGCATTGACGATGCCGGCCTGTCCCGTGCCGAGCGCCTCGATCTGCGCCTTCATCGCATTAAGGGCGGCAACCACGGCGTCGAACTTGTCGCTGTAGTTCGGCATCGCCTTGATCGCGGCTTCGATGAGACCGAGCTTTGCCTCGAGCGAGAGGGTCTGAGCCTTGATGGCCGCCTCGATGAGGGCGAGCTTGCTCTGGAGCGTAGTGTTCACGCTGTTGATGGCCTCGGCGATGGCTGCTATCTTCGCCTCCATGCTGCCTTGCAAGTTGTTGATAGCGGTGATGAGCTTGCCGGCCATTTCCTCCTGCTTGAGGGTCTGGTTTTTCACGGCGGTCTCCAAGAGTGCTAGCTTGCCTTCGAATGAGAGTGTCTGCGCCTTCATGGCAGCCTCGATGGCTGCAAACTTGGTTTCGAGCGTGGCGTTCACGGAGGTGAGCACGTCGATGATGGCCTGCAGCTTGGTCTGCCGGTCAGCGTTCATCTTGTCGATGGCCTCGGTGAGCTTCCTGATGGCTTCCTCGTGATCGAGTTTACCTTTATTGATTTCTTCCACGACCTTGGTGAAGTCGTTAATGACCGACACGCTCAAGGTGTAATGGATATCGGGTGCGTCCTCCTGACATGAGGTGAAGAACGCAGGTGTTGCCAACGGCATGGCGATGGCAAGCAGAATGGATTGAATTCGTTTCATATTTCAGTTGGTTATTGGTTTTATTTTACGAAAGTATAGCGCAGGGTCACCAAACCGAAGACAAAACGCTTCGGAGCGATGCCCTTGCGGTTGAAGAGCCGGTCCGTCTCGCCTTTCAGTCCGATGCTGAACTCCCGGCTCATGTCGGCCTCGATATGGAGCGAAGCGGGAACGTAGAGCGTGTTGAACTTCTCGTGGCGGTTCGTGCTACGTATGCTGCCCGTGATGGTTACTTCCGAGTCGTTGCCGATGGTTGTTCCCTCGCCAATGGGCGTGGTTTGTCCGCCCTGCGTCTGCGTGTTGCTGATGTAGATGCCATACTCGTTGCCCTTGGCAAAGGTGTAGCCTACGCCCGTGCCCACCCAGATGTTGAGCCACTGCGCGCCGCGGCGGGGCCACAGCTCCATGAGGTTGAAGCCTAAGCCGAGTTTGGCGTTGTGGTAGTTCATCAAGTAGTTGCCGTACGCCTTGATGGGCGTCGTCTTGGTGTCGAGCACGGAGAAGCGCTGCTCACGGCGGTAGCGCGACCAAAGATACTCGGCGCCCACGCGCACCCAGGGGCGGATGGTGAAGTCCACGCCGCCACCCATGGCGGGCGACTGTTTGTAACTGCGCTTGGCATCGAGATTCTGATACCATACGTCGCTTGCCCACGACAGTCCGCCCTCGGTATAAATACTCCAAGTGCGGGTGCGCAGCTCGCTGCTTTGGTCTCGCGGCAGCTGTGTTCCGCTCCCGTCTGTGGCCTGCGCCTGCGCGCCGACGGCTACGGTTGCGGAGAACAGGACGCAGAGACCCACTCGTGCCCATCGGCCGCTGAGCGGCGGAATAAGCGGTTTCGTTCGCTTTCGCGCGCCTTTTCTCGCCGTGGCATCACTCAAGCCGGGCTTGGTGCTGCTCATCCGGCTGGTCGAAAATGTTCGTCTTTTGTTCATACTTGTTGCTTGAATTAAATTAAAAGAGTTGATGATATTGTCGTCTTGTCTCACATACCTTATTATAACAGGCCACCTGTGAAGAACCCCATGAGCCGTTGCCGGAGGATGCGGCGGGTCTGTTTTTCTGCTGCAAAATTAAAGGTGAGACGATGGGAGGGGACTATGCTAATCGGACAAAAAACTATGCTGATCGGACATTCTGCATTTGCCCCGATTATTCTAATCGGACATTTCAGGCTTATAACTTACTGATAATCATAAGAAACACATGAATAGTTTTACAACTTTTAAGAAATGGGGCTTTCGGGACTTCAAAGCAGGTCTTTTCGCATTTCATGATTGGTTTCGGAGCAGAAGACAATGAGCCGATAAAAGAAATATTTGGTGATTTATGGAAGTTTTCTCAGTGTCGTGTCGTGGATTATGGAACTTTTTCGTTATCTTTGCAGGCAGTTAAAACATCATGATGACATGGATGCAAGAAGACTGATAACCATCTTTTCCGACCAAAAGGAGGAACTGCTGTCACACGACCTGTCGCTGCTGTGCGACAGGATGGAGGAAAGACAGCTCTCGCCGTCGAGCAACCTTGCCCAGATTGTGACAGGTGTGCGGAGAAGCGGAAAATCCACCCTGTGCGAGAAGTTCATACGGCAGCAGGGAGTGGAATTTGCCTACGCCAACTTCGACGACGACCGACTGACAGGGCTGGAGACCGGCGATTTCGACCGCGTGCTCGACGCCTTGTACCAGATATACGGTGATTTCAAATATCTCTTCCTCGACGAGGTGCAGAACATCAAGGGCTGGCAGCTGTTCGCCAACCGGCTGCTTCGCCAGAAAGTGCACCTGTTCGTCACGGGCTCCAACTCCAAGCTGCTGAGCAGCGAGCTGACCACCCACCTGACGGGGCGACACAACAAGGTGGAGCTCTATCCGTTCTCGTTTGCCGAATATGCCACGATGCGCGGCGTGGAGCTTCGCTCCCTCTCCACCAAGTCCAAGGCCCTGCGCAAGAAAGCCCTGCATGAATACCTTACGGACGGAGGCTTTCCCGAACTGCTGAACGAGCGGAACAAACGGGGATACATAGAGGCGCTGCTCAACTCCATCATCAAGAACGACATTGCTCGGCGATTCCGCCTGCGGCACGTGGAGGTGCTCCGGCGGATGGCAACCTACCTTGCCGACAATTTCTGTCAGGAGTTCGTGGCTACGGACCTTGCCCGGATGTTCGGCGTATCGAACCATACCATAGAAAACTACTATTCCTATCTGAAGGAGGCATTCCTGCTTCTAGGCGTTCCCAAGTTTTCCTACAAGAGCCGGGAACGGGTACGAAACGAAAAAGTGTATGTCGTGGACGTGGCCTTCGTATCTGAGCGCAGCGGCACCTTCTCCACAGAGAACACGGGCTGGCGACTGGAGAATACGGTCTATGTGGAACTGCTCCGCCGCTACCGCCCTGAATATGCCGACGTGTTCTACTACCGTGACAAGCAATGGGAGGTGGACTTCGTCATCGCCAAGAGCGGCAAGGTGGAACAATTAGTGCAGGTGTCCTACGACATCAGTGCGGAGAAGACCCTGAACCGTGAAATCAACGCCCTGCTGAAAGCCGCCACGAAATTCCACTGCGAGAACCTGCTGCTCATCAACTTCGACGAAGACCGTGAGGTGGAGAAGAACGGATATACCATCCGTATGATTCCCGCCGCCGAATGGCTGACCAGACAATAAGCACGCCCATGAACAATCATAAAACATCACATTTATGCAGTACGATAAATATAACCTTAAAACCACTTTACAACCTCACCATGAGCCTTTTAACAGTTATGGAGGGGGGGGGGGCTACCGACTGATTTTAAGCGCGTTAGCGGCGTTTATTTCAGTTTGTCTCCTGCTCGTTTCGTGCGGGAAGAAGTCCGTATCATTCACCCCTGACGAACGCAAGATGGCGGACAGCATCGTGCGCTCCGCCCACGACATTGATTCGCTCGCCCTACTGCAAAAACGAATGGAAAGCGAGGGCGACAGGCTCGGCAGCATCATTGCCCTGCGGGAATGGGGCAAGGTATTGCGCAACGAGAGCCGCTTCGAGGAAGCCCTGAACGTGCACAGCAAGGGGCAGCAGCAGGCAGAAGCCGTCGGCGATACGCTCGAGTGGGTGCAGGCGCTGAACAACATCGGCACCGACTACCGGCGGATGGGTGTGCTCGACGTGGCGCAGGAATATCATTACCGGGCATGGACACTCAGCGAGGAATGCGCCGACACCTCGTCCACTACCAGGAAAAACCGGGCCATATCGCTCAACGGACTGGGCAATATTTACATGACATTAGGCAATTACGAGCGTGCAGACAGCGCACTACGCATGGCACTGGAAGGTGAACGGCAGTTGCACAGCGCGTTGGGACAGGCCATCAACTACGCCAATCTCGGTTCCATCTTCGAGCATCGCGGACAAACAGACTCGGCCTAGGTGTATTACCTCAAGTCGATGGCACTCAACACAGAGGCGGGCAGCACACTCGGCATATCGCTCTGCCACACTTATTTCGGTTCGCTCTACGAAAAGGCGCGGCAATACGGCAAGGCGACCGAGGAATATGAAACCGTCTACCGGCTAATGCAGGAGTCCAAAGACGAATGGCATGCCCTGAACTCGCTCATTGCCCTTGCAGACATCTATCACACCACCGGCAACGACGCGAAGGAGATGGAATACCTGGGCAAGGCAAAAGCGATAGCCGAACGCATCAAGTCGCCGGAGCATCTGGCGGAAATCCATACCTTATATTACAAGCACTATAAACGGGCGGGCGACTACCGTACGGCCTTGTCCTCTTACGAGCAGGCTATGACCATGCAAGACAGTGTGCTGAACATGGAAAAGGTGAACCGCATCCAGAACACGAGCCTGAACATCGAGCGCAACCGGCAGGCGAGGGAGATGGGTGAGGCACGGCACAGGCTGGAACAGGAACGGACGGCGCGCTATGTCGGCTTTGGTGTTTTGGGGATTGTGCTGCTCGTCTTGTCAGGAGTGCTGACAATCGTACTTTATACCAACCGACTGCACCGCCGAAACCATCTGGCACTGAAAAGACTGTCGGCCTTACGCGAGAACTTCTTCACCAACATCACCCACGAATTCCGTACGCCGCTCACCGTGATACTCGGACTGAGCCATAACTTGCAAGATGCCGACACGGAAGCGGTCAGGGAGAACGCACGCACCATCGAGCGGCAGGGCAAGGGCTTGCTCACCCTCATCAACCAGCTCCTGGACATCTCGAAAATCAAGTCTTCCGTGGGCAATCCCGATTGGTATAACGGCAACATCACGGCGCATCTCACCATGATTATCGAGGCCTACCGCGACTATGCCCGCAGCCGTAATATCGACCTGCACTTCCTTGCCAGAGAGGCGGTGGAGATGGACTTCGTGCCCGACTATGTGAGCAAGGTAATGAACAACCTGCTATCGAACGCCTTCAAGTTCACGCCCGAATACGGAAAGGTAAGCGTGTTGGTATGGCGCGAAGGCAACTGCCTGTTCTTGGATGTATCCGATACGGGCGAGGGAATAGACAAGGAAACAGTTTCCCATGTCTTCGAGCCTTTCTATCAGGCAGAGACCGAGGCGCGAAGCATCGGTACGGGCGTGGGGCTGGCACTCGTCAAGCAGATTATCGACGCAGTGGAAGGCTTCATCACGATAGAGAGCACGGTAGGAAAAGGCACGACATTCCATATCCATGTGCCGATACACCATGACAGCAAGCGAAAAATGGACAGTACAATGATTGACAGCGCTCCGCTCCTGCCCGAAAACGAGACAACACTTGCCGACAGCGAGAACGACGACAACCAATGCCGTCTGCTTGTCATTGAGGACAACCACGACATCGCCGCCTATATCGGTTCGCTGTTTGCCGACCGTTACGCTGTCTCCTATGCCGCCAACGGCAAGGAAGGAATGGAAAAGGCGCTCGACCTGGTACCCGACCTCATCATCACCGACCTGATGATGCCCGGCATGGATGGTCTGGAAGTGTGCCGGCAGGTGCGTGGAAACGAAATCATCAACCACATTCCCATCATCGTCGTTACGGCGAAGATTACGGAGGAAGAACGAATCAAGGGATTGGAGGCAGGGGCCGATGCCTATATTTCCAAGCCGTTCAACGCCGACGAGCTGCGAACAAGAGTAGAAAAATTGCTTGACCGTCATCTCCGTCTGCGTGACAAGTTCAGCAATAGTGCCGATACGGACAAGGAGCAGAAGCTCACGGATGCTGAGCGACGCTTCCTTGCCAAGGCGGTGGATTTCATCTATCAGCTCTTGGACAAACGGCACTTGGATGTGAACACGCTGGCAGAGAAACTCTGCATGAGCCCACGACAGCTGCACCGGAAACTCGTTGCCATTACAGGCGACTCCCCCGCCACGTACATGTTGAAGATAAAGATGCAGAAGGCACGAAACCTGCTGGAGACCAAACCCGGATTTACGATTGAGGACATCGCCGAGCATTGCGGTTTCGAGCATACGCCCAATTTCTATAGTGCTTTCAGGAAAATGTACGGCGTCACGCCTATGGATTATCGCAGAGGAATCGGCTTTTGAGGACACATAAGTAGCAGATAATTAAACACAATCTCTACCGAACGGACATGTTCATGCACATGCTCCGTTCGGTATTTTTTGTCATAATGTCACTTCCATCCATATCGAGGCCACAAGTACGCAGTTATCTCAAACCTGTAATACACACAGTTTCTTTGGTTTACCTTTATCCGTACACCGCTGTTGGTGTCATTAAATCCATAGTAATATAGAACAAATAAGAATGAATTTAATTCAGGCCTTCAGCCCTCCGAACAAGGTCCGGATGTCGATACCCCACCCTTACGGGATGGGGCTGAAATAATTCGGGCTCCCGGCCCTTTCGGGTAATGGGTATGCGCATTACACGCCGAATCATGTACCCGGCATGACAATTCACCATTGACAATTAACCTGTCGTACATTCGTATCCATTATTAATTATATATGATTATCCGCACTTATACCTAAACTCATTTCTATAGCTTACACAGGCAACCAGCAATCTTCCCAAAAGAGCTTCTCCCAAATATCGGCGATTAAACTTGTAACAGAATTCATCTAAGTAATTTTGTAAGAATTCGGGCTTGATGTCATGGAACGTATTTATCAACTGTCTCTTGGCATTGCTGATGGCGA
>NZ_JUET01000140.1 GCF_001006485.1 Tannerella forsythia
GCATAACACGTTTCAGGAGAAATATCTGCCAAAAGTCCATGTCGCAGTCGATCTGTCAGCTCGAATGTTTGCGTCAGAATCCCTGCATAAATCTGTTCCTGCATAGGGTCCCACGATCCTTCTATTTAATAACGAAGCATATATTGATACGTCTCCTGTAATTTGTCGAGTTTGTTTTGATACGTATAGGCTTGTGAACCGGCAATCAACCCTTGAAGCGTATCAAAGGCTGTTTTAAGCGCCCCCCGGTCGAGCGCCTCCGCCGTACGTGCACAAGCAGTCCGTATTTCTTGAATTGTCATCTGCTATCCGAAAGAACAAAAGCCATACTAATGGTATGAAATTTTTCTGCAATTCGTATCTTTGACGGTAATACAGAAATTTGA
>NZ_JUET01000141.1 GCF_001006485.1 Tannerella forsythia
CCTCTTCTCCCTCCTCTCCTCTCCTCTCCCTCCCCTTCCCCCTTTTCCCTTCCTCTCTCCTCTTCCCTTTCCTCTTCTTTTCCCCCCCTCTCCCTTCTCTCTTCCTTCCTTTTTCCCTCTTTTTCCCTCCTTCTCCCCTCCTTTTCCCCCCCTTTCACCCTCTTCTCTCCCGCCCCCTCCCCCTCCCCGTCCTCCGCCTCCTTTCTCCCCCTCTCCCCCCTCTCTCCCTCCCTCTTCCCCTCCATCCCCCTCCCCTCCCCCCTCTCCCCTCCCACTCCACCGCCCCGACCCCCTCCTGCCGCAGTAACGCCGCCCCCCTCCCCCCTCCCCCCCCCCCTCACCCCCCCCCCCCCCGCCCCCCTCCACCCCCCCCCTCCCTTCCCCACCCCCGCCCCCCCCCCCACCCTCCCCTCCCCCACCTCCATCCCCCACCTCACCCCCCCCCCACCACACTCCGCCCCTCCCCCCCCCTCTCCCACGCCCTCCCCCCCCTCCCGCCTCTCGTCATCCCTTTCGACCTCCCGCAGCCCCCCATCCCTTACCGCATATG